>JAWKRR010000033.1:0-82138 GCA_041389525.1 Myxococcota bacterium | reverse complement strand
GCCTGCTCCTCGGTCAGCTTGGTGAGCTTCGCGCCGAACTTGTCGAGGTGCAGCATCGCGACCTTCTCGTCGAGCTCCTTCGACAGCACGGTGACCGTCTTCGGGTAGCTGTCCGCGTTCGCGTGCAGGTCGAGCTGCGCCAGCACCTGGTTGGTGAAGGACGCCGACATCACCATGGACGGGTGGCCGGTCGCGCAGCCGAGGTTGACCAAGCGGCCCTCGGCCAGCACGAGGATGGAGTGCCCGCCGCCATTGGGGCCGTGGGTCGTGTTCTTGAAGCGCCACTCGTGGACCTGGGGCTTGACCTCGATCTTCTCGACCTCGCCGCGCTTGCGCATCGCCTCCAGGCCGGCCATGTCGATCTCGTTGTCGAAGTGGCCGATATTGCAGACGATCGCGTTGTGCTTCATCTGCATCATGTGGCTGGCGTTGATGATGCCGTAGTTGCCGGTCGCGGTGACGTAGATGTCGTGCGTGGGCAGGGCGTCCTCGAGGGTGATGACGTCGAGGGCCTGCATCGAGGCCTGGAGCGCGCAGATCGGGTCGACCTCGGTGACCGAGACCTTGGCGCTCTGGGCGCGCAGGGACTGGACCGAGCCCTTGCCGACGTCGCCGAATCCGCAGACCAGGGCGCGCTTGCCGCTGATCAGCACGTCGGTGGCGCGCATGATGGCGTCGACCAGCGAGTGACGGCAGCCGTAGAGGTTGTCGAACTTGCTCTTGGTGACCGAGTCGTTGACGTTGATGGCCGGGAAGAGAAGCGTGCCATCAACCTGGCGCTGGTACAGGCGATGGACGCCCGTGGTGGTCTCCTCGGAGACGCCGCGGATGGCGCGGGCGATGGGGCCCCAGAAGCCGGCGCCGCGCGAGAGGCGCACGTCCTTGAGCACCTGAAGCACGATGGCCTCTTCGTCGCTGGTCGCCTTGGCCGGGTCGGGCATCTCGCCAGAGATCTCCAGCTCGTTGCCGAGATGCACCAGCAGCGTGGCGTCGCCGCCGTCGTCGAGCAGCAGCGTCGGGCCGGTCCCGTCGGGCCAGATCAGCGCCTGCAGGGTGCACCACCAGTACTCCGGCAGGGTCTCGCCCTTCCACGCGTAGACCGGGATCCCCTTGGGCGCCGCGGGGGTGCCGCGCTCGCCGACGACCGTGGCCGCCGCAGCGTGATCCTGGGTCGAGAAGATGTTGCAGGAGACCCAGCGCACGTCCGCGCCAAGCTCGACCAGCGTCTCGATCAGCACCGCCGTCTGCACGGTCATGTGGAGCGAGCCCATGATCTTCGCGCCGCGGAGGGGCTTCTCAGCGCCGTACTGCTCGCGCAAGGAACCGAGGCCCGGCATCTCGTAGAGGGCGAGGTCGATCTCTTTGCGGCCAAAGGCGACGGTCGCGGGGGAGAGGTCGGCCACCTTGTGATCGAGGCCCGCGAAGAGCGGCAGGCCGGTGTCCATGAAGATGGGCTCGGAAGTGGCGAGGGATGCTGACATTGAGGGCTCCTGGGCGCGTTTGCGCGGCGTCGGATGAGCTTTAATCCGTTCATCCGGATGGACGGATTAACTCTTAGGCCGAGGAAGCGCAAGGTTGGGGTCGTCGATTTTCGCGGACTATCTCCTGACTCGCTGACACAGGTGCGCTATAGTGTTCGCGGATCTCGGAATCCGTCCGGACCCCGAATCCCAGACGCCCCGTCACATCCCGAGTCGCCCCGACCCGCATGCGCATCTGCCCACACTGCGAACAACACACCGACGCAGCAGCCTGTCCCCAGGACGGGGCTGAGACGGTGAGCCTCGAGACGTGGACGCCCGATCTTGGGGACGCCTGCCTCGGCGCGTTGCTCAACGAGCGGTACCGGATCGAGGAGCGCATCGGCATCGGCGCCATGGGCCGCGTCTACCGCGCCACCGACACCCGCGTCGCCCGCAAGGTCGCCGTGAAGGTGCTGCGCGCGGAGCTCGCCAGCGACGCTGAGGCGCAGGCCCGCTTCCGCCAAGAGGTCAGCGTCCTCGCGCGGCTGCACCACCGGCACATCGTGCACCTCTACGACCACGGCCTGACCGAGGACGGCGCGCTCTTCTTGGTGATGGAGCTGCTCAACGGCCGCTCGCTCGCCCAGGTGATTCGCGAGGAAGCGCCGATGGACCCGCGCCGCGTGGTCCACATGGCCCAGGCGGTCCTGGAGGCCCTGGTCGAGGCCCACGCCGAGGGCATCGTCCACCGGGATCTGAAGCCCGAGAACCTCTTCCTGCACACCAAGCGCCGCACCGGCGAGGTCGTGAAGGTCCTGGACTTCGGCATCGCCAAGATCCTCGGCACGACCACGGTGGACGGCCTGCCGCTGACCCACCGCGGGGTGGTCCTCGGCACGCCGCACTACCTCGCGCCCGAGCAGCTACGCGGCCTGGCCGTCACGCCGCGCTCCGATCTCTACGCGTTCGGCGCCATCGTCTACGAGCTGCTGACCGGGCAGCGTCCCTTCGATCACCTGCCGGCCTCCGACGTCGGGCGCGCCCACGTCGAGACCACGCCGCCCCCGCCTGAGGTCAAGGGCCGACGGCTCGAGGGCCCGCTGGTGGATCTGGTCATGGCCTGCCTCGCCAAGGACCCGGTCGACCGGCCCCCCAGCGCCGAGGAAGCCCTCATCTCACTGGAAGGCTTCCAGGAGCGGCCGCTGCGCGCGCTCAAGCGCCGCGAGACGGTCCCCAGCTTCCCGGTGGTGGCCGCCGAGACCAAGCCAGGCCTCGAGACCACGCCGAAACCGCGCTCAGGCCGGCGCGTCCTGGTGCCGACCACCCCGCGCGAGCGCAAGCCGACGCAGCCGGCGATGCCGGTCGCGGATCCGGTGTCCATCGCCGAGTTCGCGGCGTCTGAGGCCCGCTTGGCCGCGGCCGAAGCCCGCACCGCGCCGCCCTTTGAGTCGATGCAGACGGGGCGCTCCGTCTCGACCCAGTGGAACAGCGACAAGGGCAAGAAGTCCCGCGGTGGCATGTATCTCGCCGGTGGGCTCGCCCTGGCGGCCGGGATCGGCGCCTTGGTGCTGCTGCTGCCGCGCGGCGGGACGGTCCCCAGCCTCGAGCGCGTGACGAATCTCCCCGCCGCGGCCGAGCACGCCGAGGTCACCCGCGCCGTCGCCGACAACGCGCCGGCCATGGTCGCCACCGGGCAGGCCGAGAGCGCCGCCGCGCCGCAGCGTGCGGTAGGCGCTGCGCCTGTGGTCGCCTCGGCCGCTGGCCCAGGCGAAGTGGGCGCGGCCGGCGCGCAGCCCGACCCTTCAAGCGCGGCGGCCGATTCGGCTGTCGCGCCCGCCGTGGCTCCGGCCACGGCTCCGCTCGATGGGGCGGCCGAGCCGGCGAGCCCCGGCACGGCCGTCATCCCCGAGGTCGCGCCCGAGGCCCAGCCTGAGCCCGTGGCCATCGTGGCCACCCTGCGCGCCGAGCTGGTCACCGACCCCGCCGGCGCCGCCGTCTACGTCAACGGCGCGCGCATCGGCCGCACCCCCATGTGGGTCGAGTGGCCCGCAAATACCGAGGCGCCGACGGTGGAATTGGTGCGAGGCGCTGCACGCGAGACCGTGAAGTTGGCGGCCTCCGACGCCGGCACCAGCCGCAAGCTGACGCTGTCTGCCCCGCCCGCGCCCAAGGCGGAGGTCAAGCCCGCCCCCAAGCCGGTCGTGAAGACGCCCGACCCGAAGCCAGCCGCCAAGACGCCAGCCACGAAGCCAGCCGCCACGACGCCCGCGAAGCCGGCGCCCGTGGTCAAGCAGGCGCCCGCGCCCGCCGCCAAGCCGGCCGCGAAGCCGGCCGCGAAAGAGTCCAAGACCTCCGAAAAAGCGCCGGCCCCCAAGGCTGCTCCGAAGGCGGTGCCCGCCAAGAAGCCTAGCGAGACTGGCGCGGGCACGTGGGGGCCCGTAGACTGAGCCGCGGACGCTCCGTGCGTCCGCCCCAGGCGGTTTGAGCGCCTGAGGCTTGGTCTTATGATCGCGGCGGCGTGCTGCAGCGCGCCCCACGCTAGCTGACCGACGTGGAAAGCCCCCACGCGGAGGTACGACAGTGATGCACGCCAGCGTTTCGATACGCAGCGCCCTGGTGATCGCCGGGGTCCTGGCGCTGTCCGTGGCGCTGCCCGCGCCCAGCGCTCGGGCCGCTGAGCCTACCGCCGAGGCGCGCGCGGCGACGTTGCGCGACCAGGGGACCGCCGCCTTTGACGCGGGGAAGTTCGCCGAGGCCGCCACCCTCTTTCTGCAAGCCTACGAGAGCTTCCCGAACGGCTGGCTGCTCTACAACGCGGCGCGCGCGCAGCATAACGCGGGGGCGCTGCAGGAAGCCGTGGACTCCTACCGCCTCTTCATCGGGAGCCCCGAGTCGGACGCCGAGTACCGGGAGCGCGCGTCCCAGTACATCATCGAGATCGAGCAGGAGCTTCACCCGCCGAAGCCCGTAGAGGGCGAGAAGCCCGCCGTGGTGGGGCCCAAGACCCCGGCGAGTGACCTGCGGGTCAAGGGTGACGGCGCCAACCCCGACGGCACGCACCTGGAGGTCACCGTCAAGCAGCACACCGTGCGCTCGCCCGCCCGCACCAAGCGTGTGGCCGGCTGGGCGCTGACGGTGCTGGGGGCGGGCCTCGGCGTGACGTCGGCGATTCTGCACTTCGACGCCAAGAAGACCCGCGACGACATCCGCGCCGACACCGGCGGCGGCGAGGTCGTCGACGCCAGCGTGCTGACTCAGCGCGACGCGCTGGACGCCGCGGCCACGGCCGACCGGCGAGACACCTGGTCGGCCGTGACCCTCGGCGTCGCCGCTGGCGCCCTGGTCACCGGCGTCGTGCTGATCATCCGCGGCCGCGAGTCCAAGAGCGCAGAGGTCGGGCTGACCCCGGTGCGCGGCGGCGCGATGGCCGGCCTTCGGGGGTCCTTCTGATGCTGCGCTTGCCCTATCTCTTCGCGCTGCTCGCGGTCGCGACCGCGCTGGCGGCCCTCTCCGGCTGCAAAGACGACCTCGGCCTCGGCAGCGTCGTCTTTGAGTGCGCCAGCCAAGAAGACTGCGCCTCGGGCTACCTCTGCAGGGTCGACGGCTCGCTGGGACGCAGCGTCTGCCTGGCCGAGGGCTCCATCGTCGAGCCCGTCGAGGGGCTCAACCTCGTCGTCACCTCCGAGGCGCCGGCCGCGGGCTCGCTGACGGCCGTCCGCGCCATCTTCGCGACCAAAGACGGCGGCACGCTCACCCACTGGCCCAGCAGCGTCACCGACGTGCACACCAGCATCGCGGTGAGCTCCAGCTTCGCGCCGGTGCCGGGCCCTGCGAACTGGCGCCTCAACCGCGCCACCGCTCCCTTCCCCGAGGGCAGCATGGTCGACGCCATGGTGGTCGGCGTGACCGCCTCGGGAATCGCAACTTTGTGGATGGGGAAGTTGGATTTCAGCTCCAACGTGCCCCAGAGCGTCCACCTGGAGCGGATCGCCCTGGCCTGTGACACCGACAAGGACGGCTTCTCCGACTGCGGAAAGACCGGCTGCTGCGGCGGCGCCCCCACCAGCCCGCTGTCGGACTGCGCGCCGGGAGCCGGGGACGCGAACCCCTTCGCCACCGAAGACCCCTGCGCTCAGTGCGGCGACGGCGTCGACCAAGACTGCAGCGGCGGCGACGCGGTCTGCGTCGACGCGGACAAGGACGGGGTCGCTGACTGCCGCGAGACCACCTGCGGCGCCGGAGACCCCAAGGTCGCGCCGGGCTTGCCCGAGGTCTGCGACAGCGTCGACCAGGACTGCGACGGGGCGACCGACGAAGGCTTCGCGCTCGGCGGCGACTGCGGCGAGGGCGCCTGCGCGGGCGGCAAGGTCGAGTGCGGCCCCGACGGCATGGCGACCCAGTGCTCGTCAGCCTCCAACGCCACCGCCGAGATCTGCGGCAACTCCATCGACGACAACTGCGATGGCGGCACCGACGAGGGCTGCTCCGAGCACGACCTCGACGGCGACGGCTTTGGCAGCGACACCGGCGACTGCAACGACGCCGACTCGGGCGTCTACCCCGGCGCGGCCGAGCCCTGCTGCTCGCGCACCCTGCAAGGCCAGCCCAACGCCCTCGCGCTGTGCGACAAGAACTGCGACGAGGCCGTGGCGTTCTGCACCGCCACCGACGCCGACGAGGACGGGTTCTCTCCGCCCGAGGACTGCGACGACGGCAACGCGGCCATCTACCCCGGCGCCCCCGAGCCTTGCGGCGACGGGGTGGACCAGGACTGCAGCGGCGCCGACCTCACCTGCGACGGCTTGGTCGACGCCGACAAGGACGGCTTCAGCGCGGAGGTCGACTGCGACGACGGCGACAACACGCGCTACCCCGGCGCTCCCGAGGTGTGCGATGGCGTCGACCAGGACTGCGACGGCCAAACCGACGAGGGAAATCCTGGCACCAACGGCGGCGAGCCCTGCGGCGAGTCCGCGGGGGCCTGCGTCCCCGGGAAGCGCGTCTGCGTGAACTCGGACAGCGACGGCCTGGAGCCGGGCATGATCGCGTGCGTCGGCGGCACCGGGCCGGTCGAAGAGACCTGCGACGGCGTCGACAACGACTGCAACGGCACCACCGACGAGGCCTTCCTGGTCGGCGGGCAGCCGGTGGGCGCGGCGTGCGACGGCGGCGGCGCGTGCGGTGAGGGCGTGGTCGAGTGCGCGACGGCGACGAGCGCGCGCTGCAGCACCAGCCCAGGCGGCTCGCAGGGCGGCGGCGCGGGCGCGGAGACCTGCAACGGCGTCGACGACGACTGCGACGGCACCATCGACGAGGGGCTGACGGACGTCGCGGACTCCGACTGCTTGGTCGTGGGCGTGTGCGCGGCGGTGGACGCGGGCGGCAAGTCCTTCGTCACGGCGAGCTGCCGCGTCGACCCGGACCCGCCGAGCAGCTTCGGATGGGACTGCGATTACAGCGCGGTCGAGGGCTACAGCGTCGACGAGGCGGGCAACTGCGACGCCCTGGACAACGACTGCGACGGCGAGACCGACGACGGGCTGGAGCTTGGCACCGGCTGCGACGGCGACGACGCGGACTCCTGCGACAACGGCACGCTGATCTGCACCGAGGACGGCTCCGCGGTGGTGTGCGACGAGACGGGCGCGTCGGTGGCCGTCGAGTCGTGCGACGGCAAGGACAACGACTGCGACAACGCGACGGACGAGGACTTCAAGCCGGGAGGCACCGTCACCTTTGACGGCGGGCCCTTCGCGGGAGACGCCGGCAAGGGCGTGGGCGACGCGTGCGGCGCGGGGCTTTGCGCGGGCGGCGTGGTCGAGTGCAAGACCGGCTCGCCGCAAGCGCTGAAGTGCTCGAGCAGCGGCAAGGCCGTCGCCGAGAAGTGCAACGGCAAGGACGACGACTGCGACGGCAAGACCGACGAGGCGTTTCCGGTAGGCAGCGCCTGCGGAATCGGGATGTGCGCGGGCGGCGTGGTCGAGTGCGGCAGCAACGGCGGGACGCGCTGCAGCTCGATGCCGGCGGGCGTGGCGCAGGGCGAGGCGGGCAGCGCGTCGAAGGCCGTGGCCGAGCTGTGCAACTCCAAGGACGACGACTGTGACGGCAAGAGCGACGAGGACCTGACCTCGGTCGTGGACGCCGGCTGCTCGACGAAGGGCGTGTGCGGGGGCGACGGCGTGGCGTCGGCGACCTGCAGCGGGGGCAAGTGGACGTGCAGCTACGCGGGTCCTGACTACCAGGCGGCCGGCGAGCTCGGGCGTTGCGACCTGCTCGACAACGACTGCGACGGCGACACCGACGAGGACTTCGGGCCCGACGGCACCGTGGTGTACCCGCTGCCCGGCGGGGGCAAGGCGGTGCTCGGGGCCGCGTGCGGCGTGGGCGCGTGCGACGAGGGCGCGGTGGTCTGCTCGCCCAACGGGGCCGCCCTGGTGTGCACCTCGTCGGACACAGGCTCGCCCGAGATCTGCAACGGAATCGACGACGACTGCGACGGCAGCACCGACGAGGATCCGGTGGCCGGCCCGAGCTCGCAGTGCAGCACCCTTGGCGTGTGCGCGGCCGCAGGCGCCCTGCAGATCGCCTGTGACGACGGCGCCGAGGTCTGCATCTACAGCGGTACGGACTACCAAAAGGACGACGAGCTGGGCCGCTGTGACGGCCTCGACAACGACTGCGACGGCGACACCGACGAGGACTTTTTGCCAGGCGGCACCGTGCTGTTCGAGGACATCAGCGGGAAGAAGATCAGCTTGGGCGAGGCCTGCGGGGCCCAGGAGTGCGGCGGCGGGGTCGTGGAGTGCGCCGAGGGCGGCCAGGTCTTGCAGTGCGTCGAGAACAGCGTGGGGAACGAGGACATCTGCAACGGCAAGGACGACGACTGCGACGGGGTCACCGACGGTCCCTTCTCCGCGGGGGGCGTGGTCAGCTTCGACGGCGGGCCCTACGCGAGCGACGCGGGGGCCGTGTTGGCGGACTCCTGCGGGACCGGGGCGTGCGCCGGCGGGCTGGTGATCTGCGCGGACCCGATGGCGCTGACCTGCGACACGCTGGGGGCCGCCGCGACCGAACAGTGCAATTCGGTAGACGACGACTGCGATGGCGAGACCGACGAGACCTTCGTCGAGGGCGGCGGCAAGACCTACGACGGCGGGCCTTTCGCGGGGGACGCCGGCAAGACGCTGGGGCAGGCGTGCGGCGTGGGCGCGTGCGCGGGCGGGGTGGTGGTGTGCAACCCGAACGACGCGACGAAGCTGACCTGCTCGACCCTGACGAACGCGGTCGCTGAGCTTTGCGACGCGGTGGACAACGACTGCGATGGCAAGACCGACGAGATCTACAAGACCGGCGGCACGGTGACCTACGACGGGGGGCCGCTGCCCACGCAGGCCGGGCGTGTGCTGGGCGAGACGTGCGGCACCGGGGGCTGCTCTGGCGGCATCGTCGTCTGCAACGCCGCGGACAAGACCAAGCTGACCTGCTCGTCCATAAGCAACGTGAAGACAGAGACCTGCGACGCCGTGGACCAGGACTGCGACGGCCAGACCGACGAGGATTTCAAGCCCACAAAGGGGCTCATCGGCTGGCTGCAGCCTTACGCTCCCTTCGGCGTGCGCTTCCTCGGCGAGACCTGCGGCACCGGGAAGTGCAAGGGCGGCTTCGTCGTCTGCTCGGCCGTGGGCGGCCTGGACTGCCCGACGATGATGCTCGCGACGCCCGATACAACCTGCAACGACATCGACGACGACTGCGACGGCAGCACGGACGACGCGTTTATCGCGGGCGGCAACATGAGCTTCGTCGATTGGGACGGCGCGGCGCGGGTGAAGGGGCAGAGCTGCGGTCGCGGGGCCTGCGTCGGCAGCGTCGTGTGCGACACCGCGAGCGCGCTGCGTTGCAATGGCCCGGCACCCAGCCCGGACACCTCGTGTGATGGCGTGGACCAGGACTGCGACGGCGACTTCGACGAGGACTTCGCGGAGGCACCGTGCGATTCGGGCGGCGATGGCTGCGCGCGCGGGGTGTCGCTGTGCTCAGGTGGCGCTGTGGCCTGCGACGGGGACTCGGCGTGTCCGGCTCAGCAGCCCTTCTGCGAGCACGAGTCCGCCGACACCACCGACAACTGCCTCTGCACCATCACGATCGAAGGCGGCGACTCCTGCACCAACGCTCTGGGCGTCGGGTGGGCCTGCCTGCTGGCCGACGGCACCTGCCAGACGGTGCTGCCCTAGAGGGTGGTGACGGACTCTCCAGTCGCCTCGCTGGCGCACATCTTTTCAGGGACCTCCACGCGTCGCTTTCTTGCGCCGGGCGAGCGCCCTCCCCGCATAAGCCCCTGAAAAGACGTCGCTGACACGTTGCTCGGTCCGAACGCCTCACCCCCCTCTCAGGGCGAGCGAAAGGTCGCGACGAAGAGCGACGGGCCCTGCGCGGCCGGGTCGGGCGGCAGGCGGCGGAAGCGCTGCAGGCGCAGCCCGCTGGGCTCGGCGAAGGCGCTGAGGTCCTGCTCGGCGAAGCCCAGGTGCGCGTGGCCCATGGTGTGGCGCCACGCGACGCGGTCGTGGGCGACCATGTCGACGACCACCAGCAGGCCGCCGGGGCGGAGCGCGCGGGCGATCTCGGCGAAGGCGCGCGGGAGGTCGGCCACGTGGTGAAGGACCAGCATGCACAAGGCGGCGTCGATCTCATCGTCGGCCAGGGGCAGCGCCTCGAGCTCGCCGCGGCGTAGCTCGACGTTGGCGGCCCCCGCGACACGGGCCGCGGCCGCCTCGAGCATCGCCTCCGCCTGGTCGACGCCGATAAGCCAGCCCACCACTGGCGCCAACTCGGCCAGCGCCTCTCCGGTGCCGCAGCCCAGATCGGCCACACGCAGGTCGGGCGGCACCAGCGACAGCAGCGCCGGCAAGGTGAACGCCGAGCCGAACAGCTCCGCGCGCAGCTCGCTCCACTGGGTCGCCACCCGCCCGAAGAAGGCCTGCGAGTCCAGGCGGCGCTGGGCGACGACGCGCTCCATGCGCTCGAGATCCTGAGCCGGCGTCGCGCCGTCGGCCGCCGCGTCGCGCACCAGGTCCCAGAGCGCCAAAACCTCAGGCGCCAGCGCGTCTTTTGCCATGCGCACCCAGGTCGCCGTGCCCTCCGCGCGCCGCGTCACCAGCCCGGACTGCCCCAGCGCCTTCAGGTGCCGGCTGACCGTGGACTGCGGCAGCTGCACGATGGCCGAGAGCTCGCCGACGCCAAGCTCCTCGCGCTCGAGCAGCCGCAGCAGGCGGACGCGCACCGGCTCGGAGAGCAAGCTCAGGTGCTCGAAGATGCCGCCGTGGGTGTGGTCGTCGCTCATCACGCGAAGGCATCGCCGCCCCAGGCCCACCCTGTCAAGACACGCGGCCCGGCCGAGGCCCGCCGCGCGGGCGCGTTTCGTCCCCGCCGGGGGTGCGATTGACCGCGCGAGCGGGACCGCCCAATGATGGCCCCACACGAAGAATCGCCCGTGTCCCCGAGGTCTCATGCTCCGCAGCCTCCTCCGCGCCGGCCTCCTCACCCTGTCACTCGCCACGCTGCTCGCCGCCTGCGCGCAAGACGTCGGGCTCATCGATCGCACCCAGCCTGGGCTCTTGCGCAAGTCGGTCTTCGACGGCGAGTGGTTCATGCGGCGCACCGTCATCGACGCGCCCTACGACACCGGGTTCACGTTCATTGGCGAGCAGGACGACGTCTCGCGCGTCCGCTTCGAGGTCCAGGAGCACCACCTCATCGCGTGGCGCGTGCTGCCCCTGGTCGAGAACACGCAGGACGCGGCGCCGGTCGCCGTCTTCGCCATCGAGGACCACGTCGACGTCAAGCGCGACTACAACGCGTCGACCGGCGAGCAGACCAACGTGAAGCTCGAAAACACCGAGGATCGGCCTTGGTTTGAGCGAGATTTCGTGCGGGTCGATTGGTCGAAGAACCTGGTGACCAACTTCAACTTCTACGTGGAGCAGCTCGACCAGGACCCGGTGAGCTTCTTCGTGGAGGACGCGGCGGACCCGGACCGGCTGCTGCTGGGGCGCAAGGCCGACGACGGGACCTGGGAGGACGTGCAGGACGGGGCGAAGCAGCTCGATATGGAGGCGGCCGACTACCTGGACGTGGTCACGCGGGCCGTGGTGAAGCCGGAGCAGGTGCTCTTCGAGGACTACGACGGCAGCCTCTTCACCGAGCCGGCGTGCTGGTACTACGGCAACACCGACTGCGCGCCGGCCGTCATCACCGTGCGCAGCTCGTTTCTGCGGGTCGAGGCGGCGCTCAGCGACTACGAGCCGCTGGACTTCCCCGACAACGCCATCGCCCGCGACGCCGAGGGCGCCGCACTCCGTGTCGTCTGGGACGAAAGTGGCAATCGCGTGTCAATTGACGCAGACGGGGTGCCGCTCGGCGTGCCCGGATCCGGCGGCAGCACACCCAACACGCAGCCCTCCAACCCTTACGCCATCGACGACGCCAGCTTGGTGCGCGTGCCCATGTTCGACAAGTTCGGCTACTTCCGCACCGAGCGCTTCAGCTACGACGACCTCTACGGCGAGGTCGAATCCGACAGGATCTACCTGATCAATCGCTGGAACATCTGGGAGAAGAGCCACGGCGCGGACGGCAAGGCGCTGCCGTACAAGGACCGCACGGTGCGGCCCATCGTGTACTACCTGTCGCCCGATTTCCCGGCCGACCTGATGCCGGCGGTCGAGCGGATGACCGACGAGTGGAATCAGGCGTTTCGCGACACGGTGAAGAGCCTGACCGGGGCGGCCGACCCGCCGGCGGTCTTTGTCGTGAAGCCGAACTCGCGCAGCGTGGACGCCGAGACGGGCGAGGTGCTGCGGCGGGGCGAGGCCATTGGCGACCTGCGCTACAGCCACGTGTGGTGGGTGGACCAGCCGACGCGGGTGGGGCTTCTGGGCTATGGGCCGTCGGCGGCGGACCCGGTGACGGGCGAGATCTTTTCGGCTGACGCGTTCGTTTACGGGGCCGCGGTGCGCGAGTTCGCGGCACACGGGCGGGACATCATCGACCTGATCAACGGGCGGCTGGACCCGGAGACGCTGGCGCAGGGCGAGAACGTCAAGGCGTACATCGCGCAGCTCAAGGCGGGCGGGGCTCAGGGCAAGGCGCGCTCGATGGAGGAGCGGCGCGAGTTCGCGAAGAGCCACCGTGGGGCGGCGCCGCCGGCGGCCGGAAAGCCAGGCAAATCCACGCCGAAATCGGGGGAGGCGGGGGCGAAGGCGCGGCGGCCGACGGCGAGCGCGGCGGCGAAGAAGCCGGGGATCGACAAGCTCAAGCGGCCGGCGGGCTGGGCGAGCGCCCGGCTGGCGAACGTGCGGCAGAGCGGCATCGAGGACCTCTTGATGAGCAACCCCGGGCTGCTGGCGATGAAAGGCCAGGGCGCGATCGACCCGGCGACCCCGGTCGGGATGCTGCCGGCGGGCTTGCGCGACCGACTCTCGCCGGTGCGCTGGTCGTCGGCCGAACACCACAAGGCCAGCCTCGAGCGCATGCGCGGCTTCGCCAAGCGCAACATGATGATGGCGGCGTTTTTCGACGACGCGGTGGCGGGGCTGGCGATCGAGCTACAGGACACCGACCCCGACGACATCATCGTCGAGCTGAGCAGCCACATCTTCCGGTCGACCGCCGAGCACGAGGTCGGCCACACCCTCGGCCTGCGCCACAACTTCGAGGGCAGCAGCGACGCGCTGAACTACCACGACGAGTACTGGGACCTGCGCGGGGCCAACCCCGAGCCGCTGAAGGGGCTGAACCAGGGCGAGGTGCTGGGGAGGGCGCGCGAGTACCAGTACAGCTCGATCATGGACTACGCGGGGCGCTTCAACGCGGACATCGCGGGGCTGGGGCACTACGACCGCGCGGCCATCAAGTTCGGGTATGGGCAGCTGGTGGAGGTGTTTCAGAATCAGCTCAACGAGCCGCTGCTTGGGGTGGTCGACTACGGCGATGGGGCCTGGGACCGCCCGTTTACCTTGGACGAGGTGCTGCGGGATTGGCGGCACTACACGAAGATCCCGTCGGTGTTCGGTGGGCTGCAGGGCATGCGGGCGCGGCGCGACGTGCCGTACACCGCGGCGGCGGCGGCGCTGATGGGCGACGGCACGGGCGACACGGCCTACGTCGCGCAGATGACCGGCCAGACGCCGTGGAACGCCTGGGAGGTGCCGTACCGCTTCTGCTCCGACGAGCTGGTGTTTGGCTCGGCGACCTGCAACGCCTTCGATATGGGGCCGGACACATACGAGGTCGTCGCGGACGCCATCGCGCGCTACCGGAACTACTACTGGTTCAACAACTTCAAGCGCGACCAGGTCTTCTTCGACGAGTTCGACTACATGGACGGCATGTGGTGGCGCTACTTCGCGTTCGTCAAAAACTCATATGACCACTGGGTTTTCGGGCAGTGGTTCGACACGGACACCTGGGAGTGGCTGCGCGGCGACGCGGCGGCCTGGGGCATCGAGGACCGGCCCTGGGAGGAGGCGGTCGACGGCGGGCTGGCGATGACGGCGGCGGCGCAGGACGGGATGGCGTTCTTGCAGGAGGTGGTCGCGACGCCGGAGCCGGGCGCCTACATGTACGACTTCTATGAGGAATACTGGTGGGCCCTGGACAGCCAGCCGCTGCCACTTTGCGGCGACGAGTGGGCCTGGGACGTCGAGGAATACTGCTCGGACGTGAACCTGGGCCTGGGGCAGGCGCGCTACTTCGACAGCGTCTACGACGTGGAGAGCGGCTACTATTTCTATGAGCGCCTGAAGTGGATCGGGACCTTCTACGACAAGATCCTGGCGCTGGAGGCCCTGACCTCGCCGGAGACCTACTTCCTTGGCATCGACACGTCGTCGGGCGTCGACCAGTGGGCCATCTCGATGTACCTGAGCTTCCCTGAGGAAGTGCAGCGCGCGTTCGCCGGCATCGCCTCAGACCGCTTCGACCTGTACGCCGGGACCTTCGACGAGGACGGCAACTACATCGCGCCCGACCCCTTCGCGACGGGTGCGGCCGCCCAGGTCTTCGTCGACGGCGGCCCCGTGGACCCGTCGACCAGCTTCACCGTGCAGCTCTACGCGCTCTGGTACGGGATGGCCTGGCTGAACGCGAACTACGACAACACCTTCAACGACAGCGCCCAGATCTGGCTCGAAGGCTCCGGCGAGGGCTTCGTCCCGGCGGACACCAGCGAAGAGCGCCTCGTCCGCTTCGAAGACCCCTTCAACAACCGCACCTACATGGCCACCCGCCACAGCGACGACGCCATCGAAGGCGTCGGCTACGCCATGCTGACCCAAGCGCAGTTCTGGAAAGACGAGCTCGACGCCGAGCTGGCCCTCCCCGAACCCGACGAGGGCTTCGTCGACTACCTCGAGTACCGCGTAAAGAGCATCATCGAGAACGTCGAGGTCGTCCGCGGCCTGCACTCGCTGTACGGGAAGCTGTATTTCTAGGGAGTCCGAGGCCGAAGGCAAGTCTTAAGTCCGGACTCGACCCCTATCTCCCGCAATCGAAGGCTGACGGCCCGGAGTGAAGCGCAGCCGCCCGCGGCGCCCGGGCCGGGTTCAGCACCACCGGTATCGCGTGATGTGCGTGCTTCGGGCCGCGGAGGTTGTACGCTGGCCGCGGGCGCTGTACGGAACGCTTCACTGCTGAGAGCCGGCCCGGGGGGGCACCATGGCGTCACCGCCGCCTGATGACACCGACTTCGCGGGACTGGTCGAGCGGATCGTGCCGCTGATCGCTGAGCTTTTTGCGACGTTGGCGGCTCAGAACCCACTGCGGATGTACTTCGCTGACATCGCTGGGAAGACGCTCTTCGACATCGTCGGGGTGTTGCGGGACCAGGGGATCAGCCAGGAGGCCATCGCGGCGTCGCTCGGGCTGACCATCAATGGGTTTCGGGCGAAGATGAAGAAGCTTGGCGAGCTTTACCGGGCGCCGGAGTCGGGCGCGGGCGAGGCCGACGACTCGCCGCGGACGCTGCTCGAGCGCGTCTATGGGTACGTGGCCGACCAGACGCACGGCGCCAGCTACGGCGAGCTGGAGAAGGCCTTTGGCGGGCTGAAGACCGATACGCTCAAGGGGTTGCTGCATTTCCTGGTCGAGTCGGGGCTGCTCAGCGTGACCGGGCGCGGTCGCACGAAGACCTACGCCGCCGTGACGCAGCAGACGGCGCGGGCGGCCGGCTATCACGACGCGGTGGTGCTGCTCTATCGCGAGGGGCCGCTGAGCCTGGAGCAGCTGACCATCCGCATGGGGCGCAGCGAGGAGCAGTGCCTGGAGTGGCTGGCCAAGCTGCGCGGGACCGGGCGCCTCGCCGAGACCGACGAGGGCGGCGTCGCCTGCTACCGCGCCACCGATTACCATATCCCCATGGACACAGCGGATGGGTACGAGGCGGCCCTGTGGGACCACCTGTCGGCGGTCGTGCGGGCCATCTGCAAGAAGGTGCGCCTGGGTCGACCCAGCGCGCATCTGGCCGATCTGGAGGGCGGGCTGACCTTCAGCTTCGACCTGCCCGAAGATCACCCGTTGTGGGAGGAGGTGTCGCCGTTCTTGCGGCGCACGCGCCTTCAGTTTGAGGACTGGCTCGCGCGCGCACGCGAGCTGGAGCCGCTGCACGGCGAGGGCCGGCGCTGGCATAAAGTGACGATCTACGCGGGTCAGAGCCTGCAGGAACTGGAGGACTGACCGTGGTCGCACGATTTCTGAGCGTGGTCGCCGTCGCGGTGCTCCTGGCGGCCTGCCCCGAGTCGGGGAAGATCGGCGGGCAGACAGACCTGGACACGTCGACGGAGACGGGCGGCGGCGACGTGGTGGTGGACGCGGATGCGGATGCGGTCGCCGACGCGGACGCGGACGCGCTGGCGGATGTGGATGCGGCGGCCGACGCGGATGCGGACGCGGGCCCGGACCTCGAGGGCGACGCCCACGCCGACGCCGCAGACCTCCCAGACGACGAGGTCAGCGCGGACACGGACGCCCTAACCGACGCGGACGCGCAGGCAGACGCCGCCTCGGATTCCGACGCGGTCACCGACGCGGACTCGGCGCCCGACGCCGACAGCGACGCAGACACCAGCGCCGACGCGGAGCCCGACGCGGACGAGGTCTCATCGGTCGACGCCATCGCGGACACCGAAGCTGACGGGCTCGCAGACGCGGCGCCCGACGCGGCGCCCGACGTTGAGTTGGACGCACAGCCCGAGATCCTGCCCGACGCCGAGCCCGATCTCGAGACCGCCGACGCGGAACCGGACGCCGCGCTGGATGCAGAGCCCGATCTCGGGCTGGATTCCGAGCTCGACGCTGAGCTGGACGCCGTTCCCGACGCCGAGCTGGACGCGGAGCCCGATCTCGAGCTGGACGCCGAGCTCGACGCCGAACTGGACGCCGAGCTCGACGCCGAGCTGGACGCAGAGCCCGAGATCCTGCTCGACGCCGAGCCCGATCTCGAGCTCGCCGACGCGGACGACAGCGCCGACCTCGCCGACGACCTCCCCGACGACACCACCCCCGACGTCGACGCCGGCCCCGTCCCCACGCTGCTGCCGCCCCCGTGCCAGCGCCGCGCGCCCGCGATTCTGTACGACAGCGCCGTGCTCACCGACGAGCTCGGCCTCTCCTTCGCGCTCCTCGACTCCCTGGACGACCCGCTCACCCTCGCCACCTGGAGCGCCGGCGAGTCCCCGACCAGCCCGCTGGCCATCACCGATCCGGGCGCGGTCGCCGAGATCTTCGTGGCGCTGGACGGCCCCGACGGCTGCCGCGTCTCCGCCCACGACGCGGACGGCGCCCCCGTCTGGTCGGTCCCCTACCCGCTGGCCTCCTGCGCGCAGCCGGTCGGCGCGGACGGCGTCCTCCTCATCGCCCTGGACGAGCTCGGCACCGGCCGCATCGCCCTGCTCGCCACCGACGGCTCGCCGCTCACCGAGCTCGAGCTGCCCTCGACCGTCCGCACCAGCCCGGTCCGCCTCGGCGGCGACAGCGGCGTCATCAAAAACGGCGGCAGCCACTGGCTGGTCGGCCTCAACGACCGCGTCGCCGCCATCCGCTACGCGCCGCTCCCGCAGCCCACCCTCAGCCTCGTCGGCGCCTTCCCCACGCCAGGCCTCCAGGTCACCGCCCTGGTCCCCCTGGACGACGGCCTCATCGGCGCCTCCGCCCGCGCCGGCCTCGCCTACGCCGACACCCTCGGCGACCGCCTGCTGCGCATCACCGCCGCCGTCGACGCCACCGGCGTCCAGCTCACCAGCGCCGGCCCGCCCATCATCGCCCCCGGCCCCATCACCGCCCTGCCCGTCGGCGGCTTCGACTGCACCAACCCCCTGGCCAACGGCGGCTCTCACTGGTGGTGCCCGGGCGGCGTCATCGTCGCCGGCGGCCTCCACTGGCTGGCCGCCTGGGACCTCACCACGGGCACCCAGCGCTTCGAATCGCCAGTCGCCGACACGCTGATCACCGGCATCAGCCTCGGCCACGACGGCTGGGTCTACAACGGCGGCAGCCACTGGCTCGGCGGCCCCGACGACACGCTCTCCGGCGGCTGGCGCCTCCACCGCCTCGACCCGCTGGCGCCCGCCCCCACCTTCGAGCTGCTCATGACCGCCGACGACCCCGACGCGCTGTGCCTGTCCAGCCCCGTCGTCGACAGCGGCGGCCTCCTCGCCGCGCAGATCGAGCGCCTCGCCGGCGCCAGCGGCCTCGCGCGCCTCCCCGGCCAAGCCGGCGGCCTCGCCCCCGGTTACGCCCGCGCCGGCGGCACCAACGAGAACGCCTCGCGCCGCGTCACCACCGACGACCCCTGCCCCGGCGACGACGCGCTCTTCTTCAGCCGCCGCGTGGACGACCCGATCCACTCGATCCTGCCCGCCTGCGTCACCGCACTGCCCGGCGACGACCTCGCCGTGGGCGGCCTCGACAGCGACGAGTTCAGCGAGCACAGCCCGTGGATGGGGCGCGTCGACCGCCGCGGCTACATCGTCTGGCGCGCGACCTACTCCGACGGCTCTGGGCAGGAGCACCCGCTGGAGGCCGTCGTCCTCACCGGCGGCGTCCTGGTGACGGGGCACAGCCACTCGCCCGCGCTCGGCGTGGCCTCCACGCGGTACCTCGGCATCGATCCCCTCGACGGCACCTTGCTCTGGGAGAAGGTCCTGGGCGCCTCGACCGAGCGGCTGCTGCAGGACCTCGCGCCCCTGCCCGGCGGCGCGGCCCTGGCCGTCGGCAGCCTCGACATGGTCGCGGGCGGCGCCGAACAGGTCTTCGTCGTCCGCATCGACGCTGGCGGCGTGGAGCAGCCCGAGATCACCTTCGGCGACGCCACGCTCCGCCTCAAGCCCGAAGCCCTGGCCACCCGCGCGGACGGCGCCGGCTACGTCATCGTCGGGACCGCCACCGACGCGATCGGCGGCGTGCCGGGCGCCTTCGTCCGCGCCTTCGACGCCTCGGGCGCCCTGGTCTGGAGCGAGCCGGTCTTCGAAGCGCTCAACGAGAACCTCGGCGAAGACGTCCAGATCGGCCCCGACGGCCGCGTCTACGTCCTGGGCCGCGTCGTCTCCGGCACCAAGGGCCTCAGCACCGGCTGGGTGCGCGTCTACGCGCCCGACGGCACGCTGCTCGGAGTCGAGTCCCTCGCCACCGAGGCCCCGCAGTCGCTGATCCTGGCGCCGACCGGCGGCCTCTTCGCCGTGGGCAACGCCTTCGACGCGGTGCGCCTGAACTCCGACGGCGCCGCCGGCGAGCTCCTCTTCCGCCCGCCGGTCGGCCCCAACGTCGGCGTCGCGGCGGCCGCCTTCTCGGACGGCGGCTTCGCGATGGTCGGAATTACCCAGATAGATCCTGGCGATTCGCCGGACGGCGTCATCATCCGCGCCAGCTGGGACAGCGCCGACGGGTGCTCTCGCGCCGGCCGCTGCGTGGGCACCCTGGCCGCCGATTGCGACGACGCGGACCCCTGCACCGAGGACCGCTGCGACCCCGCGACCGGCGACTGCACCCACGTCGCCTACGACGACAACACCCCGTGCGGCGCGTCGCTGACGTGTCAGTCCGGCGTGTGCGAGTAGCCGCGCGCTGACCCAAGACAGCCACGGCCTGCCTGTGCTACGACGCCGGCGAACCTCCCGGGCCCGACCGACTGCTTCGGTGGGCCCGACCTGCCGGCGGAGACCCGACATGGCCGAGCGTATCGAGAAAGACTCCATGGGCGAGCTGCGTGTCCCTGCGGACGCGTACTACGGCGCGCAGACGGCGCGTGCGGTCGAGAACTTCCCCATCAGCGGGCAGCGTTTCCCGCGCACGTTCATCCAGGCCATGGGCGCCATCAAGTACGCCGCGGCGCAGGTGAACTGTGAGCTGGGCGCGGTCGACAAGGAGCGGGCTGACGCGATCCTGAAGGCCGCCGACGAGGTGATCTCGGGCGGGCTTGACGGTGAGTTCGTCATCGACGTGTTCCAGACGGGCAGCGGCACCTCGACGAACATGAACACCAACGAGGTCATCGCCAGCCGCGCCAACGAGCTGCTGACGGGAAAGCGCGGCGGCAAGGACCCCGTGCACCCCAACGACCACGTGAACTACGGGCAGTCGTCCAACGACACCATCCCGACGGCGATTCACCTGTCGGTGGCCATCGAGGTCACCCGCGAGCTGTTGCCGGCGCTGCGTTTGCTGGGCAGCGCGCTGCGCGACAAGGCGCGCGAGTGGGACGACATCGTGAAGATCGGGCGCACCCACCTGATGGACGCGACGCCGATTCGGCTGGGGCAGGAGGCCGGCGGCTGGGCGCGCCAGGTCGAGCTGGGCGTCGAGCGCATCGAGTCGGTGCTGCCGCGGATTTACGAGCTGGCGCAAGGCGGAACGGCCGTCGGCACCGGCATCAACACGCACCCGGAGTTCGGCGGGCGGGTCGCGGCGAAGCTGGCGGAGCGCTTCGGGCTGCCCTTTCGCGAGGCGGTCGACCACGTCGAGGCCCAGGCCTCCAAGGACGCGTGCGCCGAGCTGGCGGGCCAGCTCTCCACAGTCGCCACCTCGCTGATGAAGCTCGCCAACGACATCCGCTGGCTGTCGTCGGGTCCGCGCTGCGGGTTCGCCGAGATTCAGCTGCCGGCGGTGCAGCCGGGCTCGTCGATCATGCCGGGCAAGGTCAACCCCGTGATGTGCGAGGCCCTGATGATGGTCTGCGCGCAGGTCATGGGGAACGCCGTGACGGTGCAGGTCGCCAACACCCACGGGAATCTCGACCTCAACGTGATGATGCCGGTCATCGCGAAGAGCCTGCTCGAGTCGGTCACCTACCTCGCGGGCGCGGTCCGCGCCTTCGCCGAGAAGGCCGTGCAGGGCATGGTCGCCAACCGCGAGGGTGCCGAGGGCTACGTCGAGTGGTCGCTGTCGATGGTGACCTCGCTGGCGCCGGTCATCGGGTACGACAAGGCGGCGGACATCGCCAAGCGCTCGGTGAAGGAGAAGAAGACCGTGCGGGCGCTGGCGCTCGAGATGGGCGTGCTGCCCGAGGCCGAGCTGACGCGGCTTCTGGACCCGCGCACCATGACCGAGCCGGGCATCCCCGAGGGCGGCAGCGGCGCAGGCGGCGGCTGAATCCGGAAGTCCGCCGGGGCCGATTGCAGCGTCCGTCTGGTCTGCTACCCTCGCGCGTGCCTCGGGTGGGTGAGGCTACAAGGCGGACGGAATCATGGGCGATACGTTTTCGAATCTTGTGCAGATGTTCGAGCAGAGCACGACGCGCTACCGCGACCGTCCGCTCTTCGGCGTCAAGCGCGCGGGCCGCTATGAGTGGCTGACTTACGGCGAGATCGGCGAGCAGGTGGCGGCGTTTCGCGCCGGGCTGGCCAGCCTCGGCGTCCAGAAGGGCGATCGCGTCGCGATGATCAGCAACAACCGCCCCGAGTGGGCGGTCGCTGCGTACGCGACCTACAGCCTGGGCGCGCAGTTCGTGCCGATGTACGAGGCCCAGCTTGAGAAAGAGTGGGAGTACATCCTCAACGACTGCGGCGCGAAGCTGCTGATCGTCCCCAACACGCCGGTTCACGTGCAGACCGAGCGCTTCACCGACCACATCGAGAGCCTCGAGCACGTCATCGACCTCGAAGGCCCCGAGTCCACGCCGACCAGCTACGCCGGGCTGCTGCGCACGGGCCGCGCGAACCCGGTGCCCTCGGTGAAGCCCCACGCGTCCGACGTCTGCGGCTTCATCTACACCAGCGGCACCACCGGCAACCCCAAAGGCGTGCTGCTGAGCCACGGCAACATCACGTCGAACATCAACGCGGTCCACGCCATCTTCCCGATGAGCTCCGACGACGTCTCGCTGTGCTTTCTGCCCTGGGCCCACAGCTTCGGCCAGACCGTCGAGCTTCACTGCCTGCTGAGCTACGGCGCGGCGATGGGCCTGGCCGAGTCGGTCACCACCATCATCGAGAACCTCTCCGAGGTCCGCCCGACCCTGCTGTTTTCGGTGCCGCGCATCTTCAACCGCATCTACGACGGCGTTCACAAGAAGATGGCGGCCGAGGGCGGCGTGAAGCAGGCCCTCTTTCAGCGGACCCTGACCGTCGCGGCCGAGCGGCGCGCGCTGAGCGGCCAGGGCAAGTCGTCGCTGGCGCTGAACCTGCAGCACGCCGTGCTCGACAAGCTGGTCGGCGCGAAGATCCGCGACCGCTTCGGCGGCCGGCTGCGATACGCCTTTTCGGGAGGCGCGGCCTTGTCAAAAGAGGTCGGCGAGTTCGTCGACAGCCTGGGCATCACCGTCTACGAGGGCTACGGCCTCACCGAGACCAGCCCCATCGCGACGGCCAATTACCCCGGCAACCAGCGCATCGGCTCGGTCGGCAAGCCCATCCCCGACGTGCGCGTCGAGCTAGGCCCGGCCGAGGTCGCGCCCGAGGGCCAAGGCGAGATCATCGTCTACGGCCCCAACATCATGCAGGGCTACCACAACCTGCCCGACGAGACGGCCCACGTCTTCACGGCCGACGGCGGCTTCCGCACCGGCGACCTCGGCCGCATCGACAGCGACGGCTTCGTCTACATCACCGGCCGCGTCAAAGAGCAGTACAAGCTCGAGAACGGCAAGTACGTCGCCCCGGCCCCGCTGGAAGAGAAGCTCAAGCTCAGCCCCTTCATCAACAACCTCATGATCGACGGCACCAACCGCCTCTACAACATCGCGGTCATCGTCCCCGACATGGAGAACCTGCGCGAGTGGGCCCGCGAGAACGGCGTCACCGCCGAGAACGACGCCGCCCTCTGCAAGGACTCGAGCGTCCACAGCCAGCTAGAGCGCGAGATCGAGCGCCACAGCACCGACTTCAAACGCTTCGAGCGCATCGGCCGCTTCATCCTCACCCCCGAGGATTTCACGACCGAAAACGACATGCTCACCCCGAAGATGTCGCTGAAGCGCCGAAACGTCATGGCCAAGTACGCCGCCGCCATCGACGCGCTCTACGCGGAGTAGAGTCCGCCCGCGGCTACTTCTGCGCGGCGACCAGGTCGATGACGCTGTCGGACAGCTCGTGGGCCTCTTCGCCGAAGGGGCCGAAGTAGTCGCGGACGCTGGCGAACATGGTGCGGAAGCCGTCGCGGTCGGCGGTCTCGATGAGCGCGCTGACGTCGGTGGCGGCGTCGCGGAAGGCTTTGCGGACCTCGTCGCCGAAGGGGTTCTGCATCTCGATCTCGGCGTAGAGGTCGGGGTCCTGGACGAAGAGGCGGCCGACCACGGCCAGCTCGAGGCGGTAGATGGGGCTGGTGTAGTCGAGGCTCTCCTCGATGCCGACGCCGACCCGGCGCAGGGCCTCGCCCATCACCAGGGTTCGAAAGTGGGTGAGGACCTGGACGACGGCCATCATGCGGTCGTGGATCTCGGGCGTGCTCTCGAAGAGCGCCAGCCCGAGATCGGCCAGTTCTGCTAGGAAATCGTTGGTGATTTCGCCGCCTCGGACGCGGCAGACCACCAGCTTTTGGTGCTCGAGGGTGTGGACCGAGGGGCCGAACATCGGGTGCAGGCCCAGCACCTCGCCGCGGCTGGCGCCGGCTGCTGCGGCGCACACCTCGACCTTGAGGCTGTTGATGTCGCAGAGGAGCGCGTCCGGGCGGACGTGGGGGCCGAGCTCCAGAGCGCGCGCGACCGCGAGCTGCATGGGGACGGCGAGCATGACGATGTCGGCGGCGGCGACGACCTCGGCCTCGGGGCGCGGGTCGCCGGGCTCGAGGATGTCGATGCTGTGGCCGCGGGTGCTGAGCTCGCTGGCGAAGCGGCTGCCCATGCGACCGCGGCCGCCCACGATGAGAATGCGCCTATGCACGAAAGAAGCCTCCGCTGTGGCGCGGGATCTTGGCCGAAGGGGCCGCGCGGCACAACGTTGCACGGTGGTTTCCGCTTGTGCAGTTGCGAAAATCCGTGCAGTAACGCGAGGGAACACCCCCCGTACGCGGGAATCTGAGGAGAACACCATGCGAAAGATGCTCTGCGCGCTGGCCATCGGCGCTGCCCTCGTGGGCGCACAAGCTTGTGAGAAGAAGCCGGCCGACGCCGGCGGCGCTGCAGGCGAGGCCATGCAGAAGGCTGGCGAGGCGGCTGAGAAGGCCGGCGAAGCGGCTGGGAAGGCTGGCGAGGCGGCTGAGGCCCTGAAGGCCGGCGACAAGGCCGGCGCGGCTGAGGCGGCTGGCGAGGCCAAGGACAAGGCCCTCGAGGCGGCTGGCGACGCGAAGGAAGCGGCCGGCGCGGCTGGCGAAGCGGTCAAGGAAGCCGTCGGTGGCGCGGCCGAGAAGGCCGAGGGCGCTGCTGTTGAGGGCGCCGCCGCTGTTGAGGGCGCCGCCGCCGAGGTCAAGGAGGCGGGCGAGAAGGCCGTCGAGGCAGTCGAAGGGGCCGCTCCGACGACTCCGTAGGTTTGATCGTCGCTGCTGGGCACGTCCTAGCAGCGTGATCGCGGGAAAGGGGCGTCGCGAAAGCGGTGCCCCTTTGTCGTTTCGGCGCCCCGACGCCGCTTGAATCTCTGCCCGACTTCGCCATCATGGGCCGCCCAATGTCTGGAAATAGCACCACATCGGTCATCACCGGCCTCTCGGCGAACGCGCTGGTCACGGTCGCCAAGTTCATCGGGTTCGGCGTCTCGGGGTCGGGCGCCCTGCTGTCGGAGGCCATCCACTCCGTCGCCGACACGTCGAACCAGGCGCTGCTGCTCTTCGGGCTGCACGCGTCGGAGCGCGAGCCGGACGCGGAGCACCCCTACGGCTACGGGCGCGCGCGGTTTTTCTGGGGATTGGTCAGCGCGCTGGGCATCTTCTTCGTCGGCGCGGGCGTCACCACCTGGCACGGCGTGATGGGGCTGATGCACCTGTCGCCGTCGCACCACACCTGGGTGACGTGGGCGGTGCTGGGCATCGCGGTGGTGCTGGAGGGCGGGGCCGCCGTAGTCGCCTTTCGCGGCCTCGCCAGCGACGCGAAGGCGCAGGGCGTCACGACGATGCG
Organism: Myxococcota bacterium; assembly: GCA_041389525.1. GTDB lineage: Bacteria > Myxococcota_A > UBA9042 > PHBI01 > JACKFB01 > JACKFB01. The sequence continues at coordinate 57,145 of JAWKRR010000033.1, read as the reverse complement.
CTATCTGCGCGAGTCGCGGGACCCGACCACCAACGCCATCTTGATGGAGGACTGCGCGGCGGTCTTCGGCGTGATGCTCGCGGCGTCGGGGATCTGGCTCGAGCAGCTCACGGGCTGGCCTGGCTGGGACGCGCTGGCGTCGATCGCCATCGGCGTGCTGCTGGCCTTCGTGGCCATCGCGCTGGTCCGCGCCAACCGCGACTTCCTGCTCGCCAAGTCAGTCGACGACGAGGTCGCCGACAAGGTGCGCGACGTGCTCGGCAGCCACGCCGCGGTCGAGTCGGTGAAGAACCTGCGCGGGGTGGTGCTGACCCTGGGCAACTACCACGTCGCGGCCGAGGTCGACTTCGACGGCGCGGTGCTGGCCGACCGCATCTTGGCGGGCCGCGATCTGTCAGCGATCGCCTCGGAGATCGAAGACCCCGAGAAGCTGCGCGAGTTCCTCCGGGAGTTCGGCGAGGCCGTGCTGACGGCCGCCGGCGACGAGGTGGACCTGCTCGAGGCGCACATTCGCACCCAGGTGCCCGGCGTGGTTCACGTCGCCATCGAGACCGACCGAGGCGACGGATGAAGAACGGCGTGCTGAAGCGACTCGGCATGTCGGGCCCGGGCGACCTGCAGCGGCTGTGGGCGGTGCTCTCGCGGATGCCGGGCGGGCGGCGGGTCATGAGCCGGCTGGTCGGCGAGGCCGCGCCCTACACGGGGACCATCCGCGCCGAGATCCTCGAGCTACGCCCGGGCTACGCGCGCCTGGCCATGCGGGACCGGCGCGCCGTCCGCAACCACCTCGACTGCGTGCACGCCATCGCCCTGATGAACCTGGCCGAGGAGACCAGCGGCCTCGCCACCATGATGGCGCTGCCCCCGGGCGCTCGCGGCATCATCAGCGGGCTGTCCATCGACTACGCGAAGAAGGCCCGCGGGCGGCTGGAAGCGGAGTGCCACACCGAGGTCGCCGCGCCCCAGGCCCGCACCGAACACCAGGTGCAGGTGGCGATCCGCGACGGCAAGGGCGACGTCGTGGCGACCGCGACCGCGCGCTGGGTCATTGAGCCGGCGCGAAGCTGAGGCGCCGAGGTTAGTCCCTTAGGAGTCGGCCCAGAACAAATGCGGCATCGGCGCAAGGAGACGCCCTATCAACGCGTTCGCGAAACCCGAAGGTGTATCTGGATACTCCGAGGTTTCGAGGACGCGCTGATGGGGATGGATCCGCCGCGAAGAGGACGTGTTTATTTTGGGCTGACTCCTTACGTCCGAGATCCTGCTCAATTCTGGCAGGACTTGGCTCAAGTTCGGGGAGGGCTTGGTTCGCGCCAAGACGCCAAGGCGCCAAGAACGCGGGTGGATCTGAGGGGCCAGATCGTCATGGCGCGCCTGACGATTCGCGGAGGAATGACGATCAATTCGGTGGGCTTGAGGCTCGCCATGATCGTGCGGCGGCCGAGCGCCGTGTCGTCGGAACACCGGAAGCCGCGCTGGTACAATAACGAGCCCGTGCCTCCCGCGAAGCAGACCGGGTGGACGGTCCCTTGATGAGCACCCGGTCGTCACAGGACAGGCCACCAGCGATGCGGTCGGGGTAGCGCGCGATCAGAACTCCCATCGGCCACCTCCCACAGGCCGGGCGAATGCATCCGATTGGGACGTCGAGCACGCCCGTGCCATCATCGTGCGCCAGCTCAGCAGCCGGAGATCGAGGTGAATGAGAACGAAATCGCCCGAAAAGTCGTAGACGCCGCCTACAAAATCCACGTCGCCCTCGGGCCGGGCTTACTGGAATCGGTCTACGAAGCGGTCTTGACCTACGAGCTGCAGCTCCGCGGGCTCCGAGTACAGCAGCAGGTGCCCATCGCGGTGACCTACGCCGCCATACGACTTGAGGTCGGCTTCCGGGCGGACCTCATCATCGAGGACCGGGTCATCGTCGAGATCAAGTCCGTTGAGAGAACTGCGCCCGTGCACAAGAAGCAGCTCCTCACCTACCTCCGACTCGCCGACATGCGCCTCGGACTCCTCATCAACTTCGGCGAGTCCACGATCAAGGCTGGGATTACCCGGCTCGTCAACGGCCTCGAAGACTAGAACCGCCTGTGCCAATCTTCTTGCGATCTTTGCGGCTTGGCGTCTTTGCGCGAGTCTCTTGGTTCTGGCTCCGCCGGCTCGGGAATTGGCCCAAAACAGACCCAGCATCTCCGCGGCGGATCCAGTCCCAACGTGTCCTCAACCCCTCGGAGCCTCCAACTACACCTTCGGGTTTCGCGAACGCGTTGATGACGTGTCTGCTTGCGCCGATGCCGCATTCATTCTGGGCCACCCCTAACTGCGCGCCGACTCACCACTCGTTTCCGACCGCGGTGTTCTCGACGCGCCCGGCGTTCATCTTCACCTGCACGTGGATTGGGTGGCAGCAGACCTGGCAGTCGGTCTCCAGCTCGTCTGTGCCGTCTTCCCAGTCGACATAGACCGCCGTGGGCTGGCCACAGGCTGGGCACCGCACTTCGAGTCCCTGTTCCATCACGCACCTCCTGCCGCTCGACCGCCGCCATACGCCTCGCGGGACCGCGGGGCGCGGGTCAGCCGCCGTCGGCTACAACGCGTACACCGTGCCAAAAAGCGATGTAATCCCGGATATTCCCTGCCGCCTCGGACGGTGCGCGGTAGGTCCACGCGCCGTCCTTCGCCACCGCGTCATCGACCACCACGTCGTAGTAGTTGGCCGTCCCTTTCCAGAAGCAGCGCGTGATCAGCTCGCTGGAGCGCAGGTGCTCCTGAGCGACCGAATCGAGGGGGAAGTAGTGGTGGCCCTCGACCAGCACGGTCTCATCGGACTCCGCGACCACCACGTCGTTCCAAATCGCTCGCACCACGCACGCCTCCGCTATTTGTGGTCGCCGCAGAACTTCGCTTCGACCAGGCCCTGCACCGTGACGGTGTGTCCCTCATGGACGCCTTTACCCGTCAGGGTCAGCAGATCTGGCAGGCAGAGCCCCAGCTTTCCGCCGGCCTTCTCGCCCTTCGTCACCACCTTGCCCTTGCTGGCCTGCCCGCCCGACGGGTCCGGCGCGTAGGTCACATAGGCCGTCCCCGACATCACGGTGATGTTGATGAGCTGCTCGTCGCGCGGGACGCTCACGGGCTTATCCTCGAGCAGGTGCTCGCAGGTCACGCCGTCGTGGTTGTAGATGCGGACGATGGTGTTGCCGCGCATCCGGTAGGCCAGCACGTTCGTCCAGGTCTGGGCGGCCCCGTCGAGCTTGAGCTCCAGCGGGGGACACGACGCGGCCTCGACCGCCTGGGTCTCGACCGCCCGAGTCTCGACCGCCCGGGCCTCGCCCTTGCCGCACGCCACCCACAGGACCGCCGCCAGCACCAGCCCGACCGCCAGCCACCTCGCCCGGATTCGTGCTTCCATCCGCGTCCTCCCCGTGGGCATCATCTGCATCCCCAGCCTACCACCGGCGCCGCGGCGCCGTCACGAGCCCGCCCATGCGTCCCACGGTCTATCTCTTCGACATCGACGGCACGATCATCACCTCGGGGGGCGCCGGCCGTCGCGCCCTCGAGCGCGCCGTCGAGCGCGTCCACGGCCGCGACGACGCCTGCGCGCACTTCTCGTTCGGCGGCATGACCGACCGGGCGATCTTCCGCAAAGCGTTGCAGGCCATCGATCTCGACCCCACCGCCGAGCGCATCGACGAGCTGCTGGACGCCTACCTCGGGCTGCTGGCCGACGAGATCGCCCAGGCCCCGGTCTACGCCGTGCACCCGGGCATCGTCGCCGCCGTGGACGCCGCCCTCGCCCGCCCCCACAGCGCGGTCGGCCTCGGCACCGGCAACGTCGAGACCGGCGCCCGCATCAAGCTCGAGCGCGTCGGCCTCAACCCGCGCTTCGCCTTCGGAGGCTTCGGCTGCGACGACGAGGACCGCGCCGCGCTCATCCGCGTCGGCGCCGACCGCGGGGCCGCGCGCCTGGGCCTGCCCCGCTCCGAGTGCCGCGTGGTCGTCATCGGCGACACGTCCAAAGACATCGCCGCCGCCCACGCCATCGGCGCCGAGTGCGTCGCGGTCGCCACGGGCGGGGTCGACCTCGCGACCCTCAAATCGTGCGATCCCGACTGGCTATTCGCCGACCTCACGGCGCCTGGCGCCCTGGAGTGCTTGGTCGGCGTCTAGAACGGGCGAGCTGGCTTTACGCCCGCTGCGCTCGGGTCGCCCCGACCGCGCCCGGGTGGTGCTTGGCCAGCTCGGCCCCCATGCGGCCGGTCACGAAGTAGCCGAACATCTTGAAGTCCGCCGCCAGCGACCAGCGCGGGTAGGTGAAGGTCGCCGGGCGGTTCTTCTCGATGGCGAAGTGCCCCACCCAGGCGAACCCGTAGCCGATGACCGGCAAGGCCAGCAGCAGCGTCGGGTTCATCGTCACGACCGAGGTCACCGCCGTCCCGATCACCAGCCCGGTCCCGACGTAGTGCAGGGCGCGGCAGGCGGGGTTGAGGTGTTCGCCCAGGTAGTAGGGCCAGAACTCGTCGAAGGTCTTGTACCGGGTCTCGCTCATGGTCGCTCCGCGGTCGGTGGCTTCGCCGTTCCCATACACCACGCCGCCGGCCGCGCGAAGTCCCGCGCTTCGGGGACGCGAATTGCCTCCGAGCGGGCGGGGCGCCACAATGCGGTCACCCTCTCGGACCCAGGGATTATAAGTGTTTGAATTCACACGCGTGCGGGCTTGCTCGGCGCTGGTCGCTCTGGTCGCTGTCGCGCTCGCACCTTCGGCCTGGGCCGACGTCTTGCTGCCCGACCTGCCTGAGACCGGGCGCGCCACGGACTCCGACCGGGCCGACGCCCGCGCCGCCTACGAGGACGCCACCGAGGCCTACGGCGCCGGCAAGCTCGACGACGCCCTCGAGGCCGCCGAACGCGCCTGGACCGCGCTGCCGAACGCTAGCACCGCGCTGATTCGCGCGACCATCCTCGGCGATCTCAAGCGCGACCGCGACGCGTTCGAGGCCTACCTGCAGGCCGCCGACCTCTCGCCAGCGCCCGAAGAGACCGCGCTCATCGACAGCGGCCTCGCCAAGCACGGCCCCCGCGTCTCGCCGGCCATGGGCTGGGCCACCGTGCGGTCGACCCCGTCGGGCGCTGACGCCATCCTGGACGGCTACGAGTTCCGCACCCCGCGCACCGTGGGCGTCAGCGCCGGCAAGCACGAGCTCGAGCTCGTCGCCGACGGCTTCTCGCCGATCAAGGTCACCATCACCGCGCGGTCTGGGCGCGCGACCGCCTCGACGACCCGCCTGGTGCCCAGCGCCCGCCCGGTCGAGGCGCCGTCGGACCCGCCGGACCGCGGCGAGGAGGCGTTCGAGGGCGAAGACCCGCCGCCGCCGCCCAAGCTCCGCCACCAGCGCACGCAGATCCGCCCCTACCTGAACCTCGGCTTCCCCGGCAAAGCGAAGATCACCCTGACCGACAGCTTCCTCGAGACCGCCTCGGGCGACTCCGACCTCAACCTCTCCTACGGGTTCGGCCTCTACCTGGATATCCCGATGCGCAGCGTGTTTGCGCTGGGCGTCGAGCTCGGCTTCGGCACCTGGACCACCAAGTTCCACAGCGACAGCGACCTCGGCCCCAACTTCAACGTCGACATCGGCTTCGTCCCGCGCTTCCGGGTGCCGATCAAGGACGTCGCCGAGATCTACCTGTCCATCCCCGTCGGCCTGACCATCGGCGTCGACAAGACCGTCGGCCTCGACGACAACGAGAAGACCACCAACGTCGGCCCGGGCGTGTATCTGGGCCTGTACCTTGGCGGAAAGGTCTACGTCACGCAGAGCTTGGGCATCTTCCTCGAGGGCGGCTGGACGGCCCACTTCTGGATCTTCGCCACCGACCCGACCACCCAGTGGACCACGCGCCACGGCGCGATCCGCACGGGCGTGGCCATCCTCTTTTAGCTAGGAAACGCCTGATGATTCGACTGGCCGCCGCGACCCTCGCCACAGCGCTCCTGATGGCCTCGGCAGCCCGCGCCGACGAGGTGCCGCAGACCGTGGCCGACCTCGCGCGGGCGCTGCCTGGCTGCGAGAGCATCGAGACCTGCCCGGCGGCCCGGGCGTTGATCGCGCGCGGGCCGACCGCGCTCTGGCCCGCGCTCGGCCCGCACCTGACCGACCCCGACGAGCTTGTGCGCTTCTGGACCCTCGGCGTGCTCAGCGAGGTCCCCATCCCCGCGGCCCGCGAGGCGGTGACTGCGCGCCTGAGCGACACGGCCGTCCGGGTGCGCGCCGCCGCTGCGTTTGCCCTCGGCGCCCTGGCGGATCGCGCGTCCACGCCTGATCTTTTGAAGGCGCTGACCGACGAGGACCTCAACGTGCGCTTCGCCGCCGCCGTCGCCCTGGGCGCGCTCAAGGACCCGGCGGCGGTCATGGGCCTCATCGCCGCCTGCCGCGACCTGGACGAGGACGTCCGCGCCCACGCCGCCGCTGCGCTCGGCGAGACCCAGGACAAGCGCGCCACGGCGGCCCTGCTGGAGCGCGTCGACCAGGACATCCACGCCCAGGTGCGCGGCTACGCGGCCATGGCCCTGGCCCAGATCGGCGACCCCACCGCCATCCCCGCCCTGCGAAAGCACCTGGTCGAGGAGAAGGACGCCAAGGCCCTGGCGGCGACGGCCTACGCCCTGGGCGCGCTGGACGACCGCCAGTCCATCGGCGCCATCGAGACGCTGCTGCGCCACCCCGACGAGACGGTGCGCGAGTACGCCGCCGAGGCGCTGGCGAAGCTCAAGCGCCCGGCCAAACCCGCGCCCGCCGAGCCCGCGCCCGCCGAGCCCGCGAAGACCACGCCTGCGCCCGCGAAGTCCACGCCAGCGCCTGCCAAGGCCACGCCTGCGAAGACGAAGTCGTCGACCCCAGCTCGCGGGCGCTGACACCGACCCCGGCCCTCACTCCCCCTCGGGCGTCCTGGTGCGGTAGTGCCGGGCCACAAGCTGGCGCCTCACCGCCCGCACGTGCTCGCCCAGCTTCACGTCTGCCTCGGCCAAGATCCCGTGGCGTTCCTTGCTCGATTCGCGCCGCGCGAGCTCGCGCACGACCGCCCGCGACTCCGACAGGCCCTGGTCCAGCGCCATGAGCAGCGTGCGCTCCAGTTCAGCTCCGTCCGCCCCGCTGACCAGACCGCCGACCGTCTCCTTCATGTCCTCGCCCAGGCTGATGCGCGCGTCCTCGATGACCTTCGGCATCGCCGGCGCCTTCAAGTCGATGGTGTCGTCGCGCTCGTCGAGCTCCTCCAGCGTCTCGGCCAGCTTGCCCGCATAGTCCGTCACCGACTCCAGCAGCTCCTGAAACGCGTCGCTCTCGGACTTGATCCACAGGACCTTGTCCATCCCCGCGAAGGCGTCCACGGTCCCCCAGACCAGGGCGTAGCCCGGATTCAGGCTCATGTCCGGGCGCCGCCACGAGCACGCGTCGCCGCTGCCCTCGCTCGCCGCCGCGGTCTTCGAGTCTGCGCCCTCAGAGCCGGAGCCCGAGCACGCGCCAAGGCTCAGGCCGATCGCCGCGAGCCACACGATAATAGCGTGATGTGCTTTCATGCCCGGCGTGGAGTGCAATCGCCGTGCCGGCAGCCGCGGCTACGCGCGTTCGGACAGCGCCCCGGACAGCGCCTCGCGAATATCGGCCTCGTCCAGCAAGGACTCATAGACGGCCTGCTGCGCGTCGCTCAGCGGGACCGGACACGCCGCGCCAAATTCGTGCTCGACGAGCTCGGCGAGGGTCGCGAGCAGCGTGAGATCCTCGTGGGAGAAGGCGCGCGGCGCGAAGTCGATGACGCACAGGTTCCCGATGGCCTCACCCGCCGGCGCGTGGACTGGCGCGCCCGCGTAGAAACGAATGTATGGCTCGCCGGTCACCAGCGGATTTCGCTCGAAACGCCCGTCCTCGCGAGCGTCCTGAACGACCATGACGTCGAGTCCCAATATCGCGTGCCCGCAAAATGAAAACTGCCGCGGTATCTCGCGCACGCCCATGCCCACGGCCGATTTGAACCAGAGCCGCGTCTCATCGACGAGGCTCAACAGCGCCACCGGCGTGCCGAACAGCCGCTGGGCCAATCGCGTGTAGCGATCGAAGCGTTCCTCGTCGGGAGTGTCGAGGATCTCAAGGGCGCGCAGGGCGCGCAGACGCGTCGACTCTTCCGCTGATACCGCAGACTTCGCCATAAGGGCTCCTCTCTGACGTCGGTACCCAAATCCCCGGCGACGCCAGCTTCATCGTCGCCGCGTCTGGACTGAAAAGCCAGGATTGGATGCGCGATCCTGAAACGATGGCGGCAGTTCCCTATCCGCGACGCGACCGCGAACCGCCTGATGGCACCTGACGAATCGCGCGGTCGGCACCCGACGCCGCACCGATGGCAAATGCGATCTGAGGCATATTGCCCCAATCTGCATCGAATCGCCCCGGCGGTCGGCACTTTGAGGCAGCACAGCCCGAGATCCTGCGGCGTCTACGAGGTTGGCACTGTGCTTGCTAAGACTCTGGATGCCGCCCCGCGCAATCCCGCTTGGGCGAAAGGGAGCTCGTCATGTTGGGTTGGCCACTCATGTTCTTTGTCGTCGCGGTTATCGCCGCGGTGTTCGGCTTTACGACGATCGCCGTGGCGGCGGCGGGGATCGCGAAGATCCTCTTTGTCGTCTTTCTGGTGCTCTTCGTCCTCTCGATGGTCGGCAGCGCCATGCGCGGCAATTCGCGCGACCTGCTCTGACGGGTCGAGGTCTCGGACTAGGGCGTGGGCAGCACGACGGTGAAGGTGCTGCCCGCGCCTGGCGCTGAGCGCAGCCGCAGCTCGCCGCCGAGGCGCTCGATCAGCTTGCGACAGGTCGCGAGGCCGATGCCGCTGCCGGGATATTGGGCGCGCCCATGGACGCGCTCGAAGGCGTCGAAGATGCGCTCGTGGTCGGCGGGGTCGATGCCGATGCCGTCGTCGGTGACCTCGATGGCCCAGCCTCCGGGGACGCCGTGGGCGCTGATCTTGATACGGGGCGAGCCCTGGTGGAACTTGATGGCGTTGGCCAGCAGGTTTTGGAAGACGCGGAGAAGGCTCTGTGCCGAGGATTCGAGCGTAGGCAGCGGGCCGACCTCGATGTGAGCGCCGGCCGCGCTGATGTCGGTGGCGAGGTTTTGCTGGGCGAGCTCGACGATCTCGCGGAGCGCGCACTGGGCCATTTCGAGGCGCGAGCCGCCGGCGCGGGCGTAGGCGAGGAGGCTGTCGATGAGTCGGGACATGCGCAGGGAGCCGTCGGCGACCGACTCGATGTAGCGGGCGCGGCGGGGGGTGAGGTCGGCGCCCAGCTCGACCTGAAGCAGGTCGATGAAGCCCATGATCTGGGTCAGGGGCTGCTGCAGATCGTGAGCTGCCGCCTGGGAAAATCGGGTGAGTTCCTCGTTGGAGCGGGCCAGCTCGCGGGCTGTCTCGGCCAGGGCGGCGGCGTCGCGGAGGCGGATCAGCTCGGCCGAGGCGCGGGCGGCGAAGATGCGCAGAAACGAGACCTGCAGCGTGTCGTCGACCATGGGGCCGGTGTCCATGATGCCCAGGTGGCCGACGGTCTCGCCGTCCGCGCCGAAGAGCGGGATGGCCATGTAGCTCTCGACGCCGGCCTCGGTGAGCCAGAGGTCGTCTGGGAAGAGGTTGGCGACGCCGCCCGGGAAGTGGCAGAGGGTGCCGGCGACGACGCGCTCGCATGGGGTGCCGGCCAGCGGGTAGCGGAAGGGCTCGCCCAGGGAGTCGCCGCCCCAGATGGCGCGGATGGCCGCCTCGCCGCTCGCCGCGTCCACCTCGGCGACGAAGGCCCAGTGGACTTTGAGGGCGCGGGCGAGCTCGCGGACCAGCGCGTCGAAGAAGGCCTCGCCGGTGGCGGACGCGGTGCCCTCGACGAGGTGGTGCAGCAGCGTGTGCATGCGCGTCTGGCCAGGCATCGCGCGCACGACCGCGACGTAGCAGACGCCGGCGGGCGCGTGGGGGCCGGCTGGGAAACCGCGGAGATCGGCCTGGACCAGCTCGCCGCTGGCGGTGGTGAGGCTGACGGTGCCGCTGTACTCGCCGTCGCGCTCGAGGCGCTCGAGGAAGGCGGTGACGACGAGGTCGCCCAGCAGCTCGCCCAGGGCGTGGCCGACCAGGGTCTCGGCGGATCGCCCAAGCAGGCGCTCGACCGCGGCGCCGGCCCACGTGACGACGCCGAACGGGTCAAGCCAGAGCTCGGCCTCGCCAGCGACTTCGAGAGCGCGTTCGTGAATCGCGGCCGCACGCGCGGAGGGCGAGCCGGGGTCGAGCGGCGGCATGGCGCCTCCCGTGAATTCGATGGCCGATCGGGGGATGGGGCGGACTCTAGCCAAACAACCGCCGGGCCGACAAGCGCGATGAAAATGGCGGCTGTGACCTCGGGTTGACCCGCGCAGCTACATCGTGCGGCGCAGTCCGCGGATGGCGCTGCCGAAGAGGACGCTGCCGATGCCGACGAGGGCGACAAGCTGGGGCGCGATGTCGGTGATGGTCGCGCCCTTGAGCAGGATGGCGCGGAGGATGTCGACGAAGTGGCGCATGGGGTTGAAGGCCGTAAGCGGCTGTAACCACGTGGGCATGTTGGCCACTGGGGTCATGAAACCGGAGAGGATGATGGCCGGCAGGATGATCATGAAGGCGACCATGAAGGCTTGCTGCTGGGTGCGGGCCAGGGTGCCGACGAGGAGGCCGATGCCGACGGTGCTGAGGAGGTAGAGGATGCCGCCGAGGGCGACGAGGGGGAGGGAGCCGCGGAGTGGGACGTCGAAGACCAGGGCGCCGGCGGTGATGACGAGGATGAGGTCGAGGAAGCCGAGGGCGGCGTAGGGGAGGGATTTGCCGAGGACCAGGGCCGTCGGTGAGATCGGGGTGACCTGGACCTGTTCGAGGGTGCCGACCTCGCGCTCGCGGGCGATCCCCATGGCGGTGACGGCTAAGATGATGGTCATCAGCAGCGTCGCGGCGACCCCGGGGACGAAGTAGATCTGACTGTTGAGGGTGGGGTTGTAGTAGACGCGGGGGACGACCGAGGTGGCGCCGAGGCGGGGGGCTTGGCCGATGGAGGCGGCGCGATTTGCCAGGCGCTGTCTGGCGATTTTGACCGAGAGGCCGGTGGCGTAAGCGGTCAGGGCGTTCTGGGCGATCATGGCGCGGTTGGGCTCGCCGCCGTCGACGAGGACCTGGAGGCTGGCGGGGCGGCCGGTGGCGAGGTCTTCGGCGAGGCCGCGGGGGATGATGAGGGCGACGGGGGCCTCGCCTTGGGTGACGGCGGCCATGGCGTCGCTGGCGTCGGGGGTGGTGCGGACGAGGTCGAAGGCGTCGCCGGCGGTGATCTCGCGGGCCATGGCGCGGCTCTGGGGGGTGCGGTCCTGGTCGGCGATGACGGTGGGGACGTGGTCGATGTCGAGGTTGACGGCGAAGCCTAGGAGCGTGAGCTGCAGCAGGGGGCCGATGACCAGCATGACCGCGAGGCGGGGGTCGCGGACGGTCTGCAGCACCTCCTTGAACATCATGGCGCGCAGGGCGGCGAGCTGGCCGGGGAGGGTCATGCGAGGGTCCTGCGGAAGCGCCGGGTGGCGAGGGTCAGGAGCACGATGAAGAAGGCGGCGAGGGCCAGGACGTCGGGCCAGATGACGGCGAGGCCGTTGCCGCGCAGGAGGATGGCGCGGAGCGCGCGGACGAAGTGCATGGGGGGGAGGATGTTGGCGATGACCTGGAGCGGCGGGGGCATGTTCTCGATGGGGAAGATGAAGCCGGAGAGCATCAGGGCCGGGAGGACGGTGGAGAGGAGGGCGAGCTGGCTTGCGAGCATCTGATTGCGGGCGATGACGCTGATGAGCAGGCCCTGCATGAGCATGGCGAGGAGGAAGACCGAGGCCACGGCGAAGAGGAGGAGCAGGCTGCCGTTGACCGGGACGTTGAAGAGGGCGACGCCGAGGGTGAGCGTGAGCAGGACCTGGATCTGGCCGAGGACGAAGTAGGGGGCGAGCTTGCCCAAGATGATGGAGAGGCGGCCGATGGGCGTGGAGAAGAGCTGCTCCATGGAGCCGCGCTCGTATTCGCGGGCGATGGTGAGGGCGGTGAGCATGACGGCGATGATGACGAGGATGAGGACCATGAGGCCGGGGACGAGGAAGATGGCGCTCTCGAGGCCGGGGTTGAAGAGCGTGCGGACGCGGGCGGTGAGCGGGGGGGTGGACGCGCTGAGGGTGTCGGCGAGGGCGCGCTGGCTGACGCTGAAGGCGAGGGCTGTGGCGTAGCCGAGGGCGACTGAGGCCGTGGTGTTGTCGGAGCCGTCGGCGAGGAGCTGGACCTCGGCCATCTCGCCGCGGCCGAGCGCGCGGGAGTAGCCGCGGGGGATGACCAGGGCGATGCGGGCGACGTTGCGGCGGAAGAGCGTCTCGACGGCGGCGGCGTCGGGGGTCTCGGCGACCAGGGCGAAGGTGTCGCCGGAGGTGAAGGCGCGGGCGAGCTCGCGGGACTCGTAGGTGCGGTCTTGGTCCACGACGGCGAGCGGGATGTTCTCGACGTCGAAGGAGACCGCGTAGCCGAAGAGGAGCAGGAGCAGGACCGGCATGCCGAGGGCGAAGACCAGGACCTGGCGGTCGCGGAGGATGTGCATGACCTCTTTGAGGGCCATGGCGATGGCGCGGCGGAGGCCGTTCACAGGTTCATCGGAAATATGGGCCGAGGTGAATCGGCCGCACCGCCGAGCTGAATCGGCCGTCCGCAATCCGAGAGATACCACTCGCTATCTCGCAGCGGTTGCGGACGGTCGAGTCGGCCGGCGGGGTGGTTGAGGCGCCCGGCAGCTATTTTCGATGATCCTGTCATGCGTGCTGGCGGGTCGAGCCCGCGGCGAGGGTGAGGAAGACGTCTTCGAGGGTGGGTTCGGTGGGGGTGATCTCGCCGGGGGTGAGGCCGGCGTCGGTGAGGACGCGGGCCATGGCGGCGGGGTCGGCGAGGGGGCCCTGGAGGCGGACGTGGACGGCGCGGCCGAAGGGCTGGATGTCGAAGACGCCGTCGCGGCCTTGCAAAACGGAGCGCAGGGTGGCCGGGGCGAGGTCGCCGCCGATGGAGAGCATGGTGCCGGGGACGTGGTCGCGCTTGAGGCCGTCGGGGGTGTCGAGGGCGACGAGGCGGCCGTCGACCATGAGGCCGACGCGGTCGCAGTACTCGGCTTCGTCGAGGTGGTGGGTGGTGACGAAGACGGTGGTGCCGTCGCGGACGAGCTGGCGGATGAGGCGCCAGAAGGCGCGGCGGGAGGCGGGGTCGACGCCGGCGGTGGGCTCGTCGAGGAAGATGAGGGGGGGCTCGTGGAGGAGGGCGGAGGCGAGGGCGAGGCGCTGGCGGATGCCGCCGGGGAGGTCGCGGGTGAGCACGCGCTGGCGGTCGGTGAGGCCGGCGACCTCGAGGGCGTAGGCGATGCGGGCTTTCTTGCGGGCGCCGCGGAGGCCATAGGCGCCGGCGAAGAAGGCGAGGTTCTCGGCGACCTCGAGGTCGGTGTAGAGCGAGAACTTCTGGGACATGTAGCCGATGGAGGACTTGACGCGGGTGGCCTGCTCGGGGAGCGCGTAGCCGGCGACGCGGGCCTGGCCGGAGCTGGGTTCGAGCAGGCCGCAGAGCATGCGGATGGTCGTGGACTTGCCGGCGCCGTTTGCGCCGAGGTAGCCGAAGATCTCGCCGCGCTCGACCTGGAAAGACACCGAGTCGACGGCGGTGAAGGCGCCGAAGCGGCGGGAGAGGTCGGCGACCTCGATGATGGGGTCAGCCATGGGCGGCTTCTGGCGCGGCGGGGGCTTCTTCGTCGGCGACGCGGGCGAGGAAGACGTCCTCGAACTCGGGGGTGATGGTGTCGGTGGTGACGGCGGCGGGGAGCGAGGCGCGGAAGGCCTCGACGCGGCCTGCGCGGACGACGACGCGGACCGCGGAGCCGTGGGGGCTGACGGCGAGGACCTCGGGCTGGCTTGAGAGGGCCTCTTCGAGGAGGTCGCGGTCGTCGGCGTGCAGCAGGAGCGTGGTGTGCTCGAAGGCGCGCACGAGCTCGTCGGGGCCGCCCTCGGCGAGGAGGCGGCCGCGGTGCATCAGGCCGACGCGCTGGCAGCGGGCGGCTTCGTCCATGTAGGGCGTGGCGACGACGATGGTCATGCCCTCCTCGAGGAACTCGTGGAGCAGGTCCCAGAGCTCGCGGCGGCTGACCGGGTCGACGCCGTTGGTGGGCTCGTCCAGCAGCAGGACCTTGGGCTGGTGCAGCAGGGCGCAGGCGAGGGCGAGCTTCTTGTACATGCCGCCGGAGAGCGCGTCGGCGCGGCGGTCGCCGAAGCGGGCGAGGCGGGTGACCTCGAGGAGGCGGTCGCGGCGGGCGCGCATGGCGTGGGCGTCGATGCCGAAGAGGTGCCCGAAAAACCAGAGGTTCTCGTGCACGCTGAGGTCGCCGTAGAGGCTGTACTGCTGCGGCATGTAGCCAAGCGCCTCCAGGGTTCTTGAGGAGCCCGGCGACACGCGCTGGCCGGCGATGAAGGCGGCGCCCGAGTCCGGGACCAGGAGGCCGGTGAGCATGCGGATGGTCGTGGTCTTGCCGGCGCCGTCGGGGCCGACCAGGCCGTAGAGCTCGCCGGGGCGCAGGGCCAGGGACATGCCGCGGACGGCGTCGACGGCGCCGAAGCTGCGGACCAGCGCGCGGGCTTCGAGGGCGAGGCCCGCGGTGGGTTCCGGCTCGGGGGCGGCCGGCTGGCGACGCAGGCCGAACATCAGTTCGCGGACTTCGGCGCGGGTGCCGCGGGGCCGGCGCTGCCGTCGCGCTCGGTGCCTGGGATGGTGATCTCGACTGGCATCCCCGGCCGCAGGGCGCCGTCGGCGTTGGGGATGCGCACCTCGACGGCGTAGACGAGGCGGTCGCGGTCCTCGCGGGTCTGGACGTTTCGCGGCGTGAACTCGGCCTCGGTGGCGACGCGGCGGATGGTGGCCTCGAAGACGCGGTCGGGCATGGCGTCGGAGACCACCTGGACGGCGCGCCCAGGTTTGGCGGCGTCCAGCTCGGCGTTGGGCACGTAGAACGTAGCCTTTGCCTCACGAATGTCGACCACGGTGAGCAGCGGGCTGCCGGGCATGGCGACCTCGCCGGGCTCGACGTTTCGGCGGCTGACCTCGCCGCGGTGCGGGGCCAGGAGGCGGCACTCGTCGACGGAGACCTGGGCGCGCGCGCGGGCCGCCTGGGCAGCTTCTACCTGCTTCTTCGCGGCCTCGAGCTGCTTCTCGGCGACCTGGCCGCGGAGGCGCGCGGCGTCCACGCCCTCGGCCACGGCGGCGGCCTGCTTCTTCGCGGCTGCTGCACCCGCGCCCACGACGCGGAGCTGGCGCGAGAGGGCCTTGGCCTGGGTCTTGGCGGCGTCGAGGTCCTGGTCGGTCGCGCCGCCGGACGCGTGCAGGGTCTCGACGCGCTTGGCCGCTCGGGTCGCCGCGTCCTCTTGCACGCGCAGGGGCAGCGACTGGGCTTGGGCCGCCGCCGCCGTCGCGCTCGCCGCCTCGGCCTGGCGCTGCGCCGCGTCGACGCCCTGGCTGGCCAGGGGCACGCCGACCGCCGCCGCCGCCACCGCCGCCTCGGCCGCCGCGACACCCGCGTCCGCCTGGGCGAGCGCCGCCTCGGGCTCGCCGCAGTCCAGGGCGATGACGAGCTGCCCCGCCTCGACCATGTCGCCCTCGTCGACCAGGACCTCTTTCACACGGAGCGGCAGGCGCGCGACCACGTCGACCTGCGTGCCCTCGACGATGGCGCTGCCGCCCGACGCCCGGTCCGCCTGCCGCGCCTGGGAGCGCAGCTCGAGGTAGAGCCCGACCGAGACCGCCGCCACCAGCACCACAAAAAGCACCGCGAATCGCTTCATCGTCCGCTCCCCTCGCCCGCGTTGTCGGCCTGGGCCCAGCCCAGCGCTCGCAATCGCTCGGATGCAGCCACCGCCGCGTCGAATCGCGCCTTGATCTCGGCCAAGCGCGCCTGGTCGAGGCCCTCTTCGGCCTGCCGCACCTCCAGCGCCGTCGCCGTGCCGCCCGACTCGCCGCCGCGGGCCGCCTCGAGATAGGTCTGGGCCGCCTCGACCTGGATGGCCGCCGACGCCCGCTCAGCGCGCGCGGTCCGGAGGGCTGCGTCCGCGTCGAGCACCCGGCGCTGGGTGTCCTCGGCGGCCGCCTGGCGTAGCGCCTCGACCTCCGCACGGCGGGCGGCCAGCTCGTCGCGCTGCCGAGCCCGCAGCGTCCCGTCGAAGGCCTCCCAGCTCAGCTTTACGCCGGCCGCCCACACGAAGCCGGCCGTGTCGGTCTCGACGAAGGTCCGCGGGTACTGGTAGCCGGCGGTCGCGTAGAGGTCCAACGTGGGCAAGGCGGAGCGGCGCACGGCCTGCTCCTGACGCGACAGCGCCTCGCCGGAAGCGGCGAGCCGGGCGTCGGTCGGCGTGGACGCTGGGGTGGCGGGGTGGAGGCTCTCGAAGAGCTCGAATCCGTCGGTGAGCTCGAGGGGTGCGTCCGGGGGCAGCCCCAGCAGGATTCGCAGGGTGGCCATGACCCGCTCGCGGCCCTCGGTGGCGGCGACGAGGCGCGACTCGAGCTCGGCCGCGCGGGCTCGGGCGCTGGCGACGCGCACTTTGGAGGCCAGCCCGGCCGCCAGCCCGGCTTCGGCGCGCGCGAGCCCATCGCGGGTCACCGCGAGCGCCCCCTGGGTCACCCGCGCCACCTCGTCCTGAAACACGACGCCCAGGTAGGCCATGCGCACCGCCTGCGCGATGTCGGCCTGCCGCTCAGCACCATCGGCCACCGCGGCGCGCTCCATCGCCTTGGCCGCGGCGATCCGCGCGGTGCGGGCGCCGAAGTCCAAGGCGCGCCAGCCGGCCGTCACGCTGAGCGACGCGACGTGGGCCGTGCCGATCTCGCGGGTGATGCTGAGGGGCTCGGACGCGCCGGGCAGGGTCAGCCCGGTGTCGATGGCCAGCTCGGGCACGGGGCCCTGGTATCGGTAGGCGCCGTCGACGTTTACGCGAGGTAGCCACGCCGTCTTGGCCTGGCGGGTCCGGGCGTGGGCGGCGGTGCCAGCGCGGTCGGCCGCCGTCAGCGCCGGGTGGCGGTCGAGGGCCCGGGAGACCGCGGCGTCCAGCGACAGCGGCGCGGCCAAGGCGGCCGGCGCCCAGACGACGCCCGCGAGCGCCCACATGGCTGCGATGACCCGACTCATGATTCGCCCTCCCCCGCCTCGCCGCGGGCCACGGCGCCGCGCAGGTCGTCAATCCCGGCCTCCACGCGGTCGAGAATGCTGTGCAGCAATGGGACCTCGTCGTCGGCGAGCCGCGCCAGCAGCGCCCGCACTCGACGCGCCTGCCGCGGCGCGATCCACGTCAGGAAGTCACGGCCCGCAGCGGTCAACACGACGTCCCGGCGCCGACGGTCCTCGGGATGGGCCTCGCGCCCCACGAAGCCTTGGCGTTCCAGGGTGTCGACCACGCCCGTGATGGTCGCGGTCGAGACCCCCGCGCGTTCCGCCAGCCGAGACGGCGCCTCACGCTGCCCCTCGCTGCGCATCAGCAGAACCAGCAGCTGCATCCGCGCGATGGAGATGCCGTCGGCGCTGAACTCCGCCTCGATGGCGCTGCGTAGCCCGCTGGCCACCATGAGCAGCCTCAGGCCGGCGAGCACGCGGATGCCTTGCACCTTCTCGCCCTGCGCGCTGAGGAAGCCCTCGACGAACTCCGGCGGCGGAAGCTCCTGCACGAAGAAGTCGTCTCTGCCGCTCACCGCTACCTCCGTCCGACGTGTTCAGGACGCTGATTATTAGGCACCTACTAATACGGTGGCAAGCTAAATCGCCAGACCGCGCGGACTACCGCCAACCCTTGGCGTGACAAGCCCCAGCGCGAGGCACAGGCCCGCCCCGCGCGGTGTGGTGGGCGCCAGCAAGCTGAGATAGGCTACCCCCACCCGGGAGGGACTCGTTGGCCGCTGCGACCAAGAAATTCGGGACTTTTGGAGGCGTGTTCACGCCGGCGATCCTCACGATCCTCGGCGTCATCATGTACATGCGCCTGCCCTGGATCGTCGGGCAGGGCGGGCTCTTCGCGGCGCTCGGCATCATCGTGGTCGCGCACCTCATCTCGGTCACGACCGGCCTCAGCGTCTCGTCCATCGCCACCGACAAGCGCGTCGACGCCGGCGGCAGCTACTACATCATCTCGCGTAGCCTCGGCCTCGCCCTCGGCGGGACCCTCGGCATCGCCCTCTTTCTGGGCCTCTCGTTCAGCGTCAGCCTCTATCTCATCGGTTTCGCCGAGAGCTACCTGACCGCGAACGACTACCTCGTCACCCCCGACGCCATCCGCCTCACCGGCACGATCGCCCTGGTCATCGTGACGGTCGTGACCTTCATCAGCACCGCCCTGGCCATCAAGACCCAGTACTTCATCATGGCGGCCATCTTCCTCTCGGTGGTCTCCATCATCGCCGGCGCGCTATCTGGCGAGGCCCCCATCGCCGGCCCCCACTTCACCGCCGCCGCCACCGCCGTCCCGGTCGCGACCCTCTTCGCCATCTTCTTCCCCGCCGTCACCGGCTTCGAGGCGGGCGTGTCCATGTCGGGCGACCTCGAGGACCCGCGCCGCTCCATCCCCAGCGGCACCCTCGCGGCCATCGGCGTCGGCCTCATCGTCTACATCGCCCTCGCCGTCCTCTTCGCCTACCGCATCCCCAGCGGCGACCTCGCCAACGACCCCGGCGTGCTCCTCAACGTGTCCGTGTGGCCGCCCCTGGTCACCGCCGGCGTCTTCGGCGCCACCATCTCGTCGGCCCTCGGCAGCATCCTCGGCGCCCCCCGCATCCTGCAGGCCTGCTCCCTCGACGGCATCACCCCGCGCTTCTTCGGCCACGGCGCCGGCGCCTCCAACGAACCGCGCCGCGCCGTCCTCGTCACCTTCGCCATCGCCTGGGCGGGCATCCTCATCGGCGAGCTCGACGCCATCGCCCGCGTGGTCTCGATGTTCTTCATCATGACCTACGGCTTCCTCAACCTCAGCTGCGCCCTCGAGAGCTGGGCCAGCCCCGACTTCCGCCCCGATTTCCGCATCCCGAAGTGGGTCAGCCTGCTGGGCGCCGCCACCTGCTTCGTCACGATGATCCAGCTCGACCTCATCGCCATGCTCATCGCGACCGTCGCGATGGTCGGCGGCTTCGTGTGGCTGAAGCGCCGCCAGCTCACCCTCGACGAGGGCGACACCTGGGACGGCATCTGGGCCTCGGTCGCCCGCGCCAGCCTCGCCAAGCTCAACGAGCGCACCCGCCACGCGCGGAACTGGCGCCCCTCACTGGTCAGCTTCGCCGCCGACCTCGACGCCCCCGCGCCCTCAGCGCTCCTCGGCACGCTCATCGCCGAGGCCCGCGGCATGCACGCCGACTTCCAGCTCGTCCTCAGCGAGCACCCGGCCACCAGCCCTGGCCGCGCCGCCCGCCGCATCGAGACCAAAGACCCCCTCGACACCATGCGCGCCATCTGCCGCTACCACGGCAGCGACGCCCTCGCGCCCAACACCGCCCTGCTCGACGCCTCCTGGCTCGCCGGCAAGGCGGACGCCACCGAGCGGCTGCTCTCCGACCTCGCGACCCTCGGCCTCAACGTCGGCGTCGCCTCGGTCCGCGCCCCCGCCCGCCTCGAGCGCCCGCGCACCATCGCGCTCTGGACGCGCGAATCCACGGCCGACCTGGCCTTCGGCGTCGCCCTCCTCCGCGAGCTCACCGCCCGCACCGCCTGGCGCCACGCGGCCGTCCACATCACCGTGCTCAGCGAGGACGGCGCCCAGCTCCGCGCGCTCGAGCAGCGCCTGCGCGGCTGGCTCACCCGCCTGCGCGTCGACGGCGAGCTCCAGGTCCTCCACAGCCCGCGCGCGGAAGCCTTCGGCCGCCCCGTCGGCGACACGGCGGCCCACGCCGACCTTCACCTCGTCGGCCTCGCCCACGCCGGCGACGGCGAGTCTCGCCTCGACGCCACGCGCATCGCCGGCATCGCCAGCCGCCTCGACAACGTGCTCTTCATCGAGGCCGCGTCGGACTTCACCGCCCCCGTCCCGCGCCAGGCCCGCGTCCGCACCCGCACCGAGGGCATCGCCGACGGCCCCGTGCCGGCCTTCCCGCGCACGGTCCCGATCACGCTGCCCGACGACGTCGCCCTCCGCGCGGCCCTCCGCGAGCTCGAGCGCGGCCTCACCGGGCTGCTCTCGACCTTCCACGTCGACCACATCGCGACCGTCCGGGGCATGGCGCGCCCGACGACCGCCGAGATCGAGGCCCTGGGCGAGCGCACCTTCGACCGCCTCGAGCAGGCCCTGGCCACCGAGCGCCCCGACCGCCGCCGCAAGGCCATCGCGCGCCTCCGCAGCGATGTCCGAAACCGCACCGAGCGCCTCCTGGACCGTCTGGAGAGCGGGCTTATCGCCGACCAACGCGCCGCGCTCGAGGCCGGGCTGGCCCGCCTGGACCAGGACCTCGCCGCGCTGGCCGCGAGCACCGAATCGCGAGTCACCATCTCGCTAAATGACGCGCGCATCGAGCCGGGCCTCGGCAGCGTGGGCCCGCGCTTGCTGGCGTGGCGTGCCCGCGCCGCGGCCTCGCTCGCCGGTCGACCGCCGGTGGTGCGCGCGCGGGTCGCCGAGCGGATCCCCGTCCTCGTCGAGCCCAGCGTGCGCGGCGCCGTGGCCGAGGTGGTCGAGCTCATCGGCGGACGGCGCGCCGGCACCCTCACGGGCATCGAGCGCCTCCTGGGCCGCGCGGCGTGGGCGATCGAGCTCGCCTCGGCGTCCGACGACTCCGACCACGAGGGGCGTGAGGCCGCGCTCGCCGAGCTGAAGACCCGGTTCGCTGACGAGCTCGCCGCGGTGCGTCAGCACGAAGACGAGGGCCTCGCGGCGTGCCGTGACGCGCTGTTGGCCGGCGCGACCGAGGGGATGCAGCGTATCGTCGCCGCCACCGAGCAGGTCGCAGGCGCCTGCGTGGTGTCGGGCGCGTCGAGGGCCCAGCGCGAGTCGGCCGCCCAGTCGCTGAGGGCGCGAAACGCGCTGGTCCGCGACGCCGAGCGCCACTCGCGCCTCATCGAGCACATCCGGCTGGACCAGTCGCTGCGGGCGTTCCACCACCGGCTGCAGGCCGCGGTCTCGCGGGCCAGCCAGAGCGTGCGCCAGAGCGTCCGCACACGGGTCATCGGCGAGCTGGAGTCGCTGAGAGCGCAGATCAGCGCCGCGCTCGACGGGTCGGGGGACGCGCGTCCCAAGGCCCCCTCGGCGATGAGCGGCGGGCTGGACGACGACGTGGTCATCGCGACCCTGCGCGACGAGACGGCGCGGGCGCTGGCGGACCTGCCGGACCTCGCCAACTCGCTGCCGCGCGACGGCAGCGACGGGGTGGCGGTCGGTGAGACGACCGAGATCGAGCTGCGGCGCCTGGTCGAGCTGGTGCTGGAGACCGAGCTGACCAGCCCGCTGGAGGGCTCGCTGCGGGCGCTGAAGACCACCGTGTCGCGGGCGGCGCGGGTCGCGCACGACGTGGCGAGCCTCACCGCGCACGCGGGCGCCGACGTGGACGCGGCGAGCGGGGAGGAGCCCGACGAGGACCTGCGCGAGCTCTTCGTCGAGGCCATCGAGCGCATCGACGCTGAGCTCGAGGCTGTCACGACGGGCCTACAGGAGTCGGGCGAGGAGTTCCGGCTGCTCGAGGCGGCCGTGGTGAAGCGGACGCGCGTGGAGTCGCTGACCGGCTCGGCCGAGGAGATCGAGCGCTTCGTCCGGCAGAAGAGCAACGAGCGGGCGATCTCGTGGGCCGCCCGGGCGCTGGACCGGGTCAACCTCGTCACGCGCGAGGGCTTGGCGCGCTTGGTCTACGAGCGAAGCCGCGGCGTGCTGCTCGCGCGCCGGCTCGCCCGCCCCCACGCCGAGTCCGGCGCCATCGAGCGCGTGGTGACCCTCGTCGCCGCGTGCGAGCCGCGGCCCGAGATCGAGGCGAACCTGTCGGTACACTACGCCCAGCTCTTCTCGGGCGGCCACGCGGCCTACCGCGCGTATCGCGTCAGCCGCGACGCCGAGATGGCGGCGGCCGACCGAGCCGTCAGCCGGCGGCGCGCGGGCCGTGGTGGCGCGCTGATCGTCACCGGCGGCGCGCGCTCCGGCATCACCAGCCTCGCGCTCTCCATCCTCGAACGCCACGCCGAGCGCGACCGCACCGTCCGCATCAACCCGCCCGAGGCCGGCTCGCCCTCGCCCGACGAGCTCGAGATGGCCATCGCCCGCGCGGTCGGCCAGCGCGGCAGCCTCGACGCGATGCTGGCGTCGCTGCCGCCGGGGACCGCGCTCTTCTTCCACGACATCGAGCTCTGGTGGGAGCGCGCGCCCGGTGGCCTCGCCGCCATCGACCTCCTCGCGCAGCTCATCGACCGCCACAGCGCGCGCCTCCTCTTCGTCCTCTCCATCAACACCCACGCGCTGCGGCTGCTCCGCCGCCTGGGCCGCCTCGAGCGCGAGGCCCTCGCCACCATCGTCGCCGGCCCCTTCGACGCCCTGGCGCTCCGCCGCGCCATCATGGCCCGCCACGAGTCGTCGGGCCTCGAGCTGCGCCTCGCCGGCCTGGACCTGCGGCCCGGTGAGTGGCGACTCGCCCGCGCCTTCTCGAGCCTCTTCGACCTCACCGAGGGCGCGGTCGGCGCGGCCCTGGACGGCTGGCTGGCCTGGCTCATCGCGGTGGACGACCGCAGCGTCACCATCCGCACCACCGACCCGCCGTCGCTCAAGGCCCTCGACGCCCTCGACCCCGGGCTGGTCGGGCTGCTGGTCGAGCTGGTGCTGCACCGCCGCCTCGACGACGCCCGCTTGGCGCGGGTGACCGGCCTCGACCCCGCGGCCCTCGCGGCCGCCACCGCCGCCCTCATCCGAAGCGGCCTGGCCGCCCGCACTCGCCGCGGCAGCCTGGAGCTGTCTCGCTACATTCGCCCGCACATCGTCCGGTGGCTCACCGACCGCGAGGTGCTCTGATGCCCTTCCTCGCCCCCGATCTCCACATCGCGGAGCTGGCGCTGGTCGCGCTCTTCCTCTCCCTGGCGCTCATCACCTTCGTCGTCGTCCTCCGCACCGTGCGGCGATTGCTCAGCGGGCGCCCCCAGGACAGCCGCAACGCCTTCGCCGGCCGCCGCCTCGTCGTCGTGGCCGAGGTCGTCCTCGGCGTCGCCCTGGCGCTGGTCGCCACGGGCACCATCGCCCAGGCCGGCCCTCACTGGGCCAGCGCCCTCGGGCTGGCCAGCTTCCTCGCAGCCCTGGCCGCGTTCTGGTTCGTCCTGCGCGAGTACGCCGCCGGCTTGGTCCTGCGCGCCACCGACACCATCCGCATCGGAGACGCCGTGCGCGCCGCCGCCTTCGAGGGGAACGTCAAGCATATCGGGCGCTTGTGGCTGGTCCTCGAGACCCGCGACGCCGTCGAGGCCCGCCTGCCCTGGAGCCGCGTGCTGTCGAACCCGGTCGAGCGCAGCGCCGCGAAGTCCCGCGACTCCCAGCACCATTTCCGCGTGGAGTTCCCGGACTCCCTCGACGCGGCCGCCGCCATCACCA
The DNA here is from genome assembly GCA_041389525.1 of Myxococcota bacterium. Classification (GTDB taxonomy): domain Bacteria; phylum Myxococcota_A; class UBA9042; order PHBI01; family JACKFB01; genus JACKFB01. Next base: position 33,485 of record JAWKRR010000033.1, on the reverse strand, counting down.
TCGCCCGCGAGGCCATCCTCACCACCCACGGCGCCCACCCGACCCGCGACCCGGCGATCAGCGTGGTGGCCGCCCACACCCTCGAGGTCGACGCCACGACGCTGCTCCCCGGAGCCGCCAGCGGCGTCGAGGCCGCGGTGCGCAAAGCGCTCGGGTCGCCCGAGGCAGAAATCGCAAAAAACTGAGGCGGGACCCCGTGACGACCCGCCGCGACCCGCATTAAACTCCCGGCCATGAAGCACGCACACTCTACCGTCTTGGTCCTGGCCATCCTCCTGCTCGCGGCCTGCGGAACCACCGGTTCCCAAGGCACAGACGGCGACACCGTCCAACGCGACAGCGCCGCGCTCGAGGGCGTGTGGGAGGACACGGACACCGGCACTCGGTTCACCGTCGCGCTGCAACGCGGCATCGCTCACGTCACGGCCATCGTCGACAGCGACGGCGAGGTCTTCGAGATCCGCAGCGAGGGCTGGGAAGACGGCAAGCTCACGTGGACCTACTTCGTGCCGTCGACGGGCTACGAGAACAAGTTCGTCGTCACCCGCATCGGCGCCGATATGCTCGACTCGACGTGGGCGGGCACCGGCGGTTCCGGCACTCAGGACCTCGCCCGAGTGAAGTAGCCGCTGACCCGGCCAATGGGCTACAGTCCCGGCCTCACGACGGAGGAGTGCCCGATGGGACTCGGCGAGCAGCTCAGAGCGGACATGAAAGTGGCGATGAAGGCCGGCGACAAGGTCCGGCTCTCGACCGTGCGGATGCTCATCTCGGAGCTTCACAACGCGCAGCTCGCTGAGATGGGCACGCTGGACGAGGCGGGCGAGCTGGAGATGCTCGTGCGGCAGGCGAAGCGGCGGCGCGAGAGCATCGAGGCTTTCACCAAGGGCGGCCGCCTCGAGATGGCCGAGCTCGAGGCCGCTGAGCTGGCCGTCATCGAGACCTACCTGCCGCAGCCGCTGAGCGCTGAAGAGGCGGCGTCGCTGGTGGCCGAGACCGTCAAAGAGACAGGCGCCACCTCGATGAAAGACATGGGCCGCGTGATGAGCGCGGTCATGCCGAAGCTCAAGGGGCGCTTCCCGGGCAAGGACGTGAAGCCCCTGGTCGAGGCCGCCCTCAAGGGATGAAACGCCCGGGCCACAGCGACCCGTCTGCGATAGAGCAGCGGGTGGTCGGGCCGGGCTTCCACGAGCAGGTCTACGCGCTGGTGCGGCAGGTCCCGCGGGGGATGGTGACGACCTACGGGGACGTGGCGACGATCCTGGGCTCGCCGCGGGTCGCGCGTCACGTCGGCTGGGCGCTGTCGAGCCTGCGCGCGGGGCCGACGGACGTCCCGTGGCATCGGGTCATCAACGCTCAGGGCCGCGTCAGCTCCAAGGGCGACTTCGGGCGCGCCAACGAGCAGGAGATCCGGCTGGCCGCCGAGGGGATCGAGGTCGACGCCCACGGGCGCATCCCGCTGGCCCGGTTTCGATGGGGTGGCCCGCAATAGCCCGGCACGCGCTGACACGGTCTCGGGGCCGTGCCATGCTGCCGCCATGAGTCGCGCCCCCACTCGCGCCCCGGCTCGCGCCCCCACTCGCGCCATCGTCGCGTTCGCCGCGCTGCTGCTGCTCGGGCTGGCCCCCGCGGCGCTGGCCGACCCGGCCGCGGCGTCGCTGACCGCGCCCGAGCCCGCAGACCCCGCCGCCGACACGCCGCGCCCACGCTTCGGCGGTACGGCCGTGCTCGAGACCTCCGTCGGCCGCGGCACCTTCATCCGCGACGACGTCGTCCGCCGCCCGCTCGCCACCCTCTACGTCAGCGTCCGCCCCGAAGCCCGCTTCGGCCCACGCCGCAGCGTCGCGGTCGGGCTGGGCTTCGACTTCGACGTCAACCTCGTCGAGAACGCCGACAGCGAGAGCACTCGCCCGCGCCAGGTCCGCGCCGGCGACCTCGAGCTCTTCGCCCGCTACGACCGCCTCGCCCACTGGGAGCGCGGCCACCTGACCTTCGGCGCGGGCGCGTCCATCACCACGCCGACCTCGCTGCTGAGCCGCTTTCAGACCAAGCTGTTCGGGCTGGGCCTGTCGACCGCGACGAGCTGGGAACCTCTCGATTGGCTCGGCGTTTCCTGGGCGTTTTCGGTGACGAAGAACTTCAACCGCTACCGCACCGCGGTCCTGCGCGCCGGCGCCTTCGACATCGCGCCGCCGACACGCGCAGGCGGGGCCGAGGTCGTCGCTGAGGGCCGGGTCGCCACCGATCTCGGCGTCACCTCGTGGCTGGTCGGCAACGCGCTCTCGCTGGACTTCAGCTTCCTCGAGCGCTTCAGCGCCAGCGTCGGCTGGGAGCTAGTCCACGCCTTCAGCTACAACCGCTACCCCAAAGACGACCTCGCCGCGCCAGCCGCCCAGGGTGGCCGGGGCCGCAGCGACGTCATGGCCGGCAGCGTCGAGGTGGGCGTCGACATCATCGAGCACCTCAGCGTCGCCGTCGGCACCCTGGTGCAGCAAGCGCCGAAGTCCTTGGACAATCGGCGCTTCCGCTTCCCGTTCTGGGACACGAGCAACGGTGCCGACAACCGCCAGATCTTCTTCCTGGACGTCACCGGCACCTTCTGAGCGCGGCCGCGCGGCCCCCGAATCCTTAAAGGATCCTCGCGGGGACCGCGCGCACCCCTTCGCTCAGAACTCGACCTTGGTGATCACGCCGCACGCGACCGGCGCGCCCGCGTCGCCAGAGGGCTGTGACTTCATGTCGTCAGCGCCCCCGTGAACGATGACCGCCCGCCCGATGATGCTGTGATCGCCCGGGGTCATGGGCGCCTGGGCGATGGTCGCCCCGCGCAGGGTCACGGTCGTGTCGACCTTGCCGTCCTCGTCGGCCTTGATGTTCCCGAGGTCCCCGACGTGGTGGGACGCCGCGTCCGGCGCGCCGTGCTCAGCCTTCGTGGGGTTGAAGTGGCCACCCGCGCTCGACCCGTCCGCGGCCGAGCAGTCGCCGTTCATGTGGATGTGAAACCCGTGTTCGCCGGGGCTCAGCCCGCTCAGCTTCACCTGCACCTCGACGCCGTCGTCGTCTTTGTCCACGGCGAAGCTCACGGTGCCCTCGACCTTCGAGTCACCCAGGCCCTTCATCAGAGCCGCCGCCCGCTCGGTCTGCTGGCGCACCTCGTCCATGTCGACGGCCGTATCGACCGCCAGCTCCTCGGTCTTGGCGGTGGGAAGTGCAGGCTCAGCCGCCTCCTTCGCGCCGCTGGGCTTGCCGGTCTTATCGACGAGCGCCGGGTCGGCGACCCCCGGCGAGGTCGGCGCCGTCCGCGTTGCAGTGCTGGGATAGGAGGGCGCGTCCGCCGGCTTCTTCTCGCAACCGAGCGCGAGCAGGCTCAAGGAGGCGGCCACGGCGATGAGGGCATGCGCGGATTTCATAGGATTCTCCTGGGTGGGAACCGGACCCCGACGCCAGGTCTGCCTCTCGCTCACCACGCGAGGATGCGAACGCTGCGCGCCGGGGTCCGAAAGCGGGCCGGTGTCCCTGCGAGGACTTTGCAGGCGACGTGCCAGCCCGCGATCCCCCCGCCGCGCGCTTGCGAATTCGCGCCGCCACGCGCCCGCCCCACACCCCGCGAGCGATCAGCGGGCGTGGCGCGCCGCCCCGACTGAGGCGAAACGCCGCGCCCACCTCGAGCGCGAGGCGGGCTCATCGCGAGCGGGGCGCGCGCCGGACGCTCAGGGCGCGACGACGAACTGCCCCACCACCGCGCGCTTGCCCGCCGAGTCCACGCGCAGCCCGTCGTAGTCCACCGGCTGCCGCTGCGTCCACGCCGCCCCGAAGCCGCCGAGGCTCGACGGCGTGAGAAATCCCGTGCCGAACGCGCACTGCTTGCCGGCCTGGGCGCAGAACCCGGCCGGCACGTCCGCCAGGTATTCGACGGTCGTGGCGCCGCTCGCGCCCTCGCTCCACGGCATGTACTCGAAGCGCACCACCGCTTCGTGCGCCCACAGCAGCGCCACCCCGCCCGCATCACGCGCCAGCGCCGTCGGGAGCTCCGGGTAGCCGACGCCGCCCACGCGCTGGCGGAGGACCGCGCCGCTCTTGCCCGACAGCGTCACGAGCGCCGCGGTCTTCTGGCTGACGGCCTTCAGCGTCGTGCCGCCCAGCAGCAACTGATTCTGGTAGCGCGCGAAGAGCAGCACGTCGTCGCCGGCCGCCCGCCACATCAGCGACGGGCCGCTGCCGCCCTGCACCTCCAAGGTCCAGCCTGCCGCGCCCAGCGCGTCGAAGCGCGTGGCCACCGGCTGCGCCGAGGTCGGCGAGGTCCCGACCACCACCACGCCGTCCCCGACCGCCAAGACAAGCGGCGCCTCGATAAGGTCGGTCTGCGCGGGCGAGCTTGACGCGTCGCGGGTGTGGTGTACCAGGGCGATGTACCCGCCGATGGCCGGCCGGCCCTCCCACGCGCCGTCCGCCGTCAGCGCGAGCTTGCCCAACGCGTCCAGCGGCCGCGCCTCGACCTCGGCCAGCGCGTCGTCCACGAAGACCAGCGCCCGCCCGATTCCCGGGTATCCATCGACGTAAATGACGGCTCCCCCAGCCGCCAACGCTCGCAACACGCCGGTCGCCCCGACGGTGTCGACCGCGGCGGTGACCGACAGCCCCGTCAGCGCCCGGCTGTCCAAGGCCCCCAGCGCCGCGTCAAAGCGGGTCAGCGTCGCCTTCCCGTCGCCGTCCCGCCACACCGCCCACGTCCGCCCCTGCGCGTCGACATCGCTCCCCAGCATCTCGGAGAGCGCGTCGGCCTTCGAGATCGGCGCGACGAGGACCTGCTGGACCGAGCCGCGCACCTGCAAGGTCGGCGTGACTCCAGCCACCAGCGGGGGCTGGCTTATCAAGGCCCAGCTTGGACCGGCGGGCCCGGGCGACACCGAGAGGACGTTGCCGGTCAGCAGCAAGCGCGCCGCGCCCGCCGGCGCCTCCAGGCGCGCCGGGATCACCTCGCGCGGCGGCAGGTTCAGCGTGCAGTCCTCGCGGCACTCGAGCCCCAGGGTCGGCAGCACCAAGGTCAGCGCGGTGTCGCCCTCGAAGGTCACGGGAAGCTCAAAGGCCTCGAAGCGCCCGTCGCCCTCCAGGTGGGGCCGCCGCCACGCGGCCGAGCGCCCGCCAACCAGGACCTGCCCGTCCGGCCCGAAGCGCGCGATCGGATACACGCTCTCGTCGGCGGTGTAGGTCGTCACGAACTCGGGCTGGTCCTGGCCGTGTAGCGTGTAGGCCTCGCGCCACGAGTCGGGCTGCAGCCCCTTGCCCACCCGAATCCACGCCATCGGCGCACGGTTCGCCTCCCAGGTCGCGATCACGTCGATGGTGCCGTCGTCGAGCACGTGGATGGCCTGCGGCGTCCCAAGCCCCGCCTCCACCGTGTCCCAGCCGCCGTCCCCGCGCCGCCGCCCCACGACCACCGTGGCCACCCGCGTGTCGATCGCGCGCTTGCGAGCCCACGCGGCGTGAAGCAGCCCGTCCGGGCCGTAGGCGAAGACGGTCGCCAAGCCGAGCTCGGGGTGCGACGCCGGGTTCCATTCCGACCAGGCGCCATCACGGTATTTGAGGCCTCGGAGCTGCCGGTCGCCGCGCACCACGAAGCCGCCGTCGCCCGCTGGCTGAACGTCCAGGAACTGCGGCGAGATCTTCGAGCCGTGCAGCAGCGGGCGCTCGCTGTGCTCAAAGCTGCCCGGCGACGCCTCCTCCCACGCGTGCAGCGTGTCGCCGTCGGCCCAGAGCGCGAGGGTGCGGCCGTCCGAGAGCGCGATGGCGCGGGTCGCCGGGCGCACGGCCGAGCTGGAGAGCTCAGTGGTCAGCGTCGTGATGTTCGGCTCCAGCTGAGGCCGGTTCCACGGCGCGCGCTCGATCTTCACCAGCGTCACCCCGCCGGCCCGCCGATTCGAGGCTTTGTCGACCTGCACGATGCGGATGGTGCCCTCTGCGCCCACGTCGACGCTGTCGCCGATGATCGAGACCGGCGGCGAGTAGGGCGTGCAGCGACCGGGCGAGATCCATTGGTAGTAGCCGCTCAAGTCCCCCAGCGCCGCCGTAGGCACGCTGAGCATGTGCAGCGCGCCGTCCGGGCCCCAGGCGGCGTCCACCACCCGCGAGTCGCTCGGCCCGAACCAGAGCCCGGGTCCGCCGCAGCCCTCGACGCGCCGAAAAGTCATCCGCTCCGTGCGCCCCTTGGAGAACTGGATCTCGAGCGCGTCCTTCGTCAGCGCCTCGATCTTCCCGTAGCCGTAGGTCCCGAAGCCCGTCTGGGTCGCCCGCTGCATCTCGAACGACCCGTCCGCCTCGAGGATGAAGGGCCCCAAGCTCGTCCGCGCGTCGACGCCCGCGGTCTCGATGACGGGGACGCCCGCCCGCGCCTCCTCCGCCGCCACGTTGGCCGGCCCGAAGTGCAGGAAGACCGGCCGCTCCAGCGGCACGTCCGCGCTGTCGGAGATCCAGTAACCGTCGAGGTTTTCCGCCGTGATCGCCACCGGCTTGCCCCCGATGCCGCCACCGTCCTGCCCGTCGCCCTCGTCCTCGCCGCCGCACGCCGCCAACAGCAGCACCACGAGCGCACAACCCAATCCGGGCGCACCGAACCGTCGCATCGACCCTTCCCCCTCGAACCCTGTGACCGTGGGCAGGCTGTACCGAGTCTTCAGGTACAGCGCAAGGGTTTAGCGGCTCGCCGGCGGCCCCGATCGGGCCGATTCACACAGGGTCGAGGCGCGCCGCCTACCAGCCGTAGCCCAGCGCGAATCCCACGCTCCCCACGTCGGCGCGGGCGCTGGGGTTGTAGGCGTAGACCGCGCTGAACGCGGCCTCGAAGCCCGCCCCGAGGTCGGCCGTGAGCGTCGCGTCCGCCAACACCTCGACCGCGCGCAGGACGTCGCCGCGGTAGCGGGTGCCGCCAAACCCGGCCCGAAGCTCCAGCTCGAAGGCCCGGCCCAGCGCGCCCGACCACGCCGGCCCGAGCGCGAAGTAGACCCCGGTCTCCGACTCCAGCGCGAAGGTGGCCTCGCCCCAGAGCCCGAAGCCCGCCCCGATTTCCCAGTCCGCGCCTAGCAATATCTCGGTGTAGGGGTCCGCGCCGTCCGCCGGCACGAAGGAGAGGCGCAGGCCCGCGTAGAGCTCCAGCCGCTCGCCAGCGGCGACCGTCGCCGACAGGGTCACGTCCACCTCGTCGCGCACGTCGCGCAGCGCGGCCCGGTCGTGCAGCGGAAAAGCGCCCCACAGCTCGAGATCGAGCTCGGCCCTTGGCAGCGCCCAGCCCAGGGTGAGCGTGGGCTGCAGGTTGAAGGTGCCGCCGAACTCGTCCCCGCCGCGGTAGTAGTACCCGGAGAACATGGCCAGCTCGACGGCGCCGACCAGACCCGCGGCCGCGTCCTCGTCAGCCTCAGCTTCGGTCGCGTCGGGAGGTTGGCCAGCGGCCTGGCCGGGGCTCTGCGCCGAAGCGGGCGGCGGCCCCACGGCACTCAGCGCGATGAGCGCACCCCACAGCTGCCAACGACGACGCGACCGCATGCTCAACCCCCAACCGAACTGCCAGTACGTCGCACATTGCTCGCGGTTCTGCCACTGGGCTGGGCGCGGCAGATTGGCGCGGCTTCCCGAAGCGGGCGTTCGCGGCTACCGACAGGCGGACCGTGATGCTTGTGCCACGCCGGCCATGGACCTAGGCTGCGGCTCCAACCGAGGAGAAAAGCCCTGCGAGTCTGCCCGACCTGCCACGCGGAGACGGAGCATCCGTTCTGCCGTGTCGACGGGACCCCCACCGTCGAGGCGCCGCCGCCGCGTCCGAGCGGAGTGGCGGGCCTGGTGGGGCAGGTGTTCGAGGGGCGGTACGCGATCCACCAGCTGCTGGGCCAGGGTGCCTTCGGCGCGGTGTATCGCGCGACGCAGCTCGCGATGGGGCGCGAGGTCGCGGTCAAGGTGCTGAAGGCCGAGCTCATCCAGGAGCCGTCGCTGGCCGCGCGATTTCGGCAGGAGGCGCGCACCCTCGCGGGCCTCAAACACCCAGGAATTATCGAGCTGATCGACTTCGGGCAGTCGGCGGACGGGCGGCTCTTCCTGGTGATGGAGTTCCTGACCGGCGAGACCCTGGCCGAGCTGCTGGAGCGCGAGGCGCCGCTGCCTCAGGCGCGCGTGGTCAGCTTGGCCATCGAGGCGCTGGACGCGCTGGCCGACGCGCACCACGCGGGGATCATCCACCGCGACCTGAAGCCCGAGAACTTCTTCATCGCGCGGCAGGGGCGGCGTGGGGACGCGCTGAAGGTGCTGGACTTCGGCATCGCGAAGCTGGCCGACGACGACCCGGCGCGGATGGCGGTGACGGCCGACGGGATGACCCTGGGATCGCCGCGCTTCATGTCGCCCGAGCAGTGCATGGCCGGGCCTGTGTCGGCGCAGAGCGACCTGTATTCGCTGGGCTTGGTGCTCTACGAGGCCATCGGCGACCGGCCCGCCTTCGAGAAGCAGTCGGCCATGGAATACATGATGGCCCACGTGAACGAGGCGCCGAAGCCGCCGTCGGTGGGCGGGGTCACGCTGCGCGGGCCGCACATCGACGTCATCATGAGCTGCCTGCAGAAAGACCCGGCGCGGCGGCCGGCGAGCGCGGCCGAGATGGCGGCGGCGCTGCAGGCGGTGCACTCGCGTTTACCCACGGTGATGGGGGCGGGGCCCGCGGTGGGCGGCGGGGTGGAGGCGACGCAGTTCGTGGGGGCCGAGGCGACGCAGTTCGTGGGCGCGGGGGCGGGCCGGGGCGCGGATGAGGCCGCGGTCACCGTCGCGGTGCCGGTCGAGGCCGCCGTGGCGCGGGCGCTCGCGGCGGGTGCGGAGGCTCCGCGAGCCGCCGAGCCCCCGTCGGACGCGTGGACCGTGGTCGCGCCGAGCCCCATCGCGGCCAAGGCAGGCGGGAGGCCGGGGCCTTCGCACGGGTACGATGGCGTCTCGACAGCGAACGCGCGGGCGCTCACGGCGCGGCCGCTGGTCCTGGCGGGCGCCGGCGCGGTGGCGTTGCTGCTGCTCGTGGGCGGGCTGTGGGCCACGCTGGGTGGCGGCGGCGCGGAGGACGGGGCGGCGAAAGAGGCGGCGGCGGCGAAGGTGGAGCAGGACGGCCCCTCCCAGGAGCGGGCTGGCGCGGACGGCCCCGCGGAGCGGCCAGCGGGCACGCCCGAACCGGCGCACGAGGACGAGGCAGCGCCCGCGCAGATCGCGGAGGCGGCTCCGAAAACCCTGACGGTGACTGTCGATTCGAAGCCCTCGGGGGCCACGGTGTGGCGCGACGAGGAGGAGCTGGGGCGGACGCCGGTGGAGCTGAGCTGGGGGGCCGACGAGGCGCCGCCCGCGTTGAAGCTGCGGTTGGCGGGCTACGACTCCAGCGCGGTGACGCCGCGGGTCGAAGACGCGGGCGGGCGATTGATCGTCGAGCTGAGCGCGCGGGTCGAGGAAGCGCCGGCGCTGCGAGCCGTGAGGGCCGAGAACTCACCTGAGCAGCGCGCAGCGCGGAAGCCGGCGCGAAAGTCAGCCGCGGAGAAGCCGCGTTTCAAGATGGTCGAGTAGAGGAGACGAGAGATGCGATTCACGGTGATTTTGCTGCTGGCGCTGCTCATGAGCGGGGCGGGTTGGGTTGCGACGCCAGCGTCGGCGCGGGCTGAAGAGGGCCAGGCGGAGGCCCCCGGGCCAGCGCGGGCCGCGTACGACCGGGCGATGGAGGCCTATCAGGCGGGGCGCTTCCGTGAGGCCGCCGAGGGCTTCGAGGACGCCTACGCGACGCGGCCGGAGGCGCCGCTGCTGTGGAATATCGGGCGCGCGTGGGAGCAGGCTGGGGAGTTCATCAAGGCGCGCGACCGGTACGTCGAGTTCCTGGGACACGAGGACGTCGACGCGGAGCTGCGCTTGAAGGTCGCGGACGCGCTGGTGCGGGTGGGCGCGAAGGTGCAGGCGCAGAAGGACGCCGAGGCGGACGAGCAGCGGCGCGAGGACGCGCGGCAGGCCGTCTTGCAGGCCGAGGCGGCGCGGGCTGAGGAGCAGGCGGCGCGCGATGCGGCGGGCCCGACGGGCGTCAGCGCCAGCCGCGAGACGCCGTCGAAGGCGCCAAGCCCGTGGAGCTGGGTGAGCATCGGCGTGGGCGTGGCGGGCGTCGCGGTGGGGACCTGGCTGCTGCTGGAGGCCAAGAGCAACCGCGACGCGGTGAACGGGGCCATCGACGGCGCGCAGTTCGGCGTGGTGCAGACCCTGAGCCTCGCCGACGCGGAGACGCTGGAGTCGCATGCCAATCGCAACGCCGCCATCGGCGTGGCCTCGCTGGCGGTGGGCGGCGCGCTCACGGCGACCGGCGTGGTCCTCGCCATCATCACGCGCGGCAAGAAGGGCGACAGCAAGGTCTCCTTCGGCGCCGCGCCGAGCCCAGGTGGCGCGAACTTCTCCGCGGTCGGCCGGTTTTGAGGGATCTGAAGATGCATACGCTTACGCTTTTCGTACCCCGGTGGCTCGCCGCCGCAGCGTTCCTCGTCTCTGTCGCGCTGGGCGCGGCGTGCCAGGAGACCCTGCCCATCCACACCTCGGGCGTGCTGTGGCGCTGCGCGTCGAACGCCGATTGCAACGCGTCGACCTTCTGTGGCCCGCAAAACATCTGTCTGCCGAAGAGCGCCGTCATCGTGCAGCCGGAGCTGCCTGACGTCCCGGCCCCCGACGTCGCGGTGCCCGACACCAGCCCCGACTCGGGGCCGGACATGGTCGCCCCCGACACCACCGAGGACACGGAGACCGTCGTGGTCCCGCACGACGACAACCCTTACAGCACCACGGACGCGACCACTGGCTTCGTCTCGGTAGACGGCGTGCGGCACCCGATCCTCCTCATCGTGCCCTTCGGAGACCAAGCCGGGGGCTACGCGATCGCGCTGCGCTACGACTGCAACCCCGACGTCATCGAGATGCAGGTCTCGCTCGACGCCCCGTGGCCCGGCGGCAAGCCGACCGGCGCGGTGCGCCTCGTGCGATGGGGCGGCGAGGCATACGAGACCGCCAGCGCCACCGTGTCCAGCGACTCCGAGTGGAACACCGGCTCGGGCAGCGCGGTGCAGGTGGGCGGCGGGGCGACCGTCGCGTTCGAGTTTCGGGCGTCGCGCTCCAAAGACACGGGCGTGGCCATGCGGTTCGGCGACTCCGGCGCGGCGTCCCTCGCCGAAAACGAGGTGCTGCTGGACGGCAAGTTCACCAACGAGGCCTTCTTGGCGTTTCAGCACCTCATCGCCGAACACCCGAAGATCGACACCGTGGTGTTCGGCTGCTGGTTCGGTCTGGGCGGTGGCTCGCTGCAAGTCATCGGCAACCAGCTACGTCAACGCGGCTTCAACACGCGCATCCGCGCGGGGTCGTACGTCAGCTCGGGCTGGCTCTTCATCGCGGGCAAGGAGCGAATCCTCGATCCGGGGGTCACGCTGCTGGCCGAGGGCAAACCCAACGACCCCGCGGCAGCCATCTTCGAGACCGGGCCGTGGGTCGACCTCACCTTCGGCAATGTCGTCACCAACGACAAGTACCCCTGCCCGTCGCACCAAGTCCACGAGTTCGAGCTGCCCTATTTCAGGAACATGCTCGGCACCACCGAGGGCGAGGCGTTCTACTGCTGGACCCTCGAAGACGAGTTCAACAACCGAGTGACGGCCCAAGACCTCGAGCCCTTCGGGGTCTTCACGTCAAAGTGATCGTCCCTACCTCACGAATTTCGCGATTCGCCGACAACCCTGTTCGAATGACCTTCTGACTATGGAGCCCCCAATGATCCGACGATTCCTCGCCATCTCGTTCGTCCTGCTGTGTGCCCCCGCCTGCGACGAGTCCACCACCAAGTTCCAGTTCGATGTGCCGCAAGACACGGTCGCACCAGACAGCATCGGCGGAGACACCGTCGCCCCCGACAGCAGCGCCGACGCGACCCCGACGGGCAACTCCTGGAACGCCCCAGGCGTCACCATGCCCGCCACCCTGCGCAACCCCGGCGGCGTCGAGGTCTCGCGCATCGACGGCGTCCACATCTTCGGGACGCCGCCAGCCGGTTCCCCCTGCCCGACTCCCCTCGGCACCCTGGGCGTGACCAACAACAGCACGGCCACGGCGACGGTGACGCCAACGACGAAAGACCTCGTCGCCATCGCCTTCGTCCCGCCCGGCGCCATCTCCGTCCCCGCGGGTGACACGACCACCATCGCCATCAACTTCGACTGCTCGAGCACCGACGACATCAGCACGACGCTGAACGTGGCCATCAGCAACGGCAGCGAGAACAACGACTTCTCGACGCCCCTGACCCTCGACGTCCAGGGCGCGCCGTAGCGGTCTGTCCAAGCGCGCAAGTCCCACCCATCGGCGCTCGTCCGGGGCGCCGATGGGTTTTCACACGCCCCCGTGACGACTCAGGCGCTTCGCCCCAACGCGGCGTCGGCGCGCTGGGCGAACGTGTGGGTCTCTCGTAGCAAGGTCTCGGCGAGCGCTGCGGGCACGGCCGGAGCCGCTGATAGCGCGTGGGCTCGCAGGACCAACGCGGCATCTTCGGGCGACACTGCGCCGGCTGGTACCGCGTCGGTGTAGAGCCAGACGGGCAAGGTCGCGGCTTCCGGCAGCGTGTCGGCGCCTGCGAGCCGGGCGGCGATGGCTACCGTGGCCTGGGCGATGAGACCGACGGCTTCGGCGTGCATTTCGCTCGCCATCAGGGCCGTGGCGGCTTGGAGCTTGCGGGCGATGAACGCTGCGTGGGGGTCGGGGGAGGGCGCGATCTCGGGCTGGCGTTCGTGGACGGTGACGCTGTCGGCTGGCGCGCCCATTCCGAAGCGCTGAAGTGCCAGGAAGACGGCCGGTGGGATGACGGCGATCTCGAGATCGGCGGGGCACTGGTCGGAGAGATGGCTGACGTCGGCGGGCGTGGACTCGGCGACCACCAAGAGCCCGCGCGGGCGGGCGATGATGCGTTCGAGACGGCTGCCGAGGCGGTGTTGCGCCGCAGCGACCAGCGCGGCGAGGCGGTCGTCGTCGGTCGGCAGGGCGCGATCGTGAGTGGTGGGAGCTGCCAAATCGCTTGATGCCGCCTCACTTTCTGAGGGCTGGGACTCGGCGTCCGTGAGGCTGGCGAGGGCGGCGTCGACCGCGCTCTCCACCACGCCATCAGCTGGCACGGCATTCATGTACTCGGCAGAGTCTGCGTCGGCCTGGACCGGGCCCAGCGCCTCAACCGCCATCTCCAGCGTCGAGCGCGACACGCCCACGACGTCGTCGGTGGCGTCCTCGGAGACCACATGGGTGAACAGATGCCGCTTCGACTCGAGGATGGCGCCGACGCGCGCTTCGTAGGAGTCGGCGGTGACCAGCATCAGCACCAGGGTCGACTTCTTCTGGCCCAGGCGGTGGACGCGGGCGATTCGTTGGTCGAGGACCGCCGGATTCCAAGGCAGATCCAGGTTGATCAGCACCGTCGCGCTCTGGAGATTCAGGCCGACTCCGCCCGCGTCGGTCGAGATAAAGACGCGAATCTCGGGGTCGTCGGTGAAGCGATCGATGAGCTTCCCGCGCGAGGCCGTGGGCACGCCGCCGTGCAGGCGGACGACGCCGAGGTCGAGCTTGCGGGCGACCTCTTCGGCCATCTTTGTCATCCGCTCCCACTGGGAAAAGATGACGACCTTTTCGCCGGCCTCGACCGCCAGCTCCGACAGGAGGCCTGCCAGCTCTTCGAGTTTCGGGATGCGGGCTGTGGACTCGGGGTCGACGAGCTGGGCCGCGTTGCAGGCCATGCGCGCGTTCTGAAGCGCGGCGAGCAGCGACTTCTGCTCGAAGGGCGTGAGCGGCCGGCGCTTCGCGATGCGGGCGAACTGGCCGGCGGTCTGAAGGCAGGCCTGTTCGATGCCGCGCTGGGCCGCGGTCAGCTCGACGTCGACCCGCTGGTCAACGCGCGCCGGGAGCTGGTCGCTGACGATGCGCCGGTCGCGCCTCAGCATCACAGGCGCGATGGTGCGGCGAAGCTGCGAGAGGTTGCGGTAGCCCAGCACTTTGCCGCGCTCGTCGGCCACGTGGTACTCGAGCAGGAAGTGCCACAGGGGGCCCAGGACGCGCCGGTCGACGACCTGCATGAGGCTGTAGAGGTCCTCCAGGCGATTTTCCAGCGGCGTGCCGGTGAGGACGAAGGCGTAGCGGGTCGCGATCGCCTTGATGGCGTCGGCGGTCTTCGTCCGCCAGTTCTTGATCCGCTGGGCTTCGTCCAAGACGAGCACGTCGGCGCCCAGCTCGTTCTGGATAAGGTCCAGGTCGCGCGTCACCAGCTCGTAGTTCACCAAAGTCCACGACGCGCGCTGGCGGTACACCGCGTGGCGGGCGGCTAGGCGCCCCTGAACGATGACGACGTCAGCGCCCGTGAAGCGCTGGATCTCCCGCGCCCATTGATGCTTGAGCGACGCGGGGCACACGACCAGCACCCGGCGCACCCCGCGATGGCGCATCAGCCAAGTCGCGGCCGCGATGGTCTGGAGCGTCTTGCCGAGGCCCATGTCGTCGGCCAGCACCGCCCGCCCGGTCGAGGCGAGGAAGGCCACGCCCTCGACCTGGTAGGGGAAGAGCCGCGCGTTCACGCCCTCGAGGTGGCCGCCGCCGCGCCGGATTTCCCGGCGGATCTGGGCCGACTCCTGGGCGTGAGCGGCGTCCTCAGCCAGCCGCTGCGCGTGGTGTAGCGCGTCCTGGCTGAGGTGAATGTCGTCACGCCCGTCGATCTCGGCCGCGAGTCGGGCCAAAGCGTCAGGCCAGGGCGTCCGCAGCACGCCGCGGGGGTCGAACCAGCGGGCGAGCGCGGCGTCCAGGTCGGCGGCCACCTGCCTGCCTCGACGCAGCATGATGCGCGGCGCGTCGGGCCCCTGCCAATCCAGGTAGACCACGCTGACGGCGGGGGCCTCGGCCTCGGCCTCGACCTCCGCCGCGTTCGCGCCCTTGCGCCCCTTGCCCTTGGCCGGCCGCGTCAGCTCGTGAATCACCGCCTCGATGTGCTTGCAGGTCCCCAGCCGATTGGTGGCGAAGTCCGGGCAGGTACAGTGATTGAGCCGCTCAGCCACCGAGCGCAGCTCCACCCGGTAGGTCCGCGACGAGAGCCCCGTGGGCCGCAGCGAGCGCGCCTCCCAGGTACCGAAGCGACGCTCGCCGCCCACGTGTTGCACTGCAACCTCGGTGGGCGCCCGCTTCTTGCGGTCGAAGGCCGCCTCGTCGGCCGCACTCCGAGCGAGCGCGTCGGGCACCACCTGCCGCGCCGCGTAGGCCAAGAGCGCTGCCACCGCGTGCTTGCAGGCCGGCTCGCCGTCGAAGGGGCAACTGCAGCGCACGCCGACGTCGCCGTCCTCGTCGGCGGCCACCTCAACCTCGTAGGGCACGCCGGGCATCGAGCCGGCCACGGTCGCCCAGAGACGCTGACCGTGCCAGCCTAAATCGATGACGCGGTCTTCCTGGAAGTAGCCGATCCCGCGCCGAACCACGGCGTCCGACGCCAGCTCGCGAAGTCGTGTCGCGTCGAAGAGCAGCGCGTCCACGGCGGCCTCTGCGACATCCGCGGTCTCGGGATTCTCGGCTCTTGCGGCGTCCATGCTTGCTCCCCCTTCAGGCGTCGGGCGAATTACCGCGAGCGGCGGCCGCGCGCAACCGCCAGCGCGCTCAGCCCGAAAGCAGCGCCTCCTGTTCGAGCTTCATCCCGCATTGCAGCATCGCCTCGGCCACCTCGGCGAGGGGCCGGGTTCCCGACTCAAGCCGCTGCTCCAGCGCCCGTCGATCCTCGGAAGTCAGCGGCACTGCCGCAGGATGTTCGAGGAGCGCGGCCTCCATCCGCCACGCGACCGTCGCCGTGAGCGCGCAGGCCGGCGAGGCCTGAGCGACCAGTGCCGCCACGTCGTCGAAGATGCGAAGCCCGCCCGGGTCCAGGTCGCCCCAGTGCCGCACCTCGGCGATCTCACCGGACTCGACCAGGCGCCGTATCCACGCGCGCACGGCGCGGCCGGGGAAGCCCCCGGTGTAGACCAAGATGCGCGGCTCCTCGCCGGTCTCGGCCGCCAGGGCCTCAAATGGCGTCTGGTTTTCCACGGTGACCAGGACGCGAGCGCCGAGGCGCAGGTCGGTCATCTGGGTGAGAACCGGCTCGGGGATAGCGACCCACGGTTCGAAGGCGCGAGCGTCGACGTGATAGTCGCCAAAGCGCCAACTCACGGGGCCCGTGGTGAGCACGGCGGTCGCGTGCTCGCTGACCAGGGCGTCGTAGTCGCGCCCGAAGGCCGCTTCGATGGCCGCACAGTGCTCGCGCGGGCGCACAGACTTTGTGGTCCCCGCGGCGAGCTGAGCCAACACCCGCGCGGGAATCGGCGGTTCATGCCCCTCGGCGAGCCAGGTTCTGAGCGCGTCGACGAGTCGGTCAGCGCGGCCAGCCTTGGGCGCCGCCTCAGGCCCCAGCCAGGCGCGCACCGCGTCCCGAGCGCCATCGGCCAACGCCAAACTCTGCGGTACGGGGTCTCCGTCGCGGGCGCGGCGCCGCTGAATCGCAACCCAGCCCGCACGCTCCAAGCGCGCAGCCAGCCGCTCGGCGTCCAGGGCGTCGCCGCCGCGGGGCGCAAATCGGTGCAGCGTCGACCATCGAAGCAGGCGCCCATCACTCAGGCGGCCCAACAGCCGCCGCGCCGCCTCGACCGCCTCGGTTCCTTCGCCGTAGAACGGGTCAGTCATCGCGGACTACGAAGCTGCACCGCACCGGCGGAGCCAGCTTGAGCGCGCCGTCGGCATGAGCCCCGCCCGCGACCTGCGTGCACGTCAGCACCGTCCGCAGCCACGCGCCGCAGCGCTGCAAGTCCATGGTCGTCGGCATGCTCACCAAATACTGCCCGCCCGTGCGGTCCAGGAAATGCCCCAACTCCTGAATCTTGCGGATATCACTGGCTGAGAAAGGCTCGTCCACGATGAAAAAGCCCGCCCCATCCTGACCCTCCGTGCTCAGTTCCAGGGTGCCCATGGCCATCAGGATCGAGATCGCCGCCTTTTGACCGCCCGAGAGCGCTGGCGATGAGTAACTGACTGGAGATTTCTCGCCCACCGCGACCTGCACCACCACCTCAAAGGTTCCGTCGTCCGAACCCTGGAGCCGCCCCTCGATCCCGAACCCCAAGTCCCGGCCGCGCTCTTGTAGCCGAGCAAAATACGCGCGGAACACGCGTTTGGTCGCGCGTTGGTACGCGTCCCGCCCCCGCTCGGCCGCGTGGCCGGCCTGGCGCGCTTGACCCTGAATGCGCTCCAACTCGCCTCGCACCGCCTCCAACTGCGTCTCGAGGGTTCGGACGTTTCCGGGCAGGTTCGTGTCCCGAGCCGCCTCCGGAAAGCCCTCCAAATCCTGACTCGTCCGCCGCAGCAGCGCGCTGAGCGTCTCGCTCGCCGTCTGGGCGCGCTGCTGCGCCTCGCCCAGGTCCGCGCCAGCACCCTCCTCGGCCTGCGCGGCCTCCGACTCGACCTCAGCAAGCGCCTGCTCCAGCGCCTGCAAGCGCTGCGCCGCGCTCTCGGCGTCCTTCACCGCCCTGCGCCGCCGCTCCTGTAGCGCACGCTGCTGCTCGGCCAGCCGGCCTTCCTCCAACGCCAACTCCTCGAAGCGCTGCGTCAGCGCATCGGCCGCCACCCGCGCCGCCTGCCGCTCGACCTCAAACCGCGCGCCCTCCCGCTCGCCCGCCGCGACCTGCTCCCGAAGTGCCGCGTGCTCCGCCTCCACCGAAATCCACGCCCGCCGCGCCGTCTCCTCGGCGATCGCCTGCTCGATCCGCCCCAGCTCGCCCGCGACCTCGCCGAGCTGCGCGTCCATCTCGCCAAGGCGCTCCTCACACGCCTCGACCAACGCCCGCAGCTCGCCCCCCCGCCGCGCTAGCGCCTCCCGCCCTAGATAAAACCGGGTCGTCCCGCGGAACTCGCCGCCCAGCCGATCCACGACGTAACCTGCCGGGTCGACCACCGCGCCCCGCGCCCGCCACGTGTCCTCCACGCGCTCGTCGGCCCCGAGCCGCCCCACATGCCGCAATAGCCGCAGCACCAGTCCCCGATAGCGCGGGTCCTTCACCTCGACGGCGTCCCACAAAAAGTGCTCCCCCGCCTCCGCCGAGCTCGCCCGCACATCCGGCGCCAAAATCCGGTACGGGAACTTCTGCTCGCGCGCCAGCGCCACCGCCTTCACGAACTCGTCGACGTCCGGCACCGCCACCGCGAAGCGCATGTCGCCAAGCCAGCTCTCAAGTTCCAGTCGCGCCTCCCCGGTCGGCTCCAACAAATCCATCAGCAATTCAAAGGGGATCTTCGCCTTTCGCAGCGCCGACTGGAACGCGTCGACGCCCTCGGGCGGGCGCAACATCCCCTCCTGCACCTCGCCCAGCTCGCGCCGCCGCTCGGCAAGCTCCGCCGCCTCTGCCGCCCGCGCCGCGTCCAGCCCCGCCCTCGCGGCCTGCGCCGCCCGAGCTTCGGCGCGCAGCCCGTCGAGGTCACGCGCGGAAAACCCAGACGCCGCCTCACGAATCCGCTCAAGCTCCTTGTACCGCGCCCGCCTCTCTGCCCGCGCCTCCGTCGCCTCCCGCCACGCTGCCTCCCGCGTCGCCTCCGCCTCGCCGGCTTGCTTACGTTCGGCCTCCAACCCCTGTCGCACCTCGGCGATCTCGCCCACCCGCTCTGCCAGCGCCCCCCGGTCCCGCTCGGCATCCGCGCCCTCGCTCAGCGACCCGGCCCGCTCCGCCGCCACCTCCTCGCGCTCCGCCCGTCGCTGTCGCCGCAACGCCAAAGGCAGCGCCCACCCCAAGACCCGCTCCTCCCGCAACTTCGCGCCGTACTGCTCATGCTGTCGCAGCAGCACCCGAAGCCCGTCAAGCCGCGCGCTCCCCTGCTCCAAGTGGGCCATGCGCTGCCCCTCTTCGCGCGCCAGCGCCTGGTATGCCTCGCGCAGGACGCGCCACTCGTCCAGCACCTGCTTGCCGCCGATCAAATCGTAGAGCAGCCCGAAGAGCTCGCGCGCGTCGTGCCGGCAGAGCGCCGCAATCTCGCCCTGCGGCGTGCACATCAGCTCGCGGTAGCTGCGTCCCAGCCCCAGCCGCTCCAGCCGCGCCCGATAGTCCTTGGCGATGAGCTTGCGCGCGTCGGCCCCGGGCTCGAGCGGCGAGCGGTCCCCGTCGAGGATGTACCAAGCCTTCTCGTAGCCGTCGTCCGTCGCCTCAAAGACCGCCGCCAGACTCACCCGGTCCTGCGAAATCCCCGCTCCCAGCACATCAAAAGGCCGTTGGCCGGTCGCCACATCCAGCGTGTTCGACGCCACCACGCGCACCATCGCCACCGGGGCCCCGCGCGCCGTCAGGTAGTGCTCCACGCCGCGGTCGCCGCCAATGCTGGTCGCACCCAGCGCTACTTTGATGCCGTCGAGCACGCTGGTCTTTCCGGAGCCGTTATCGCCGGTCAGCAGGTTCACGCCCGGCTGCAGCAGCAGCACCTGATTGGCCTGCATATCCCAGTTCAGCAACTCCACGCGTTCGAGGAAAATCACGGCCCGCCGCCCTCGCCGTCGCCACGGTCCACCGGCAGCTCGACCTGCCCGCGGCGCGCCAACCCCACGACGAACTCCTCCATCCGCAGCCCGTCCACCATTATATAGAGCGCCGGTCCGGCCTCGAGCGGGCCCGATTTGCCGTCTTGGGTCACAAAGCGCGCGCGTTTGAGCCCGGTGATGATGCCGCGCAGCATGCCCTTGCCGTAGATCTCTGCGAACGCCGACTCCAGCTCGCCCCACGCGACCTGAAAGCCCTCGCTGGCCGCGCCGGGGTCGAGGTCCAGCTCAAAGTGCGTGTATCCCTGCGGCTCCGATGCCTCGCGGCGCAGCGCCTTCCGCTGCCGATAGACGAGCTGTACCCACAGGTACACGATGACTCGGATGTGACTGGCGTCGAGCCCGAGGTGGTTGCGCGGCTCGATGACCGCGCCGAGCTCGGACCCACGGGACAGCCGCACGCCCATGTGCCCAAGCTCCTGCACGAGCTCGAAGCCGACCGCGGCGAGCCTGTCCCGCACTGCACAGTAGAGGGCGTCGTCGCTGAGGAGCTGCTCGCGGAGCTCGGTGTGCTCTTGGTGTCGCGGGTCCAGTACGCCTTCGCGGAGCAACGCGTTGGCCGCGTCGCGAGCGCGGGCTGTGGTGGCGTCATCGGCCATCGGGGTCCCCGGGCGTTCGCTCGCCGGTCAGAACGAGAGCGCTGTGGAGTCCGCGGCCGGCCACCTCGTCCAACCCACCGCCTTCCAAGAGCGCTTGGAGCGCGACGCTCGGCGGGCCCGGCGTCGACTCCGCGCCCAGCACCGGGTCGTGAAGTCGGGCGACCTGCCCGTGTCCCAAGTCGACGCGACCGCCGCGGTCCAGCCGCGAGATAAGGCCGATCAGGAAGGCCGCATCAGCGAACTCGGAGGATTCGGCGGCCAACCACGCGGCCACGGGTAGGCGGCCTGTGCGGGCGAGGGCCTCGGCGAGGCTCTTGGCGGCGCGAGCGACGGGGTCGACCTCCTCAAGGGCCAACGGCGTGGCTTCGGGCTCGGGCGGCGCCTGGTAGACGAAGCGCTCGCGGGCGGCGCGCACGGATTTGCGGCTGGTCTGGTGCCGACTCAGCAGCCGGTCGGTGGAGATCGCCGGGCAGCGGACCAGCGCGTCGACGGGCGCGGTGAGCAGCTCCGCGTCACTGGCGCCGAGTGCCGCGTCGGTGAGCGCCACGAGGCTATAACCCGCGTCGGAGGTCTCAAGCTGCTTGAGGTTCCACTCGCTGAGCCGCCGGGCGAGGCTCTCGTGGGCGCGCAGGATGCGCTGAATCGCCTCGTGAAGGCGCACGACGGTGGCAAACTGGCGCGTGGCCGCGCCGTGGCGCTTCTCGATGGCGTCGATGACGTCTTGAACCTGGGTGATCTGCTGTCGGACCTCCGTGCGAGAGAATCGGATCAACTGGCTGGGCCGCCCCTGTCGAATCACGTCGGCCGCTGTGTCCGCCTGGGTCTCCAGCTCGGCTAGGAGCAGGCCCAAGAGCTGCGCCGTCCCCTCGCCCGAGTCGTCGACGCGGTCGCCAAAGAGCAGCGCCTCGGCCGAGCGCACGAGCAGGTTCGTCGGGCTCTGCGACGCGAAATCCGCCGCCAGCAGCACGGTGACCAAGTACGCGCCCAGCGGGACCACGCGGTAGCTGTTGTCCAGCGCCCGAAGCTCCAACCACCCGCCGCGGTACAGCGCGTCAAAGGCCGACTCCAACGCGTCGCGCGCCACAAAAGGCACGAGCGAGCGCACCCGGTCGCGGTCAAAGCGCCCGCCGACCCGAGACAGCTCCAACACGACCGCCAGCCGCACAACCAAGTCGGCCGGTTCGGCGACGAAGAGCGAGCGGACGAGCCCGGAAACGCCAACCAAGCGCCCTGCCCGCCGCAGCGACTCAACCCGCTGCGGCTCGACCCCGCTGGTCAGCCGGTCGAGCAGCTCGTCCTCAAACGACGCGTTCGATGTGTCCAGGCTATCCAAGCGCTGCGCCCCCTCCCGCCACACGACCCGCCGCGCGACCGGCGGGCGCGCATCAATCAACGCCCTCGGAGTCATCCCCCGGCACGGCCAACTCGGCCTCCAACTCCGCGACCGTGGGAAGACTGCCCCGCAAATTCTCAGGCAGCGCCTCGGTGAGCTGGTACTCCGACACGCCCATCGGCTTGCTCATGTCGCGCAGCGCGTACTCGGCGACGAGCTTGTTCTTCCCCTTGCACAGCAGCAACCCGACGGTCGGCGCGTCGTCGCCACGGCGCAGCAGGTCGTCGACCGCGGAGAGGTAGAAGTTCAGCTTCCCGGCGAACTCGGGCTTGAACGCCACCGTCTTCAGCTCGACGACCACATAGCAGCGCAAGTGCAGGTGGTAGAAGAGCATGTCGATAAAGAACTCATCGCCGCCAACCTCTAGCCTGTGCTGGTTGCCGACGAAGGCGAACCCGACGCCAAGCTCGAGCAGGAAGTCCCGCAGATGGCGCACCAACGCCTTCTCGACCTCGCGCTCCTGCGCGTCTTCTTCCAGCCCCAGGAACCCGAACAGGTAGGGATCTTTGAGCAGGCCGTTCGCAAGGTCTGCCTGGGGCGCCGGCAACGTCGCGTCGAAGTTGGTGACAGCTTGGCCCTGCCTGTCATGCAGCCGGGTCTCGATCTGCATCACCAGGACGTCCCGAGACCAGCCGTGGAGCCGCGCCTTCTTCGCGTACCAGAGCCGCACTTCAGGGTCGCCAAGCTTGTCGAGCAGCCGGACGTTGTGGCCCCAAGGAATTTGTGCAACGGCCTGTTGCACAATTGACCGCTCGGGCCAGGCACCCGCAAACGTCCTCATGTACTTCAGGTTCCGCGGCGAGAGCCCCTTCATGTCGGGAAAGGCGCGCCGCAAGTCCACCGACAGCCGGTCCACCACCTTCGCGCCCCAGCCCTCCTGTTCCTGACGCTCAAGAATCGCCCGCCCGAGATCCCAGTACAGCAACGTCAACTCGGCATTGGCCGCGAGCGTCGCCCGCATTCGAGCCGAGTGGATCCGCGTCTTCAGGTCCGCGAGCAACGCCGGATAGTCAGACGGGAGCACGCTGTTTCTGCCCTCAGCCAAGGTCCCCTCCGCAGAGTGTGCGCGAGTCTACGGTGGCGAGCGAGGCGCCTCAACCTCTCCCCTGGCGGCGCGGTCGTCAGCCGAAGCCGCGAGGAGCGCCGACGACGCAGGCCCGGGCGCGTGCGGTCTCAGGAGCGGGTTCGGGAGCCTCGGGCGGCGTCAGAGGCGGGGCCTATGCACGGCGCGACCGGGAGCCCGGCGGCGCTCGGGGGCGCAGGTGGCGGAGTGGGCGTGGGAGGCCGTGGCATCGGGCGGGTCCTTGGCGGACTGGCTGGCACTTCCTAGTGGAAGAGGCCCAGATACGCAAGGCGGGCGCGGGGGATGAGGGCGCCGGCGTCGGGCGACCGTTCAACTACCCGAAGTAGCTCGGCTCGTTGCCCGCGCGCCACTTGATGTTGCAGCCCATGCTGGGGACTTGGTCGGCCAGCGGGGGCTTGCCGGCCAGGACGGCGTCGATGGCGGCTGCCAGGTCTTTTCCCGTGATGGGGATGTCGTTGCCGGGGCGGCTCATGTCGTAGCGGCCGCGATAGACAAGCTTGCGGTCGGCGTCGAAGAGGAAGAAGTCCGGGGTACAGGCGGCTTGATAGGCCTTGGCGACGTCTTGGGTGGCGTCGAAGAGGTAAGGGAAGGTGTAGCCGGTGATGGCGACCTCCTCCTTCATCTTCTCGGGCGAGTCCGCGGGGTAGCGGGCGACGTCGTTGGCGTTGATGGCGACCGCGGCGAGGCCCTTGGGCTGGTAGGCGGCGACGAACTCCGCCAGGTGGTGGCGCAGGTGGATGACGTAGGGGCAGTGGTTGCTGAGGAACATCACCAGCAGCGCCGGGGCGTCGCGCAGGTCGTCTAGGCGCACCTCGCAGCCCTCGGTGTCGCGCAGGGCGAAGTCCGGGGCTGCGGTGCCTAGCTCCAGCATCGTCGACGGGGTCAGCGACACCGGGCTACCTCGGCGCCATGCGGATCGCGCCGTCGAGGCGAATGGTCGTCCCGTTCAGCATGGGGTTGCGCACGATGGCCTCGGCGAGCTGCGCGTACTCGGCCGGGTCGCCCAGGCGCGAGGGGAAGGGCACCTGCTGACCAAGCGACTCCTGAGCTTTCTCGGGCAGCCCGGCGAGCATGGGCGTCTTGAAGAGGCCCGGCGCGATGGTCATCACCCGGATGCCGTCGCGGGCGAGATCTCGGGCGATCGGCAGGGTCATCGCGACGATGGCGCCCTTCGACGCCGCGTACGAGACCTGGCCAATCTGCCCCTCGTAGGCCGCGACGCTGGCGGTGTTGATGCACACGCCACGCTCGCCGGTCTCCAGGACGTCCGCGCCGGCCATGCGGGCCGCCGCGAGCCGAATCACGTTGAAGCTGCCGACGGTGTTGACCATCAGCGTGCGGGTGAAGACCTCGAGCGGCAGCGGGCCCTCGCGACCCACCGTCTTGCCGACCGTGCCGATGCCGGCGCAGTTCACGACGATGCGCGCGACGCCGCCCCACTTGGCCTGCGCGGCGTCCAGGAGCGCGGTGACCTCCGCCTCGCTGGTGACGTCGGTCGCCAGGAAGAGCCCCTGCTCGCCAAGCTCCGCCGCGACCTCCGCGCCCGGGCTGCGCGCGAGGTCGGCGATCGCCACCTTCGCGCCCGCGGCCGCCAGACGCAGCGCGGTCGCCCGCCCGAGGCCCGAACCACCGCCCGTCACCACCGCGATCAATCCCTGAATCTCCATCGCCACTCTCCTCGAATTCGCTAGATAAATGCTCGGTAATTGCCCGGTCGCAGCGCGCGGCGTCGTCGACGTCAGCGCGCGCGAACCTACGGCGCGCTCACTGACCGCCGAACCCGGACCCGCCCGGCTGGGCCGGCGCGGCGGGCGCCACCGGCGGCGCGGGCGCAGGCCGCGGCACTTGCTGCAGCTGCCCGGGCTGCGCCGGCGCGCGCGTCGGCATCCCGGTCGGCAGCGCCCCACCCTGCACAGGCGACGGCCGCACGCCGCCACCCTCGCCAAACCCGCTGCCACCTGCGGGCGGCTGCGGCATCGCGTTGCGCGACGGCGGCGTCAGCTTGGTCCCGGGCGCTGGCAACGCCCCGGGCTGTCCGGCCGCGGGCGCCAGCTTCGATCCGACCGGCTGCGCGGCGGCACCCTTCGTCGGATCCATCTGCTTCTCGTACGCGTCCATCCGCGCCAGCAGCGCGCCGATCTCGCGCACCGCCTCCTCGCCGCCCTTCGCGTTCGCCGCCTGAAACGCCGCGTCGAACTCAGCGACCTTCGCCTGGATGTCCATCTTCAGCGCCGGCATCTTCGACCCCAGCACCTCCAGACGGTCCTTCGCGCGCTGGTACGAGTTCACCCGCCCCTCGAGCGTCGGCTTCCCGCACGACGACACCGCCACGGGCACCACCAAGGCCAACGCACCGACCATCACCAAGCGTCGCAGAAGATTCAGCATGTCCAACCCTCCAAGGTCAGTTCAGAGCACGTCCGTGTAAGCGCCGTAGGTCTCCGACTCCAGGTCGTCCGCCGCGCGCGCCACCCAGAAGATCGCCTTGCCCACCTCGCTGAAATCCGAGGTCGCGTCCGGCAGCGCGTGCAGCACGATGAGGTCCTGCCCACGCAGCGCCACGCGCCCCCAGGTCAGCCGCGCGTTGAGCTGCAGCAGCGCCAGCACATCCCGCGCCGCGTTCAGCTCCGCCGCCTTCGACCACACAAAGGCCGCGGGGTCACCGTCGCCGTCCTGGGCCATCGTGATCTCGACGACCTGGCTGCGCCCGGGCCGCGTCGGAATCTCGAGCCGCAGCCCGCCTCCCGCGATGTGCTGGGCCGGCCAACCGCGCGACGTAGCGACCTGAGTGGCGAGATGAATGACGTTCACAGCAGCACCTCCGGGGCGGGCCGATTCTGCGACCAGCGCCGCCGCTCTGCAAGCCCGGTCCGTGGCCGACGTCCGCGCGCGCCGCTTCGGGCCCCCCGATGCTCCGAACACCTCGGCGTATCCACATGATTTTTGACCTCCCGCCCCCGCGGGTGTGTGCTCGGACCCGCGGAAATGCCCGCCGCTCGCCCCCCGGAGCCCGCGATGCCGACCTTCTTCTCCGAATACGGCCGCCTCATCCTGATCTCCTTCGGGACCTGCCTCTTCGGCTTGCTCTTCCTCGTGGTCAGCGCCTCCGCCTGGCGCGAGCTCGGCATGTACGGCGTGGCCTACTACTCTTGCGGCGCCCTGGCCGTCCTCGGCGGCGCGGTGCTGCCCTTCGTGTGGGCTCGCCAGTGGCTGCAGTGGCGCCGGCTCCTCGCTGAAACCAACGCCTGAGCGCACCGCCATGACCCAGCCCGCCCAGTCGCCCGGCATCCACGTCGGCTTCGCTTCCACCGACGTGACCCCCGCCCTGGGCGATCCCCTCGGCGGCGTCGTCACAAAAGAGCCCCGCCGAACCCAGCACATCCGCGACCGCCTCTTCGCCCGCGCCCTGGCCCTCGCCCTCGGCGACACCCGCGCGGTCCTCGTCGCCGTGGACATCCTGGTCATCACGCCCGAGCTCCACGCCGCCGCCGCCGCCCGCGCGTCCCTCCCCATGGACGCCCTGCTGATCTCGGCCTCCCACACCCACTCGGGCCTCGGCGCCTACTGGGCCCCGCCCCTCCCTCAGCGCTTCATGGGCCCCTACGAGCAGGCCACCTTCGACCGCCTCGCCCAAGCCATCGCCGACGCCGCCACCGAGGCCCTCGACGACCTCGCCCCCGCCCGCGTCCAGGCCGCGACCACGTCGGTCCCCGGCGCCTCGCTCAACCGCCGCGAGCCCCTGGGCCCCGTCGACTCCGAGCTTCAGCTCGTCCGCTTCGTGCGCGAGGAACGCCAGCCCATCGACCTCTGGTCCTTCGGCGCCCACCCGGTCATCGGCTGCGAGCGCGCGCCAAACACCGCCACCGGCGACTGGCCCGGCGAGGTCACCCGCCGCCTCGAAGCCCACGGCGCCCACGCCATCTTCTTCCAAGGCGCGGTCGGCGGCCTCAGCCCGCTCTTTCCCGAGTTCCCGCTGCCCTTCGAGACCCACCTGCGCCTCGTCAGCGACCTCGTCGAGACCGGCGCGCTGCAAGCCCGCGCCTCCCTCGCCGACCTCGCGCCCACCCGCCTCGCCTCGCGCATCCTCCGCCTCAGCATCCCGCCGCCGGCCTGCCACATCGTCCCGCCGGCCACGCTGACCACGCGCGCCCTCGAGCTGGCGCTGCTGCCCGCCCGCGCCTGGATGGCCCACCGCGGCCGCGAAGCCCGCCCCCCGTCCGGCGACGCCCCCATCCACCTCATCGAGCTAGGCCCCATCGCGCTGGTCGGCACGCCCTGCGACCTCGGCGTCCGCGTCGCCCTCGCCATCAAATCCGCCCTCCGCAGCGCCGGCGTCCGCCACCCCCTGGTCGGCAGCCAATGCGACGCCTACGTCGGCTACGTCCACCTCCCCGAGGACTACGCGGTGACGCCCCCGAAGCCCTTCCGCGGCATCGCCTACTACGAGAACGCCATGAGCCTCTCAGGCTGGGACTTCGGCCGCCGCATGGTCGAAGCCGTCCGCGAATCGCAGGCCTGATGAACGCCGCCGATCTCGGGCGTTGATTCCACCAAACGCCAAACCTGCGCGAATTCGCCCGTCCCATCGATGACCGCCGGGCGGCGTCCTGCCGCGGTGGGTGCATCCGACGCCCTGACGTCAACGCGGGCCGAATCCGAACACGAACCCTAGCCGAACCGAGGCGAGGTGCGACGTATAGCTGGATTCGAAGAAGCCGAAATGCCAGTAGCCGTGCCAGCCGGCTTCCACATACACGCTGCGCCGATTCGAGAGGACCTTTTGGAAGCCGATGAGCTGTGCGACGTGAGGCCCCCAACGCGCGTCAGAACCTTCGAAGCCCTGGAGTATTGACAGGCCGACCTGACCCGCGACGTAGAGTTCCCAGGTCCTTGCGACGGCGAGACGGATGCGTGGCGCGAAGCTCAGGTCGAGGGCGAAGACACCGCACAACCCCGAGTCGCAGCCGAATCGCAGCGGCAGGGAACCTGCCGCAAGTGAGAACCCGATGGCGAAGGCGCGCGCGCTCGGCACATCGAAGCCGACCACGCCAGCGAAGGAGGGACCTCCGTGGTCGACGAACGCGTCGGGGTCGCCTTGAGAGGACTCCCATTCGGAGAAGCGACCGTAGACGCGGGTGTCGAGGGACAAGCGGATGTTGATGATCTCAAGCGGTCCGCCGGTGGGCGGGGGGAGCGGTGCGGAGTCCCCTGGGGCGGAGGCCCGGGCGGTGCCGGTCAGGCCGAGGAGGACCGCGAGCGCCGTGACGCGAATGGGCATACTCAGCACCGTCTCCCCCTGGGTCTCCGGGTTCTTGGCGGTCGATGGCGCTGAGCGCGTGACGGTCGACGCCGCGCCGAGAGTGCAATGCAATTTCGGCGCCAGCCGAATGCTACTCGGCTGGCCAACTGGGCGAGCCGAAACATCTAGCGCGCGGCGTCCCGGACGCGGGCCCCGGTGGAGCATCGCGCATCCACGTTGGAGCATGTCTCATCCGTCGCTCGGTCGGGATCCACGGCTTGGAGACGGCGCCTGAACGCGGCAACTGCGCAGGTCTTGGCTCGCGGCCCCATCGTGACCTGAGGTAGTCTCGGGACGCAGGAGGCCCCCTATGACCGACAGGGAGAAGATGGGGGGGAGAAGATGGGGTCAGAAGATGGGGTCAATCGCACTCATTTCTCATTTTTCTGAGCCCGAATATATTGCGAGAAGAAAATGGGAAGAAGAAAATGGGGTCAAACGCACTCATTTCTCATTTTTCTGAGCCCGAATATGTTGAGCGATCGCGCTCATGCGCCCTGCGAGGCCTGACCAGGGGAAAAAATGGGGTCAAACACACTCATTTCTCATTTTTCTGAGCCCGAATATGTTGAGCGATCGCGCTCGTGCGCCCTGCGAGGCCTGACCAGACCACCCGCGGCTAGCCGGCGGAGGTTGTGGGTTTGAAGCACCTCCGCTCGGCGTGGCTCGCGCTTGGCTTCTTGGCCGCCTGCGCCGGGTCCACCGACGCGGTGGACCCGGGCTCCGACGCGGACGCGGGCGGCGACGTCGCCCACGACGCGGCGGCGGCTGACCTTCCCGACGCGGCGGGCCCGGGCCCGCACGCGTGCTTCGGTCTTGGGCGGCCGACCCAGGTCATCGCCCACCGCGGCGGCGCGCTGCTGCGCCCGGAGCACACGCTCCTGGCCTACGACCACGCGCTGGAGATCGGCGCCGACGTCATCGAGTTGGACCTCCATGCCAGCGCCGACGGTGTCGTGGTGGTCATCCACGACACCACCGTGGACCGCACGACCGAGGGCACCGGCCGCGTCGACGGCCTGAGCTTCGAGGCCCTCCAAGACCTAGACGCCGCCTACCGATTCGAGGCAGGCGGGGTCCCGGTCTACCGCGGCCAGGGCGTGAAGATCCCCAGCTTCGAACAGGTCCTGGCGCGCCACCCCGGCGCCTGCATGAGCCTCGAGCTCAAGACCGACTCGCTGACCACCGCCCAGTCCGTCCTCGACCTGCTCGACAGCCACGACGCGGCCGGCCACGTCCTCATCGTCTCCTTCATCGACGAACCGCTCGCCTATATAAGGATAGAGCGCCCCGACATCCTGACCGGCCTCAGCCTCACCGAGATGGTCGAGTTCCAGACCCTCGACGACAGCACCGCCCCCGATTGGCGAGCCCCCGGCCAAATCTGGCAGCCGCCGATGACCTCCGTGCGAGCCGACACCCTGGCCCGAGCCCACGCGGCCGGCCTCATCGCCCAACCCTGGACGGTCAACACCCCCGCAGACATGACCCGCCTGCTGGACCTGGGCGTCGACGGCATCATCACCGACGACCCAGCGACCTTGCTCGACGTCCTCGGCCGCGGCCCCCAGACGCGCTGACCCTCGGGCCCCCGCTACCGATGCGGTCCCGAGGCGTTTCAGCCGGCTTCGGCGGGGCGCTCGGCGAAGTGTAGCAAGACGCCGGCTGGGTCCCAGACGTGGCAGACGATGAGTCCCCACGGCATCAGCTCGGGCGCGGCGACCTTGGTGCCCTCGAAGCGGCCGGCGAGGTCGATGGCGACGAAGTGCTCGTACCAGGCCTGGGCTGAGTCGACCTGGAAGTGCAGCATCAAGCTGTGGGCGTAGTTGTTGTGGTTTTTCGGCAACAGCAGGAAGCGATAGCCGAAGTTCGTGTCGATCTCGCAGACCTCGCCGCCGTCCCAGTTCACCTTGAAGCCGATGCACTCGTAGAACGCCTTCGAGACCGCGTAGTCGTTGGAAGGCACGAAGGGCTTAAAGTCGAGGATGGTGCGCATGGGGAGCTCGCCGAATAGGTAGGGATCGTCTGACTATCTGTGACATTTCCTGGGGCGGACGCGGCGCCCACGCTGCTCGACCGGCTGGCTGAAGGTACTGGAATTGAGCTTCCCTGGCCCGGAGGGGCGCCGTCGGCCGCTCCGGTGGCCGCCTAGCGTAGCTCGCTGCTGCGCCAGATGCGTCCGTTCTGCGTGCCCACGAGGTGGTCGGTCGCGTCGACGGCGGGCAGGTCGAGGCTGTTCCAGGCGTGCTCGGGGTACTCTGGAAACTGCAGCGCGCCCACGGAGGCCCAGCGGCTGTCACCCTTGCGCCACAGCAGCAGGTCGCCCTGGTCGACGTAGACCAACGTGTTCGCGTGGGTGACGAGGTGCGGGGTGCGGACGCCGGGGGTCGTGACCCAGGTGGCGCCGCGGTCGTCCGAGCGCACGGCGACGCGCTCGACGGTGTTGCACACGCCGGCCGGGCCGGCGGTGGCGTTGATGGCGTAGGCGGTCCCGAAGAGGATGCCGTCGCGGTCGACCGAGCGGACCTCCACGTGCTGCACGCCGGGGTTGGCGCCCAAGATGGTCGGGGCCTCGGTCAGCAGCGCCCACGACGCGCCGTCGGGGCTGGTGAGGTGCGGGTAGGTCGCGCAGCGGCTGCGGCTGATTCCGCTGAGATAGAGGGTGCCGTCGGGCAGCTCGAGGATGCGCTGGACCTCGGTGTCATTGGGGCCAACGCTCGAGGGCACGGGCGCCGCGGCGGACCAGCTCTCGCCGCCGTCGTCGGAGCGGTGGACGCCCTGGGCCTCCGCCAGCAGCAGCGCGCCGCTGTCGAGCT
This sequence comes from Myxococcota bacterium, assembly GCA_041389525.1. GTDB lineage: Bacteria > Myxococcota_A > UBA9042 > PHBI01 > JACKFB01 > JACKFB01. The sequence continues at coordinate 2,652 of JAWKRR010000033.1, read as the reverse complement.
GGCCGAGGAAGGAGATCTGCGCGTGGAAGGGGCCGAGGGTCCAGCGCTCGCCGCCATCGAAGACGCGGCCGACCCCGCCGCCCCAGCGGGCCACGTAGCCCGTGGCGCCCGCGGGCGTCTTGATGGCGAAGCCGGCGCCCGCCGCGGTGATTCGCGGGCCGGTGGCCGTGGCCCCCTGCGGCAGGGTCAGCGGAGACAGCGAGGTGCCCCCAGCAGCCACCCGCAGCACGCCCCAGGGGCGGATCTCCACCGTGTCACCGTCGGCTGCGTGGTGCAGATGCTCGATCTTCTGGGCGCTGTCGCCGAACGCGCTCAGGCTCCACAGCGGCGCCCAGCTCTCTCCCTCGTCGGACGAGGCCAGCAGGCTGCGCTCGGAGAAATAGAGCACGCCGTCGTCGGGGCTCTGAGTGAGCGCGGGCATCAGGTCGCGCAGACCGGCGTCCCCGTTGGGGTAGAAGCGCTGGTAGCTCGCCCCGCCGTCACGCGACACGAAGCTGTCGTTGGGTGTGATGGCGAAGATCGTGCCGGCGCCCGTCACCAGGATCGACACGCCGCTCCCGGACAGGCCGCCGCTCTCGTCGGGTACCACGGCGACCGCGTCCCACGTGCCGCCGCCGTCGTCGCTGCGATAGAGGCCGAAGAGGTGGGCGACGTAGAGCGCGCCATCGTCGGAGATGTGCAGCGACGGCCTGAAGCGGCGCGGGTTGTACGCCGGGTCGGGGATCGCGACGGTGTGCCAGGTCGGCGGGCCCGCCAGATAGTCGTCGCAGTAGTGCAACGTTAGGCTGACCGTGTCGTCGTCCACGCTCAGGGTGTGCTCGTCGACCGTGTGCTGCAGCACGTAGAGGCGCCCGCTCGCCGGATCCACGGTCCACCCGCCCGGCGGGATGGCTGGCGGCTGGCCGGCCACGACCCCGAACCCGCCCGCGGCGAGGTCCAAGCGCGTGATGCCGTGCTCGGTCGTCACCAGCGCGTCGCCGTCGCTGACCCACACGAGGTCGTGCTTGAGCACCAACCCGTTGGGATCACCGGGGTTATCTTGGTGGCCGAGGTTGAACGTGGTCCACGTCGCCTCGCCGTCGAGGCTGGCGGCGACCTCTCCTCCGCCCAGGTTCAGGAAGGTGCGCTGACCCTTGCGGCTGGCGTACCACAGCGCCGTGGGCGAGGCGCTGCCGACCGACGCGTAGCTGGCGCTGAGGCCGCCCGGCGGCGTCCCCTCCGTCTCGGCCGGGGTGCAGGCGACCAGCCACAGGCAGGCGGTCCAAAGGCTCGCTATCCACTGAATTCGACGTGTCACTCGCCCCTCCCCCCTCGGCAAACCGCTGCCCCAGAGCCTCCGAGCAGCCGAGTCCGGGAGTGTATTCCGCGGGCGCGCAGCCGGCCAGACGCGCCCCCAGCGCCGCTCCGCGCCGCGCGAGCGTGCGGACCGGTGGGCGCGAGCGAGGTCGGCGCCTGCTGCGCTCGCTGCCGCGGTCGGCCTGGACCTCGCGCCCGCGGCGGCGCTCCTGCCCCCTCCGGGCCGCAGCGCCTCCGCGGCGTGGCCGGTTCTCGCGCTCGCTCGGCCCTAGTCCTCGGGCCGCCCGAGGGCGCCCTCTGTCGCGACTAGGCCGATGGCGCCTGCCTGATCGGGGGTGCCGGACAGGGAGAAGGCGCCCTCGGTGGCGTCGGTGGCGAGGGCGGCGAGGGCTCTCCGGGCGGCGGCGGCGACCTCGGGGCCACGGCGCGGGATGACGGCGTGCAGCGCGGCCGCGGCGCTGGGGTCGGCCAGCGGCGTCAGCGCCCCGATGGCGGCGAGGACGATGGCGCGGTTGGGGTCGTCCAGTCTGGCGATGAGCAGCGCCACAGCCCGAGATCGGTCGCTCCCCGCCGCCACCGCCTTGATGGCGTCGAGGCGCACGGCTTGGGGCAGGCTGGGGTCGCTGGCGAGGCCTCGGACCAGGGGCTCGGCCTCGGGCCCCAGGTAGACGGCCGCGCGCAGGCGGACCGCGGGGTCGGCGTGGGTGACGCCCAGGCGAGCGGCAGCGGTGGCCTCGGTGGTCGCTGGGAAATCGGCGAGGAGCCGGTCGATGAACGCGCCGCTGACGCCCTCGTGGCGGGCGCTGGTCGCGCGCTCGAGCATGGTCTGGGGCGTCGCGCCGCGCAGGTCCAGGGCGGGGGCGGCGGCGGCGAGGCGCAGCGCGTGACGCAACACGGCCCGCAGGCGCGTGGCGTTCATGCCGCCGGCTCGAATCGGGTAGGTCAGGCGGACGCCGTCGATGGCGGCGCCGTGGTCGCCCACCGCCTCGCGCAGCCAGCGCCGCACCGCCGGGTCCGCCAGACGCGCCGCCACCGCCGGGTCGGTCAGCAGCGCGACCTGCGTGTCGAAGAGCCGGTCGCCCGTCAGCACGCGCGGCTCGCCCAGCGCCCGCCACGCCGGCAGCACGCGCAGCGGCGAGTCCAGCGTCCACGGGATCGGCACCGTCACGGTCACCGCCTGCCCGGCCCGCGCCCGAACCATCGCCCGCCGACCCGGCGAGCGCTCAGGCGGCAGCACGCGCTCCGCCGGCACGCCCCACCGCACCTCGAGGATCTCGCCGCCCTCGAACTCGCCGTGCCAGACGCTCGCGTCCTCCGGTTCGTCCCAGACGTCGCGCATCAAGCCGACGCCCCGGG
>JAWKRR010000032.1:0-85230 GCA_041389525.1 Myxococcota bacterium | reverse complement strand
CTCGTCGTCCGCGGGGTCGACGTCAAAGCTGTACGGAGCCGCCGCCCCACCCGCCGGCAACGCGCTGAGGTTCGCCGCCGCCGAAGCGTCGCGCGCCTCGAGGTAGTAGTCGACGCCCGCCGGCGTGACCAGCGCGCCCGGGATGATGGCCTGCCAGGTCCCGCCGCCGACCGCGCTCATGGCCAGCGCCGTGTACGTGGTGCCGCCCGTCGCCCGCACGTAGGTCGTCGCGGTGGCTACGCCGGACGCGTCCGAGATCTGTGCGCTCACGACGACGGAGGTCGCCTCCGCCTGCCCGTCCGCGATGGCGGTGTGGACGATGGCCGGCCCGGTGGTGTCCGGGGCGGTCACGGTGAAGCTGGCCGGGGTCCCCGGGGCGGTCGCCGGCGCGCGCGACACATTGCCCGCGGGCGACGCGTCGGCGGCCTCGATATACCAGTCAACTCCTGGCAAACCGACGCTCCCGCCGGGGATGGTCGCGCTGAAGACGTTGCCCGCGGCGGTCATCGAGAGCGACGCGAAGACCGACGTCCCGCTGATGCGGTGGAAGAGCTTCACGGTCGCCACGCCGCTGGAGTCCGTCACGGTCGCCGAGACCGCGACGCCGACCCCGGCCGGCTTCCCGTTGGCGATGGGGGTCGCCGTGATGGTCGGGCCGGCGCCGTCCGCCACCGTGGCGGTGAACGTGTAGACGGTGCTTGGCGCGGCCGCAGGCACGGTGCTCTTGTTGCCCGCGGTGTCGGTGGCCTCGAGGTAGTACTGCACCCCGGCCGCGGTGACGCCGAAGCTCGGGATCTGGCCGCTGTAAAGCCCGCCCGACCCGGTGAGGGTGACGCTGATGTAGGTGGCCTCGCCCACGGGCCGGTAGAAGAGCTTCACGCTGCTGACGCCGCTCGCGTCGGTGACCGTGGCCGCGACGTCGACCGCCTGGCCCGCTTGCTGGCCGTCGGCGACCTTCTCGTGAGTGATCTCGGGCGGTGTCGTGTCGGCCGCGGCGACGGCGAAGGTGTGGAAGAGCGCGGGGGCGGTCGGCGGGCTGGCGCTCTGGTTGAGCGAGGCCGAGGCGTCGATGGCGAGCAGGTAGTAGTCCATCGAGGGCGTACCGACCGCGGCACCGGGGATCGACGCGGTGTATCCGCCGCCGCCGCTCGCGGTCATGGGCAGCGGTGTCCAGGCGCCCGTTCCCTTGCGGTAGTAGGCGGTGACGCTGTTGACGCCGCTGGTGTCGGTGACCGTAGCGCTGAGGACCACGGGCTGCCCGACGGGCTTGGACCCGCTGATGGGGTCGTGCAGGATCGTCGGCCCGGCCGTGTCGGCCACGACGACGGTGAACTGGTAGGGCGAGGTCGCTCCGGAGGCGGGTGCCGACGCCGTGTTCGCGTTCGGCGAGGAGTCCACCGCGCTCAGGTAGTACTGCAGCGCCGCGCCGTTGACCGCGGAGCCGGGGATGGTCCCGGTCCACGAGTCGCCGGCGCCCTTCACCATGGCCTGCACGGTGAACGAGCCGGCGCCGAGCGCGCGATAGTGCAGCGTCACGCTGGCGACGCCGCTGCTGTCCACGACGCCCGCGGTGATGCCCACGTCGACGCCCGCGGGTCGGCTGCCAGGGACCGGCGTGTGCGCGATGGAGGGGCCGCTGGTGTCGGTGGTCGTCACCGTGAACGTGTAGGGCACGCTTGGCGCGGTGTTGGGCGCGACGGCCGTGTTGTGCGCCAGCGAGTCGTCATCGGCGGACAGGAAGTAGTCGACGCCCGCCGTCTTCACGAGCGCCTTGGGGATCGTCGCCGAGTACGTATTGCCGGACTTGGTCATGGTCACGGCGGCGAAGGTGCTGGTCCCCTTCTGCCGGTAGTGAAGCCGCGCCACCTGCACGCCGCTGGCGTCGGTGATCGTCGCGCTGACCGGGATGTCGGTGTTCTCGATCTGCCCGTTGGGGATTGGCGTGTGGACGATGGTCGGCCCGGTCGTGTCGGTGACGTCGACGCCGAAGAGGTGCGAGCTGCCAGGCGCGCCCGCGGGGTGAGTGCTGGTGTTCGCGCCGGCCGCGGTGTCGACGGCGCGGATGTAGTAGCGCACGCCCGCGGAGGTCACGACGACGCCGGGGACGCTGGCGCGATAGTGGCCGTCGCCCAGGTCGGTCATGTCGACCGACGCGTAGGTCGAGCCGGTCGCGACCTTGTAGTAGAGCGAGACCGAGGCGACGCCCGTGGTGTCGGTGACGGTCGCGTCGACCTGCACGTCGGCGCCCTCAGCCTGGCCGTTGGCGACCGGCGTGTGGACGATGCTCGGGCCGACGTTGTCGACCGGCAGCACGGTGAAGCTGTGGAAGGTGGTCGGCGCCGAGGCGGGGTGGGTGCTGACGTTGGGCGGCGCGTAGCCGTCGGTCGCCGCGATGTAGTAGTCGACGCCGGCGGCGGTGACCGAGCCAGACGGGATGGTGGCCTGGTAGGACGAGCCGCCGATGAGGCCCAGGACGACCTCGGACCAGCTCGCCGCTCCGGCCACGCGGTAGTAGAGCGTCGTCGCGGTCACACCGCTGAAGTCGGAGATCGACGCATTCACCACCACGCCCACGCCCGAGGGCTGGCCGTTGGCGATCTTGGTGTGGGTGATGAGCGGCCCGACGGTGTCGTCAGTGCCGATGACGTGGGCGATGGTCGTGTCGCTGTCGGTGTGGCCGTCGTTGTCGGTCACGGTCAGCGTCACCAGGAAATCCTGGGTGGGGCCAGGCGGGTACTGGTAGCTGGGGGCGGCCGACGCGGAGGTGGGCGAGCCGTCTCCGAAATCCCAGAGGTACTTCTGAACGGTGCCGTCAGGGTCGTAGGAGTTCTTTCCGTCGAAGGCCGCCGCGTCGCCGCCCGCGGCCGCGTAGATCTCGGGCCCGGCGTCGGCCACCGGCCGGTGGTTCACGTCGACCATGAGCACGTCGTGGTCCACGCCGCCGTGGGCGTCAGTGACCGTCAGGATCACCTCGTGGATGATGTTGGCGGTGAAGGTGTGGCACACGAATTTGCCACCCGCGCTCTTCCCGTCGCCGAAGGTCCACTGGTAGACGAGGCCGGGGCCATCCGCGACGTCGGGGTCGGTCGTGGCGCTGGCGTCGAAGCAGGCCAGGTCCAGCATCGGGACAAGCTGGTCCGCGCCGGCCGCGGCCCACGGGTCGTGGTTGGCGCAGGCGTCATACTCGTAAGCGCCGCGGTCGATGATCGGGCTGCCCCCAGCGCAGGTCGCCGGCGCGGGGCGGGTCACGTTCAGGAGGTCCAAGGTGGGGATCAGCGCGCCGACGCCGATGCCCGCCTCGATCATCGGCGAGTCGTGCAGCAGGCGCAGGTCGTACCAGCGCCGGGTGCCGCTCGGGTCGATATCCTCGTAGCGCGGGTTGACGCTGGTCGAGGACGCGCCCTTCACCAGGCCGTTGTGGCTGGAGCCGGTCTTGTAGTTCAGCGTCTCGAAGAAGTTGTTGAAGTCGACCTGCCCGGAATAGACCACGTCGTAGGTGCCCGGATCGTTGAACGCGTAGCCCTGGCAGTAGCTCAGCAGGTTGTTCTTGGCGAGGAGGCTCATCGTCCCGGAGCTCAGCGAGTCGTTCGTGTAGACGCAGTCCGACTTGTGCTCGTGGATGGTGTTGTTCCACAGGTCGAACACGATGCTGGTCGCGCCGGTCTTCGTCCCGTAGAAGCCGTAGCTCGCCCCCATGAGCACGTTGCCGATGACGTCGATCGACGTGTCCTGAACGCGCACCGCGTAGGCACCCGTGTCCAAGACGATGCTGTGGCGAAGCACCGGGTTGCCCGTGACCGCGTTCATGTAGACGCCGCCTGAGGTGAAGTTGCGCAGCAGCAGCTTCTCGAGCGTCGCGCCGGTCCCCTGCTCGAAGTTCACGGCCCACCCCGAGCCATCGCGAATCTCGCCGGGTCCGTAGATGTTGCCCGCGGTGGTCTGGCCGCGGATACCGATGTTCGCGTTGGCGATGAGGAAGCCCTTCATGATCACCGACGAAGCGGCGTCCAGCACCAGCCCATACCAGTCCGTCTTGCCCGGCGTGGCGGCGTTCGAGCTGACCAGCTGCACCTGCGCCGCGGTCCCGTCGATGCGCAGCTCGTCGACCACGCGCAGCTCGGTGCGCGCCGCGCTGACGCCGCCACCCATCAGGTCGGTGTTCGCCGCGAATCGCAAGATGGCGCCTGGCTCGATGGTCAGCCGCGCAGGCGTGGCGCTGCACTTGTTGTCGACGATGAGATCGCCCGGGATGTCGTAGGGCGAGCCCGCCGCGGTCAGCGTGAAGTCCCCATGCAGGTAGCCGGTCAGTTTGCCGGTGGGGTCGCCGTTGTAGACCCGCGCGCCCGCGGCGTCGGTGCCGTTGGCCGCGGCGCAGCGCAGCGGCGAGCGGTCGGTCGGCGTGTAGTCACCGTTCGCGGGGTCCTTGTAGAGCGGGTTGTACTCAAAGTTCGACCCGCCATCGCTGTAGAAGACGTACGGATTGCTCTGCGAGGCGTTCCCCCACACATCCGAGGAATTGACGCTCACCGACAGGTAGTAGGTGGATGAGCTGCCGTTGCCCCCGTAGAAGCCCTGCAGCGTATTGCCCGTCACCGCGCACGCCGTCAGGTTCGCCTGCACCGCGCCGCTGGTACTGCCAGAGTCGTAGCCTTCGACGCCGTGGTCCGCGTTGTCGGCGATGGTGCAGAAGGTCGCGCTGAGGGTCAGACTGCCAGACGAGTCTTTTTGCAGATACACGCCACTGTCGCCGTTTGCGTACAGCAGGCTGCGCGTCATCGGGATGTGGCGTGACGTGCCACCGGTATTCTGCAGCCACAGGCCGTCACGCACATTGTGGTGGGCCAGCAGCGCCTCGATGGTCGGCGAGCTGTCGATGACCTGCAGGCCATAGTCATTGTGATGCGCCTCGACGTTCTGCACCGTCGGGTTCCCGCCCTCGATGTAGACGCCGACGGTGTTGTCGTGGGTGTCGATGTTCTTGACGATGTGCGTCGAGCCCTCGACCCGCACGCCGTAGCTCGCGAAGCTAAGCTCGGCCTCGCTGACGTTGGTCGCGTGGGCGTCCGCCGCCACGACCACGCCGTACCAATCGCCCTTCGCGGGCACGGCCTCATTCGAAGTGACCTTCACCGGCAGAAACGAGATGCCGTCCATCTCGAGGATGCCGTGGTTGACGAACTCGACCCGGCTGACGCTGGCGCCGCCCCCCATCACGTCGCCCTTCTTCATCTTCAGGACCACACCCGGCACGGTGGTGATCTTCGCCGGGACGTCGTCGGCCGGGTCGTCGGGCTTCAGGCCGGAGCCCGGGATCTTGCGCCCGGTGATGATGATGTCGCCGTCGATGACGTAGTTGCCGGGGTTGAACTGGTAGTTCTCCCAGTAGAAACCGATATATCCGGGCGTCTGCGCGCCGGAGAAGGCGACCGCGCCGATGGTCCCGTCGGCCCCGTCGGAGTATCGCAGCGGCGAGCGGTGGGTCGGCTGGTAGTCGCGCGCGTCCGGGTCGGCGAAGAGCGGGTTGTACGAGAGCGACCCAGTCGACGCGGCGCCGATCACATAGCTGTTCTGCGTGCCAACGTTCCCCCAGATGTTGGTGTAGGACCAGGTGACCGACGGGTAGTAGGTCGACGACGAGCCGTTGGCCCCGAAGAACGCGTAGCCACCGCAGTTCGCGATGACCGACGCGTTCACGTCGATGCTGATGCTGCCCGAGGTCGAGCCGCTGTCGAACCCGTAGAACGCGTCGCCGGTCACATGGGCGATGGTGGAGTGGTCGACGGTCAGCGACACGCTGCTCGCCGAGGGCTTGTCGATCTGAAAGGCGCGGTTCACGTCGTGGATGAGCGCGCGTGTAAAGACGTTGGCACCGCCCGCCACCGAGCGGTTGATGGACACGGCGGTGTTGCCGATGTGGTGCAGGTGGAGGTCGACGGCGCCGGCGGCCGAGTCGAGGATGTAAAACCCGCGGTCGGCGTCGTGGACGTGGAAGTCGGTGAACTTCGGCGTCCCTGACTCGACGTAGACGCAGTAATCGCAGGCCGTCAGCTCGACGTTGGAGAGCTGGAGGGCCGAGCCCTCGAGCCACAGCCCGCGGCTGGCGTCGCGGATCGTGACGAAGCCGAGGTCCAGCACGGCGGGCGAGGCTCCGACGTGGATGCCGTACCAATCGGTGTCCGTGGGCGACGCCGCGGCCGAGCCGAACTCGATGCGGCTGCCGGCGGTCCCCTGCGCGACGAGGGTCCCGCGCACCTCGAGCTCCGCCCGAGCGATCGACGTCCCGTGCCGCACGAGGTCGGCCTTGGCGAAGCGCACGGTGGTGCCCGCCGCCACGGTGAGCGTGACGCCCGGCATGACCACGACGTCGCCGCCAACGTCCACCGTGGCGCCGGACCAGGTCGCGTCCTCCCAGTAGAAGCCGTGCGTTCCAGGCGTCACGATGGGGTTCGCCGGGTCGTAGGGCAGCGCCCCGATGGTGCCACCGCCAGCCGCGCTGTTGCGCAGCGGGGAGCGCGTGGTGGGGCGGAGATCGGTGCCGCCCGGATCGAGGTTCGCGAAGAGCGGATCGGCCAGCACACTGCCCGTCGTCGAACCGACGATCAGCGTGGATCCGACGGAGGAATCGCCGATGACCGAGTTCGTGTACGAGACGTTCGCGTAGTAGGTGGACGAGCTCGTGTTGACGCTCTGGAACGTGTTCGTCGAGCCGTGGCTGACCGAGTCGATCAGGTTGACCGAGGCCGAGCCACTCGTGCTCCCGGAGTCGTAGACGGCGATGGCGTAGGTGCCGTTCTTGTTGAGCGTGCAGCGCTTCAGCGTAAGCGAACGCGAGGTGGCCGACGCCTTGGTCAGGTAAAACGCGTTGCTCTTGGAGTCGCGGACGATGGTGTCTTCGAAGGTGGCGTTGGTGTCGTTCAGTCGGACCGCCACGCTGCAACCCGCCAAGTAGAGGTTCTTGTGGGTCGCGGTGCCCGCGCTCTCGAAGTGGATGCAGGTCTCAGGGGTGGCGTCGAGGCTGTCGTCGATGGTCAGGCCCGTCAGCGCGATGCTGGCGCCGTTGCCGACCCACACGCCCTGGGTCGAGAACTTCTGGACCCGGACGTCATCGAAGGTGATCGCGCTCGCGCCCGCCCCGTCCATGTAGAACCCGTACCGCGAGTTCCGGACCGCCGCGCCCTCGAGCGCGCTCCCCGTCGCGGTGCTGGCGATGACAATGCCGAACCAGTCTCCCTCCGCCGGCGACGCCTTGCCGCTGTCGAACTCAATGTCGGCCCCCAGCGGCGTGCCCGCGTTCAGCGTCCCGCGCACCGTGAACTCGACCCGCGAGCCGTCGAGCCCGCCCGACCCGTTCGCGTCGCTGGCCACCACGACGCTCACGCCGTCCTGCAGCGTCAGGGTCACGCCCTCGTTGACCGCCACGTCGTTGTGCAGGACGTAGGGGCTCGCCGCCGCCGTCCAGGTCGTGTTCGACGTGATGTTCCCGAACACGTCCGTCGCCGCGTGGGCGGCCGGTGACGTAGAAATAGCGACGATCGCCAACGCGCAGAGCGCGGCGAGACGTGTGACGGCGTGCATGATCCCTCCCCAAAACGGCCCGTCCGGAACTACCGAATCGGTCCTCCCCCTGCCGGGGTGACGGTCCGCAAGCTACGCGCTGCCCTCTCCCGGCTCAAGCGGGATGAGGCAATCGAACGTGAAATGCGTGCGAAGCCTTGTGGGAGTAGCGCCGTAGCCCGGCGACTCGCGCCCTGACGCGCGTCGTCGCGAGGCTTGGAGAGCGCCCGGCGAGGAAGGCCCCGCCGAGCCGCGCCGCGTGCCTAGAGCTTCTCGTCTTCGATCCACGCCATCATGCCGCGGAGCTTCGCGCCGACCGTCTCGATCGGGTGCTCGGCGTTGCGGCGACGCTTGGCGAGGAAGCCCGGGGCGCCCGCCTGATTCTCGAGGATCCACTCGCGGGCGAAGGTGCCGTCCTGGACCTCGCCGAGGATGCGCTTCATCTCGGCCTTGGTCTCCGCGGTCACGATGCGCGGGCCGCGGCTGTAGTCGCCGTACTCGGCCGTGTCCGAGATCGAGTAGCGCATGTGGGCCAGGCCGCCCTTGTACATGAGGTCCACGATGAGCTTCAGCTCATGCAGGCACTCGAAGTACGCGATCTCGGGCTGGTATCCCGCCTCGGTCAGGGTCTCGAAGCCGGCCTTCACAAGCTCGCTCACGCCGCCGCAGAGCACGACCTGCTCTCCGAAGAGGTCCGTCTCGGTCTCCTCCGCGAAGGTCGTCTCGATGACGCCGGCGCGCGTGCAGCCGATGCCGCGGGCGTAGGCCAGCGCGTTCTTGCGCGCGTTGCCGCTCGCGTCCTGGTGCACGGCGAGCAGGCCCGGCACGCCGAATCCGCCCTGGAAGACCTCGCGAGCGCGGTGGCCCGGCGACTTCGGCGCCACCAGCGACACGTCCACGCCCTCGGGCGCGACGATCTGATTGAAGTGGATGTTGAACCCGTGGGCGAACATCAGCGTGTCGCCAGCCTGCAGGTTGGCCGCGATGCTCTCCTCGTACACGGCCTTCTGGCTCGTGTCGGGCAGCAGGATCATCACGATCTGCGAGGCCTTCGCGGCCTCAGCCACCGTCGTGACCGTCAGGCCGGCGGACTGCGCCTTCTCCCAAGAGCGGCTGCCCTTGTAGAGGCCGACGACCACGTCGACGCCGCTCTCCTTGAGGTTCAGCGCGTGGGCATGACCCTGGCTTCCGTAGCCGATGATGGCGACCTTCTTGCCCTTGAGTGCGCCGAGGTCCGCGTCTTTGTCGTAGTAGATGGTGGCCATCAGATAGCTCCGTAGTTGCCGTAGTTGCCGTGCTAATCGGGGAATCGGTGTGGGGATCGCCGGGGCGATGGGTCAAATGGGTGAGGGTCGAGCGCCCGAGCGATGGCGAGTCGCGCGCGTCATCACGACCTTTCCGGTCGAGTAGAGCCGCTTGATGCCCCAGGGGCGCAGCAGCTCGACGAACGCGTTGATCTTGTCGTGGGTGCCGGCGAGCTGAAGCGTGAAGGCCTGCGGCGTCGCGTCGACCACGTTCGCGCGGAAGATGTCAGCGATCCGGCAGATCTCCGCCCGCGCCGCGCCCTCCGACGAGACGCGGACCAGCACCAGCTCGCGCTCGACCGCCGGCTCGTCGGTGACGTCGACGACCTTGATGACGTCGATGAGCCGGTTGAGCTGCTTGCACGCCTGCTCGATGACCCACTCGTCGCCGCGGACGACCAGCGTCATCTGGCTCGTGGACTCATCGTGGGTCGCCCCGACAGACAAGCTCTCGATATTGTATCCCTTCGCGGCGATCAGCTGCGCGACGCGAGCCAGCACGCCGGACTTGTTCTCGACAAGCAGGGAAATCGTGTGGGCGCGACCCTCAGGCACGCTCATAGCGTTGTGCTCCGGTGTGGCGGTGTGTGGGCGTGCGTCGCCGTCATCGACGGGCCAGGTACTTTTCGGGCACCGGCTCGCCGTGGTCGATGATGCTGCGGATGGGGCAACCCGACGGGATCATCGGGTAGCAGTTCTCTTCGCGCGAGACGCGCACGTCGACCAGCACGGGGCCGGGCGTCGCGATGGCCTTGTCGATGGCCGCCGGGAGCTCGCTCGGCGAGTCCACGCGGATACCGGTCGCGCCGTAGGCGGTCGCCAGCATCACGAGGTCCGGGTTCACCGTCAGGTCTACCTGCGAGTAGTTCCGCGAGTAGAAGAGCTCCTGCCACTGCCGAACCATCCCGAGGTACTGGTTGTTGATGACGAAGGTCTTCACCGGCAGGTCGTACTGGACCAGGGTCGCCAGCTCCTGCGGGTGCATCTGGAAGCTGCCGTCGCCGTCGATGTTGATGACCAGCTCTTTCGGGAACGCCGCCTGCGCGCCCATGGCCGCCGGCAAGCCGTAGCCCATGGTCCCGAAGCCGCCCGAGGTGATCCAGCGCCTCGGGTGGTTCGCCCGGTAGTACTGCGCGGCCCACATCTGGTGCTGGCCGACGCCGGTCGCCACGTAGGGGTTGTACTGCTCGGTGCGGCGGTAGATCTGGTCGATGGCGTACTGCGGCTTGATGATCGCGTCGTCGTGATCCCAGCGCAGCGGGTGCTTCTCCTGGATCTCGGCGAGCACGCCGTACCAGTCCTCGAGATCAGGCGTCCACGACTCGCGCAGCTTCCGCAGCTCGAGGTTCAGCACGCGCAGGACGTTCGACACGTCGCCCACGATGGGACAGTCGACCCGCACCGTCTTCCGGATCGAGGTCGGATCGATGTCGATGTGGATGATCTTGCACTGCTTTCCGAACTCGTTCAGGTCGCCGGTGACGCGGTCGTCGAAGCGGCTGCCGATGGCGATCATCAGGTCGCACTCGACCATCGCCATGTTCGCGACGTAGGTGCCGTGCATGCCCAGCATGCCCAGCCAGCGCGGGTGCGAGGTCGGCAGGGCGCCGAGGCCCATCAGCGTCATCGTCGTGGGCGCGCCGGTCAGCTCGACCAGCTCGGCCAGCTCGGCGGACGCGCCCGAGTGGATGATGCCGCCGCCGCCGTAGATCACCGGCCGCTTGGCCTGAGCGATCATCTCGGCGGCCTTGCGGATCTGGCCGACGTGGCCCTCCATCGTCGGCTTATACCCTCTAATATTCGAGTGTTCCGGGTAACCTGTAAAGGTCGTCGACCCGGTCAGGATGTCCTTGGGCAGGTCGACCAGGACGGGCCCGGGGCGCCCGGTGCCAGCGACGTAGTACGCGTCCTTGATGGTGCGCGGGAGGTCGTCGATCTCGCTGACCAGGTAGTTGTGTTTGGTGCAGGCGCGCGTGGTGCCGACGACGTCGGCCTCCTGGAACGCGTCACAGCCCATGACCGCGGTCGGCACCTGCCCGGACAGCACCACGATCGCCATGGAGTCCATCAGCGCGTCGGTGAGCCCGGTCACGGTGTTGCAGACGCCCGGACCGGACGTGACCATCACCGATCCGACCTGCCCCGAGGCCTTGTAGAAGCCCTCGGCGGCGTGCGCGGCCGACTGCTCGTGGCGGCACAGGATGTGCTGCAGCGGGTAGTCCGTCAGGCGGTCGTAGGTGTGCATGATCGCCCCACCGGGATGCCCAAAGATCGTGCGAACGCCCTCGGCCTGAAGGCACTCAAGCAGGATCTCAGAGCCGGTGAGGGATTCATTTCGTCGGTTCATTCGGAAGCCCTCATCGATGGCGCGCGCCCCAACACCACGGGGCCAGCCGCTGTGGCGAGGCGGCGGCTGGTGTCCGTGACGCAGCGCGTCGGGACCCACGATTGTCCGCAGGAAGTCAAAGCACGCAAGACAAAAGCACTACTCGGCCGGTGCGAAGGGCGAGATCCCCCGCACATCCTCGTCGACGCGCAGGGGGTGTTGGATGGCTGGGAAGGCACGCTGGGCGCACTCCAACCGCTCGCAGAGGCGACACGCGGTCCCGATGGGGATGACCGTCTCGGTGCGGGAGAGATCCATCGCGTCGGCGTAGGTCAGCTCGCGCGCGTGGTTCATCTCGCAGCCGAGGCCGATGGCGTGCATCGTGTGCGGCGCCTGAAAGCCCCCGGGCCCTTTGCGGACGGCCTTCGCGACGCAGAAATAGCGGCCGCCGTCGGGCATCTCGGAGATCTGGATGCGCAGCTGCCCCGGCGTCAGAAAGGCCTGGTAGACGTCCCAGCGCGGGCAGCCCGATCCGAAGCGCGGGAAGCGGATCCCCGAGGCGGAGAAGCGCTTGGAGATGTTGCCGGCCGGGTCCACGCGGATCATGTGGAAGGGCACGCCCTCGCTGCCGGGTCGCCGCAGGCTCGCGAGGCGATGGCAGACCTGCTCGAAGCTGACGGCGAAGCGCTCGGCGAGCAGCTCCACGTCGTAGCGGAGCGACCGCGCGGTCGCCAGGAAGGGCTCGTAGGGCATCAGGACCGCGCCGGCGAAGTAGTTCGCGAGCACGATGCGCGCCAGCGTACGGCTCTCGTCGGTGCTCAGCTCGCGATCGTCGGTCAGGCGCTCGAGGGCGGCGCGCTCTTCCAGCAGGCCGATCTGATGGGCGAGCTGAAAGTTCCGCGCTCGCGGCGGCAGCATTTCGCTAAGCACCAGCTCGCCGTTTGGGCGATCCAGCCGCCGCATCACCCGCCGCGTCTCGCTGGAGGCCGCGATGCGCACCGTCAGCCCGTGCACGATGCGCAGGTAGCCGGCCATATCGGCGAAGATCGTCGACATGTTGAGGCTGGCCTCGCGCCACAGCCGCTCGGCGCCCGCTTCGAGGTCGGGGAAGTGGCTGAAGTGCCGCTGGATGAGGTCGCTGACCTCTTCGGAGGGCAGCCGCGCGCGGCCAAGCTCAGAGCCCTCTTGCCCATCGGTCAGGCGGGTCGCCAGGTCCTGCGCCGACTCGCGGGTCTCGATGTACGCGTCATAGAGGCGCCGGACCGCCCTCGCCAGGTCGGGCTGGGCGGTCGCGAGCTCGCGCAGATCCTGATTGGAGAGCGCGGCGTCATCGAAGATCGGGTCGCCGAAGGCCTCCAGCAGGTCCGCCGTGAGACGCCCGTCGTCCTCCGCCGCGAAGGCCGCGATGTCCACCTGGAAGAGCTGGGCCAACTTGATGAGCAGCGGCGCGGTCAGCGGCCGACGGTCATGCTCGATGAGGTTGAGATAGCTCGGAGAGATCTCGAGCTTCTCTGCCAGCTGCACCTGAGTCAGTGATTCACGCCGCCGCAGCGAGCGAACTCTGACCCCGAGCATGAGTTTGCGTCTCATGGTACCCCTTCGTGAGGGACCTGGGATTCCAGGTTGATCATTTACATGATTACAAACTTTACAACGCATATGTCAACATCGTTGACAGCCAGTAACCGCATGGGTTGTTGACTTGACACACCGCGTCGCAAATCTTTGACGCGGTCCAGGCCGGAGGAGATTTTCATGAGCACCACGAAGACGGAAGGACACATCGGAGCCCCGGGCGTGGAGATCCGCGCGACCATGGAGCCCGGCTACGAGAAGATCCTCACGCCCGACGCGCTGGGCTTCGTCGCGGCCCTGACCCGCGAGCTCTACCCCCGACTCGGCGAGCTGATGGCCGCCCGGAAGGCGCGCCAGGCCCGCTTCGACGCCGGCGAGGCGCCCCGCTTTCTGGAGGAGACGCGCCAGATTCGCGAGTCCGACTGGACGGTCGCGCCGCTGCCGGCCGACTTGCTCGACCGCCGCGTCGAGATCACCGGCCCCGTCGACCGCAAGATGATCATCAACGCGCTCAACTCGGGCGCCAGCGTCTTCATGGCCGACTTCGAGGACAGCTCGTCGCCCACCTTCGCCAACATGGTCGAGGGCCAGCAAAACCTTTACGACGCGGTGCGGCGCACCATCGAGTACGTCAATCCGGACAACGGCAAGCAGTACAGCCTCGGTGAAAAGCCCGCGGTGCTGCTGGTTCGACCGCGCGGTCTGCACCTGCCCGAGCGCCACGTCCTCGTCGACGGCCACCCCGTGCCGGGGCCGCTCTTCGACTTCGGCCTCTACTTCTTCCACAACGCCAAGGCGGCCCTCGAGCGCGGCACTGGCCCCTACTTCTACCTGCCGAAGCTCCAGTCGCACCTGGAAGCGCGCTGGTGGAACGACGCCTTCGTCCTGGCGCAGCGAGCCCTCGGCATCCCGCAGGGCACCATCAAGGCCACCGTGCTCATCGAGACGCTGCCCGGCGCCTTCGAGATGGACGAGATCCTCTACGAGCTTCGCGAGCACTCCTCGGGCCTGAACTGCGGCCGCTGGGACTACATCTTCAGCTTCATCAAGACCCTGCGCGAAGACGCCAGCCGCGTGCTCCCCGACCGCGCGCAGGTCGGCATGACGCAGCACTGCATGGCCGCGTACACGCAGCACGTCATCAAGACCTGCCACCGCCGCAAGGTCCACGCCATGGGCGGCATGGCGGCGCAGATCCCGATCAAGGGCGACCCGGCCGCCAATGAGGCCGCGCTCGCCAAGGTCCGCACCGACAAGCTGCGCGAGGTCCAGAGCGGCCACGACGGCACCTGGGTCGCGCACCCCGCGCTGGTCGGCATCGCGCGCGCCATCTTCGACGAGCACATGCCCACGCCCAACCAGATCTCGCGCACCCGCGACGACGTGAACGTCACCGCCGAGGACCTGCTCACGCCCCCGACGGGCACGCGCACCGAGGCGGGCGTGCGCCAGAACGTCAACGTCGGCGTGCTTTACCTCGAGGCGTGGCTGCGCGGCTCGGGCTGCGTCCCGCTCTACAACCTCATGGAGGACGCCGCCACGGCCGAGATCTCGCGCACGCAGATCTGGCAGTGGATCCGCCACGGCGCAAAGCTGGACGACGGGCGCACCGTCACCGCCGAGCTCTTCGAGCAGATCCTCGCCGAGGAGCTCGGCACGATCCGCCAAGACGTGGGCGTGGAAGCCTTCGAGGCCGGCCGCTTCGCCGAGGCCGCCGAGCTCTTCGACGAGCTGTCCACGGCCGACACGCTCGCCGATTTCCTCACCCTCCCCGCCTACGATCTGCTCGTGGACGTCTGAGGGTTTCGTCGCTGAAGGCGGCGTCCAGTCGGGGCGCCGCCACCTCGTCAATCACTCCGCCTCGCCGCGGACACCCGGGAGCACACATGCTGGAAGGACACGACACCGATCGCGCTGGCACTGACCACAACGAGTCGGCATCGACGGGCCACAAAGCCCGCACGACGATCCCGGCCGGCGATCCCGTGTTGCGCGGCGCCCCCGACGGCCGATTCGACGGCATCGAGCGTCCGTACTCGTGGCCGGAGGTCGAGAAGCTGCGGGGCTCTGTCGTGATCGAGCAGACCCTCGCCCGCCGCGGCGCCGAGCGCCTGTGGAAGCAGATGAAGACCGGCGAGGCCGTGCGCGCGCTGGGTGCGCTGACGGGAAACCAGGCCGTGCAGCAGGTGCGCGCGGGCCTCGACGCCATCTATCTCTCGGGCTGGCAGGTCGCCGCCGACGCGAACCTGTCGGGCCAGATGTACCCGGACCAGAGCCTCTACCCGGCGAACTCGGTGCCGGCGGTGGTCAAGCGCATCAACCAGGCGCTGCAGCGGGCCGACCAGGTCGAGCACAGCGAAGGCGGCGCCAAGATCGATTGGTTCGCGCCCATCGTGGCTGATGCCGAGGCCGGCTTCGGCGGGCCGCTGAACTGCTTTGAGCTGATGAAGTCCATGATCGAGGCGGGCGCGGCCGGCGTTCACTTCGAGGACCAGCTCAGCTCGGAGAAGAAGTGCGGGCATTTGGGCGGCAAGGTCCTGGTGCCGACGAGCTACTTCATCCGCTCGCTGATCTCGGCCCGGCTCGCCGCCGACGTCATGGGCGTCCCGACGATCCTCATCGCCCGCACCGACGCCGACAGCGCCAAGCTGCTCACGGCCGACATCGACCCGCGCGACCGCGTCTTCTGCACCGGCGAGCGCACGCCCGAGGGCTTCTTCCGCATCGACGGCGGCCTCAAGTGCGCCATCGCCCGCGGGCTGGCCTACGCGCCCTACGCCGACCTCATCTGGTGCGAGACCTCCAAGCCGAACCTCGACGAGGCCCGCGAGTTCGCCGACGCCATCCACGCGAAGTTCCCCGGCAAGATGCTGGCGTACAACTGCTCGCCCAGCTTCAACTGGAAGAAGCACCTGGACGACGAGACCATCGCCAAGTTCCAGCGCGAGCTGTCGGCCATGGGCTACAAGTTCCAGTTCGTGACGCTGGCGGGCTTCCACGCCCTGAACCACTCGATGTTTCAGCTCGCCCGCGGCTACAAGGACCACGGGATGGCGGCGTACTCGGCACTCCAGCAGGCCGAGTTCGACGCCGCGGAGCAGGGCTACACCGCCGTGCGCCACCAGCGCGAGGTCGGCACCGGCTACTTCGACGAGGTGAGCACGGTGCTCTCGCAGGGCGCGGCGTCGACGCTGGCGCTTGAGGAGTCCACCGAGGCCGAGCAGTTCTGAGCCGGGAGCGCCGCAGGTGGCCCACTCTTGGCCACCTGCGGCGCCCCGTGGTGTGCTCGGCGCATGCCCGAAGGCGACTCCATCCACCGGGCGGCGCGCATCCTGCGGCCGCAGCTGCTCGGACAGACCCTGGTGGAAGTCCGCCTGCGCGACCGCGGTCCCGTCTCAGCCCTCGCCGGCCGCGCGGTCACCGACGTCGCCGCGCTCGGCAAGCACCTGCTCGTCCACGTCGACGGCGGCTGGGTGGTTCGCAGCCACCTGGGCATGCGCGGGTCGTGGCACAGCTACGCCCCGGACGAGGCGTGGCGACGGCCCCAGTCCGCGGCTGTCTTGGTGCTGGCCACCGCGGAGCGCATCTTCATCGCGTTTGAGGCCCGCGAAGCCGAGCTGCTCCGCGCCTCCGACCTTCGGATCCATCCGCAGCTCTCCGCCCTCGGCCCCGATCTGCTCGGCGAGTCACCCGACCTCGGCGCCGTCGTGGCCCGCGCCCGCGATCAGTGTGTCCGCGACACCGAGATCGGCGAGCTGCTCCTCGACCAGCGCGTAGCCGCCGGCATCGGCAACGTGTTGAAGTGCGAGACCCTCTTCATCGAGCGCGCGGACCCCTGGTCCCGCCTGGGCGCGCTGGGCGACGAGGCCCTCCTCGCGCTCTACGCCACCGCGCGTCGCTTGATGTTGCAGAGCATGGCCCTCGGCCGCCGCATCACCGTCGGCCGCCCGGCCCCCGGCCTCCCCCTCCGACGCGGCCAACCCGAGCACTGGGTCTACGGACGCCGTGGCCGCCCCTGCCTCGTCTGCGGCGGTCGCGTCGACGCGCGCGCCCAAGGCGTGCACGCTCGCACCACCTATTTCTGCGCCGTGTGCCAGCCCGCGATCACGCACGCCCCCTGAACCCCGCCAGCGCGCCCCGTTTCACCATGTGACGCCACGTGTGTCACTCGCCCCGCGCCCCGCGCGCCTGTGGCATTCGCGCGTGTAGATCCACGCCCGATTCTGCCGCGTCACAGATGTGTCGTATCGCGGCAAACCTTTACCGAATGCGGGTTTGGGCCTTGACCCGCGCCGCCCTGCGCGCTGTGCTTGCGTCTCCCCCGCCCCGTCACGCGACGCCCTCAGCGGAGTACGCTCATGCGCGGCACGCTCACACCCACGGCCGGCCTCACCTTGGACGACGGGCACGGCTTCGTCGTGGTCTTCGAGCCAGGCACGGTCGACCAGACGGTGACCGTCACCGCAGACCGGATCGGCGCGCTCGAGTCCGCACCCAGCCGCGGGCTCACGGTCTACGGCGACCTCTACCGAATCGGTTTCTCGTCGCCGTACACGACCATCGCCCAGAACGTCTACGTGCAGATCCCGTGGCTGCGGGGCGCTCGGCTGCCCAAGCGCATCTGCTCGTGCATCGCGCGGCCCTACTACCCCGACCCCATGCCGTGGTCGCCGCGGGACCCGGTCTACGCGAACGCCGAAAACTGGCAGGAGCTCGCGGAGACGCCCGCCCGAGATCGCGGCGACGTCGTCGCCTGTCTAAGCAAACGGATCGGCTCGATGCTGGTCGGAAAGAAATGATGCAACGCACCCTTCGCGACGCGACGCGCCCGCTCGGGAGCGACGCCACATCCGCACCCGCGAGCCACGGCCCCACCCGTCGGGTTTCGAGTGCCCAAACACCGGCCCGCTGATCGCCCCGCCGACACGCTTATGATGGCGCGTCGCCCCGCCCCCTCCCTGCGACGGTTCCCATGTCTCCAAAACGCCCCCCTGCCCCCAGGAGTTCCAGCATGATGACCCAGACCCTGACCCCCAACGCCGAGCTCGTCCTCAACGATGGCCAAGGCTTTATCGTCTCGTTCCCGTCCGGCAGCGTGGCTGCGAACGTCGAGGTCCGTGCTGGACGCGTCGGTTCGCTGAGCAACCCGCCCTCGTCGCGTTTCGACGTGTACGGTGATCTCTACCGGATCGGCTTCGCGACGCAGCAAATCCTGTTGAAGAACGTCTACGTGCAGCTCCCCTACCGCTCCGCGACCGCCCCCAACGGCGGAGTCTGCACCTGCGTCGCGCGGCCGTACTATCCCGACCCGATGCCCTGGATGCCGGACCACGACGAGTTCGCGGTCCTCGCCAATTGGCAGCAGTTGGCCAACCAGCCGCCCCACGACACCGGCAAGTACTTGGCCTGCGAGACGAAGCGGATCGGCTACATGATCTGCGCCTACAAGAGCTAGAGACCCGACACTTGCGCTCGATTTCGACGGGAGGGTCACGGCGACGCTAATATCGTCGCCGTGACCACCGTCACCCGACCGGCCGCGCCCCACACGCTCGCCCCGTCCGAGCCCGCGTGGAGCCACTCGCGCGCGCTCGCCCTGAGCCTCGCCGTCTCCGTCGCCGCGATGGCCCCCTTCTTCCTGCTGGGCCTGGCCACCGACCCCGCCATCGCGCGCCGCCTGGACACGCCCCTAGACCACGCCATCCCGTTTCTGCCGTGGACGGTGTGGATCTACAGCCTCGTCTACACCTCGGTGTTCCTGCCCGTCTTCGTGGTGCGCTGCCCGCGGCTCTTTCGCCGCGTCATCGCCGCCTACGTCCTCACCATGGCCGGCTCTCTCGTCGTGTACTGGCTCTTCCCGGTGACCGCCGTCGGCTTTCGCCCCGCCGCCGACAGCGTGGCCACCGACACCTTCTTGGGTTGGGCCACCTGGCTCACCTTCACCCTCGACCCGCCGGTGA
Organism: Myxococcota bacterium; assembly: GCA_041389525.1. Lineage (GTDB taxonomy): Bacteria > Myxococcota_A > UBA9042 > PHBI01 > JACKFB01 > JACKFB01. The sequence continues at coordinate 66,511 of JAWKRR010000032.1, read as the reverse complement.
ACCTCTTCCCGTCGATGCACCTGGCCGCGGCCATCATCGCCGCCCTCGCCGCGTTCACCGCCCGGCCCGCCTACGGAGCCTTCGCCGCGGTCTACGCCGCAGCCATCGCGGTCACCATCTGCACGATGAAGCAGCACTACGTCGCCGACGGCCTCGCCGCCGTGGCCCTGGCCCTGTTGGTCTGGCGCGTCGCCATCGCCGGCTATGGCGAGTCAGCGCCGGCGGCCTCAGACCGCGCGGCCCCGTGGCCGGCGCTGGTGGCCTACGTCCTCTTTCAAGCAGCGTTTTACGGCGTCTTTTACGCTTACTGGCGCCTCGCCGTCGCGCCGGCGGCCTGAGCAAAGCCAGCCCGACCGCTACTTGTCGCGCGACGTCCAGTCGTTCAGCAGGACCAAGCCCTCGCCGTTGGGGGACTCGCCCTGCACGGGGTCGGCGCCGCCCTTGAAGACCGGCGGCCTCTTCGCGTGTTGGAGCCCGGCCAGCTTGTCCACGACCGTCTGCGCGCTCACCCCGGCGAACGCCGCCGCGATCACCTTCTTGTTGGCCACCTCGAGCGCGGCCTGGTGCTCGACATCGCCGATGAGCGGCCGCTCCATCGGGGCCAGCTGCAGACCTGCGCCAATCGCCTTCACCGTCTGTAGAATCTCCCGCGAGATCGCGGCCTTATCCCCGAACTTCGTCCCGCATGCGGCGAAGCACGCGGCCAACTGCCCGGTAAAGTCCGGGCACTCGGTGAGGTAGCTCGGGTGCAGGTCCACGCCCTTGCCAGGCAACCAGGCCCCGCGGACCTTCGCCTGCGCCGCGGCCGCCACCGCAGCCGGGTCCTGAATCCACGCCTGCTGCCCCTCTCCGCTCCCCCAGGACTTCACCGTCGCGTCGTTCACGCCGCTGGACTGGATGGGCCTGACCCCGGGCTTCATCTTCAGCGCGGTGCCGCCTTCCTTGGTCGCGACTTTCTCCTTCGCCTCGGTGCGCAACCCGATCGCGGCCGCGTGATTCGGGTGCAGCGCCATGCCCGACTCCACGCGCCTGGGGTCCGTGCCCCGGTCGCCGTCCATCGCCTTGTTGAGGGCCACTGAGGTAGCGGCGCAGATGGCCTCGACGGTCGCGTGCACCTTCTCGGTCATCCACTTCAGCTCGAGCTCGCCGACGTACCCGTAGGCTCGCGCGCCCTCGGCTTTGACCTCGTTGCCCATCTGGACCTGGCAGCTGAGCGCCAAGGTCTGGCCGTGGTAGTCGACGGTCCGGCCGCGCACCGTGACCCCCTTCGCTATCGCCAGCTCGTACGCCGCCCGCGCCAGCCGCGCCAGGTTGAGCGCGCCATTGTTGGCGAAGCTCAAGTCGACCGCGCCCCCGGGCGCCCCCGCCCCGGCCCGCAGCGTGAAGCGATTGACGCCCTTCTCGCTCACCCGGCCCGTCGGCGTCTCGATGTAGTCGTACTCCAGCGCGTCGCTGGTCCCGGCGCCCGGAGGCACCCTCACGGGCCCCACCGCGGTCGCGCTGGGCGCCAGGATGTCTCGCCCGGCGACGATCAAGTCGTCCAAGCTCACCCGCGCCGTGTACGCCGTCCCGAGCGCGAACCCCAGCCGAGCGACCCAGTCGGCCTGCTTGTTCAAGTTCGTCTTGCTGGTGTTCGAGAACAGCACGCCGGGGACGTCCGTGGCCTGCACCTCGGTCGCCTTGTCCTCGGCCGCCTTCTTTCCGTCCGCCGGAGCAGGCGCCGGCGCCACATCCGCGCCCGGAGTCAGCGACGCGACCTGCTCGTCGTAAGACATCCCCCGAAGCGCCGTCGCCGAGGTGTTCGCATCGGGCGCCGCCGCAGCCGCCCCCGCAGTAGCCTCCGCCCCACTCGTCCGCGCCGCCTGCTTCCGCATCGCTCCCCTCCAGCCGCCCCACGGGCAGACACGCCGACCCGCCCCGAGGTCCGCGAAGGACAAGCCTAATCCACGCTCGCCACTCAGCACCAGACGCAACGACACCCCCGCGTCAGGCGCCGGCTCTTGCGCCCGGCCGCGCCGCGCCTACTCCGAGATGACGCCGGCGTAGCGCAGGGTCCAGTAGGGCAGCAGCCACGCCATGGGGCCCGAGACGTTCTTGCCGTTGCCGCCGAACTGTTTGACGTGGAAGTTGGCGTTCCACCAGACCGTACCGATCTCGTCGTAAGGGAAGACCTCGGCGAACTGGGGGCGGTCGAAGCGGTCGTTTGGCCAGTTGGTGGCGTCTTTTCGGTGGCTGTTGTCGATGGCGAAGTCGCGGCGGTCGAAGGGCATCTCGCGCAGGCTTTGCAGGGCCGCGGGGATGTCGGCCTTGTCGGCGCCGGAGAGCACCGCGACGAAGGCGGCCCAGAGCGGGTTTCGTTCGACGCGCTCCTGGTCGTAGAGGAACTGCAGGCCCTGCTGCCACATGGCGCGGCGCTCGTCGTCGGGCTCGTAGCGGATCAGCGTGTGGTAGGCCAGCATCGCCAGCTCGTGGTCGGAGTGGTTCATCGTGCCGGGGATGGTGATGGTCGCCGTCAGATCGTGCGGCGTCGCCACCTCGCCGTATCGCATCGCCAGCAGCTCCTCGTACTTGTCGAGGAAGTAGGGGTCGGCGGTCATGTGCCACGTGCTCAGCATGTGGCCGAGGATCTCGACCGAGTTGAGCCAGCCGCCGCCGCCGAAGGAGTCAAGGCAGACCTCGAGGCCCGCCTCGCAGTTGTCGATCCCGTCGACGGCCGCGGTGATGCTGGCCGGGTCCCAGTGGCCGTGGGTGGTCGCCTTGCCGTCGAGATCCAGCAAAAACCAGCCGTTCTCGGCGATGTACCGCGCGAGGTCGGCCGCGTAGCTGGCGATCTCGGCGCGCTCGGCCTCATCTTCAGCGCACAGGTCGTAGTAGAGCGGGAACCCGAAGAAGTGCCCGGCGGTCTCATCGGACGAGGTGTCGTCTTTCCAGCGCCAGTCCTGGCCCTCCCAGCGCACCAGGTGCCAGTTCTCCTGGGACTTCTTGTCGTCCCAGATGGCGCCCTCGTCCTCGCGCACCAGGGACCGCGAGATGAACCCGCGGCCGAGCCCGGCCTTCTCGAAGTCGATGGCCGGCAGGTCGATGAGCAGCTTCATGTTCGCCATCGCCCGCCGCGCCTGGTCGCGGTAGCGCGTGTCGCCGGTCGCCCCGAACGCGTAGCACCACGCCCCGATCTGCATCTGCGTCCACAGCCCGTCGTTGTCGGAGTCGTTGCGGCTCCACGTCGTGGGCTTCCACGGGTCGTCGATGGTCGCGTCCGGCGCCACGAACCCGCCGAGCCGCCAGAAGTGGTCGTCGAGCAGCTTCTCCATGGCCTCGGCCTTCTCCGCGAAGGTGTGCTCGACCCAATCGATGCGGCTGAGGCCCTTGGCGCCACCCAGCCACGCGCTGCCCGCCCCGTCGATCCCCACGACGGCGACTCGCAGATCGTTGAGCGCCCGCCCGCCCGTGACGTAGTCGCGATGCAGCACCTCACCCGCCTCATCCAGGTTCAGCACCGTCGCCCCAACCGCGTGGCCCAGCACCACCCGCGTGCTCGACGCCGCCACTGCCAGCGTGTCCCCGGTGGCCAGCCCGCCGACACCCGCCGGCATCAGCGTGACCTCCGTGCCCACGACCCGCGCCGCGCCGTCCGCGGTCGCCACCCACAGCGTGTTCCCCGGCCGCCCCACCGCGATCGCCCGCACGCCCGACCCGCCCGGCAGCAGGGTCGTCAGCTCCGGCGCGTCCTTGTAAAAGGCGCTCAGCCCGCCGCCCACCACGAACCACGTCGTCCCGTCCGGCCCCACCTCGATGTCCGCCACCTGCGCCGTCACCTTCCCGAGGGGCCCGCTGGGAGGGCTGACCTCGTCGCCCGCGACCCGCCGTATCCCGACGCTCGTCGCCAGCAGCGGCGCCCCCTCGGCGTCCACGGCCACCGCCCGCAGCGTCATCCCGCCCGGGCCAAACGCCGTCCCGACGCCGGTGTCCGGGTTCACGCGCTTCACCTGGGTCTCCGTGATGGCCACCACGCGCCCCTCGACGTCACGCACCGCCGCCACGTCCAGGATCGGCGCCACCGCCCCCGGCGCCGACAGCGGCACGATCAGCCCGTCCGACCTCAGGCGCCGCAACCCCGTGTCCAGGCCCAAGGTCAGCTCGCCCCCGGGCGCCGCCAACACGCGAATCGCCGTCCCGAACAGGTTCTCCAGCTCGCGCAGCGGGCGCGCCTCGTCGATGACATAGGTCGCCTGCGCGCTCACCACGGCCGCGTTCTCAGGCTCGTGCACGAAGGAGGGGTCGGGGCGCCCACCGAAGTCCGGCCCCAGCTCCGACACCGCGTCGATTCCGCCGTCCAGGCCTGACGAATCCCCGGAGTCCGACCCGCCGTCCGCGACGACGTCGCCGCCCCCCGAGTCGCCGCCGCCGTCCCCGGCAGTCGAACCGCCGCCGCCACCGCACGCGGTAGAGCCCACCAGTCCGATCGATAGAAGACACAACTGCGTGAACTGGCGCATAGAAACCTCGGGGGACGTGTGCTCCCAGAATATCGGGCCGAGGCCAGGGGCTCAAGGTGGTGTCCCCGCGGCTCCGCGCGGCGGCGGTGTGCTTTGCGCGTGCGCCGTTCCGCCCCGGGCTCTATGCTGCCGCCCGCCATGCCTGAAAACACCACGAAATCCGCGACCCGTAGCCCCGACACCCTGATGGTGGTCGGCGCGGCCATGCTCGCGGGCGGCGCGGCGGCGCTGGTCTGTCGCTACAAGTTCTTCCCGCTGGGGATGGGCGGAATCGAAGGCGCGCTGCTGACCGGCGGCCCCATCGGGCTGTGCATGGCCGGCATCACGCAGATGCGAGCGGCCCACCGCCAGGGCGTGCGGCGCCAGGGCTGGAAGCTCTTCGCGGCCGCGCTCGCTGCGGCCGCGGTGGTGGCCGGCCTCTTCATGGCGTTCGCGCCCTCGCGCACCCCGACGCGCGTCCCGCTGCGCGCCTGGACGGTGCCGGGCATCCGCGTCGGGCTGCCGGATTGGGCCGTCGAGCAGCAGCGTGACGACTCGCTGCCGGGCCTGCTGCGCGTCGCGGACCCGATGGGCGGCGACCGCTTCGTCGAGCTGCGATGGGCGCCCGGCGACCCGCTCAGCGACGAGGATATGGCCGCGATCCTGTCCGACGCGGGCGGGCTTTCCACGGTCGCGACCGAGGACGCGACGGTGGACCAGCGCCCAGCGCGGATCACCTATCTGGAGAGCGACGAAGGCGGAAAGCGAGTCGCCATCACGTCGTTTCATTGTCCGGCGACCAAGATCTCGGGCGCGCTTATCACCTTCGTCTCGATGTCCCGCGAGGATCTGCTGGCCCTCCACCAGCGCGTGCTCCAGAGCGTCGACTGCGCGCCGCTCGCCGCGACGGAGACGCCGCGCACGAGCTTCCCGACCTTCACCCCGCCGCCCGGCTACACGCCGACCGAGCACCCGATCGTGCGGGCGTGGCTGGGGGAAGATGACGGCGTCTTCGACCTGCCGCCGGGCATCCCCGGCGAGCGGCGCCACCACGAGCTCGAGGAGATGCCAGCCACCCGCGAGCAGATCCTGCGGGCCGAGCTGGGCCTGCGCGACATCGTCTTCGACCGCACCCCCATCAAGCGGGCGCGCCCCGACGGCGAGGAGCGCGTCATCTACCAGGCCGGCGGCCGAGACGGCGCAGGGTTGGCCGTGCGCGCGATGCTGACCTGGTGGCACTGCGAGACGGACGGCAACACCTACATCGCGCTCCACGCGGGGCCGGTGAGCATCCCGGCCGAGCCGATCATGAAAGCGCTCACCGACGCAGGCTGCCCGTGAGCCGCCCGAGCGCCAACGCCGGTCTGCCCGCCCGCGCGGCGGGCCTCCGCGCGGGCGTCCGCCCCGAGACCCGCGGCGAGGTGCGGGCGCTCAGCATCGCGCCGATGATGGACCGCACCGACCGTCACTTCCGGTTCATGATGCGCCAGCTCTCCCGCTACGCGCTGCTCTACACCGAGATGCTGACCACGGGCGCGGTCATCCACGGCGACCGCGAACACCTGCTCGGGTTCGACGCTGCCGAGCACCCCGTGGCGCTTCAGCTCGGCGGTGACGACCCGGCGGCGCTGGCTGAGGCCGCGAAGATCGGCGCCGACTGGGGCTACGACGAGATCAACCTCAACGTGGGCTGCCCCTCCTCGCGGGTGCAGAGCGGCTGCTTCGGCGCCTCGCTGATGGCGCGCCCCGAGCGCGTGGCCGAGGCCGTCGACGCCATGCGCCGCGCGGTCAGCGTGCCCGTGACCGTCAAACACCGCATCGGTATCGACGCGATCGACCGCTACGAGGACATGGCGCGCTTCGTCGAGATCGTCGCTGAGGCCGGCTGCGACCGCTTCAGCGTCCACGCGCGAAAGGCCTGGCTCAACGGCCTCAGCCCCAAGGAGAACCGCACGATCCCGCCGCTGCGCTACGACGACGTGTACCGGCTGGCGGCCGAGCGGCCTGAGCTTGTCGTCGAGATCAACGGCGGCGTCACCGACCTGGACCAAGCCGCGGAGCACCTCGAGCGGGTCGACGCGGTGATGATCGGCCGCGCGGCCTACGAGACGCCCTGGGTGCTGGCGGACATCGACGCGCGCTTCTTCGGCGCGACCAACCCCAGCGTGGACCGCCACGACCTCGTCGAGCGGATGCTGCCCTACATCGACCGCCACGTGGCCGAGGGCGGCCGACTTCATCAAATCAGCAGGCATATGCTGACGATCTTCGTGGGCTGCCGGGGCGCCAAGGCGTGGAAGCGGACCATCAGCGAGCTGGCGCCCCGTGACGACGCCGGCCGCAAGGTCATCGAGCTGGCCCTGGCCCAAGTCCCGCGCGGCACGCCGTCGGCCGCAGAGGAGGCCCCATGCCCCACCTGGACGTAGGCGACGCGCGGCTCTACTACGAAGCCACCGGCGACAGCGGCACGCCCGTGCTCCTCATCATGGGGTTCGCGGTGCCGATGACCATGTGGTCGGCGCAGGTGCCGGCGCTGTCCGAGCGCCACCGCGTGCTGGCCTTCGACAACCGCGGCGCGGGCAAGTCGGTCGCGGCGGCCGGGCTGTATACGATGCGCGGGTTCGCCGAGGACGCGGTGCGGCTGCTCGACCACCTGGGCTTTGAGAGCGCGCACGTCACGGGCGTGTCCATGGGCGGGATGATCGCCCAGGAGCTGGCCCTGAGGCACACCGACCGCGTGCGCAGCCTGACCCTGGTCGCCACCCACGCCGGGGGCCTGCGCAGCGTGGTCCCGACCATGCGCGGGCTGAAGCTCTTCACCAGCTCGCACCTGGGAGATCCGAGCGCGCGCCTCGCCAATCTGCGGCGCCTGCTCTACACCGACAGCTTCCTGGCGAGCCAGGACGGCGCCCAGGTCGCCCACAAGCTGCGCGACGCCCTCGGCGAGACGCCGCCTGGCAGCGCGCGGGCGGCCCAGTTCGGCGCCATCCTGCGCCACCGGACCGCGCGGCGACTCGGCGCGCTGACGGGCATCCCGACCCTCATCGTGAAGCCCGCCCAGGACCTGCTGGTCGCCCCGCGGCACAGCGACCGCCTGCACAAGCTCATCCCCGGCTCGCGGCTGCTCGAGATCGCTGACGGCGGTCACGGCGTCCTCGGCCAGTGCGCCGACCGCCTCAATCGCGAGCTGCTCGCCCACTTCGCCAACGCCGACCGACCGCTTGCTGCCTCGCCGATCGCGGCGACGAGCCCCTGATACGCCGAGCGGATCCGCCCGTTACTACGGTTGGTCTCCTTGCGTGCAGCGGGGCCGGCTCAGTATGGTGACGAGGGGTTCTTGGGGATGGCGACGGGGGGATTCATGAGGCGCCACGCGGCTGCACCCGTCGAATCGGAACCCCAGCAGAGCGCGCAGCCGGAGGGCTCTTGTTCATGAGGATTCCGGTTCGGAACGCCATCGCATTTTTCGCGGTGTTGGCCCTCGCGGCGCCGAGCGCGCAGGCGGCCGTCATCACCGTGACGACCGAACTCGACCTGGTCGCGATCGACGGCATGTGCTCGCTGCGCGAGGCCATCACGGCCGCGAACACCGACGCCCCGGTCAACGACTGCCCGGCCGGCTCGGGCGTGGACTCGATCCAGTTCGCCGCGCCACTGGACGGCGGCATCAGCACCCTGGTCGGCGGCGAGCTGCTGGTCACTCAAGATCTCGCCATCGTCGGCCCGAGCGGGCAGTTCCTCATCTCGGGCGACGGCAGCTTCCGCGTCTTCCACATCGCGTCGGGGGCCGGGCTGGAGCTTCAGAACCTGCTGATGACCGACGGCGTGGCCCTGGGCGAGGGCGGCGCCATTCGCAACGCGGGCACGCTGACCCTGACCGACTGCTTGATCGCGGACAGCTTCGTGCTGGGCCAGGACGCGGGCGCGTCGGCCATCGGCGGGCGCGGCGGATTCGGCGGCGGCGTGTGGACCAGCGGCGACGTGGTCGCGATCCGCACCGAGTTCAACGGGAACCTCGCGGCGGGCGGCGACGGCGGCATCGTGGCGGCTGGAGCGCCTTCGGGCGGCGGCGGCGCGGGCATGGGCGGCGGCGTCTTCAACCAGAAGGGCGACCTGCGCGTCATCAACTCGACCTTCACCGGCAACACGGTGCGGGGCGGCAAGGGCGTCACGGGGCTGGCCAGCGACGGCTCGGGCCTGTCGGCGCCGGGCGCAGCGCTCTTCGGGCAGGGCGGCGCGGCCGGGCCTGGGACGGCGGGCACGGGCGGATTCGGCGGCGGCGGCGGCGGCGCACCCACGGCGGGCGGCACGGGCGGCCTTGGCGGATACGGCGGCGGCGGCGGCTTCCCCGGCGGCGTGGCGGGCGCGAACGGCGGCACCCCGGACGGCACCGCCAGCGGCACGGGCGCGGCCATCGGCGGCGCGCTCTTCGACCTCAGCGGCATCACCTCGGGCGTGAGCCAGGTGACCATCGTCGGCAACTCGGCCACGGACCCGCCGGGCGCTCCGGCTGGCACCCTCGGCGCCAAGCTGGCTGGCGGCCTCTTCGCCCACGGCTCCGGCTCCACGTTCTTCTACCTGGGCTCGATCATCGCGGGGAATACGGCCGGCTCCAACGCCGACTGCGGCTCGCAGGGACCGTCCCCGACCTCGTCGGGGCGCAACGTCCTCGGCAACGGCGGCGGGTGCGCGGCCACCGGGACCGGCGACGTGGCGACGGCCACCCCGGGCGTGAGCTTCGGCGACCACGGCGGCGGGACCAAGACCTTCGCCCTGACCGCCGGCAGCCCGGCCGTCGGCGCCGGAAGCTGCACCGACCTGCTCTCGAACACCGTCGCGGTCGACCAGCGCGGGCAAGCGCGCCCGGCCACCGGCTGCGACTCGGGCGCCTACGAGGTGGTCTGCAACGACGGTGAGATCACGGGCAACGAGACCTGCGAGGACGGCGACGCGACCGGCGGCGACGGCTGCAGCAGCGCGTGCGTCATCGAGCCGGGCTTTGTCTGCCCCGGCGGCATCGGCGCCGCCTGCGTGTGCGCGCCGGGGCGCTACGGCCCCACCTGCGCGGGCGTCTGCGACTGCGGCACCGGGACCTGCGATGAGGGCCTCGGCGGCACGGGCGCCTGCACCTGCCCCGCCGGCCGGTTCGGCGCGAACTGCGCGGGCACGTGCAACTGCCTCAACGGCAGCACCTGCGACCAGGGCGCCAGCGGCACGGGCGCCTGCGCCTGCACGGCCGGCTTCTTCGGCGCGGACTGCGGCGGCGTCTGCAACTGCGACGACTCGGTCGCGTGCACCACCAACGTCTGCCACCCGCTCACCGGCGCCTGCAGCTTCGTGCCGGTCCACACGGCCTGCGCGGACGCCGTCCCCTGCACCACCGACACCTGCGACCTCGTCACCGGCTGCGTCAACACGCCCGTCAACGCGGCCTGCGATGACGGCGTCGCCTGCACCGTCAACGCCTGCGTGGCCGGCGTGGGCTGCACGTTCACCCCCAACAACAGCGCCTGCAGCGACGGCGTGGCCTGCACCGTCGACGTCTGCAACCCGGTCAGCGGCTGCAGCTCGACCGCGAGCGACGGCCTCTGCGACGACGGGTTGGCGTGTACGACGAACGTGTGCCACGCAACAAACGGCTGCCAGTACCCCCACGCCGGAAGCTGCGGCGACGGCACCCGCTGCGCCCCCTACGAGACCTGCGACGACGACAATACCGACGATGATGACGGGTGTTCTGCCGACTGTCAGGACGTCGAGCCGGGTTGGTTCTGCGCCACGACACCGGCCGAAGGCACCACGGTGTGCAGTGCATCATGCGGCGACGGCGACCTCGCCGCCGGCAGCGAGGAGTGCGACGACGGCAACTCCAGCAACAACGACGGGTGCCTGAACAACTGCAAGCTGCCGACCTGCGGCGACGGCTTCATCCGCTACGGGGTCGAAGGCTGCGACGACAAGGGCACCACCAGCGGCAACGGCTGCTCGGCGACCTGCCAGCTCGAGGCCGGCTACACCTGCGACGGCAAGGGCGACGGCGTGACAGGCACCGTCTGCACCCAGACCTGCGGCACCGACTTCGGCCTGGGCTCGCCCATGGGCTGGGTGCCCGCGACCGCGCTCGGGCCGGCCACCCCGCTCTTCACGCACAACCCGGCGCCCCCCGGCGGCTTCGAGGTGGACCCGCCCTCCCCCATGCCCGCTGACACCACCATCGTCAGCCGCATCGCCGTCCCAGCCCTCGTCAACGCGCCCGAGCCCGAGCTCACGGTCCACTACACCCTCGACGGCGACGGCGTCGCCGACTGCCTGCTCGTCTACGTCAACGGCAACGGCCTGCCGACCTCGGGCCTCGTCTACACGAGCTGCGAGAACACCGCGGTGACCACCGGCGAGACCGACCTGAACGGCCGCAGCGTCGCCCGCATCAACCTCGGCGCCGTCGCCGGCACCGCGCGCCAGGTCGTCATCCGCTACCAGAGCGCCGGCCTGGGCCTTTCCCCCGCGTCGGTCCTCGTCGACCGCGTCACCGTCGGCAGCGACATCGACCGCGACGCCTCCTTCGAGTTCGCCGCCCAGGGCGCGACCTGCGACCGCTGCGTGGACCTGGACCAAGACGGCTACGGCCGCGCGATCAGCGTGAGCCTCGCGACCTGCACCCACCCCGAGGTCGACTGCGACGACACCCGCGCCCTGACCCACCCCACCCTCGTCGAGGTCTGCAACGACGGCTTCGACGACGACTGCGACGGCCAGACCGATCTCGCCGACTCGCAGTGCAAAGAGGACTGCGCCGACGGCATCGACAACGGCGCCAACGGGATCACCGATTGCTCAGACGCCGCCTGCTCAAATGACCCGTTCTGCGACCCGTGCAGCATCGACTGGACCTTCGACTCGGGCAAGGCCCTGTGGCAGAGCGACGCCCAGGGGTTGTGGGTGTACAGCGCGGCCGCAGGCGCCTGGAAGACCAGCAGCGGCGCGTCGATCAGCTCGCTGCCGAACCCCAACAACGGCGGCGCCCCGGGCGGCGTCTACTTCGGCCGCCTCAACCTGACGGTGAACGTCCCGTCTCTCGCCGTGGGCGGCCCGCAGCCCAAGCTGGCCGTCACCTTCGTGCACCAAGGCGACACCGGCTTCGCGTCCGATCAGCTCGCGGTCTGCATCAACCAGCCCACCTGCCGCTTCGACACGCCGGGGATCATCCTGCTCGCCAGCACGCCGACCGCCGGCGAGAAGACGGTCCTGGTCGACCTCACCGCGCACATCGGCGCCAGCACGACCATCAGCATCCTCTACGACACCGCCAGCGCCTCGCAGAACGACAACCTGGGCGCCACGGTGACCCGCATCCGCCTCGCCAGCGACATCGACGGCGATCTGGTCGCCGAAGGAAGCGCGCCGAGCTGTGACACATGCTGGGACGCCGACTTCGACGGCTACGGGCGCCCCGAGGGCCCCACCAGCGGCTGCCTCTTCGCCGGCGGCGACTGCAACGACGGCCTCGACGGCTTCCAGGTCCACCCGGGCGCCATCGAGGACCTCTCGCTGGGCAACTGCGGCGACGGCGTCGACAACGACTGCAACGGCCAGACCGACGGCTTCGACCCCGGCTGCGGCAGCGAGGACTGCGCCAACGGCATCGACGACAACGGCGACAGCAAGGCGGACTGCGCCGACGCGCTCTGCTCGGCCGACCCCTTCTGCTCGGTGTGCTCGACGAAGTTCACGTTCAACACGGGCGCGGGCGGCTTCGTGGCGACCGGAGACGGCCTCTTCGCCGTGGGCCTGCAGACCACCTTCAACGCCCAGGGCTTCGAGACCGTGCTCAACGGCAACGTCAGCGCCTCGGGCGCCGGGCGCCGCCGCGGCTGGCTCGCCCGCAGCATCCCTGTCCCCGCGCAGATGCTGACGCCCACCCTGCGCGTCCGCTACTCCCTCAACGGCGAGGCCGCGACCGACAAGGACAAGTTCGGCGTCTGCTTCGGCGTGGCCGCGGCCGCCTGCGACGCCACCGTGGGCACGAAGGCCTTCGAGACCGGCTCCAACACCGCCGGCCTGGTCACCGTCGACATCCCGATCTCCGCGTCCTTCAAGGGGATCTCGGTCCCGGTGGTCCTCTTCTACGACACGGTGGACGGCGGCAACAACGCCAACCCCGGCCTCTTCATCGACGAGATCACGCTGCTCTCCGACAAAGACAAGGACGGCCTCAGCGAGTCGGGCGACCTCACCTGCGACCGCTGCATCGACGTGGACGGCGACGGCTACGGCGACGGGACGGCGCCGGCCCCCTTCAACGTGCTGACCTCCTGCTCAGCGGCCTCCGCCGTGGCGGACTGCGCCGACAACGACGCCATCACCCACCCAGGCCAGCCCGAGGTCTGCGGCGACGCCGGCGGCATCGACAACAACTGCAACGGCCTGCCCGACCTCGAAGAGCCCGCCTGCTCGATCTGCGGCGACTCGATCATCAGCGTCAACGAGACCTGCGACGACGGCAACGACGACCCGGGCGACGGCTGCTCGGCGACCTGCCAGACCGAGTCCGGCGCGCTCCACGTGACCGAGATCCACATCCCCAAACCGGCCGGCAACCCGGGCGAGCAGTGGATCGAGCTCTACAATGCGTCGACCGCGACCATCGACCTCGACCAGCTCAAGCTGACCATCAAGAACGTCGTCGGCACCAGCGTCGCCTTCGGGGCCGGCGGGAGCTGCACGGTGCTGGCGCCCTCGGCCGAGCTCGCGCCCGGCGCCTTCTTCATCGTCGCCTTCGGCCCGGTCGGCGGCACCGACAGCCTCTCGCCCGACGCGACCTGCAACCAGGCCTTCCAGATCTCGCCCGCGGGCGACCTGCTCACCCTGACCGAGGGCGGCGTGAAGCTGCTGGATCAGGTGGACTTCCGGACCGGGTTCACCTGCGAGCTGTCGCAGCTGACCAAGACCGGCGCGGTCGGCCCTGGCACGGGCACGGTCGGGCGCTCGATGATCCTCGGCACCCTGCCCGTGACCGGCGTGTCGGCGAGCAAGAGCACGGCCTCCGCGTGGTGCCTGGCCGGCCCCGCCGCGAACTACGGCAGCTCCGGCACCCACCGCGGCTCGCCCCGCGCGACCGGCGGCTGCGCCGAGTTCGCGTGCGACGGCGTCGACGACGACTGCGACGGCCCGGTCGACGAGACCCTGGCCGACAGCGACAGCGACGGGACCTGCAACGAGCAGGACTGCGCGCCCGGCGACAACCGCTGCGCCGCGGTCTGCGTCGACGTCGACCTGGACAGCGTCTTCGACTGCGCCGACGGCTGCATCGACAAGGACAACGACGGCTTCGGCACAGCACCTGCCGGGGTCCCGCCGGCGCAGGTGACCTGCCTGGGCGTCGACTGCAACGACCAGGCGACGGCCGTGAACCCCAACGGCGACGAGAGCTTGGCGGCCGTCGACTCCTGCGGCGACGGCCTGGACAACGACTGCGACGGGCTGACCGATTGCTCCGACCCCGCCTGCTTCAACGCGACGAACTGCGCCGGCGAGATCTGCCAGAAGACGACCGCCCTGGCCTGCGGCAAGCCCCTGGTCATCAAGCCAGCCCACGACGACTTCCCGTGCACGACGCCCGTCAGCGGTGGCGGGGCCGACGGGACGCTGCGCTTCGTCGCCGCCAAGAGCGAGATGGTGGTGCTGGCGTTGGCCAACCAGGGCGTCAATCGCTACTCGGTCTTCGTCTTCGACGGGGCCTGCACCAACGGGACCTGCGGCGCTCCGCTGGCGACCTTCGACACGGGCTGCAGCCTCGGCGGGCAGAAGGCCTTCGCCGTGGTCAGCGGGCACGAATACTTCGTCGTGGCCGATCGAATCGGGGCGTGCGCCGAGGGCGCGGGCAGCAACGCGAGGGTCAGCGTGGCCTGCGGCGAGCTTTGCACCGGCGGCATCGACGAGGACCTGGACGGCAAGACCGACTGCGCCGACCAGGACTGCGTGCTGGACGCGGCGTGCGCGGCCTCCGACTTCGACCTGGACGGCGTGCCCAACGGCGTCGAGATCACCTGCGGCCGCAGCCCCGTGGACATCGGCGACAAGCCCAGCGCCGACGACATCTCAGACCCCGACACCGACCTGATCCTCAACTGCGTGGACACGGACGACGACAACGACACCTTCGAAGACGACACCGAGATCAGCGACTGCGCCCTGAACAGCACGGCGAAGAACGACGACGACATCTTCCCGGGGGCGCCGAAGAACTGCGACATCTTCAACATCGACGCCGACTGCAACGGCACCTTCGACCTGTTTGAGGACACCTGCGGCGGCAAGGAGGCGCTGTGCGCCAACGGGATCGACGACGACCAGGACGGGCTGCCGGACTGCGTCGACATCGACTGCGTGGCGGACTTCTTCTGCTTCGCGCAGGACTACGACGAGGACTTGGTCTCCAACGGCTTCGAGATCGCCTGCGAGACCGACCCGAAGAAGGCGAGCAGCTTCCCGGCGCCGGGCGAGGCCGACGACCCCGACGGCGACGACAAGCCGAACTGCGCCGACCTGGACGACGACGGCGACGGCTACCCGGACATCGAGGAGATCATCTGCGGGTCGCTGCCGCTGAACGCGCTGAGCGTTCCCGACGACGCGGACGGCGACACCCAGTGCGACTCGGCCGACGACGACGACGACAACGACGGCTTCCCCGACATCCTCGAGGCCGCGTGCGGGTCGGACTCCAAGGTGAAGACCAGCACGCCGACGGACGCGCAACACGACCTGGACCAGGACGGGATCTGCGACGCGCTGGACGCGGACAAGGACGGCGACGGCTGGAGCAACGCCCTCGAAGAGACCTGTGGCACCGACGGCAGCAGCGCGGCGTCGAACCCGGTCGCGGCGGGCTTCGACGGCGACGGCGACGGGATGTGCGACGCGGTCGACGACGACGACGACAACGACCTCTGGACCGACGACCAGGAGGCGCTGTGCGGGACGCTGAAGAACGACCCCCAGTCGGTCCCCAAGGACACCGACGGCAACGGCGAGTGCGACGCGCTCGACCAGGATGTCGACAACGACGGCTGGCCCAACGCGGTCGAGATCCTGTGCGCCACTGACCCGGAGAAGCCCGAGAGCAACCCGACCGCCCTCGGACAGGACGCCGACAACGACAAGATCTGCGACCTCGTGGACTCCGACGACGACAACGACGGGTGGAAGGACACGCTCGAGTTGCAGTGCGGTACGAATCCGCTCGACCCGGCCTCGAAGCCCGAAGACACGGACGGCGACGGGCTGTGCAATGCGGTGGACGACGACGACGACGGCGACGGCTGGAGCGACTCGACGGAGTCGCTGTGTCAGACCAGCCCCCTCGACGCCCAGGACAAGCCGGTCGACACCGACGGCGACGGGCTCTGCGACGGCGTGGACAGCGACGCGGACCCGGACAACGACGGCTGGAACTCGGCGCTGGAGCTGCAGTGCGGCACCAACCCGAAGGACCCGGCCAGCGTGCCCACCGACATCGATGACGACGGGCTCTGCGACGCGATCGACGCGGACAAGGACGGTGACGGCTGGCTCAACGAGACGGAGGTCGCGTGCGGGACGGACCCGGCGGTGAAGACCAGCCTGCCGGTGGACACCGACGGCGACTCGGTCTGCAACGCGTTGGACCAGGACGATGACGGCGACGGGTCTCCGGACGCCGACGAGCTGCTCTGCCTGACCGACCCGCTGGACAAGAACGTGAAGCCGGTCGAGCTGGACCTCGCGGACACCGACGGCGACGAGATCGTCAACTGCATCGACCCCGACGACGACAACGACGGGGTCAGCGACGCCAACGAGGCGCAGCTCGGGACCAACCCGCTGGTCAAAGACAGCGACAACGACGGGCTGGATGACGGGGTCGAGGACGCGAATCACGACGGCGTGACGCAGGCCTCGGAGACCTCGCCGACCAAGCCGGACACGGACGGCGACGGGCTGCTCGACGGCATCGAGGTCGGCAGCTGCTACGAGCTGACCAGCGGCGCGGTGTGCCTGGGCACGGACCCGGTGGTCGCCGACACCGACAACGACGGGCTGCCCGACGGTGTGGAGGACGCGGACCACGACGGCCAGGTCGGTGCGAACGAGACCAGCCCGGTGGACCCGAACTCGGACGACGACCTGGACTTCGCGGGCAACGAGGCCACCGACGGCGGCGAGCTGCTCTGCGGCACCGACCCGCTGGACCCGAACGATTCGCCCGTGGACAAGGACGGGAACGGGGTCTGCGACGGCAGCCAGAGCGACGTGGAC
Organism: Myxococcota bacterium; assembly: GCA_041389525.1. Classification (GTDB taxonomy): domain Bacteria; phylum Myxococcota_A; class UBA9042; order PHBI01; family JACKFB01; genus JACKFB01. Next base: position 49,739 of record JAWKRR010000032.1, on the reverse strand, counting down.
GGCGACGGCGTGGCCGATGGCGTCGAGATTTTCTGCGGCTACGACTCGCAGAGCAACCAGTCGACGCCGAGCTTCGTCGAGCTCGGCGACACCGACGGCGACGGCGACATCGACTGCATCGACCCTGACGACGACAACGACGGCGTCGATGACCAGCGCGAGGCCGAGTGCAAGACGGACTCGCGGTCAGCGGCCAGCACGCCCTCGGCCGACGACATCGCGGACTTCGACGAGGACGGGAAGCTCAACTGCTCCGACCCCGACGACGACGACGACGGGCTGTCGGATATCGTCGAGGCCACCCTGCTGACCGACGCGAAGGACGCCGACTCCGACGACGACGGGCTGCCGGACGGGCAGGAGGTCACCCTGGGCACCGACCCGCTCTCGGTCGACACCGACCGCGACGGGATCCAGGACGGCACCGAGTTCGGGCTGACTCGCGGCACGCCGAACACGGCCCTCGGCCTGTTCAAGCCCGACTTGGACCCGTCGACGACGACGAACCCGAAGGACCCCGACTCCGACGACGACGGCGTGTGCGACGGGTCCAAGGCGGTCGCCGGGGTGTGTGAGGCCTCGCCCGGCGAGGACAACAACGACAACGGGCGCATCGACGCGGGCGAGGGAAATCCCAACGATCCCAAGGACGGCTTGGCCGACTCCGACGCCGACGGGCTGACCGACCGCATCGAGATCCTGGTCCACAAGACCGACCCGAAGCGACCGGACACCGACGGCGACCTGCTCAACGACAAGCTCGAGGTCGAGGGTGTGGGCGGGTTCGCGCCGACCGACCCGCTGGTGGCGGACACCGACGGCGGCGGCGTGGTGGACGGCGTCGAGATCCTCAACGGCACCGACCCCAACGACGGGGCGGACGACTTCTCGGTCGCCGAGCTGACCGGCGGCAATTACACGGGCTGCGCCGGGTCGGGAGGCGGTGGCGCCCTGCCCTGGCTGCTGTGCTTGCTGGGCGTGGGCGTGTGGGCGGTGCGGCGGAGGAAGCGCGGGCTGGCGTTGCTGGTAGTAGCCGTCGCCAGCGTGGGCTCGATGACGAGCGACGCGAGCGCGCAGCAGCAGAAGCCGAACGTGAACATCGAGGACTACTTCGGCGCCGGCGGACACTACCGGATGTGGTCGGTCGAGCAGAGCCTCATCGCGCCGGCGTGGCGGCCGTACGCGTCGGTGATGTTCTGGCACGAGGAGGACAGCTTTCAGCTGCAAACCGGCCTCTACAGCGAGAAGTTCATCGATCAGGCCGACTACATCGACGTGAACATCGGGATTGGCCTGTTTGGGCACGCGCAGATCGAGGTGGACCTGCCGATCGCGCTCATCTTGGACAGCGACCCGGACACGCGGGCCATCGCGCCGGTGAGCGGCGCGGGGCTTGCCGACATGCAGGTGCGGCTTCGCGGGCGGCTGCTCGACAACACGCTCGGCGGGCCGGGGCTTGGCGTGTCGGTGGGCGCGACGATCCCCATCGGCGACAAGGACCATTTTCGTGGCGACCCGGGGGTCGGGATCCTCGGGCGGGTGATCTTCGACTATCGGACGGACCGCACGGTGACCAGCCTCAACGCCGGCGTGCGCGTGCGCACCGAAGAGGTCGACTTCTTCAACCACACCTTCGGCAACGAGCTGACCTACGGGTTGGGGGTCGAGGTGGAGGCCGTGCGCGACAAGCTCGCCATCGCGACGGAGCTGTTCGGCCACACGCCCTTCAACGACATCTTCCAGTCCGGCGACACGACGACGCTGGAGTGGCTGCTTGGCCCAAAATGGTACATCATTCCGGGGCTTTCGCTGCAATCGGCGGTGGGGACGGGCATCGTGCGCGGCATCGGCTCGCCGACCTTTCGCTTCATCGCGGGGCTGCAGTGGGCGCCGAAGGCCGGCGACAGCGACGGCGACGGCATCCCGGACGCGGACGACCGCTGCCCGACGCGCGCCGAGGACGTCGATGGGTTCGCCGACCTCGACGGCTGCCCCGACCCGGACAACGACCAGGACGGCGTGCCCGACGTCGTTGACAAGTGCCCGCTAAAGGCGGAGGACTACAACGGAATCGACGATCAGGATGGCTGCCCCGACGCCATCGTCTTGGAAGACCACGACGGCGACGGCATCCCCGACCGCTCCGACATGTGCCCGCAGCAGCCCGAGACTTACAACGGCTTCGAGGACCAGGACGGCTGCCCTGACGACGCCCGCAAGGTGGTGCGCGACACGCTGCCGCCGCCCGAGGAGATCGACCCCGAGTGCCGCTACTCCATCGAGGAGATCGTGTTCTTCGAGAAGACCAGCTCGGCCCTGACCGAGCAGGCGAAGTCCACGCTGGCGCAGCTCGCGTCGACCATCAAAGCGAACGACCTCATCATCGAGGTCGCGGTCAACGGCCACGCCGACGAGGACGGCACCGACGAGTCCAACTACTCGCTGAGCCAGAAGCGGGCGTCGGCAGCCCGCGACTATCTGGTCGCGCGGGGCGTGAAGAAGGGCTTGCTGACGGTGCGTGGGTTTGGCGAGTCGCTGCCGCGGGTTGAGGGCCAGGACGAGACCGCGTTCCGCGAGAACCGCCGCGTCGACTTCACCGTGCGGCTCGGCGGCAAGTGCGCGACGGCGAAGTAGCGGGCGTGCGCGCGAGAGGTTCCGGCCGGGGGCGGGTGTTCCGACGGGCCGCCGCGAGCCAAGGCGGGCGGGCCCCATGATGGGGACGCCCGCGGACGCGGCGAACGCGAGCGCGATCCCGGTCGGCACCTACGCGGGGCGGCTGCGCGACGTGGACGCGTGCGTGGTCGCGCGCCTGGGCGGGCTCGCGGGGCGGGCGCTGGACGCGGGCTGCGGGGTGCGGCTGGCGCGTGGTGCGGGCGGCGGGCTGACGCCCTTCGCGCCGACCTCCGAGGAGCTCGCCGCGGCGCTGCCGGCGCTCGAGGTCACCGCCCTGGACGCCGCGCTGCCGCAGGCCGCCGTGCGCTTTGGCGACGTGTGGGTGGCGCTGGACGGAGCGGGGCGGGCGGGCGCGTGCCTGCTGCAGGGGGCCGAGCTGGCGGGCACTGTGCAGCTTGAGCGCGCCGCGCACCACCCGGACGGCGCGCGCGTGGGGGCGCTGTGCTGGGCCGAGCTGGCGCCACGGGCTGAGGCGTGGTGGGCGGCGACGCGCGAGGAGGCGGCGCGGGCTGGCCGCGTGGCGCTGCGCGTCAGCCTCGACGAGGTCCCTGCCCTCGCCGCCCTGCCCGGCGTCAGGCGCGCTGACCAGCCCCTGGCGGAGCTGCTGGACCGGCCCGTAGAGCGCCACGCCGAAGCGGCCCAGACGCCGCTGACGGGACTGGCGCTGACCATCGAGGCGCTCGCTGCCACCGGCGCCGAGGCGCGCTTCGACCTCGTGCGGCTCGCCAACGTCACGGCCTTCATGCCCGACGCCCCCGCCGCCAGCCTCCTGCGCGCGGCCGCCGCCGTTGCCCGCGAGGGCGCCTGGTTGGTCGAGGCGGGCACCGTGGCCTTGGCGGGCGGCGCCCTGCTGACCGCGCTGGCGCTCGCGGAAAACTCAGGTGGTACCTGGCGCCCGCGCGAGCTGTGGCTCTCACCCGCGGCGACCCCGACCTTCCTCGCCCGCGGCGGCGCCGAGCTCCCCGCCGTCCTCGGCGCCGCCGGCCCGCCCCTGGTACGCGCGCTCGTTGAGGCCGACCGCTCCATCCGAAGCGCGGGCGCCCTCCCCGACGCCGCCACCATGGCGTCGGCCCTCGGCGCGCGCGGCCAACGCACCTGGACAGCGCCGGGCCTGTCCCTGGTCGGGGTCGCTGTGCGCGTCTGAGAAGAAGCGCGCTAACCCTTCGTACACATGCGTTGAAATATGAGAACTGAGTGCTCTTGACCCCAGCGCTACGGGCGGAGGTGGGCGAGCTTGTCTGGGTTTCGGACGATGTAGATGGCGGCTACGGAGCTGCCGTCGAGCTCGAGGGCGACGGATTGCAGGCATTGCTGGCCGACGAAGACCAGCAGGCCGGGGAGGCCCGAGATTCGGGCGGGGACCATGGTGGCGCCGGGTGGGAGCGGGTTCTTGCGCATGGTGCCCACCAGGAATCGCGCGATTCGCTCGGCGCCGCCTATGGATTTGAGGGCGGCCTTCGCCTTGCCCCCGCCGTCGCTGATGAGGGTGGCGTCGGCTCTCAGCAGCGCCGTCAGGCGGTCCGCGTCGCCGGCCATGGTGGCGCCGAGGACGGCTTGGACGAGGCGCTGGACTTCGTCGGGCGCGGGCTGAAAGCGCGGGCGGGCGCTCTTTAGGTGGGCGCGAGCCCGCGAGGCGAGCTGGCGGCAGGCTGCGGGGGTCGAGTCCAGCACGGCGGCGACCTCGGCGTAGTCGTAGTCGAAGGCGTCGTGCAGCACGAAGACGGCGCGCTCCAGGGGCGAGAGGCGCTCAAGCGCGAGGAGCAGGGCCACGCCCACCTCGTCGGCGAGCTCGACGGCGCTGTGGGCGAAGTCGCTGACCGGGTGGGCGACGGGTTCGGGCAGCCACGGGCCGACGTAGACCTCGCGGCGGTGGCGGGCGGACTTCAGGTGATCGAGGCACAGGCGCGTGACGGTCCGGTACAGGAAAGCCCGCGGGTGCTCGACGCTGTCTGCGGCGCCGTCGAAGCGCACGTAGGCGTCCTGGACCAGGTCTTCGGCCTCGGAGATCGAGCCGGTCATCCGGTGCGCGAGGCCGAGCAGCTCGGCGCGGTGGGTCTCGAAGGCGGCGGCGGCGGATTCGGTGATGGTGGTCGTCCTGCCGGGTGGGCGACGGCGATGGGGGAGCCCGCGACGCGCACCAGCGTGCAGGCGTTGGCGTGGCCGAGGGCGGCCTTGAGCGTAGGGTAAATGGTCGCCGAGGTGATGGCGAAGGCCAGCGCGACCAGGCCGCGGCGCCCGAAGACGTCGACGGCGGCGGCGCGGCGCGCGTCGAGGTCTGGGGCGCGCTGGAGCGTCCCGCGGGCGAAGGCGACGGCGACACGCGCGTCGTCGGGCAGGGCCGCATCATCGCAGCGGACGACTGCCGAGACCAAGGTTGGCGGGACGCCCGCCCGAAGCGCCATCGTCACCACGAGCTGCACGCAGGGCCCGCAATCGGCGACCAAGGCCGCCGCGATCTTCGCCGCGTACCACGAGCTCGCGGGCACGTCGGCGCGAAAGGTCCCCAGCGCTTGAGTCTTCGAGAAGCGGAGCAGCGCGCCGACCCCAGCGTCGTCGAGGATCGAGCGCGCGTAGCCCATGTCGTAGTCGAACTCCCGCTCGAACGCGGCGATCTTGCGCCGTATCAGCCAATGAAACACGAGGTCCTCCGGGGTGCGGTCGGTGTGCACCATGAAGACGAGGCAGCGGCGCGGCCTGTGACAAGAAATCGGCGGCGCGAGCGAGTCGTTCCCGAGGCGACCGACCCCTGCTACGGTCGGGCCATGAGCGGCCCGAAGCCCATCCTCCTGCGCAAACTGCGACCCGCCGACCAGCCGGTGACGCCGCGCAGCGTGGCGCTGTTTCGGCTGGGTGAGCACTGCAACAACGCCTGCCCGATGTGCAGCAACAGCGGCCGCCCGGGCGCCTTCTTCCACGAGACCGACGAGCTGGTGCGGCGGGTCGAGTTCCTCGCCGCGCAGGGCCTGCGCGCGGTCGTGGTGACCGGCGGTGAGGCGACGATTCATCCAGGCTTCTGGACGGTGGTCGAGGCCCTCGTGGAGCGCGGCGTTCGCTGGGACATCAACACCAACGGGCGCCGTTTCGCAGACCCGGACTTCGCCGCGCGCGCCCGGGAGTTGGGGCTGCGGCGGGCCATCGTGTCGCTTCACTCGCACCGGCGCGACCAAGCCAGGGAGATCTCCGGCCTCAGCGATCGCGGCTTTGACGAGACCGTGCAGGGGATCCGCAACCTCGCCGACCCGGCGCGCTCGGGCCCGGTCGAGCTGATGATCAACTGCGTCCTCTGCCGACCCAACCTCGCCGACCTCGTCGGGCACCTGCGCTGGTGCGCGGACGAGCTGGGGCCGCGGGTCGTCGTGAAGTACGCGTTCCCCGACACCCTCGGCAAGGGCGGCGGCTGGCCCGGCATCGACCTGCGCTACCGCGACGTGGCGGCCGTCGTCCGCGCGCTGGTTGCCGAGGCCGCCAGCCTCGGCGTCACGCTGGAGCTCGAGTCCTTCCCAAACTGCGTCTTGGGCGACTCGAAGCGCGGAAATTGCGGCCGATCCGGGTTCGGCGAGACCCACTATCTCGACGACCTCAGCGGCCGAGATCTGTACTCGATCCAGCACATCGAGACGCAGCTCTCCGCCTACCTGCAGCGCTGCGGTCGCTGCGCGGCGCTGAGCCGCTGCCCCGGCGTCGCCACCACCTACCTGGAGCGCTACGGCGGCGCTGAGTTTCGCCCCTTCGGAGCCCGCTGACCCGTCGGGGGGGCCGAATCGTCGCGGACCATGACCTGGATCAATGATCGCCGCGTGCTGAGCGCTCAGCATCGGGGCGACATCGCAACCAGGGATGGTCCATGTCGAAGCCGATTGAGAGCGCCAGCGCGCAGCCGGAACGGGGCCTCTTGATGCCCCTCTTCGTCGTCGACGACGTCGACCGGGCGCACCACTTCTACTCCGCCCTGCTCGGCTTCCGCGAGTCCACGCCCGGGCCCGTCCTGGGACACGCCGGGCGCATGACGATCCTCGAGCACGAGCAGAGCCCGGTCTGTTTCGCGACGGCCGAGGGGGCCGCCGTCGGCCAGAGGCACATCCTCTGCGCTGCGGTCCCCGACGTGTCAGCGCAGCGCGAGAGCCTGGAGCGCCGCGTGGCGCTGCTGACGGACGGCGCCCACGCCGACGAGATCCGCATCGGCCCGGTGCAAGACGTGAGCTGGGGCCGCTACTTCGAGGTCGAGTCACCCCTGGGGCCGCCGGTCCGCTTCTTCGAGCTCGTCACGGCCGCCGCGGGGTCCCGATAGTGCCAAGCCACCGATGCAGGCGGTTCGCGTGAACCACACCACGACCTCCAGCCCCTCCTCGGCGCGCACGAGCGCGCTCATCACCATCCGCGGGGCCGCGCGCGCCCTACTCGCCCCGGCGATGCCCCCCGACTGGGACCTGCAGTCGATCGACCGGATCGGTCCGGAGTCGGTCCTGCTTGAGCTGGGCGCGCGCGGCCTCCCGCGGATTCTTCTCGAGTGGCACGCCTACAGCGGCGATCCCCCACCGTCGGTCCTGCGCGGGCCGGACTACGCCGCCGGCTACCGCGAGCGGCCCGACGCCTGGTCCCTGGACGACGCGGACACCCCCAGCGAGGTCAAGCGCGCTGCGGCCGCGATGCTGCACCTGCTCGCCCGCCCCCCCGTCCCGGTCGCCCTCCACGCCGAGCCGCCCCCACCCGCCGACGAGCTGGAGCTGCGCCCCTTCGGCTGCGAGGAGCTGATGCGCTGGCTGGCCCCCACGCTGGCGCCCGGACACGAGCTGATCGACGGCTGGCGCCTCGACGACGCCTACCCCTTCGGTCCCGAGGAGGTCGCCGTCGCGTTCGCCCATCCGACCTCCGACGAGGAGCCGCGCATCAAGGTCCGCCTGCGCGCCGACTCCCGTCCTGCCGCCCACCGCACCGAGCAGTTCGACGTGCTCTACACCCTGCCTTTCGGGCGCGGCGTCGACCCCGAGCGCGCGGAACTGCACCGCCAGCTCGCGGCCGAGCTGACCCTGCACCTGGAGGCGTGCGACCGCCGGGTGCGCTTTCAGGGGCCGCCGCGAGCCCCGGGCCAGGGCGCCGCGGGTGGCGTGCCGTCGGCTCACAACCTGGCGCTGCCGGGCCCGTGCTACCAGCACTGCAGCTTCTGCGCCGTGCGCGAGGAGATCGACCCGGCGATCGACGGCGACCCGGCCTACATCGCCGCCCTCGAGCGTGACCTCGCGGCGGCCGCGGCGCGCGGCACCCGCGTGCTGCGCGTCAATGGACTCGAGCCTCTGCGCGCCTCGTTCGTGTTCGATCTGCTCGATGTCGCGCGGCACGAAGGCTTCGAGGAGTTCCACATCCTCAGCACCTTCCTGCCCGCCGCCGATCGCGCCGTCGCCGAGCGGCTGGTGCGCAGCCTGCCCGGGCGATACCGCTTCTACGTGCCGATCTACGGCTCGTGTCCCGAGGTGCACGACGCGGTCACGGGCCTGCCAGGCTCGTTTGCGACCCTGATGCGCGCGGTGCGCAACCTGCGCGAGCTGATCGGCGGCAGCTCCGAAGGCGGCGAGCAGGGGCGCCAAGGCGAGCTGATCTTCACGACGGTCCTGACCAGCGAGAACCTGGGCGACGTCCGCGCGATGGCGGACCTGGTTCGCCCGCTCGGGCGTTGGTGGGAGGTCCACCTCCCCTTCCCGAACACGTCCAGCCGCCGCGACGGCTACCACCAGGTCGCGGTGCAGATGAGCCGGGCCCTCCAGGCGCTCTACCCCGCGGGCTGGGCCGCCCTGGGGGACCTCCCGCTGGGCGAGGTCGTCCCCTGCATCGCCTGGGCCCACCAGCGCGCGACAGGCCACGCGCTGGTGACCCCGGAGCGGCTGCAGCGCCGACAGCGCGAGCCATCGGGCACCTACTACCAGACCATCGGCTTCACCCACAGCCTGGGCGGCGGTCGCCCGGTAGCCTTCACCGCCGCCACCACGCCCTGCCCCCACCTGGACCGCTGCGCCCTCAGCCAGGTCTGCCCCGGAAAGGTCTACACCGCGTACGCCCAGCGCTTTGGCCTGGACGAGCTGCGCCCGGTCGCGCTGGCGGAGCTGCAGCAGCACCCCGCGGGGCCGGAGCTCCTCGCGGCCGTGGCAGCCGAGGCGGCGACCGCGTAGCCACGGCGCCGCCGCCGCGAGGCCATCGCGGCGGCGGCGCCGTGGATCGCTTGCTCCGGCTCGCAGGCGTGGGCTAAGTTTGTCCCGCCGCGACGGAGGTGCCCTGTGACCGTTGAGTGGACCACCGGACGAGCCACCGCCGCCCCCACGGGCTGCCCGGCGCGCGACCGCGGGCTTGAGCTGCGGAACCTGTGCGGGAGCTGCGATGGCCGCCCGCGCCAGGGGCAGTTGCGCTTGCCCCGCCGAGGCATGCTGCACCTGCAGGGCGAGACCGCCGACACCGTGTTCCTCGTGATCGAGGGCACGCTGTGCGAGACCCGCACCACCGAGGAGGGCCGCGCCCAGGGGATGCGGCTGCTCGGGCCGGGCGACGTCACCGGGACCGAGGCGCTCGTCTCCGGGCGCTACCAGTGTTCGGTGGAGGCTCTCACGCCAGCCCGCGTCTGCCGCGTACCCATCGCCGAAGCCGAAGCGCGCCTCGCCACCACGAGCCTCCAAGGGGTCGCGCTGTGCCGGGCGCTGGCGGTCGAGATGATGGGGCTGCGCGAGCGCATCATGGTGCTGGGCCCGATGCCGGCGCAGGAGCGCGTCGAGACCGCCCTGCGCGCCATGGCCGGCGACGACGGCGAGTGGGTGCGGCTGCCCCTGAATCGCCGCGAGCTGGGAGAGCTGCTCGCCCTGACCCAGGAGACGGTCTCCCGGTGCGTGCAGCGCCTCAAGCGCGCCGGGACGCTGCAGACCCAGGGTCGCCGGATCCGCTTCCTCGCCCGAGCCTGACCCGCGGCGTCAGGGCGCGTCGGTGCGGGGCTCGAACTCGCTCCAGCCGTACTCCCGCGGGTACTCGTGCCAGGGGCCCTCGCAGCGGTCCACCCACGTGCACCGCGCGCACGGCGGCCCCTTCGCCTTGCCCTCCTCCCAGCGATAGGCCGTGTAGTCGTCGATGGTCATCCCCGCCTCGACGATGCGCGTCTGGGGGATGCGGTCCTCGATGACGTGGCGCTCGAAGCCCTGCATGAAGCAGTACGGGATGGCCTCGGTGACCGCCGGCAGGCCGACGCGCTCGGCCGCGCGCAGCGCGTCGTGCACGAAGGGGACCGCGTCGCTGAAGCGCGCCACCACGAGGTTGAAGTACTGCTCGGCGGTGCCCGCCGGGTGAACGTAGGCGAGCTGCAGCTGCTGCACATCCAGCCGCGCCAGCAGCTCCACGATGGCCGGAAGATCTCGGAAATTGTCATGCACGACCACGGTGTTCGTGATGACCGGCAGCCCCAGACTCCGGCAGTTCCGGATGCCCGCCACCACCTGGGCGAAGGCCCCGCGAGCGCGGACCAGCGCGTCGTGCACCGACGGCGTCGACCCGTGCAGGGCCGGCGCGATCTCGGTCACGCCAGCTCTGACCAGCGCCTTCACGAAGGGCAGGTAGGACAGCCGGCGGCCGTTGGTCTGCACCTGAATCGTGCGGTAGCCAAGCTCCTTGGCGTAGCCCACCAGCTCGATCAGGTCGGGGCGAATCGTCACCTCGCCGCCCGTCAGCACGACGCCGTCGGACAGGCCGCGGTTGGCCTCCAGGATCTCGCGCAGCTCGTCGGTCGTGCGGTCGGCGATGTGGTCGCGCTTGTCACCCTGCACGCAGAACACGCAGCGGTTGTTGCACCGGTACCCCACCTTGAGGTCCAGACGCGCGCCCTCCACCGCCGACGCCGCCGCCGTCTCCAGGGCCGAGGTCTCGACGGGACTCGTGCTCATGACCGCTCCTTGCAGGTGGTTTCCCGGACTGGATCGCGCGACCGCTCGCCGCGTCTCCCCAGGCGGTCCGCGCCGGAGGGGCTGCTCGGTCCGCTGCGCTGTTCCACTCTGTAGCTCGGGCGCGCCCTCGCGTTCTTGATCTGGATCACAGTCACGCTCCGGGGCGGGCGGAGCCGCCGCGCACAGACGCCTCTCTCAGCCAGGATCCGCCTCGCTGGCAGCGTAGATCCGCTCCTCGGCGTCCACGTCCAGGCTGCGCTGAAGCCCCTCGTCGAAGCGACGCCTCAGGTCGGGCCACGCGCACTCCAGGAGCATCCGCTCGGGCGAGCCCTCCGGCGCCGCGGCGGCCCGAAGAAAGCCAGCCCGCGCCGTGTAGCGAGCGATGAGCGCGTCGGCCAACCCGGCCAGCAGCACCTGATGCTCGAACACGCGCAGCCCGAACCGCTCACGCAACGCCTCGACGGCCGCGCGCAGCCGCTTGGCGTCCCGGTCGTAGTCCTCAGCCATCGGCCGCAGCCTCGCGCCGCCCCGCGCGCCCAGCGGCGCCGTGACCTCGGCTAGGTCGGCCTCGGGCGAGCCGCTGGCGAAGGCCTGGCCAGCCACCTGCATCCGCAGGACGTCGTTGGCGCCCTCGTAGATGCGCGTGATTCGGCAGTCGCGCAGCATCCGCGCGACGCCTGTGTCCTCGATGTAGCCGCTGCCGCCGTGAAGCTGCAGCGCGTCGTCGACGACGCTCCAGGCCGCCTCCGACGCGACGATCTTGGCGATGGCCGAGTGCCAGCCGATGTCGACGCCCTCGTCGCCCAGGCGCGTGACCGCGCGCAGCACCGCCTCGGTCGTCCACAGCGACACCCGCGCGCTCACCATCCGCTGCCGCACCTGTCCGAAGCTGCCGATGGCGCGCCCGAACTGCCGCCGCTCGGCCACGTGGCGTTGCGCCATCGCGTAGGCCGCCCGCGCCGTGCCCAGCGCCCCGGCGGCCATCAGCGAGCGCCCCCAAGTCAGCGCGTGGTGCATCTGCTCCATGCCCCGCCCTGCCACGCCCAGGACCCGGTCGACGGAGACCGGCGCGTCTTCGAAGACCAGCGTGGTGGTCGAGGACGCCTTGATGCCCAGCTTCCGCTCCTCGGCCCCGACGCGCAGGCCGGGTTGCTCGCGGTCGAGCAGCAGCAGGCTGGTCCCGCGCCGCGCACCGCCGAGCCCTGGGGTCCGCGCCAGCACCGTGAACACGCCGGCCAGCCCGCCGTTGGTCACGAAGACCTTGTCGCCGTTGAGGACCAGCCCGCCGCGGCCGTCGGGCTCGGCCGTGGTCCGGAGGCCGGCGATGTGCGAGCCGGCCTCAGGCTCCGTCGCGGCAAAGGACGCCACCATCCCGCCCGCGAGCCGCGGCAGGTAGGCGTCTTTGAGCGCGTCAGAGCCGTAGTTCACCAGCGGATGCAGCCCCAGGCCGTTGTGCAGCCCGACGCTGGTCGCCAAGGATCGGTCGCGGGTGGCGACCTCCTCGACGACCCGCGCCGTCGCGGTCAGGCCGAAGCCCGCGCCGCCATACGCCTCCGGAACCGCCAGCCCGTAGAGGCCCAGCGCGCCCGCGCCGCTGACGACCGGGCCGGGGAGGCTCCCGTGGGCTTCGATGGCGGCCGGGTCCACGGCGCGGTCGGCCCAGCGACCGAACGCGCCCAAGACCATGCCGAGCACCTCGGCGTCGGGCTCAGAACTGGATGGTGCGATGGAGATGCTCACGGGGGTCAAGCTCCTGCTGGCGGCCGCGGTAGAACTCTCGCCACGTGAACAGGTAGCCCTCCAACAGCCGCTCGGGCGTCATCTTGTGGGGCCGGAAGGTGACGTTGGCGTCGTTGAAGTACTTCCACGGGCGGCCCAGCATGCGGCCCTCCGCGCTGTACTCGTGCCACAGCGGCGTGCCCGGGTACGGCGTCGAGATGCAGAACTCGGCCAGGTCGATGCCGGTGTCGAGGCCGAAGCGGACCATGCGCTCGAACGTGCCCTCGTCGTCGTCCGGGTTGCCCATCAGAAACGAGACGTAGGGCTTGATGCCGAAGTCGTGGCAGCGCGCGATGGCCGCCTTGGCCTTCTCCAGCGCCGCCGCGTCGCCGAGCCCGAAGGCCTTGCGCGTGATGGGGTCAAAGCCGCCGACCAGGTAAAACCTGTCCATTCCGGTGGCGCGCAGGACCGCGAAGAGCTCGTCGGGCAGGTGCAGGATCATCGGCATGCTGATGCCCAGGTAGCTGAACTTCAGCGGCAGCCCCTCGGCCTGCAGGCGCAGCACCATGTCGAGGAAGCGGCGGAACTTGCGGCGCGCCCCGTACGCGAAGGTCACCGAGGTGTCTTCGGTGAACGAGATGAGCTTGCCCGCCTCGGTCAGCTGGGTCATGGCCGAGATGAGGTTCTCGTCGGACTGCCAGCGCATCATGCGGCCCATCTGGGACGGCAGGACGCACGCGTTGCAGGTCAGCGGGCAGCCGCGGGACAGTTGCAGCGGGTAGTCGTCGGGCTGGTGCCAGTCGGTCTCGGCGTTCAGGTAGAGGTCGAGGCGCGGCGGCGGGTAGTCGCCCAGCTCGCCGGCGCCTGGGGAGACGTAGCGCGCTCTCAGCCGGCCGGCGGCGGCGTCCGCGAGCAGCCCCGGCCACACCGGCTCGCCCTCGCCCACCACCACCGAGGTCACGTGGGGCTGCACCTCGTCGGGCATCATCGACGGGAAGATGCCGCCGGCCACGACGGGCTTGCCGAGGGCCAGCAGCTGGTCGCCGATCTCCATGGCGCGCGTGGCGGCCGGCGTGAAGAACGACATCGCGTAGAGGTCGGCCTTGTGGACGCTCGGGTCGAAGCGCGTGACCCGGTCGTCGATGAACACGACCTCGTGGCCCTCGGGGGTGCAGGCCGCGACCGAGGCGATGCCGTTGGACGGCGGCCCGAGGTACTCGTTGCACGGCACGTACTCGAGCAGCTCGGGGTGGGCCTCGGCGTGGCGCTCGAAGGCCGGATAGACGAATGCGATCTTCATTTGAGGCTCCGGCCTACGCGGTGGCGCGAGCGGTGGCGACTTGGGACAGGGCGCGCTCCAGCACGGCGACCACGTCGCCCACCGTGAGCGCAGCGACCACCTCGTCCATGTCGGGGTCCACGTCGTAGGCCTCGCTCAGGCGCGACAGCAGCTCCATGGTCTGCAGGGAGTCCATGCCGAGGTCCTCCAGCAGGCGGTCGGTCGCCGACACCGTGTGCGTCGGCAGGTTCGTCAGCTCGCGGACGAGGACCGTGACGGTCTCGAAGATGTGGTCGGGGTCAGGCGTGCTCATAGGGCGGGGCTCCGGGCTTTGGGATGGCTCTTTTCGATCGTCGAGATCAGGGGTTTTGAGCGGGGGACTGGGCGGCCTCGCGGGCGACGTAGCCGTGGCTCGCGTACCAGTCGCGGGCGTCGTCGAGGGTCTCGGTCAGCGGGCGCGCGCGGTGGCCCAGCGCGGTGCGGGCCTCGGCGCTGTCGACGTGCAGGCCGTGCACCGCCAGGTCCACGAACTCTCGGGTCAGCGCTGGCCGGCCGCGGCCCGCCGCGACACAGCGGGCCTCCTCGCGCTCGGCGAGCCGGTAGCCCTCGTCGGCCGACAGCTCGCGGGCCACCAGCGGCACGTCGAAGCGCTCCGCCATGCCGCGGACCAGCGCCCCCACCGTCAGGTCGTGGCCGCCCAGCAGGTAGCGGCGCCCAGCGACGCCGCGCTCGGCCGCCGCGATGTGCGAGCGCGCGACGTCCCGCGCGTCGACCACGTTGATGGGCCCGTCGACGAACACGCTGAGGGTCTTCGTCAGCACGCCGAGCACGAACGAGCCGGTGCCGACCTTCCAGTCGTAGGGCCCCAGGCAGCCTGTCGGGCAGAGCGTGACGACCTCCGGACCGCCGACGCTGGCCCGCGCGAGCTCGGCTTCCAGCGCCAGCTTCACCGCGAAGTAGGTGCTGCCGTCGGGGGCCACCGCGAGCCCGTTTTTCTCCGCCGCCGGCCCGCCGCCCGCCGAGGCTGCCACGGTCGCGCTCGACGAGGTGTACACGAAGCGCGCGACCCCCGCGGTCCTCGCGGCGTCGTAGGCGTTGCGCAGCCAGCGCAGGCCCTCGGCGACCTGCCGCGGCGTGTCCACCGACCAGCGCGGGTAGTGCCCGGCCGCCATGAACGCCACGTCGCACCCGCGCAGGCTCTGGGCCAGCCCCGCCGGGTCGTCGAGGTCGCCACCGACCAGCGGGATCCCCAGCCTGCGTGCCCACAGCGTGTTGCTCGAGCGCCGCCGCGTCGCGCTCACGTCGTGGCCCGCGGCCTGAAGCTCGCGGCACAGGTTGAGGCCCAAGAACCCCGTGCCACCGATGACTACGGCGCGCATGGACGACTCCGCGCGCTGACCGTCTCGCCCGGCGGCAGCCAAATGACCTCGTCGGCGCGGATCCCCAGGCTCTGCAAAAGCTCAGCGTTCAGCGCCCTGGTCGCAGCGCCCCGCGCCTCCTCGTCGTCAGTCGCCGCGGACTCCGCGACCAGCACCACGTCCTCAGTCCCGGTGGCGTCGTTGTCCCGCGCATAGGCGAGCACGGCGCCAGCCGGCAGCCCCAGCACGCTCGACGCCAGCCGCTCGATGTCGTCGGGGTAGTAGTTGCGCCCGCGCTTGATGATCATGGGCTTGGAGCGGCCGGTGACGAAAAGCTCGCCCGAGATCAGCGCGCCCAGGTCGCCGGTCCGCAGCCAGCCACCGCGCAGCTTCGAGGCGGTGGCGTCCGGGCACCCCTCGTAGCCGTCCATCAGCGAGCCGCTGCGCACGACGATCTCGCCCACGCGACCGTCCTCGAGCGGCACGTCGTGGGCGTCGAAGATCCTCACCTCCTGCCCCGCCATCGGCCGGCCCGCCGACGCCACAAGCGGCCCCCCCTCCCCGTCCAGCGCCCGCGCGGCCAGCGGCTCGCCGGGCACGCCGATGGTGGCCGCCAAGGTGTTCTCGGCCAGCCCGTAGGTCGGCACCACCGCGCCGCGACGCAGCCCGTGCGGCTCGAAGCGCTCGGCGAACGCGGCCATCGCGTCCGGCTCCACGCGCTCAGCACCCACCAGCGCGATACGCCACGCGGAGAGGTCCACGCCCTCCAGCTCCCGGTCGAGCACCCGCCGCGTGGTCAGCTTGTAGGCGAAGTTGGGAGCGCAGGAGACCGTCGCCCCGAAGCGCGAGATGGCCTGCAACCAGCGGGCTGGCTTAATAAGAAACGCCTCGGGCCGCAGGTGGACCTGGGCGAAGCGCCAGTAGATGCCGGTCAGCAGCACCCCGATGAGGCCCATGTCGGCGAACATGGGCAGCCAGCTGAGCGCCACCTCGTCGCGTCCCAGCCCCAGGGCGCGGCCGATGCTGTCGATGTTGGCGACCACCGCGCGGTGGCTGAGCCGAATCCCTCGGGGCACGCTGTTGGCGCCCGAGGTGTACTGCAAGACCGCGGTGGCCTCGGGCCGCGGAAGCTCGAACGCGCCCGCCAGCGCGTCGCTGAGCAGCGCGGTCTCCGCCGAGAGGACCCGGGCCTCAGGAGCCAGCGTCGCGAGGTGGGCGGCCGTCTCGTCTGGGGCGAAAAACACCCGCGGCGCGCAGCTAGCGAAGATCGGCTTGAGCGCGCCGAGGTAAGCCCCGAGCGCGTCCTGCCGAAAAGGCGGCGCGAGCGGCGTGGGCACCGCACCGGCCAGCAGCACGCCGAAAAACGACGCCACGAACTCGCGCCCCGGGGGCAGCAGCAGCACGACGGCGTGGCCCTCGATCGCCCCCTCCGCGCGCAAGTGCCCGGCCACCCGCCGCGCGTCACGCCACAGGTCGCCAAAGCTGAGGAGCAAGTCCTCGCCGGTGGTGGCCACAAAGCGCAGCGCCAGCCGGTCAGGCTCCTCCTGAGCAGCCGCCGCCAGGGCGTGAACGATAGTCGCAGGTGTGTCCGACATGCTCTCTCCGCGTCCGGCGCCGACCGTATCGGCGGCCCTTCGGAGAGACATTGACGCGGATCATGGAACGAGCGCCCGCTCTTGAAATAGTAAGCCTCCCCGCCCCGCAGCGCGCCCGCAGCCGCCCCCGTACGTCGCCTCGAGGACCTTGCAGGACAGGCGTCACACTCCGCCACACGGGGGAGACGTCTTTGCTACGCTCGGCCCCCCCCTTGCATGAAGACCGTTTACGGGTCCATATTTAGACCATCTAGTGCCTGCCTGATGGTCTCTGCGAGGTGCAGACGTGAAAGATGTCAATGTTTCTAGCGGGATAGTCCCTCTCGGAGAGTTCAAGGCCCAGGCAGCCAGGATCCTGCGTGGACTTCGTGCGGAGAGCGAACCGATTGTGATCACTCAGAATGGCCGGGCGGCGGCGGTCGTGCTTTCGCCGGGCGCGTTCGAGGAGATGCGAGAGAGCAACCACTTCCTGGAGGCGGTTGTCCGTGGGCTATCTGACGCTGAGGCCGGCCGCACCGTGGACCACGGCGACGTTCGCGAGTGGCTGAAATCGTGGGGTACCGAGTCTGAGGGCGAAAGGCCCGCATGAGGCTCGTCTGGATGCAGTCAGCGGTCGGGGACCTGCGAGAGGCTCGGGCGTATGTGGCAGACGACGACGCCAGCGCCGCTGCCCGCCTCGCCGCGCAAATCCTGGAGGTGGCGGAAGCGTTGGTGACGACTCCGAGCCTGGGGCGGCGAGGTCGGGTGACAGGAACACGCGAGATAGCCGTCCCAGGGACCCCGTACTTGCTGGTCTACCGTCTCGTAGCGGACGGCATCCAAGTCCTGAGAGTGCTCCACGGCCGGAGGTCTTGGCCACAGTAGATGCCAACCTCGCGAAGTCCCTTCATAGGTCGGTGCCTGACACCCACCCTACGCACTTGCGCGGGTGACCGGCGCCTGACACCCGCCGCTATTCCTTCGATTTCCGCCACTTACGCACGCACGACGTCGAAATCGACCACTTTCAGTGGTATTTGGCGCCACCCCAAAGACCGCACGCCCCGGGCCAGCGTAAGCTGCATCGCATCGAGCCTAGCGAGACGCGCTGTCGAGAGTGACGCAGGGGCCACCGGGGGCGGTGGCGGTGTCGGTCGAGTGGGGCATTCGGCTCGGCTTGGCTTGGCGGTGGATGCCGGCGACGTACGCACGACGCATCAAAATCAAAGCTGGAGGGGGGGATCCATGTCGGATATCGGCGTTCGCCGCGTGGTTGGGAAGCTCTGGTTGTTGGGGTGCTTGGCGCTGGCTACGGTCGGCTGCGGCGAGGCGACGTCCGACGGGACGAAGGAGCCGGGCACGGGCTCGCTGGCTCTCTACGAGGCCGGCTGCAAGACCAGCGCGGAGTGCGACGACGGTGCGTGCATCGCGGCTGGGTCAGGGACCTACTGCGCGCCGCTCTGCGACGACGCGAGCGCCGGTTGCCCGTCCGGCCGCACTGGGCAGTGCAAAGCCACAGGCGAGCAGACCGTCGCCTGCGTACCGGAATGCGCGCAGGCGGGCGATGCGTGTCCCGGCGAGCTGGAGTGCGTCGCGGGGACCGGCGGATTCGCCTGCGCGCCGCGGGTGGCTTGCGCCCCGGCGTGCGACGGCCGCGGGTGCGGCACCGACGGCTGCGGCGGGAGCTGTGGCACATGCGGGGCTGGCACGAGCTGCAACGAAGCCGGCCAGTGCGTGGGCGGCTGCACCGCAGAGTGCACCGGCAAGCAGTGCGGGTCCGACGACTGCGGCGGGGCTGCGGCACATGCGCGGCGGGGACGAGCTGCAACGAAGCCGGCCAGTGCGTGGGCGGCTGCACCGCAGAGTGCTCCGGCAAACAGTGCGGGTCCGACGACTGCGGCGGAGCTGCGGCACCTGCGGGGCGGGGACGAGCTGCAACGAAGCCGGCCAGTGCGTGAGCGGCTGCACCGCAGAGTGTGCCGGCAAGCAGTGCGGGTCCGACGGCTGCGGCGGGGGCTGCGGCACATGCGCGGCCGGGACGAGCTGCAGCAGGGCCGGCCAGTGCGTGAGCGGTTGCACCGCAGAGTGCTCCGGCAAGCAGTGCGGGTCCGACGGCTGCGGCGGGGCTGCGGCACCTGCGGGGCGGGGACGAGCTGTGACGAGGCGGGACAGTGCGTGAGCGGCTGCACCGCAGAGTGCTCCGGCAAGCAGTGCGGGTCCGACGGCTGCGGCGGGAGCTGCGGCGCCTGCGGGGCTGGCACAAGCTGTAACAGGCCGGCCAGTGCGTGAGCGGTTGCACCGCAGAGTGCTCCGGCAAGCAGTGCGGGTCCGACGACTGCGGCGGGAGCTGCAGCACATGCGCGGCCGGGACGAGCTGCAGCGAAGCCGGCCAGTGCGTCAGCGGCTGCACCGCAGAGTGCGGCGGCAAGCAGTGCGGGGACGACGGCTGCGGTGGAAACTGCGGCACCTGCTCGGTGGGTACAAGCTGTAACGAAGCCGGCCAGTGCGTCGGCGGCTGCACCGCAGACTGCGCGGGCAGGCAGTGCGGCTCCGACGACTGCGGCGGGAGCTGCGGCACCTGCGCGGCCGGGACCGTGTGCGGCGCCACCGCGCAGTGCGAGTGTGCCCCGAACTGCGAAGGCAAACAGTGCGGCACCGACGGCTGTGGCGGAGCTGCGGCACCTGCGCGGCCGGGACCGTGTGCGGCGCCACCGATCAGTGCGAGTGCGTACCGAACTGCGAGGGCAAGCAGTGCGGCGCCGACGACTGCGGCGGCACCTGCGGCACCTGCGCTGCCGGGACCGTGTGCGGCGCCACCGATCAGTGCGAGTGCGTACCGAACTGCGAGGGCAAGCAGTGCGGCGCCGATGGCTGCGGCGGAAGCTGCGGCACGTGTGGCGCGGGGACCGTGTGCGGCGCCACCGATCAGTGCGAGTGCGTGCCGAGCTGCGACGGCAAGCAGTGCGGTCCCGACGGCTGCGGCGGGTCCTGCGGGACCTGCGATCTCGCGAACGCCAGCAGCGCTTGCGACAGCGGAAGCTGCGCGGTCGTCGATTGCGCTGGCGGGTTCGACGATTGCGACAAGGATCCGTCCAATGGTTGCGAGGCCTCCCTAGACGCCGTCACGAGCTGCGGGGCCTGCGCGGTCGTCTGCGACCCCACGGAGGTCTGCGGTGCGGGAACCTGCTTCGAACCCAGCATCGCCGTCTCGACGGGTGACTCGACGGGCTGCGCGCTGACCTCGGATGGCCGGGTCCACTGTTGGGGTTGGGGCGAGTACGGGCAGCTCGGCGACGGGTCAAAGCCGATATTCGGGGTCGTCCCGGTTCAGGTTAGCGGCCTCGAAGACGCGGTGGGCGTGGCCGTGGGCGGTGGCGGCTTCGCGTGTGCTGTCCGGTCGACCGGCGCGGTGGCTTGCTGGGGTCGCAACCTAGGCGGCGCGCTCGGAGACGGGTCTGAGACCGACAGCCCCACGCCGGTCGCCGTGCTTGAGCTGACCGACGCCGTGGCCGTGGCTGCGGGCTACGGGTTCGCGTGCGCGCTGCGAGAGACCGGGCAGGTCGCGTGCTGGGGTGGAGGCGCGTCACTGGTGACCGTGAGCGGGATCGCTGACGCCACCCACCTCGCCCTGGGGCAGCAGTATGCGTGTGCGGTGCGCGCGACCGGCCACGTGTCGTGCTGGGGCAGCAACTTCTATGGCCAGCTAGGCGACGGGACCAAGAACGACAGCCCAGTCCCGGTGTCTGTCAGCGAGATCACCGACGCTGTAGAGGTCGCCGCCGGCTCGGGCCACACCTGCGTTCGCCGCTCGACAGGCGGCGTGGCCTGCTGGGGCTGGGGCGTCTTTGGGCAGTTGGGAGACGGCTCGACGAACCAGAGCTTGACGCCGGTGACCGTGGTGGGTTTGTCCGATGCGGTAGGCATCAGCGCGGGCGCGATCGCGGCCTGCGCGGTCCGCAGCACGGGACAACTCTGGTGCTGGGGCGACAACTACTACGGACAGCTAGGCTCTGGCGATCCCGAGGAGGTGACGCCCACGCCCGTGCTCGCCCGCCTGTGGGGCGGAGGGGCCCTCTCCGACGCCGTCTCGGCTGACGCCGGCGACACGACCTGTCTCGTGCGGAGCGACGGATCGATCTGGTGCGCCGGCGAGGGCGACGCGCTGGGCGACGGCCAGCAGAGCGCCAACGCTGGCTACCGCGCGCGGTTCTACCCGGTGCGTGGCCTCGCGCCGATCGCCTTCGAGGAGGGGATGTGCGGTGACGGCCTCGACAACGACGGCGACGGCCTGGTCGACTGCGAGGACCCCGACTGCGCCGTCGCGGTCGCCTCGGTGCTGGGCCTCGGCGCCATCGTGGGCGAGCTCGGCAACCTCAGCCCAGGCAACTACGAGACCCTGTGCGAGCCGACCATCGGCGGCCGCGAGCAGCGCTTCCTGTGGACAGCACCTTCAGCGGGGACCTGGCGCTTCGACACCGTCGGCTCAGCCATCAATACCGTCCTGCGCATCGACGCGGGCGATTGCAGTGGGCTCATGATGAGCTGCAACGACGACGGCCCAGCGCTCGGCGTCGACGCTCAGGTCGACGTCGTCCTGGGCGAGGGCGAGACCGTGGCCATCCGCATCGAGAGCATCGTGAACTGGGACAACGGCGCGTTCCAGATCAACATCCAGCCTGCTCCGCCTCGGAGGGCGCCACCCGCCTCCCCGAGTCAAGACCACCAGTTCTCATTTTCTCGACAGGATCTACCGAGCCAGACCGGACCTGAGGGTCATCTCCCGGGGGGATCTCCCCGAGGGGTGTGATCCATCACCCGGTAGAGTCCTATTCCACGGCCCGCGGTATGTGACATAGGCGGTATCCACGAAGCGGTGGGCGAGGCGTTGCCAGAGGTCGGGTTGGGCGAAGAACTGTCCCAGCGTCCGGCGAGTCGAGCATTGGAGGTGAAATGGCCTCGAGGGTCTCGGGGGCAGCGGGCGCCGCGCTTCAGTCGCGCCTGACTGCCGGTTCGTCAGCGATTCCATGGCGCCGGAGCCGATTGAAGCCGCTCGCGCGGTACATGACGTAGTCCATGCGGTAGGCGTTCGGTGACGTAGTTCGACTTTGTGGCACTCGGACTTGTCGTCAACGGTCTCCAGGTGCTTGAGCAGGCCTCGCCGCGAATCGGTCCGGCGTGAGTACGGACAGGTCCGCGGTCGGCTCGCGCGCCTTCTTGCCTTTGCGATGGCCTTGCGTGGCCCATACGATCGCGGCGTGCTGGCGGCGCCTCGCGGAGAACCGCTGACTGCCAGAATTCGTTGCGCTGAATCGCCGATTTGAAGCGCGTTCGGCCTCCCGCTATGTGCTGCAGGACGTGTGGCGTCGAGGATGGCGATGACGCCGGGGAATTGCGAGATGAGCTGGTCGCGATCAGATCCGTCCGCGACGAACGTGGTCGCGACAAGTCATCGCCGAAGTCGCACGCGCAGGTAGCCGACGCGATGAGTTGGCGGACGACGTCGCGCAGAGCCGCGTCGCCATGTGAACTGACCGCCGTGGGATGATTCCCCGGTCCTTGTCGACGCACCAGACCCGCAGGCCGTTGATCATCTTCCACTGGTCAGTCCAGGATTCGTGACGTGGCGCAGCGCGTGCGCATCGCTCGACATGTAGACGATGGCGATCGGTACAGCCGCGCGTCGCGCGCTCTGAGATGCGAAACTCCTCGGGCGCTTGGTAGAGCCAACGCGTCGATGAGGTTCCCGACACGAACGGCGTGCCGCTGGTCGTGTCTCCAGCGCGACCTCACCGTGGGTGAAGAAAGTCAGCAGGTTCTCGCGTTCCGAAACGGTGCAGGCTGCCGAGGCGGCTCTCCCACTCAAGGCAGAGCTCCGACGACCGGCAACGCGGCACCAGCGGGAAGACCTCAGTGCGCGCGTCGGCATACGTCGTCGTTCCCACCTCCGCCGGGTAGCGGTAGGCGCCGGGGAAGCGCACCGGGCCAAACGTCGTCGTGAGCGTCGGTGTAGTCCGCGTCCGTACGAACCCGCCCTCGTCATGGCCGACGCTCATGCCTCGCATCGCCCGTCGCATCGCACCGCGACAACGCCGCCAGCAGCAGCCGACCCAATTTCATCAGAGCTTCCAGGTTCCCAGCTCAAGCGAACACCACCCGCCCGTCGCCGCCGCGTCACCAGTTCCTCGACAACGTCGCGAGTTCTGCGGAAAGCCGCTCCTTGACAGGCAACACGGCGTGAGCGATCTCGGTGGGCACGGGCGCGACTCCTCGGGCCATACCGGCCCGGTGGCGGTTGTTTCACACCCGTACCGCCTTTCTCACCGGTCGATCAACCCAGTGCCGCTCTCGCACGCCGTGACCGGGTCATGAATCGAGGGGGATCTCCCCGAGGGGTCAAGACCACTCAGTTCTCATCTTCCCGACCAGGATCTACCGAGGCCAGGCCGAGATCGTCCGTGGGGTCGAGACCACCCAGTCCTACATCGCCGACCGACGATCCAGACGCGGCAAGTGGCGCCCGGCCGGCCCAGTGGCGCCGAGCGCGGGCTCTCCCGGCGACCCGCCGCGGCGGGGCACGCGAACGGAGATGGACCGGCCCGAGAAGCCGCGCCCGCGGCGTCAGCGAGCGAAGCCGCGCCCGCTCAGCGCTTGCGCCGCCACCCGCCGCGGCGCTTGGACGCCTTCGGCTTCGGCTGCGACTTCTTGTTCTCGTCGTCGAGCAGGCCCGCCTCGCGCGCCTCGCGCACCGACGCCATCGCCTCCTCGCCCAGCCGCCGCATCGCCTCATCGCGCGCAGACTCGATCTCTTGCATCACCGCGCCCACGTCGACCGCGCGCTGGCTCTTCTCGAAGCGCCCCGTCAGCTCGGTCGTCGGCGTCAGCTCGCCCCGCGAGTACAGCGCCCACATCTCCTGCCCGTACCGCGTCTTCAGCAGCGACTGCTGGTACCGCCCGAAGTAGTGCGCCAGGTTGTCCACGTCCCGAATCAGAATCGCCCGCGCGCTCTGATTCCCCGCCGCGTTCACCGCCTGCGGCAGGTCGATGATGACCGGCCCCTCCGGCCCCACCAGGATGTTGTACTCAGACAGGTCGCCGTGGACCAACCCCGCGCACAGCATCCGCACGACCTCGCGGATGAGCCGCCCGTGCATCGCCGTGGCCTCCTCGGCCGTGAACTTCACCTCGCCCAACCGCGGCGCCGGGTTCCCCTCGCCGTCGCTCACCATCTCCATGATGAGCACGCCACCCTCAAACGCATGCGGCTTCGGCACCCGCACGCCCGCCGCCGCCAGCTTGTAGAGCGCGTCGACCTCCGCCGACTTCCACTGCGCCTCGAGCTCCTGCTTGCCGAAGCGCGTGCCCTTCTCCATCGCGCGCGCCCGGCGCGAGTTCCGCACCGTCCGCCCTTCCTGGTACGCCGCCCGCTGATGAAAAGTCCGCTCGGCCGCCTCCTTGTAGACCTTCGCGCAGCACAACTCGCCACGCGAGATCACCAAGTAGACCGCCGCCTCCTTCCCGCTCATCAACGGTCGGATGACCTCGTCGATGAGCCCCTCCTCGACGAGCGGCTCGATGCGCTTCGGGATCCTCATGGGCCTCGCTCTATCGCGTTCTGCGGCCCGAGGAAACTGTAACTTGCAGCCGCCGTCTTACCGGCCCGCCTCGACCGAGCCCCAGCCCCGCGCCCACCACCCACGCCACGACCCGCGCACCGCCCTCCCCGCCCCCCGCGCGCCCCCAAAACCCAGGCCCTGCCGACCTCCCCGCGCACCCCCGCGCCAAAGTTGCGCCCCCCCAGCCCCCGTCGCTAGGCTGCCCCCGCCCAGCCCCCCGCGCCGCGCCCCCGAGGCCCCATGCCCACCCCCGCCCCCAACGCCGACCTCCTCGCCGGCGAATCCCTCATCGCCGGCCGCTGGCTGGTCGCCCTCCGCTGGTGGGCGGCCCTCGGCGGCCTCGCCTGCCTCATCGTCGCCGTCACCTACCTCGACATCGACCTCCCCCTCCCGCGCCTCCTCGCCATCCTCGGCGTCGTCCTCGCCTCCAACCTCGCCCTCGCCGCCGCCTTCCGCCGCGCCAAACGCCCCCCCTCCGCCCCCCTCCTCGCCGGCATCCTCGCCCTCGACACCGCCCTCCTCACCCTCGTCCTCGGCTGGTCCGGCGGCGTCCACAACCCCTTCAGCGCCCTCTACCTCGTCCACGCCACCCTCGCCGCCAGCACGCTGACCGCCGTCTACACCTGGGGCCTCGTCGCCCTCGCCGTCCTCGGCTACGGCTCGCTGTTCTTCTGGGGAGGCGACGCCGCCACGCCAGCCCTCGCCAACGCCTGCCCCCACTGCTCGGGCGCCGACGGCCTCAGCCTCCACCTCCAGGGCATGTGGGTCGCCTTCGTCCTCAGCGCCGCCCTGGTCGCCCACTTCGTCGGCCGCCTCAACCGCGCGCTCCGCCTCCGCACCCGCGAGCTGGTCGACGTCACCGAGCTCGCCGCCCGCCACCAGCGCCTCGCCGCCATGACCACCCTCGCCGCCGGCGCCGCCCACGAGCTCGCCACCCCCATCGGCACCATCGCCCTGGTCTCCCGCGAGCTCGAGCTCGACGCCACCCGCCGCGCCGCCGACGCCGACACCCTCGCCGACCTCCGCCTCATCGGCACCGAGGCCGAACGCTGCCGCGCCATCCTCGACCGCATGGCCGCAAAAACCCTGGGCCCATCAGGCGAATTGCCGGTCTCGACCACCCTCGGAGAGACCCTGCAGACCCTCGAACGCAGCCTCCCCCCCGAGCTCGCCGCCCGCGTCCGCTTCGAGGTGACCGAGCCCGATCTCGGGCTGGCGATCCCAGAGAGCGGCCTGCTCCACGCCCTGCGCAGCCTCATCGACAACGCCGCCGACGCCAGCGAGCCCGACGGCCAAGTCCGCGTCACCGCGGGAAAAGTCCCCGACCCGAAAGCCCCCGCGCGGGCCACCAGCGCCATCGAGTTCCGCGTCGAAGACCAGGGCAGCGGCATGAGCGCCGAGCTGCTGGCGCGGGTCGGCGAGCCCTTCTTCACCACCAAAGACCCAGGCCGCGGCATGGGCCTCGGCGTCTTCTTGGCCCGCGCCTTCGCCGAGCGCGTCAGCGGCGACCTCCGCTTCGACTCGGCGCCTGGCGAGGGCACCCGCGCCGTGCTCTCCGTGCCTGCGGAGACCCGCCCGTGACCACCGCGACCCCTCAGCAGCCGCGCATCCTGGTGGTCGACGACGACGACACCTTCCGGCAGCGCCTCGCCCGCGCCCTGGCCGCCCGAGGCTACGCCGTGGTCGAGGCCGCCGACTTCGACGCCGCCCTCGCCCAGGTCGCCGCCACCGCAGACTCCGGGGGAATCGACCGCGCGGTCGTCGACCTGCGCATGCCCGGCCGCTCCGACTCGACCTAGTCCGCGAGCTTCGCGTCCGCTCGCCCCAGACCGAGATCGTCGTCCTCACGGGCTACGCCAGCGTGCCGACGGCCGTCGAGGCGGTGCGCGCGGGTGCGGTCAACTACCTCGCCAAGCCGGCCCACGCCGACGCCATCCTGGACGCCTTTTCGCCAGACGGCGCCTCAGAAAACGAGGCCGCGGACTCGCTCGACACCCCCAGCCTCGCCAGCATCGAGTGGGAGCACATCCACCGCGTGCTCGAGGACGTCGACGGCAACGTGTCCGAGGCCGCCCGCCGCCTGGGCCTGCACCGCCGGACGCTCCAGCGCAAGCTCTCCAAGTACCCGCCGCCGCGCTGAGCCCGGCCGCCGTGCCACCGGCGCGCCTACCGCGGCGTTTGGCGCCAGGCGGACTCGGTGTGGTCGAAGTAGCGATCGATGCGGGCGCCGTCCCAGTGGTAGGCGAGGTGCCGCGTCGGCTGGGGATCTCGACCACGTCGGGCCAGAACGCCGCCACGCACTCGCCGCCGGGCCGGCGCACGCTGCGGTAGACCACGCCGTCGCTGCCCGCCTCGCGCAGGGCGTGGGCGAAGGCCTTGCTGGCCACGTAGCTGTCGGGGTCGTGCAGGTCGTCGTGGCCTTCGCGGATGTCGTGAAAGCTGTGCCGAATCGCGCCGACGTACACGCGCATGTCCGCCAGCAGCCCCGGCTCCTCCGCCGAATCCCCGTAAAATCGCCCCATGTGGTGCGCCGTCTCGGCGACCGCCGTGTCCAGCCCCTCGGCGGCGTAGTAGGTCCCGAAGCTGCCGTCCGCGAAGCGCGAGCCGTCCGGCGCCGGGTGGGTGAAGCCCGCCATCACCACGCTGGCGCCGGGCCCCGAGACGCGCCGCTCGACCGGGACCAGGCTTATCTCGCCGACCTGCTCCCGCAGCCGCGGGTTGGTCAGGCCCTCCAGCGCGATGAGCGCCTCCCACTCGCTCGAGTCGGCGACCAGCTCGAAGAGATCGATGGGCGGCCACACCGACTTCACGATGCGGTGGGCGCGGCGCCACTGGACCTTGGCGAGCTCGGGCGGGCTCACGACCAGCCACGCGCGGCGTCGAGGTAGGCGCGGACGTACGCCAGGTCCGTCACGCTGCCCGCCAGCATCCGCTCCAGCGGCGTCTGCCCGCCAAAGGCCCGGTTCGGCCGCGAGGGCCACGAGTCCGCCCTGCCCGGCTCCTGCAGCATCACCTGCAGCGCCTTGTAGATCCCGGCGATGAGGCTCAGCCGCTCCAGCGCGTCGCGCGACACCCGCCCGATCTGCCCCGACTTCCACCGCGCCAACGTGCTGCGCGACGGCCCGCCCAAGAGCACCAGCTGCTCCCGCTCCGAGGTCACGCCCCACCGCTCGGCGATGCGGAAAAACGCCCGCACCCCCGCCGCCGCCATCGCCTCGCGCGTCACTGCCGCCGCTTTCACCTCTGCGATCGCCACATCGTCCTCCTCGATTCTGAGGCGATGATATGCACCCTATGACGCAAAATCAATCAACTTGACTCTTTTGAATCAACGCAGCCGATCGTCGTGGCTCAGCAGCCACCGGCACGCCCCACCCGGCGCGAAGGTGCCCACGGCGGCGATCCCAGGTCCTGGGCTTGCCACCCGTCGCCAACGTGCGATCATCCCGACCCATGACCGCCACCACACTGCCCGATATGAGCGGACGCACCTGCGTCGTCACAGGTGCCAACACCGGCATCGGCCGCGTCACCGCCGTCGAGCTCGCCCGCGCCGGCGCCCGCGTCATCCTGGCCTGCCGCTCCGAAGAGAAGGCCCGCCCGGTCATCGACGCCATCCGCACCGAGACCGGGAAAGTCGACGCCGAGTTCCTGGCCCTCGATCTCGCCAGCCTCGCCTCCGTCCGCCGCGCCGCCGCCGATCTGCTCGAGCGCGGCTACCCGCTGCACGTCCTGGTCAACAACGCCGGCCTCGCAGGCCACCGCGGCACCACCGCCGACGGCTTCGAGCTGACCTTCGGCGTCAACCACCTGGGCCACTTCCTCTTCACGACGTTGCTGCTCGACCACCTCAAGGCCTCGGCCCCGTCTCGCATCGTCAACGTCTCGAGCCGCGCCGGCGAGCGCTCCAAGGCCATCGACTGGTCCGCGGTCGACAAGCCCACCCAGACCCGCACGGGCCTGCGCGAGTACGGCTACTCCAAGCTCGCCAACATGATCTTCAGCGCCGAGCTCGCCCGCCGCCTCGAAGGCACCGGCGTCACCAGCTACGCGCTGCACCCCGGCGTCATCGCGTCCGACATCTGGCGCAGCGTCCCGCGCCCCTTCCGCGACCTGATGATGGCCTTCATGGTCACCACCGAGGAGGGCGCGCGCACCCAGCTCCGCTGCGCCACCGCGCCCGAGCTCGCCACGGTCAGCGGCCGCTACTACTCCGACAGCAAAGAGAAGGCGCCCAACAAGCTCGCCCTCGACCCGAAGCTGGGCCGCGAGCTGTGGGAGCGCAGCGAGGCCCTGGTCAACCGCTAGCCGCTGGCGGAGCCAGGACCGCGGGGTTCGCGCCAAGTCGCCACGACGCCAAGAACGCGCGTCCTTGGCGTTCTGGCGTCGTGGCGCGAACCGATCAGACGCATCAGATCCTTCGCGCGCGTCATGCGTCCCCGATGGACCCGCCACCTCCGGCGCGGCACCAGACCATCGAGGAGACCCCCCATGCGCGCCGGCACCCTGCCACTCCGCACCGCGCTGTCGACTGCAGCCATCTTGGCTCTTTGCGTCAGCGCTGGCTGCTCGTCCCACGCCACCTACGTCAAGTCCGGCGACACCGCCCTCGGCCGCGTCGTCGTCTACCGAAACGGCATCGCCTACTACGAGCGGCGCGCCCAAGTCCGCGGCGGCGTCCTCAGCCTCGAGGTCCCCGAGGACAAGATCGACGACTTCCTCAAGTCCCTGCGCGTCAGCGACGCCGCCACGGGCGCCCCCATCCCCGTGTCCTACCCGACCCGCGGCGCCACCCACGACTCCACGGTCGAGATGGCGATTCAGCTGCCGCCGAGCGCCGGCACCGACGTGCTCATCACCTACATCACCGAGGCGCCGGCGTGGAAACCGAGCTACCGCGTGGTGGTTCAGGACGGCGGCAAGGTGGACGTGCAGGGCTACGCCATCGTCGACAACACGTCCGGCGAGGACTGGCGCGACGTGCTGGTCGGCGTCGGCTCGAGTTCGGCGCTCTCGTTTCGCTACGACCTGCGCAGCGTCATGCACGTGCTGCGGCAGGAGCTTCAGGGCGAGCGGCGCTTCGCGTTTGCGCCACCGACCGGCGGAGCGACCCACGGCGGCGATCCCAAGGACGGGCTGGTGCTGGCGGTGCGCGACGCGTCGATCCCGCGCCCCGACGGCCACCCGGACATCGTCGTCGCCGAGCTCGAGCGCGCGACCAGCTCGGGCTCCGCGCGCGGCAGCAGCGGTCGCCGCGGGAAGCGTGGCGGCGCCGAGACCGCGGCGCGCGAGCCGAAGACCGCGGCCGAGCAGCCCGCGCAGGCCGCACCCCAGAAGCAGGACCTCGGCGAGATCGTGAAGCTGGCCGAGAAGCTGAAGAGCACGCGCGGCCAGGTGGTGCTCGAGGGCTACGCGGCGCCGACGGACGACGACTTCGACCTGCGCGCGATGGACCGCGCCAACGTGTTGCGCAACCACCTCATCGAGCAGGGCATCGCCCCGGCGCGGCTGGAGGTCGTCGGGCGCGGCAACGTGGCCGGCAAGCCCGCGGGCGTCGACGTGAAGGTCGAGCAGGCCACGATGACCGAGGCCGAGGCCGCCCAGGACGGCGAGCCGGTGGGCGAGAGCCACTTCGAGTCCAAGACCGCCATGACCATCACCCGCGGGACCAGCGCGATGGTGTCGATCCTGGATTCGGAGGCCAAGGGCGAGATCGTCTACGTCTACACGCCCGACGACGTGCGCGGGAATCAGCGCTACGCGTTCAAGGCCGTGCGCCTGGTCAACCCGACCAAGTCGACCCTGGAGACCGGCCCCGTCACGGTCTACGGCGAGGGGCGCTTCGTCGGCGAGGGCATGACCACGGCGATCCCGCCGGGTGCCACCGCGGTGATCCCCTTCGCGCTGGACCGCCAGATCGTGGTGGACCGCGAGGGCGCCAACGAGGACCGCATCTCGCGGCTGCTGACGCTGCAGCGCGGCGTGTTCACCGCCGAGGTCCAGCACGCGCGGAAGACCACCATGCACATCACCAACCGCATGGCCGAGAAGACCCGCGTCTTCATCCGCCACGACGTGCGCGACGGCTGGACGCTGAAAGCCAGCCCGAAGGTCCACGAGAAGCTCGGTGAATCCTACCTGTTCGAGGTCGAGGTGGCCGGCGGCGCCACGACGGACGTGGTCATCGAGGAGACCACGCCGCTCCAGCGCACCGTCGACCTGCGCTCGCCGGTCGGGCTCCAGCTCGTGCGCGTCTACCTGCAGTCGCCGCCCGAGGACGCTCGCTTCGCGCCGGCCTTGGCGAAGCTGGTGTCGATCCACGACGAGATGCAGAACCACGAGCAGAACATCGTCAGCCTGCACGACCGCATGGACGAGTTCCGGGTGCGCGTCGACGAGCTGCACATGCAGATCGCCAGCCTGAAGATGTCCAAGGTCGGCGGCAGCCTGATGAGCCACCTGCAGAAGAAGATGAAGGACGTCTCCGAGCGCATTCAGCAGGCGACGATTCAGGTCGTGGACCACGAGGAGAAGCTGATGATGGCGCGGATTCGCTTCCAGGACGCCGTGGCTGAGCTGAGCCTCGGCGCGGCGGTGGCGGCGGCGACGCACACGCCGTAGCGGTTGTGGCGGCGAGCTGAAGCGCGAACGCCGAGGCGGAGCGATGCTCGTCCTCGGCGTTCGTGCGTTTGGAGCTGCTGGATCTCGGGCGGCTCGATCTCGGGCTACTCGGGGGTGCCGGCGTCCACCCAGGCCTGGATGAGATCCTGCTCGGCCTTGGTGAGGCAGGCGGGGTTCGCCGTGTCCAGGGCGGGGTCGCCGGTGCACTTGGCGCCGAAGGGCATGATGCCGGCCTTGATGAGGACGATGGTGCAGGCCGCCTTGGTCATGCCGGCGCACTCGTCGAAGAGGGTCGCGGGCTTGTCCGCCGAGGCGAAGCTCTCGCCGATGTTGTGGCCGCCGGAGCTTCCGCCCGTGTGACAGGGCGTGCAGCGGCTAGCGTAGATCGGCTTGACCGTGGCGTAGGTCACGGCCGCCGAGGTGTCGGAGGTCGCGTCGGAGACGACGTCCGCGGAGGTCGAGCCGCCGTCGTCACAGCCGGGCGCGACCAGTGAGAGCGCGGCGGCGAAGCTGAGCAGGACGAGCAGACGCGGACGGGACATGGCGTGGCCTCGTGGCAGGGCGCCGTGCGGGTGGGCGGCGACGCGTGTGGCGATGGGGCGAGAGTAGCCGGCCGCGGCGACCCGCGCCAGACCGGCGGGCGCGCCGCGGCGGCTGGGCGTGCAAGGCGTGCGGGTTTGGTGCACAAATGGCCCATGCGCTCGATGTGTCCGGCCGGCGCGCCTCTTGGCTTTGGGGTGATTACGATGCGATTCCGTGCACTTGCTCTGTCAGTTCTCGCGGTGACCCTGGCGGCTGGCTGCGGCACCAAGGCGCCCGACGCGCCGACGCCCCCGCCACGCCCACCGCGGCCCCCGACAAGCCAGCGCCCGCGGCGGACCCCGTCGCCGCCCCCGACCCCGCGGCCAAGCCCGACCCGGCGACCGAGCCCGCGGCGGCCGTTGAGAAGCCGGCCGAGGTCGTCGAAAACCCAGGCGAGGACTGGCTGGTTTGGTCACCGACCGCCGACGGTTGGGTCACCCGCTGGCTGTCGGTTCGGGGCGACGACTACGCGGTGGTCGCGGAGCGCAAGGCCGTGATCGTGTCGGACGGGGCGAAGCTCTTCCGCGTCGAGCGCCACGACGTCACGCGCACCGTGAAGTCCTGCGACTGCGTCATGGAGAGCGAGGACGCCGAGGGCTGCAAGGTCACGGGCAAGATGGTGGAGCCCGGCCTGCGCGGCTTCGACCTGGCCGGCGGTGATCCGATCGGCATCCACACGCCAAGCGCAGACGAGCTCGTGGGCGGCGACTTCGACTTCTCGGTCGATCTGGCCGGCGGGGTGGGGACGCAGCTGATCGTGGCGACCACGGCCAGCGGCTACGAGTGCGGCGCCCACGGCAACAGCAGCGGGTCGACCGCGCTCTACGACCTGGCGAAGGGACCGCGCGACCGCACGGTGTTCGAGGGCGTTCAGAAGAAGCTGCCCGCGGCGATCCGGACGGCAGGCATCACGGCGCTGATGCCCGACTACAAAGAGTGCGACGGCGACGACGCCACGCCGGAGCGGGCCGCGGACGAGCTAAAGCTTGAGGGCGTGCACGTCTCGATCGGCGAGGACGGCGCGCCGCGCTTGGAGTGGTCCTTCGTGGTCGATGTCTACTACGCGTGCTCGGCGGACTATCTCGTGCACGGGTCGGCGCGCTCGGGGCTCCTGGCGGAGGCGAGCGATCTCGGGCTGGCGGGCCCGCTGCCCGGCGGCGTCGTGAAGGCCATGGGCGCCGCCACGCACAAGTGGACGGTCGGCTGGTCGAAGCTGGCGCTCACGGGCGAGGCGCGCGAGGCGGCGCTGACCGCGTTCAAGGCGGCGCCGGAGCCCGTGTGGCCCGGACGGCCGCAGGTGGTCGAGGGAGCCGGGGTCACGGCGCTGGTGAAGGCCGGCCGGGACCTGTCGAACCAGAAGGACTACTCCGCGGCGATCGCGAAGTTCAGCGAGGCGATCGCGATCGACGGGTCGGTCGCGACCGCGTGGTCCGGCCGCGGCTACGCCAACCTGCGCAACAAGACCCTCGACGCCGCGAAGACCGACCTGAAGCGCGCGCTCGAGATCGGCGGCGACGCGATCTTCGAGGCGCAGGTCCAGTACAACCTGGGCCTGGTGGCCGAGCAGCAGAACGACAAGCCCGGCGCGCGCGCGGCGTTCGAGCGCTCCCTGGAGCTTCGCCCACACAAGTCCGTCGAGAAGGCCCTGGCCCGCGTCAAGGAGTGAGGCGAGAGCGGCTCGACGCGCGCTGAGCGCCGGGGCTATCGAGACGCCGACCGGCGCTGGGCTCGGGCGCGAGCTCAGCGCCGTGGCGTCGGCAACACATGGTCGCCGACTCGAGACGGGCGGGTATCCCACACTGGACGACGACCCTCACTGGGATGTGGTCGTTCCCCCTCCGTCGTGCGCCTTCCTGTGGGATACCGCGTCCGCTCGACTCGAACATTCAGGAGCGTACACCCTCCAGGGTGAACAACGCCCAGCTAGTTCCGACGATTATCGCGTCGCCGTAACCGACCCCCAATCACAGCCCAACCCGCCACCCGCCGGCCCCCGCCAGCGCTCCGTCGGCGCGCTCAATCTCGAGGAGCTCCCCGCGTCGTTTCGGCAGCGCGTCTCTGAGAGGCGCATGCGCTGCTCCGGGACCGCAGTTCTTGTGTCGTCCGCTCCCTCAGCCGCCCAGCAGGGACACGTCGCGCTCGAGGTAGTCGCGGGCGACGACCATCATGTGGACCTCGTCGGGGCCGTCGGCGATTCGGGCGGAGCGGGCGAAGCGGTACCAGTCGCCGAAGGGCATGTCGCGGCTGTAACCGAGGGCGCCGTGCATCTGGATGGCGTCGTCGAGGACCTGACACAGCATCTGCGCGGTGTGGAGCTTGCACATCGAGCTGAAGGTGCGGGCCTCGCGGTGGCGGCCCTCGGACATCAGCCAGGCGCAGTGGAAGGTCATGAGGTTGCCGGCGTGGATCGCCATGGCGTTCTTGGCGACCATGGCCTGGATGGCCTGGTGGCGCGCCAGGGGCTTGCCGAAGGAGACGCGGCGCGTGAGGTAGGACTTGCACAGGTCCAGCGCGCGGTCGGCGAGGCCCAGCCAGCGCATGCAGTGGGTCAGGCGCGCGGGGACGAGGCGCTCTTGGGCCAGCGCGAAGCCCTGGCCGACCTCGCCCACGATGGCGGAGGCCTCGACGCGCACGCCGTCGAAGCCGAACTCGGCCTCGCGGTGGGCCAGCAGCGGCTCGGTCATCGTCTCGATCTCGCGCAGGTGCTGAACGCCCGGCGCGTCACGGTCGACGATGAAGAGCGTCGCGCCGTGGTGGGCGTCGTCGCTGGTGCGCGCCATCACGATGAGAAATGACGCGTCGCCGCCGCCGGTCGAGTACCACTTGCGGCCCTTGATGACCCACGCGTCGCCGTCCTTGGTCGCGGTGGTGCGCAGGTTTCGCGGGTCCGCACCGGCGCCCGGGGCGGGCTCGGTCATGCAGAAGGCGCTCGTAATCTCGCCGGCGCACAGCGGCTGCAACCACCTCTCACGCAGCTCTGGACTCGCTTTTTTGAGGAGCAGGTCCATGTTGCCCTGGTCGGGCGCGTCGCAGTTGAAGGCGGACGGCCCCACCAGCGAGCGCCCCATCTCGCGGAAGAGCACGCACATCCCCATGACGCCCATGTCGAGGCCGCCAAGCTCCGTCGGCAGATGCGGCGTCCACAGCCCGGCCGCCTGCGCCTTCAGCCGCAGCGAGGTCAGCGTGTCGCGCCGCCCGTCGCGGTCCTCCATGATGACGTCGCCCTCCGACGGCAGCACCTCGTCGTGCATGAACGTGCGGACGCGCAGGCGCAGGGCCTCAAGCTCAGGTGAAATCGTGAAATCCATCAGTCGGGCCCTGGGTGCGAGGAAGACGGCGGAGGCGGGGGCACTCCCCTACTCGATGGTCGGGGAGAGGTCGAAGCGGGGGTTCACGACGGCGAGCTTCTCGCGCAGCGTCGCGAGGATGTGAGCGCGCTCGGCAGCGAGGCCGTCACCCGGCGCCGCACCGTCAATCCGAGCGACCAGCGCGGCGTGCGCCCCAGCGATAGCCGCCCGCCGCGCCGGCTCATCGAGCAATTCAGAAGGCACGGGCAAACCGAGCGCCACCAGCCGGTCGCGCTGAGCCGCCCAAGCCCCATGCTCACCAGCCAGCTCGCGGTCGAGCACACCCAACACATGCGTCGCCACCAACAGGCGAAACCGCACCCCGGGGTCTTTGACCGCCGGCATGACATCGGACTTGAGAAAGCCCGCCACCGCAGTCAGCAGCGCGTGTCTATCAGGCCGATCCTGCATCCTCTTCTCCTAACCTGGCGGAGCCAGAACCATGAAGCTCGCGCAAAGGCGCAAAGACGCAAAGGACGCGCGTTCTTGGCGTCTTTGCGCCTTTGCGCGAACCAAACGCACTCCGTAAATTTGAGACGAGTCCCGCCAGAATCGAGCAGGACCTCGGACGTAAGGAACTAAGCCCAAGTCCTCCGTGCCTCCGTGCCTCCGTGGTAAAAAAACCACCCCTCACCCCACCAACCCCCTCTCACCCCCGCCACCCAAAACCAACCCCTCCGGCGGCGCGCCAACCCCAACACCCACCCCCACAAAAACCCCGCCTCCATCAGCCTCAGCGCCTCCCACTCCATCTCGGCCGCCCGCCGCCCAATCGCGATCAACTCAAAGTCGGGCACCTCCCCCGACAGATACCGCTCCCCCTGCCACGCCGCCGCCGCCGCCCACCGCGCGTTGCCCAGCACCTCCCACCAGTGCAGCGCCGCCCGGTCCAGCCGCCGCCCCGAGACCCGCTCATACGCGCGGTAAAACTCGGCCCGCTTGGCGAACCCACCCACCGGGTGGTCCAGCCGACCGAATCGCCAGTCGCGCACGCAGATCCACCCCAGGTCGTCGGCGGGGCTCCCCCAATGCGCGAACTCCCAGTCGAGGATCCCGGTGAGCCCCGCGGGCGTCACGAGGAAGTTGCCGGTCCGGAAGTCGCCATGAACCAACACAAGCTCGCGGACCTCGGGCTGGCTTTCCTCCAACCACCGCAGGACCAAGTGCAGCGCGGGGCGCGGCTCCGGCAGGCCGGCCAGCATGGTGCGGACGAAGGACACGGCGTAGGCGGCCGCCCCTTCAGCGCGAATACGCCCGAGATCGGGCAGCGGCAGGTCCGGGTCGGTGTCCGGCGTGATGGTGTGGATGCGCGCCAGGTTGGCGGCCAGCCGCGTCGGGAGGTCCGCGCGGGCCTGGGCGAGGGTCGGCTCGGCGACGAGCACGCGGCCGATGGCCGAGCCCTCCAGCCGCGGCATGCAGTAGGCGTAGGCGTCATCGCGCAGCGCGCCCCGCACCAGCCAGCGCGGCTCGGGGGTCTCGACGCCGGCCTTCGCGGCGGCGGCGACGACGGCGAACTCGTGTCTTCGCCCGAGGGATCCCGGCAGCGAGCTTGGCGAGTCGCCGCGCAGCACCAGGGCGTGGCGGGCGCCGTCCAGGTCCACGTCCAGCGCGACGTTGTCCTGACACGCGCCGCCGTGCAGCGGGGTCAGCGCCGACACGCGCAGATCGAGGCCGGTCTGCTCTCGCAGCGCGCGCTCGACGCGGCCTGCGAGGGCCTCGGGCGCGGTGGGGTCCGGCATGACAACCTCGGGCACGGCGCGCATCATCGCGCCGAATAAGCATAACGCGCGGGCCCGGGTGGGGCGCAAGGCGACGGGGCGCGCGCGAGGTACCGGGGGGTGGTCATGGCGGTGCGGAGCGAGCGGCGGGGACCTGTGACGACGGTGATCCTGGACCGACCGGAGGTGCGGAACGCGGTGGATCGACCCACGGCCGACGCACTCGCCGACGCATTTCGCGAGTTCGAGGCTGACGATTCGGCGCGGGTGGCGGTGCTGTGGGGTGCGGGCGGGACCTTCTGCGCGGGCGCGGACCTGAAGGCGGTGGCGACCGGGCAGGCCAACCGGCTGGATCGCGAGGGCGACGGGCCCATGGGGCCGACGCGGATGGCGCTGTCGAAGCCGGTCATCGCGGCCATCAGCGGGTTCGCCGTGGCGGGCGGCCTCGAACTCGCGCTGTGGTGCGACCTGCGGGTCGCCGACGCGGACGCGCAGCTTGGGGTGCTGTGCAGGCGCTGGGGCGTGCCGCTCATCGACGGCGGGACGGTGCGGCTGCCGCGGGTCGTGGGGATGGGGCGGGCCATGGACCTGATCCTGACCGGGCGGCTGGTGGGGGCGGACGAGGCGCTGGGCATGGGGCTGGTGAATCGCGTGGTGGCCGCGGGGGCGGCGCGGGCCGAGGCCGAGGCGCTCGCCGAGCAGATCGCCGCGTCTCCGCAGGCCTGCATGCGGGCGGACCGCGCGTCGGCGCTGGCGCAGTGGGAGCTGCCGCTCAGCGAGGCCATGGCGGGGGAGTTCGAGGCGGGCCTGGTGGCGCTGGCGGCGGAGGGGCTGGCGGGCGCCCAGCGATTTTCCGCGGGTGCGGGCCGGCATGGCCAGCCCGAAGACCCTTAGGCGGGCGCCACGAATCGCCAGTCAATCACTGGATAATCGAGCGTCCACGTGGTGCGGCGACGATGCTCCGCGAGATCCCCCTTGACAGCTTACGCAGCTTTTCGCATAAACGGGGCGTCACCGTCCGAGCGGGTGCAGCGGACGGTGACAGGTCGGGCTCGTGCATCCCGTCACGGGCTCTCCGACTCTCCGAGCCCGGGTGAGGAACAGCACGTGGTCGCTGCTCCCAACCCGGGCTCGGACCTTTCACGCCGCCGAGACGCTCGCGGCGGCGCGGTGACGAGGCGTCACGAAGCGCTCGCTCCTGTCGGCTTGTCGGCGGGGCCGGACCGCCTGTATCGTCGGCGCCACGAGGGGTGGCACGATGCAGCACGAGCACGGCAGGTGTGGGGCGCGACGGCGCATTCTGTGGACGGCGGTCACGCTGTGGGCCCTGCTGGCGCTGCTGGCGGCGCCAGGCTGCTCAAAGAAGGACGAGGGGACACCGGCGGCGCAGGCGGCCGGCAAGGCGGAGGCGGCTGAGGCCGCGAGCGCGGCTGCGCCCGAGGCGGCGCCCAGCCCCATGCAGAAGACGCTCACCGCGCTCGGCAAGCCGATCTCGCGCGCCGCGACCCAGGCCACGGAAGCCCAGCTCGCCGTGACGGGTGCGAAGAGCGCTGAGCTGCTCGACGTCTCCGGCACCGCGCTGCGCGTGGGGCTCTTGCGCTACGAGTCGCCGACCGCGGCCGCCAAAGCGCTCCAGCAGGTCGTCCTCTGGATCAACGGCTCGGGGCTCCTGCACCACGGCGAGGCCACGGCCGACGGCGACACCGTGATCGTCGTGGGCACCGTCGACGACACGCCGCCGACTCCCGAGACGCGCGCGCTCTTCGACCAGTATATCGACGGGTTCCTCGAAGCGGAGTGAGCCGGGCGACGGCGCGATCGCCAACCCGAGCGCGCTGTCCCGACCTCTGAACGCGCATGTGCGTCCGCCCGGCTGAAGGCTAAAGGCTGAAGGCTGAAAGCGGGCAATCGCGCCTCCGAGCCCACGACCCGGCACGGCACTTCACGCGATTGCCCCCGTCAGTAGCCCACGTCGTCCGGGACCTCGTAGTTGACCTCGAGGGGGAAGAGGCGGTCGAGGATGGGCGCGCGCTTGGCGGGGTCGGCCTCGTAGAGCCAGAGGTAGCGCAGCAGGTGCGAGGCGACCATGCGGCAGTAGGCGCGGGCCTCGTTGTAGGTGAACTCCTCGACGAGGCGGTCCAGCGGCGCGCCCTTGTTCTCGCGTAGCCAGCGGGCGATCGGCTGCGGGCCGGCGTTGTAGCTGGCGGCCGTCAGGACGAGCTGGCCGTGCCAGATCGTGTCGTGGCGGGCCATGTAGTGCGACGAGTAGGCGAAGCCCACGCGGGGGTCGGCGAAGCTGACGGCGTCGAAGGTGAGGCCGCGCTCGACAGCGACCTGCTCGGCGGTGGGGAAGATCATCTGCAGCGCGCCGACCGCGTCCATCGCCGAGACCATCGCGGGGTGGTAGCGGCTCTCCTGGCGCATGATCGAGTAGATAAACGCTGGTGGGACGCCGTCGACGCCGCCGAGGTACTCGACCAGGGGCTTGTAGGCGCGCGGGTAGCCCATGAGCCAGCGGGCGCTCTCGGGTTCGTCCAGCGCCCACATGCCGCCGAGGCGTCCGCCGCTGGCGAGGTCCCAGCCGTGCTTGTAGTCCTCGACCGCGTCGGCCATGGCGCGGATGAAGGCGTCGCGTTGGTCCGACGGCACCGAGCGCTCGACGCCCGTGCGGATGGAGCCGTAGGCAGCGCGCGCGTGGTCGACCTCGCCCAGGGCGACCAGCCGCTTCACCCGGGCGAAGGCCGCGGCGTTGCGGCCCGACAGGCGCGGCCACTCCAGCGCGTCGCGGGAGACCGGGTGGGCGGCCAAGGCCAGCGTGCCGCCCTCGGGCCAGGGCAGCGCCGAAGCCCGCGGGTCTCGGCCGTCCCAGCGCGCGATCCGCTGCTGCGCCAGGATGTCGTACCAGGTCAGCGGGTAGTCGCGGCGGATCTTGGCGAAGCGCTCCCGCGCCTCGTCGCGGCGCCCAAGCTCATCGAGGGCCACGCCCTGCCAGTACCAAGCTTTTCCGCGGGTCACGGCACCCCCGTAGCTCACCAGCACGTCGTAGTCGCGGATCGCCTGCTCCCACTGGCCGTCGCGGATGCCGCACCACGCGATGAAGCCGCGCACATACGAGCCCTTGTCGCCGTAGCTCTTCATGTAGCTGCGCAGCGCCGGCACGGCCTCCTTGCAGTTGCGCTGGTCGTAGGGCAGCCAGCCCTTGTAGTAGGCGATGGCCGCGCGGTGGGCGCCCTTGGGGTAGCGGCGCAGGTAGGAGTCGCCCACCTTCAGCGCGTCCTCGTAGTGGTCCTCCTTGATCCACGTGCGCATCACGCCCATCAGCGCGTCCTCGGCGCGGGGGCCGGGGCTGGCGGCGACGCGCTCGAGCATGGCGCGGGCCTCGACCGGGGCGTCGCGCAGCTTCTGCAGCCCGATGACGCCGACCAGCCAGCGCGCCTCGTAGCCGAGCTTCGGGTGCTCGGTCAGGCGGCGTAGCTCTTCGCGCGCCTCGACGTAGCGGAAGTGCGCCATGAGGATCTTGGCGCGGTCGAAGCGCTCGCGGTCCGACAGATCGGAGGTCTGCAGCCCGAGATCGGCGGTGGGTGACGCATCGGTGTCCGGAAAGCGCACCGCGATGCGGCGGGCGTAGCGTTTGGCGGCGGCGAGGTCGGGCTTTGGCGTGCGATCTCGGGCGCGCAAGGCGAGGCGGCGCAGGGCGTGGGCGGCGAGGTCGCGAGGCGGGCGGGCGGCGACGCGGGCGAGGGCCTTTTCGGCAGCCGCGGGCTGGCTCTGCGCGTCGAGGACGTCGGCGCGGGCGAGGGTCAGGGTGGCGACCTCGCGGTCGTCTTTGGTGGCGCGGAGGGCGGCGTCGATGGCCGCGAGCGCGGCGGGGTCGGTGGGGTTCAGCGCGTAGGCGCGGGCGAGCCAGAAGAGGCGGCGGTCGTCGACCGGGTCGAAGGGGGCCGGCAGCTGGGTCAGATACTCGAGCGCCTGGGGGCGGCCCTCTTCGACCAGGAGGCGGCCGATGGTGAAGCGCGCGTCGTGTTGGGCGGCCTCATCGAGGGTCGGGAGCAGCGTGGTCAGCGCGGCGACGACGGCCTCGCCGCGGCCGGCGCGCATCCAGTCGTGGACCTCGTCGAGGGTGGTCGCCGAGGCGCTTGGGGAGGCGAGGAGGGCGACGGCGAAGATGAGGGTGCGCATGGGGCGCATCATCGCGGAGG
This sequence comes from Myxococcota bacterium, assembly GCA_041389525.1. Lineage (GTDB taxonomy): Bacteria > Myxococcota_A > UBA9042 > PHBI01 > JACKFB01 > JACKFB01. Next base: position 9,149 of record JAWKRR010000032.1, on the reverse strand, counting down.
CCGGGCGCGGCGACCAATTATGGGGACGGCGGCGCGGGCTGCTATGGCGACGGCGGCGCGGGCGTTGCGGGGCGCACGACGTCACCGAGGCGGTCGAGGCGGACGAAGTCGAGATCGAGGCGGCCGATGTCGTGGAAGAAGACGCGCAGCTCGACGTCGCGGCGGGGGGCTGTGAGCTCGAAGTCGAGGGTGGGCTCGGCGAAGTGAGCCTCGACGGGGGCCAGGTCGGCGGCGGTGAGGCGGCGGGCGGCGGCGGCAGCGCTGCCTCGGGAGTGGATGTCGAAGTCGACGAGGGGCTGGTCGGCGTTGAGCTCGGCGCCGAGGTCGTTGAACCAGCGGAGGCGGAAGGTCGCGCGGTAGCGGCCCGGCGGCAGGGTCAGGTAGGGGCCGAAGAAGGCGTGGGCGGGACCGCGGGCGTCGCTCGATTCGATAGACAGCAGCGCGCCGTTTTGGGCGTCGGGGTCGGCGACGCGGCGGTCGGGGAAGGCGGTGTCCTCGGTGAGCTCGGCCTCCATGACCGGGGCGGCGAGGAGGTGGCGGAGGTCGCGGGCGGCGAGGCGGGCGCTGGCGGGATCGACGCGGGGGACGCGGGCCAGCGCGATGAGGCCGGTCTCGCGGTCGGCGGACTGCACGGCGAACTGGCCGCTGGCGACGAGGTGCTCGAGGCGGGACTGGAGCTGGCCGTAGGTCAGCGGCCAGGGCGGGCGCTGGAGGTCGACGATGACGTGCTCGGCGACGTCGAGGCCGTAGGGGAGCATCGTCGTGGGGTGGCGGGACTGCAGCTGGACGGCGAGGTAGCCGGTGGCGGCGACGGGGGCGTCGGCGGGCAGCGCGTCGAGGAGGGCTTCGGCGCGGGCCTCGTGCTCGGTGCGGAGGAAGCCGTGGTCGCTGTGGCTGGAGAGGGCGCTGGCGGGGTGGAAGCTCCAGAGCGCGGCGCTGCCGACGAGGAGCGCTGTGGCGAGGCGGGCGCTGGTGGTGCGGCGGGCGATGAAGTCGAGGAGCGTCTCGGGGGCGGGCGAGCAGGCGGCGCGGTCGCGGCGAAGGGCGAGCTCGCGGGCGCCCTCGATGGCGGCGAGGGCGGCGAAGGGCATGACGACGGCGCCGTAATAGAAGGGGAAGGAGCGCATCCGCTCGCCGAGCAGCATCTCGAAGGCGGGGATGATGAGGACGGCGCGCCAGCGGGCGGTGAGCGTGGTCGGGCCGAAGACGAGGATGAGGGCGAGGACCGAGGAGAGGCCGGCGCCGGTGAAGACGTCGCTGAGCCAGCCGAAGGGGTTGAGGAGCAGGAGCTGGAGCCCGTCGGCGGGGGTCTCGCCGAGGTTGTAGTAGCGGGCGCCGAACGCGTAGCCCTCGGCGACGGCGACCGTCGAGAAGTGGGTGGGGTCGTAGGGGGCGCGGAGGGCGGGGAGGACCTGAGTGAGGACGACGGCGCCGACGGCGAGGCCGGTCACGATGATGGCGGCGCCTTCGCGGCGGCGGCCCTCGGCGACCAGGAAGACCGTGGCCATGACCGACGTGTAGATAAAGGTGTCCTCTTTGGTGGCCCAGAGCAGGACGGCGCAGAGCCACAACCAGACGTGGCGGTGGCGGTGCTGGGAGGTGCAGGCGAGGACGAAGCCGAAGATGAGGGGCGGCTCGAGCATGTCGAGGTGGAAGTCGTAGAAGGCGGCGCGCTGGACGAAGGGGCAGAGGGCGTAGGCGAGCAGGAGGGCGAGGCCGAGGGCGTGGCTCTTGGTGCGGCGGGCGGCGAGCTCGTAGAGGAGGTAGGCGCCGGCGGCGATGGTGGCCGCTTGGATGGCGAGGAGCGCGACGGGGGTGCGGGCGAGGGCGACGATGGGCCAGAGCAGGGCGAGGACGGGGGAGAAGTGCTCGCCGAGGAAGCTCATGCCGAGGGTGGGGCTGTAGAGGAGGCGGCCCTCGGGGTTGTCGTAGAGCTCGTAGAAGAGGCCGAGGTCGATGAGGCTGGACCAGTGGGCGCGGTGGCGTTGGGTGGCGACGGCGAAGAGGAAGAGGCCGGCGAGGGTGGCGAGGGCGGCGGCGGCGCGGCGGGCGGCGCGAGGTGAGATGGGCGCGGGTGGGGCGTCGGGGCGGGCGAGGAGGGTCGCGGCCAAGTAGGCGGAGAGGCCGACGAGGGCGGCGGCGATGATGGCGCGGCCGGACTCCTCGTCGTACCAGAGCGCGGCGGGGAGGAGCGCCAGGGGGAGCAGGGTCCAGGCGGCGGCGCGGAGGCGGGCCGGCCAGGGCGGGCGGGCGAGCGCGGGCGCCGGGGCCGGGGCCAGCGCCGCGAGGGTGAGGGCGGCGAGGACGAGCGCGACGAGGGCCGGGAGCAGGGCCTGGAAGGTGCCGAGGGCCAGCAGCGGGTCGCGCTGTAGCTCGCGGGCGATGTCGTCGATGCGGCGGGCGGGGGCGGCTTGGTGGCCGAGGAAGACCGAGACGCCCGATGCGGCCAGGGCGACCAGCAGCCCGGCGAGGCCGAGGGAGGCGGCGGCGCTGGCAGCCTCGAAGGCGCGGCCGGCGGGCGTGGGCGGTGGATGGGCACTCATGGAGGTCGATCGACTCGCACGGGCGGGGCGCGTTGACAAGCCGGCTACCCGGAAAGAGCCAGCCAATCCCTGAGGATTTCGTTGATGGCGGCTGGCTGTTCGAGGTGCAGGAAGTGGCCGGCGTCGGGGAGGGTCAGGGTGCGGATGCCGGCGGGGAAGTCGCGGAGGTCGACGGCGCGCTGGAGCAGGTCCGCGCGCAGGCAGCCGTCGCGGGCGCCGGCGATGGCGAGGGCCGGGACGGGGGTCTGGGCGGCGAAGAGGCGGGCGGTCGCGCGGGAGGCGGGCGAGGCGAGGTTGGCGAAGGCGCGGTAGTAGGAGAGCGCGGCGGTGGCGACGCCGGGACGGCCGAGGGCGTCGATGACGTCGCGGATGTGCGGGTCGCCGGCGTCGAAGCCGGGGGACCAGCGGCGCCACAGCCAGCGGACCAGCGCGCCGTCGCGGGCGAGGAGGGCGGCCTCGGAGACGCCGCGCAGCTGGAAAAACGCCATGTACCACAAGGGCAGAAGCGCGGACGGGGCGTGGGCGGCCATGCGGGCGGCACGCTGCAGCGGCGGCACGGCGAGGGCGGCGATGCGCTCGATGCGGTCGGGGGCGCGGGCGGCCAGGGCCCAGGCGATGGCTGCCCCCCAGTCGTGGCCGACGATCCGCGCGCGCTCGGCACCCAGGCAGTCCATCCACGCGAGGACGTCGCCGGCCAAGGTGGCGACGCCGTAGTCGCGGTCGCGCGGCTGCGACGTCGGTTCGTAGCCGCGCAGGGAGGGCGCGACGACGCGAAACCCGGCCGACGCCAGCGCCGGGAGCTGGTGGCGCCAGGTCCCGCGCGTGTCGGGAAAGCCGTGCAGCAAGAGCACCAGCGGCCCCTCCCCTGCCACCGTGGCGGTGGTGCGCAGGCCCGCCCACTCAAGCGTCATCGTGGTGGCCGTGGGCGCGCTCACGAGCCCAACCCGAAGAAGTCGGTCGCGGTCTCGCCGAGCACGGCGATCAGCGATTCCTCCCGATGGCGCCTCGCGATTCGGACGATCTCGCGGTCCCACGCGTAGGGCAGATTCGGGAAGTCGGTGCCGTACATCAGCCGCTCGGGGCGAGCGTCGATGAAGCGGTCCTGGCGGCCGACGCCGTCGAAGTAGTCGGCCATCACCATGGTGGTGTCGAGCCACAGCGAGTCGTAGCGCTCGAGCAGGCGGAAGTAGGCGTCGAACTCGTCGCCGCCCAGGTGGGGCACGCAGAGGCGCAAGGAAGGCCAGCCCTTCAGCACCGCCTCGATGCGCTCTGCACCGCACAGCGAGAGGGGGTCGCAACGGTAGCCGGGGCTGGCGGGTTGGCGGCCGGCGTGCATCACCAGGGGCTGGTCGTAGGCGACGCAGGCGTCGTAGATCTCGGCCATCCGCGCGTCGTCGGCCGCGAAGCACTGGACGTGGCAGTGCAGCTTGACGCCTCGCAGCCCCGCGGCGAACCCCTCGGCGAGGATGGCCGCGGCGCCGGGCTCGCCGGGCAGCACGGTCGCGGTGCCGGTGACGCGCGGCTCCTCGCGGACCAGCGCCGCCATCCACGCGTTCATCGCGGCCGCCATGCCCGGCTTGTGCGCATAGTGGAGCGCGACGATGTGCTGCACGCCGCGCGAGAGCAGAAAGCGAATGACCTCGGGCGCTTGAAGGCGATAGCGCACCGGCCAACCGTAGGCCTCGAACCAGCGCCACAGCGCCTCGAAGAGGGCGTCGGGAAAGAGGTGGACGTGGGCGTCGACCACCGGCGGGAGCGCGGTCGGCAGCGACGCGCCCTCCGCGTCATCGAGGCCGGGGAGCGCGCCCGCGCTGAGCCACCCGGAGGCGCCGCCGGCGGCGTGGTGCAAGCAGGGTGGCGCGGCGTCCTCGGTGGTCAAATCGCCGCCGATCTCGGGCGGGTGCATCGTCATGCGCGCATCGTCTCTGGCCTCGTCAGGTCGGGGTCCGCGGGCCGGGGCGGGCTAGGGAACGCCGCCACGCTGAGGATGCAACATCGCCGCCTCCGACCCAAGGGGCGGCGGGCACACCCGCGGCGCGGCCGCCCGCGGCGGGCCGCTGGGGGCAGCGACGCGCCGGGGGCGGCCGCCCTCAGGGCTGGTCTGGGGCCGGGGGCTCGCCCTGCCGCAAGAGATCGCTCGCGAAGAGCGCCAGCAGCTCGCGCGCGACGTCGAAGTGCGCCGACAGCAAGATCAGGAACGCGTCGCTGCTCATCTCGAAGCCGTGGACCTCGGTGAGCGCGGTCGCGCCAAAGGACCGGACGCCGGTCCCCAGCGCGTCGTCGATTCCGAGCGCAAAGCCAGCCCCCACCCGGCTCTCCTGCCCTCTCTCGCCGTCGCAGAGGACCTGCCCATCGGCAAACCGCACCCAGGTCGTCGCCCGCTCGCCGCGCGACCAGAGGCGCTCGCCGCGCTCCCACCTCGCGAGGCGCATTTGCCGACACGCTTCGATGACCGCGTCCAGGTTGCATTGCCGAAATAGCACCCCGTCGTGGAGCTCGAGGATGCGCTCCACCAGGGTCGGCGGCCGTCTCCCGTGGCTCCCTACCACCTCCGCGTCGCCGCCAGCCCCCACCGGCGGCCGCCCATTCCGGTTCGCCGCCCGCTGCGTCGCGAGGGCGCGCAGCGCGCTCCGCACCAGCGAGAAGTTCGTCTCCAGCGCACCCAGCAGGACGTGCGCCGGGATCTCCAGCGTGTGCGTCGCTTCGAGCGCGACCGCCTCCACACCCTGGGGGTCCCGCGCGTAGAACGACAGGACCCCCACACCTCGCGGCTCCAGCGCGCCCGACGCGATCTGCTCTCCGGAGGACATCCGGACCGCGCCGGAGGTCACGACGTAGAGCCGCTCCACAGGCTGCCCGGCCTCCAGAAGTCGCGCACCCTTCTTGAAGAACCGCGCGCGCGTGTGCTCCGCGAGCAGCGCGTAGCCGCTGTCGTCGAGGCCCGCAAACGCCTCCATGGACCGCAGCAGCAGCAGCCGGTCCCGCACGCGGTCCAGGGCGCTCTCACCCAGCATCGGCCACCTCCTGCCCCTGCACACCCTCCGTCAATCGCTCAAGCGCCAGCTCGAGATCGACCCGGTCCGTCCCCCGCTCCCGCAGCTCCATCAGGCGCGCCCGGAATCGCCGCAGCCGCAGCTCGCCCACGTGGTGCGCCGTCACGACGCGCACGGTGTCGCTGCTGCTGTCGAGCAGCTCAGCGAGCACGTCTTCGTAGTCCTGACGGCTCACCTGCCGAAACCCAGCCGCGTTTTCCAGCCGCTCGCGGTCGGGCGAGTCGTCCACGAGCGCGACGACCGGCCCGCGCAGCTCGCCGGACAGCGCGCTCTCGAGCAGCTCCAGACTGGCCGCGCGCACCTCGGGCGACCCGCTCTGCAGACCGCGCCAGATCGGCAGAAATCGCTCGCGGCGATGGCGCAGCTCCAGCAGCCGAAAGAGCCGCTCGACGGCGTTGTGCTGCTTGTCAGCGAGCATCCGGACCAGCAGCAGATGCCCGGGGGTGCGAAGCGCCGGGTTCTGGGCGGCGCCGCGCTCCAGGCTGAGGCGACGGTCGAGGTAGCGGTACGCCCGACCCACGTGCGCCGAGATCGCCTGGTCGAGCCGCCCGCGGTCCAGTCGCAGCGACGTGTCCCGCAGCGTCATCGCCTCAAGCGCCAGGATGATCCGGTACCGCACCATGCCGCTCGACTCTTCCGGGAGTTGCTCCAGCAGCAACGCCGCGGCGCGCCCGGGGTTGAGCCCCGCGAGGGTCGCCGGCAGCGTCCACCGGACCAGCTCGGGGAGCTCACGGTCATTGAGCGCCTGCTCGAGCGCGCGAAACGCCGCCGGGCCCATCCGCGCGAGCACCTCGCGGGCCACCGGGCGAGTCGACTCGGACCCCAGCGCCGCGATGATCGTCGGCAAGAACATCTCCGAACCGACAGCTCCCATCGCACGAATCGCGGCAGCTCGGACCTCCGTCGCCGCCGCGTCCGCGAGCCGCTTGAGCACCGAGTCGAAGCCCTCCGCGGCGCGTCGACCGATGGCCTCCGCGAGCGCCACCCTCGCCGAATCCGGCCCCATCTCGAGGATGGCCTCGACGTTTCCGCGGGCCTCCTCCTCGCTCATGGCCCCCTCGACGAGCAGGTTGACCGCCACCGCCGCCCGCACCTCCGGGGACGTGTCCGAGTCGAACAGGTCGATCAACAGCGCCGCGTCTGGCGCCAGCGCCGCCCGCGCCCCAACCGCCGCCGCACGCAGCCGCGCCTCCGGGTGGCTGAAGAGGCGGTCGATGGCCGGGACCGCGCTGGCCCGCCCCTGCTCGCTGAACAGGGTGAGCGCGCGCTCCACGACCGGCGGCGCGGGGTGATAGAGGATGAAGGTCGGCACCAGATGCGCCCGCCCCTCGCTCGCGAGCACCTCCAGCGCCGCCACGGCCTCCTTGGGGTTCTCGCTCCCGAGCGCGACGAAGAGCGTCTCGAGGGACGCGACGTCCAGCTCTGGGAAATCGCTGACCGAGACCTCGCCCGCCCGCAGGCGGCGCCGGAAGATGTTCAGGTAGTGGACGCGCAGCTCGAAGACCGCCGACAGCCACAGGCCCGACGCCACTACGAGCAGCACGGCGGCCACCGTCAGGGGCGCGCCGACGGCCGCCAGCGCGAGGATCAGCAGCGAGGCGAGCGCCTGCCCGCCGCGTTGACCGACCACGTCGACGAAGGCCTTGATGCGGCCGCGCACCTCGGCACGGAGCGGGACGAAGAGCAGCTCCGTCGCGGTGCGTTGGAGCGAGTAACGCAGGCTGCCGTCGGCGCCCTTCAAGAGCAGCGCGGCCGGCAGTCCGCCCACCACCAGTACGCCCGCGCCGCCCAGCGCCATCAGCGCCGGCAACACGCTGAGGGCCGCGTGGACGTCGAAGCGGCGCAGCAAGAAGCCGACCAGCACGAGCTGGCTGAAGAGCGAGAGCACGTTCAACGCCAGCGCCACGCTCGCGAAGAAGGCGCCTAGCTCGGCGGCGGGCACCTCGGCCGCGACGATGCTCTTGAAGAGGAAGTCGACGAGCGTCAGCGTCCCAGAGACGCTGAAGAGCAGCACCAGCAGGCGGCGCGCGTAGGGGTCGTCGGCGACGAGGCGGGCGGCCGCGCCAAGGCTTGGCCCGTCCCCCGCGGCCTTGTCGGTGTCGTCGTTCTGGACGGGGCCGGGGTCGCGGAAACCCATCGGCAGCAGCGATGTGAGCGCGAACCCGACCGCGGCCGCGAGGAGCAAGAGCTGGGCCGGCCAGCGGGTCGCGAGCCACGTGGCCAGGGCCGAGCCCAAGATCGCGCCCACGACGCTGCCGGCGCCGATCAGCCCGTAGAGCCGCTTGGCCTGGCTGATCGTGAAGAGATCGCCCAGCAGCGTCCACAAGTGCACCAGCACCAGGGATGTGACGACCCCGCTCCAGATGGCCACGGCGTACAGCCCGCCGGTGCCGAGGGCCTCGTGCCACCACCAAAACCCGAAGGTCACCGTCGCCGCGAGCCCCATCCACGCCGCCAGCACGACGCGCGGCCGCACCCCGCGGGCATAGCGCAGCTGAAACTGCGTCACGCCCAGCGCGACCACGGCGATCCCGAGGTACACCCAGGGCAGGCGCGTCGCGGGGATGCTCGCCAAGAAGAGCGCGTCGCGGGCCGTCTCGAGCAGCTGATAGCTCGCGACGAAGGCCAGCAGCATCGCGAACGCGAAGCCGACGTCCCGGCGCTCGCCGCTGCGTATCTTGCTAAGGGTGCGGAGCCACTCCATCCGCGCCATGCTGTATCAATCGCTCCGTCCGCGCGACCGCCGTGTCCGCCACCGCTCACCGTGGCGCGCCGCGCGCCGATCTGCTAGTCCGCCCGCATGCACGGCGCACTCCTCGTCAATCTCGGCACCCCTGACGCCCCCACGACGCCCGCGGTGCGCCGATACCTCAGGGAATTCCTCAGCGATCCGCGGGTCATCGACATTGCGCCCATCGCCCGCGCCATCCTCCTCTACGGCGTCATCCTCCCCTTCCGCCCCAAAAAGAGCGCCGCCGCCTACCGCCAGATCTGGACCGACCGCGGCTCGCCGCTCCTCTTCCACACCCAGGACCTCACCGCCGCCGTCGCTGAGCGCCTCGGCCCTCAGTGGCACGTCGCCATGGCCATGCGCTACGGCAACCCCGGCCTCGACACCGCCCTCGACTCGCTGCAGCGCGCCGGCGTCGACCGCATCGTCGTGCTCCCGCTCTACCCGCAGTACGCAAGCTCCTCGACGGGCTCGTCCCTCGAGCGCCTCTACACCCTCGCCGGCGCCATGACGGTCACGCCGCCGCTCCAGACCGTGCCGGACTTCTACGACCACCCGGGCTTCCTCGACGCCGCCGCCGCCATCGCCCGCCCGCACCTCGCCGAGTTCCGCCCCGACCACGTGCTGATGTCCTTTCACGGCCTGCCGGAGCGCCAGATTCGAGCCACCGATCTCGGGCCTTCTCACTGCCTCGCGACGCCCGACTGCTGCGCCGCCATCGTGTCGGCGAACCGCAGCTGCTACCGCGCCCAGAGCTACGCGACCGCGCGGCTGCTGGCCCAGCGCCTCGACCTAGCGCCCGACGCCACCAGCGTCGCGTTT
>JAWKRR010000031.1:0-86472 GCA_041389525.1 Myxococcota bacterium | reverse complement strand
GTGGTCGAGGTGGTCTGAGGCGCCATCATGGGCGCGGAAGGGAGCGGCCGCGTCAGGGGGCCGAGTCGACGTGGGGCGCGGGGGGCGGTGCTGGAGCGCCGGGAGGGCGGTTCTCGCCGGCGCCGTCGAGGGGGGCCGCGTGGAGGCGGCGCTCGATGGGGAGGGCCCAGAGCACGCTGGTCACGGTCGCGGCGACCACGACCAGCAGCGCGAGGTGGCTTGGCCGCAAGCGCACGGCGGGCTCGGGCGGTGGCGGGCTGACCGGGCGGCCGCGCAGCCGCGCGACCAGGGCGGGCCAGTCGAAGCTGAAGACCACCAAGAGCGTGAAGCCCGAGATGAACACGATGTCGGTGAAGATCCAGATGCCGACGTGCAGAAAGATGAGGCCAGCCCCGCCGATCATGCGTGGCCAGCGCCCGAACGGGAGCAGCACGGCGGCGACCTCTGAGATGATGGTGAAGGTCGAGCCGAGGGTGGCGAAGCGGGCGTCGTGGACGGCGAAGTCGAAGAGCCAGGCGCGCAGGGCGCCCATGTCTGGGGGCTGGTGCTCCAGGGCGATGAGGCGCAGCCACGTCGGGTCGATCCAGTAGCCCGAGCCGGACTCGACGAGCTTGGAGAGGCCGGCGCAGAGGTAGGCGGCGCCGAGGCCGGCGGCCGCGCCTGTCGCCGCCATGGACTCGATCGCCTGACGGCGCGGCCCGGCGTCGTCGCGGGCCACGGCCAGCGCGGCGAACCCAGCGCCAGCAAGCCAGCCCGCGCCGGCCGCCGCGGTCTGGAAGATCTGGTCGTCGTAGTTCCCGACCGTCGCGCGGTAAAGCTCGTGGACGGCGGCGAGGCCGACCAGGGAGAGCCCCATCCACAGGGGATGAGCGACGCGCCGCATGGACACGACCGCGCCGCCCACGGCCGCCAGCCCCGCCACGGCGAGCAGGGCCTTCACGTCGCCCGGCCAGGCCTGCGTGAGCAGTTGCAGCGAGTTCGTCACGACGATGAAGGCGATGGCGCGGCGCCAAAGCGTGGTGGTCGCCTCGTTCATCATGGCGCGCTCTTACCGGGTCGGCGGCGCGCGTTGCACTGCATGATCGGGCAGTCCACGGGGGCTGAGTCCACCTCGTCGTCCTGGGAGAGCCAGGCGCGGAAGATCACCTCGACCGGCTCGCCCACCGCGTGGTCGCTGCTGTTGCTGCGCAGGTAGACGAGGACGTTGCCGACGCCCAGCAGCTCGTCGAAGTACCAGGTCTGCGGCAGCCCGCAGGGGCTATCCATGAGGAGCGCCCGCTCGAGATCGGGGCAGTACCACGCGTCGAACGTGTCGACGGTCTCGACGGCGCCATCCGGGGTGCGGGCGAAGGCGCGACCGCGCGACTCGGTCATCCGCGAGAACATGGGGAAGTCGTAGAACGGAAAGACGGCGCCTACGCGAAACGAGACCGCGGTGTAGACGACGATGACCAGCGCCCCGAAGAGCCACTGAAGGCGGTGGAAGCGTAGCAAGGTCACACCACGCAGAGTCCCGCAGAGACGACGACGGGTGACTCTGCGCGGGTGACTATAGGAGCGGTCGCCGAGGCGGGCGAGGGAATTGTGGCGGGCTCAGCTGGCCGCGCCACCGCGCTCAGTTGGCGACCACGAAGCTGGAGGTCCACGCGGGGCGCGCGGGCTCGTTGCCCTCGATGAGCATCTTGCCCCACTCGGAGTCGGGGACGCGCCGGATCTCGGGCACGTCGAGCTCGTAGTAGGTGAACACCGGGCCGACGTAAGCCTCGGGGCCCTCGCAGGTCTCGGCCGTCAGCACCATGAGCTGCACGTTGCCGGTGCCCACGTGCAGCACGTTCGGGCCGGGCAGGGGGCCGGAGTTCGGGTTGGTGTGGACGTCGGCCATGGTGGGCTTGTAGTCCGACACCGCCTCGGCGCCCGCGAAGTAGAGCGTGGGGTACCAGCCCGAGTAGACCGGCGCGCCGCAGCCCGGCTCCGCGCTGATGGTGCCTTGCAAAAAGGCGATCTCGTCGGCGGTGTAGGCCTCGCCCTGGAGGCTCTTGGTGGCCATGGCCTCGAGCTTCGCCATGACCGTGGTCCAGTTCGCGAAGAAGGTGGAGATGCGCTTCGCCTCCCAGGAGTTGCTGTTGGGGACGTTCGCCAGGGTCTGGGCCACCAGCGCGCCGACGTCGCCGACGCGCGCGAAGAAGGCCGGGTAGGGCTCGACGTAGCCGTCGGGGTGCTCGCAGGTCACGCCGCCGGTGTAGGACTGCTTCGCGTAGAGCAGCGTGTCATGGCGGAGCTGGGCCCACGAGCCGAGCTGGGTGTTCAGCACGCGGTCGCGCCACGCCGGCGAGCGCATGGGCTCGGGGAAGGCGGTGTCGGTGGTCGGCGCGTTGAGCGTGCGCAGGGCCGACAGCCACAGGTTGTAGACGTTGGAGGTCCAGAACTCGGGCTCGTAGGCGTCGACCAGGTAGCGCAGGGCGTGCAGGTTGCCGTGGTAGGGGAAGCGGTTCAGCTCGTCGGCGAGGTGCGGCAGCGCTTGGTCCTGGCCCAGCACGAAGAGGGCGTCGAGCGGGTTCGGCAGCACGCGCGGGATCTTCTTGCCGTCGACGATGACGCGGTCGTAGACGACGTTTGAGAAGACGTGGCTGTCGACGACGAAGCGCTGGCCGAGCAGGGCGAAGCTGGGCGGCAGGGGCGTCGGCTCCGACGCGTAGGGGTTGGTCGAGAGCCAGTGGCTGTTGATGCGCTGCTCGCCGTAGTCGCCGCGCAGCAGCAGCTTCGCCAGCGCGTCGATCTGCGTCGCACCCAGCGCGGCCACGTCGGCCGGCGTCGTGAAGCCCTCGTCGGTCGCCATCCGGCCCAGACCGCGGAAATCGATGTAGTCCACCGGCCCGACCATCAGGGCGAGCAGGTCGTCGGCCGAGCTCCACTGGCCCATGGTGCCGCTGGCGTCCACGGCGGCGGCGAGGATGTGGGCGCCGACAAGCTGGCGGTGGTGAAAGAGCCACTCGCCGGTCAGCTCGTCCTGCTCCATGAAGCGGAAGTCGACGCGGCCCAGCCACATCATGGCCTGGAAGTAGCGCTCGAGCTCGGGGATGCCTTCATAGTGGCCGCGCGGCTTGAACTGGCTGAAGTCCATCTTTCGCTTGGTCCCGAAGACGGTGACCTCGCTGAACTGCTCCGCCGCGACGGCCTCGAGGAAGCGCGTCACGTCGGCGTCCACGGCCCCGCCGCCCTTCGACGGCACCGGCGCACCCGCGAGCAGGCTGCGGGCGACGGTCAGGTAGAAGTCCGCGTCGCGCGCGGCGTCCTGGGCCAGCGCGGTGGGGCCGAGGTCCAGCCCGGCCAGGGCGTCGTGGGCGCCGCTGAGCACCGCGTCGATCTGCGAGGAGAGGACGCCCTGTTCGAGGGTGAGCAGGATCTCGTCGTAGGAGGCGTGCAGCGCCTGCAGCACCATGTCGGTGGTCACGAGGATCGGCAGATCTCGGGCGTAAACCTCGATGAGGGCCTCGCCGAAGGTCGGGAAGGTGAGGCGCTCGGAGACCATGAAGCCCTGGTCCACGATGCGCTGGCGCTCGGCGGCGTTCAGGTCCAGCTCCTTCTCGACCAGGTCGAACCACGTCGAGTCGGTCGGGTCGTAGCTGAGCGGCGAGGCGACCGGGGCGTCCTTCGGCGTGTACTGGGCCATGAAGTCGTCGAGGGTCATGGCGTCGAGCCCGCTGAGGACCGCTTGGTAGCTGGTCGCCAGGGCTTCGTCGGCGGGCCGCACCCCGATGACGCCGGGCTTGACCGGATCCCCAGGATCTCCCGGGGTGTTCGCGGTGCCGCCACCGTCGCCGCAGGCCGTCAGCAGCAGCCCCATCGCCAAGCCATACACGCACGCCGTCATCCGTCGCATCACAACCACCTCGTAGAAGCGCGTCCAGACCTCGGGGCCAGACCCTGGTCGGGGACCTTAGGCACAGAGACCAACGCAACAACTGTGCCAGGCCTCGGGAGGCGCGCTGGGCGTGCGGGCGCGGGGAGAGCCTGTGCGCGGCGGCCCGGCGCGAGTGTGAAAAAGCTCTACACGGCGTGAAGATCAGGCGAGCAGCGCCAGCAGATCGTCGCGGGTGAGCGCGGCGGCGCGGTCTGCACCCTCGAGCGCGGCGTCGGCCAGGGCGCGCTTGCTCGCCTGGAGCGCCAAGATGCGCTCCTCGACCGTGTTCTCGGCCACCAGCCGGTGCACCAGCACGGGGCGATCCTGGCCGATTCGGTGGGCGCGGTCGGCGGCCTGGTCCTCGACGGCGGGGTTCCACCACGGGTCCAGCAAGAAGACGTGGTCGGCGGCCGTCAGGGTCAGCCCGGTGCCGCCGGCTTTGAGCGAGAGCAGCATCACGGGCGGGCCGGCGTCATCCTGGAAGGTGTCGACCACGGCCTGGCGGTCCCGCGTCGAGCCGTCCAGGCGGCAGAAGGGCAGGCCGGCGGCCTCCAGGTGCGGCTCGACCAGGTCGAGGTAGGAGGTCCACTGCGAGAAGACCAGCGCCTTGTGGCCTTCGGAGACCGCCTCGTCGAGCTGTTCTACCAGCAGGTCGATCTTTGACGAGCCGGTGGCGTGCTGTCCGGGGATGAGGGCCGAGTGGCAGGCGGCCTGTCGCAGGCGCATCAGGGCCTCGAGCGCCTGCAGCGGGTTGCCGCCGTGGCCGAGGCGATCGGTGATGTCCTGCTGGGTCGCGGCCCGGATCGCGTCGTACACGCGGCGCTCTGCGTCGCTCAGCTCGACCCGCAGGACCACCTCGGTGCGCGGCGGCAGCTCTTTGGCCACGTCGCGCTTGAGGCGCCGGAGGATGAAGGGGCGGATGCGCGTGCGTAGCCGCCCCGCCGCGCCCGCCAGCCCCTCGGCGATGGGCCGCACCGTGCGGTCTTGAAAGGACTTCCGGCTGCCCAAGAGCCCCGGCGCGATGAACTGGAACTGGCTCCACAGCTCGTCGAGGCGGTTCTCGACCGGCGTGCCGGTCAGCGTCAGCTTGAAGCCGGCGTCCAGTCGCCACGCGGCGCGCGTCACCTGGCTCTCCGGGTTCTTGATGGCCTGCGCCTCGTCCAATACGATCATGTCCCAGCGCTCGGCCGCCAGCAGCTCCGCGTCCATCCGCAAGATGGCGTAGGTCGTGAGGATCAGGTCCGCGTCCGGGTCCAGGGCGCGGTTCGGGCCGTGGTAGACGCTGGTCTTGAGCCCCGGGCGGAAGCGCTCGGCCTCGCCCCGCCACGAGTGCAGCACGCTGGTCGGCGCGACGACAAGCGTGCGCCCGCGGATGACCGCCAGGGTCTGCAGCGTCTTGCCAAGGCCCATGTCGTCGGCCAGCAGGGCGCCCAGCCCCGCGTCCCGCATGAAGCAGAGCCAGTCCACGCCTTGCTTCTGGTAGCTCCGCAGGGTCGCCGTCAGGTCCTCGGGCAGCGGCGCGTCGAGCAGCCCGTCGAAGCCGTCGACGAGCTGCTGAAGCTCGCCCAAGGCCGCCGGCCGCGGCGCGTCGTGGGCGTCGCACAGCCTCGCGAGGTCCGGCAGCACCGCCCGCGGCAGCGTCCCGTCCGCGGCCCGCGCCTCCAGCAGGTCCGCCACCAGGTGCCCGTATTTCCCAAGCCACTCCAGGGGAATCGGAGCCCAGCCCCCCCCGTCCAGCGGCGCCAAGCTCGACCCGCGCTGCCACGCCGCCAGCACGCGCCCCGGGTCCGCGCTCCCACCCTCCGACCGAAAGGCCAGCTCGAAGCCCGCGTCGCCCTCGCCGAGCCCCAGGTCCGGCGACAGCGGCGGCGCCAGCGTAAACGCCTCCTGCGCGTCGCCCGAGATCACCCCGCGCCGCCACGTCTTCAGCTTCGACGCGAAGCGCACCGCGTCCTCGCCGTCCAGCACCGCCGGCGCCCCGCTCACCAGCCCGAGATCGGACCGCAGCTCCCGCGCCAGCTTCTCTTCGGCCCCCTCATCCCGCGCCGGCACCGCGCGCCCGTGCACCTGCAGCACGCCGTCGCTGACCCGCGCGACCTCGGGCTCGCCGTAGACGATGTGCGCCGTCACCACCAGCCGGTCGCCCTCGGTCCCCGTCTCGACCACCACCCGCGGCGGCTCGTCGCACACCCCGGGCAGCCGCTTGGTAAGCATCTCGACCTTCAGCCGCCGCCGCAGCTCGGGCAGCACCTCGGTCACCAGCTCGGGCACCTCGGCCGGCCCGTAGCTCTTGCCCTTCGACAGCGCCCACATCAGCTCGCGCGCGACGCCCGGATCCCCGATGGGCCGCACCTGGTCGCCGAGCCGCACGGCGCCGTTGGCGAAGACCTCCTCGACGCCGGGGTCGGGCAGCGCCGTCACCAGGAAGCCGTCGCCCTGCTCGGCCACCTGCACCACCGGCATCACCAGCAGCGGCGAGCACCGGATCGGCTCGTCGTCCAGCCGCACGTCCCCGCACGAGGCCAGCGCCCGCAAGATCCGCGGCATCTGCTCGCGCGCGATGCGCCCGTGGGCCCGCAGACCCAGCGCGTCCTCCACGTCCAGGTCGTGGGGCCCGATGGCCACCGGCGGCGCGGGCGCGTGTCCAGCGGCCGCCGCCGTCAGCGAGACCTGCAGCGGCGAGACCCGGCCATCCACCACCACGCTGCGCTGAAGCTCCAGCCCGCGCTCGGTGCGCCGCAGCACGTACCGCACGTGCCCGACCTCCAGGTCGCTCACCGGAAGCTCCAGCCCCTCCTCGCCGGCCTGTCGCATCGCAATAATGCAGGCGGCGACGTGCTGGCAGCAGGCCGCCCGCGTGTCGCAGTCGCAGGACCACTCCTCGTCTTCCGGGTACAGCGAGACCCGCAGCGCCATCACGCCGCGCCCGCTCATCATGACCTTGAGCTCGATCTCCTCGTCGTCGGCGCTCTCGCCCACGACCGCGCCGGCGCGCACCAGCTTCACCGCTGCGGACCAGTCCACCGGCGTCGTGGCGCGCCGAATCGCGTCGAAGAGACCGTCCAGGGCTGGGTTTGGGGCGTTCGCGGCTGCGCTCATTGAGCGAGGCAGACTTTCGCGGTGGTGCCCGGCGCCGTGCCGCACGCGGTCCAGCGGGAGTCGCGCTTGAGGCAGTCCTCAAGTGTCTTGCAGTAGATCACCACGTGGTGGGCGCTCGCGAACCCGGACGGGTAGAGGCACACGTAGTCCTCCTTCTCGGCGTCCGAGAGCTTGGCCGCCGCACCGTTACAGTCGCAGCCCCGCGTGCAGAACCCGAACAGCGAGTTCGTCGTGTTGCCGTCGTCGCCCGGCATCATGCACTCCTGGAAGACGCAATCTCGGTCGTCGGTGCAGCCCCCGCCGAAGCCGGTGAGCCCAGGGACCGGGTTCAAGAAGCGCAGGTCGCAGCAGGTAAACGACTCGCACCCGGTGCAGGCGCCGTTGAGGCAGTCGTCATTGCCCGGGCAGGTCCCGCACGAGCCGCCGCAGCCGTCGTCGCCGCAGGTCCAGCCCTCGCACTTCGGCACGCAGTCGCTGTCCGCCACCGCGGCGTCGGGCGTGACGACGACGTCGGAGGTCACGGTGGCGCAGATGCACGCCCCAAGCTCACCGTCCGACCGGCAGGTGCGCTCGCCCGAGTTCCCGTTGGCGCAGGTACACGCGCTGGTCTCGCCGGCGGTGCACTTGCTGCTCTCGTCGCAGGCGCCCAGCGCGGTGAGCAGGACCAAGCCCCAGACGATGATGATGGCGCGTAGCATGGGGATCTCCTTCGGCGATCTGCAGGGTGCCCGAGGCGCCGCGAGGCTTACAAATACCCCGCCCGCGCCTGACGATTCAGCGGCCCTTCCACACGGGCGCGCGCTTCTCGAGGAAGGCCGTCGGGCCCTCCTTGGCGTCCTCCGACGCGAAGACCGGCCAGCCCAACTTGAACGAGTGCTCCCAGCGCGCGTTCGTGTCCAGGTCGCGCCCCTCGGTGATGATGCGCCGCGACGCCTTGACCGCCAGCGGGCCGTTCTCGGCGATGCGCGCCGCCAGCGCCAGCGCGGTCGCCAGCACCTCGTCCTTCGGCACCACCCGGTTGACCAGCCCCGCGTCGCGCAGCCGCTCCGGCGTCGTCGGGTCGCCGGTCAGCGCCAGCTCCAGCGCCAGCTTCTCGCCGATGAGCCGCGGCAGCTCGACCAGCCCGCCCGCCAGCGCCACCAGCGAGCGCTTCACCTCGGGCAGCCCCATGCGAATCCCCTCGGCGCACACCAGCAGATCGCAGCCCAGCGCCACCTCGAACCCGCCGGCCAGCGCGTCGCCCTGCACGGCCCCCACGATGGGCTTGTCGTGCTTGCGCCGCACCAGCCCCGCGAAGCCACCGCGCTCCGTCGACAGCGCGGCCGCCCGCCCCGCCGCGATCTCGCGCAGGTCGGCGCCCGCGCAAAACACAGTGCCCGCGCCGGTCAGCACGGCCGCCCGCAGCGCGTCGTCGCCCTCCAGTTCGTCAATCGCCGCCTCGATCCCCGCGGCCACCGCCGGGCTGATGGCGTTGCGCGCCTCGGGGCGGTCGATGGTGATGATGAGGACGTGCCCCTCACGGGCGGTGGTGACGACTGGCTTCTCGCTCATGGCTGGCTCCTCTGCGTTCGGTCCGCGCTGCGGTTGGCCCGCGCAGTGTCTAAGCGTTCGCCCCGCCCGGTCAACCACAGGGTGGCGGAATCCGGCCCGCGATCGGGTACGATGCGGCCCCGCCACGGACTTGGAGGTCGACGATGCGGCTCGGACTGACGGTTGGCTATAGCGGCGCCCAGATGGGCCTGGATATCGCGCGCATCCAAGAGGCCGAGCGGCTCGGCTACGACTCGGTGTGGACGGCGGAGGCCTGGGGCTCCGACGCGGTCAGCCCCCTGGCGTGGATCGGCGCCCAGACCACGAAGATCAAGCTGGGCACCGCGATCATGCAGCTTCCGGGGCGCTCGCCGGCCAACACGGCCATGACGGCGATGACCATGGACGCGCTCTCGGGCGGGCGTTTCATCCTCGGCCTGGGGACCTCGGGACCGCAGGTGGTCGAGGGCTGGCACGGCCGCCCCTGGCACAAGCCGCTGACCTGGATGCGCGAGTACCTGACCATCGTCCGCGACATCCTCAAGCGCGAGAAAGCCCTGGAGTTCCACGGCGAGCACTACCGCATCCCCTACGACGGCCCCGACTCGGCGGGCCTCGGCAAGCCCCTCAAGAGCATCCTCCACGGCCGCGCCGACATGCCGATCTACTCCGGCTCCATGGCCCCAAAAGGTCAGGCGCTGGCTGGCGAATTGGCCGACGGCGTGTTGCTGACGTGCATGAACCCGGCCTTCCCCGAGGTCATCGAGGACAACCTCAAAGAGGGCCTCGCGCTCCGCACCGACGGCAAGACCCTGGCCGACTTCGACATCGCCCCGGCGGTCGCGGTCATCATCGGCGACGACCTCGAGCGCTGCCGCCTACCGCTCCGCCAATCCCTGGCGCTCTACGTGGGCGGCATGGGCGCCCGCTCGAAGAACTTCTACAACGAGTACGTCCGCCGCGCCGGCTTCGAGGCCGAGGCCATCCACATCCAGAACCTCTACCTGGACGGCAAAAAAGCCGAGGCGGTCGCGGCGGTCAGCGACGCCATGGTCGACGCGTTCCACCTGGTCGGCTCACCCGAGCGCATCCGGGACCAGTTCCAGGTCTGGAAGGAGTCCCGGGTAGGGACGCTCATCGTCGGGACCGAGCAGATGGAGGCCGTGCGGCTGATGGCGAAGCTCATCGCGGAGTAGCGAGGGGGGCCGTGGCGTCTGGGGGGCTCAGACGCGGCTGGCGTCTGGGGGGCGCAGTCGCGGCTGGCGACTGGGAGGGTGTCGGAGACACCTCGACGCGCCTGGGGCCCTCCGGGCCTCAGCCCTCAGATCTCGCCGAGGCCCGTGATGCGGATTCCGGCTCCCGGGCTCTTGTAGCGCCGGTTCATGTGGATGAGGACGGGCGTCAGCGACTCCAGCGCGACGGCGTTCTCGAGCACCCCGGCGTCGAGGCCCCGCGCGCCGAGGTCTTTGGCCAGGCCGATGACGACCTCGCGGGCGTCGGGGTCGTCTCCGCAGACCAGGACGTCGGTCTCGAGGCCGTGGTCGAGATCGACCAAATGATGAGCTCCCACATGGTGAAAAGCGGCTACGACGCGGACGTCGTCGCCGACCATGGCGCGGGCCTCCAGGGCGGCGGATTGGCCGGCGGGGAGCTGGACGCGGGAGACCTTGGGCGGCACCAGGGGGACCGTGATGTCGACCAGCAGGCGGCCTGAGAGGTGGGGGGCCAGCTCGCGCAGGGTGGAGGCGTGGGCGCCGTAGGGTACGGAGAGGATGACGACCTCGGCGTCCTTGCAGGCCTGGAAGTTGTCGCCGCCGCCGATGGGGGCTTGGGCTTGGGCCGCTAGCTCTTGGGCGGCCTCGGCGCCGCGGGCCGCGTCGCGTGAGCCGACGGTGACCGCGTGGCCGGCTTTGGCCCAGCGCAGCGCCAGCCCACGTCCCTCTTTGCCTGTGCCGCCGACGATTCCGATACGCATGTTCCGCTCCTGCCTTGGGCCGGCGAGCGTAAGGGCGGGGCCGTAGCCTCGCAAGGGCGCCGCAGCGCGGGGCGCGGGCGGCGACCGAGGAAATAGCCCGTGGCCGCTGGCGTTGGCGGCGGCGGCGGTCGCCTTCTGGTTGCGCCACGGGTCGGGTCGTGTAGCATGCCGCGCCACTGCCCGGGCGCCAGCGAGGCGCGCGCGCACACACGAGGGGCTGACGCATGTTTGATAGCGACAAGGAGCGGCTCGGAGAGCTCCAATCGCGTCTCGCGTCCCTCAGGGGGCATCTTTGACGTCCCTGGTCGGCGGACGCGGCTGAGCGAGATCGAGGCGCTGATCTCGGATCCGACGCTGTGGGACGATCAGGCGCGGGCGCAGGGGTTGCTCAAGGAGCGGACGGAGCTGACCAACGCGCTGGAGCGGTTGGAGGTGCCGGGGCGGGCGCTGGACGACGCGCAGATGCTCATCGAGATGGGCGAGGCCGAGGGCGACAGCTCCGTCGGCGACGAGATGGTGGAGAATCTCGACCGGGCCGAGGCCGCGATCGAGGCGCTCGAGTTCTCGCGGATGCTGGGCGGCGAGCTGGATAAGAACGACGCGATCCTGACCATCAACGCGGGCGCTGGCGGGACGGAGAGCCAGGACTGGGCGGAGATGCTGCTGCGCATGTACGTGCGGTTCTGTGAGCGACAGGGCTGGGGCGTGACCTTCCTCGACCGGCAGGACGGGGAAGAGGCGGGGCTGAAGTCGGCGAGTCTGTCCGTGAAGGGCGACTACGCCTATGGGATGATGAAGGCGGAGGCGGGCGTTCACCGGCTCGTCCGCATCTCACCCTTCGACGCGAGCGCGCGGCGGCACACGTCGTTCGCGGCGTGCTTCGTGTATCCGGACATCGAGGACGACATCGAGATCGAGGTTCAGGAGAGCGATCTGCGCATCGACACCTATCGGGCGTCGGGGGCCGGCGGGCAGCACGTCAACCGGACCGACAGCGCGGTGCGGCTGACGCACATGCCGTCGGGGATCGTGGTGACGTGTCAGTCCGAGCGCAGCCAGCATCAGAACAAGGCCCACGCCATGAAGGTGCTGAAGGCGCGCTTGTACGAGCTTGAGCAGCGAAACCGCGACGCCGAGAAGCAGGAGATGGAGAACGCCAAGCAGGACATCGCGTTCGGCAGCCAGATCCGGTCGTACGTGATGCACCCGTATCGGCTGGTCAAAGACGTGCGGACGCAGCATGAGACCTCGGGCGTGGACGCGGTGATGGACGGCGACCTTGAGCCCTTCATCCGCGCCTACCTGATTCAGAACCCGTCGGACGCATGACCGAGCACCCCACCGAGCCAGGACGAGACGCAGGCGTGTCGCGAGACGCGCGCTCCGCGGCGGGCCGCCCGGTGGTGATCGCGCACTCGCGAAACGGCGCTGTGGCGGCGGCTGGTGGCGGCGGCTCGGCGACGGGCGACTCGTGGGGTGATGCGCTGCGCCACCTCGTCGCGAACGGGCCGGCCAGTCCGATCTTGCGCCCGCTGTACCAGATCGTGGTGGGCCTCGCGGCCGCCGGGATCTTGGCGCTCTGCTACTTCAACGCGTCGAAGGCTGGCGTCGGCCGCAGCATCGACCTGATGAGCGAGTTCGACGCGTCGGTGCCGTTCTTGCCCTGGACCTGGTGGATCTACTTCCCCGGGTACCTGGGCGGGCTCGTGCTGGCGATGGTGTCGTTTCGCAACCTGAACACCTACTACCGGACGCTGGGCGCGGTGCTGGCGGCGCAGGCCTTCTGCGCGGTCATCTTCCTGATGTTCCCGTCGGATTTTCCGCGGCCGACCGACGCCGGGGCGGGGCTGACGGGGGACGCGATCCGGTGGTTCTGGACCGTGGATCCACCCAACAACACCTTCCCGTCGACTCACGTGGCGGTCAGCGTCATCGCGGCCATCGGCATGTGGCGAGACGGCAATCGCGCGCGCATCGTCTCGGCGGTGATGGCCTTGGGCGTCATCATCACGGTGCACACGACAAAGCAGCACTATCTAGTAGATACGCTGGGCGGGATTGTGGTGGCGCTGCTGGCGTGCCGAGTGTTCCTGCCGTCGCCGCCGCCGCCACGCACGCTGGACTAGGCGGGATGTACGTCGACGTCCACGCGCATCTGATTCACCCGTCGTTTGAGGGGGAAGAGGACGCGGCGGCCGAGCGGGCGCGGGCGGCGGGGCTCGAGTGGGTCATCGTGAACGGGCTGGAGCCGGTGTCGAATCGGCGCGTGCTCGAGCTCTGCGAGCGGCACGAGGGGCTGCTGCCGGCGCTGGGGATCTACCCGGTGGACGCCGTGGCGCGGGATATCGCGCGGGCGGGGGGCTGGTCGGCGGAGCATCCGGCGCCGGCGGAGTTCGATACGGACGCCGAGATCGACTACATCGACAGCGTGGCGGACCGGCTCATCGCGGTGGGGGAGTGCGGGCTGGACCAGCACTGGGTGACCGAGCACGCCGGTGAGCAGGAGCGGGTCTTCGAGCGGCTGTGCGACGTGGCGATGCGGCACGACCTGCCGGTGATCATCCACACGCGCAAGGCCGAGCGGCGCTGCCTGGAGATCTTGCAGGGGCTGGGCGTCGAGAAGGCTGATTTTCACTGCTTCGGCGGGAAGCTGGACCTGGCGCGCAAGGTCGCCGACGCCGGGTACTACCTGTCGATTCCGCCGGTGGTCGAGCGGGCGGACAGTTTTCAGCGGATGGCGGCCAAGCTGCCGCTGGACAGGCTGCTGACGGAGACGGACTGCCCGTACATGGGGCCGGACCGCGGCGAGCGAAACGAACCCGCCAACGTGCCACGCGGTATTGCCGCGATGGCGAAGGCGCGCGATATCCCACACGACGACATGGCGGTCGCCGTGAGAGACAACTTCCGCCGGCTCTTCGGCCGCTGAACACAGGGTGAGGCACCATGCGCACTTCCAGTTTGACCGCGCTTTTCATCAGCATTTCGTTGGCCGCTTGCTCGAGCAAGCCCGCGCCGGCTCCCGCGGCCGCGCCCGCAGCGCCCGCCGCCGCGCCGGTCGAGGCAGCGAAGCCGGCTGAGGCGGTCGCGCCGGCGGCCGAGCCCGCGAAATCGCGCGGAATCGCAGCGCCGGCGCCGGTGAGTGACCGCGAGCGCAACGAGTGGGGCAAGGTGCTCAGCGAGACCATCGAGGCCGGCATCATCACGCGGAAGGTGCAGTCGCCGTGGGGCGTCATCTCGGTGAGCGGGCCGACCGAGGAGCCCGGAATCACGGTGGTCCGCTACTGGACCGACTGGCTGCGCGCCGACTTCACGTCGGCCTACGCGTACGCGACCGGGCGCATGAAGAAGGGGCTGTCGACCCTGGACAACCCCGAGGGCCACAAGGACTACGCCGAGGTCATCCCGCAGTGCTACGCCGACAACCCGGTGACGGCGTTCAGCATCGACAACGTCACGTCCACGAGCTCGGGCGCGGCGACGGTCACCTCGACCATCACGCACCGCGACGGCAAGAAAGAGGGGCGCAAGACCTCGATGCTGCTCGAGGGCGAGACCTGGAAGCTGGACTTCATCGGGCGCTGAAACGGTGGCCGCGCAAGGGTTTGCGGGCGGCCGTCATTTTTTTTCGCGGGCCGGTTAAGTTCGCCGCGCGCGGTCACGTAGCTCACGAGGTCCAGAAGCCTGCGTGCTGCGGGTGCCTGACCTGGGTGGGGATCGCGCGGCCGCGGCCGTCGTCAGTCCGCCACGGCGTCTGCGATGGCGACGCGTAGCAGCGCGTCCTCGGGCGGGGTCTGGGGCGAGAAGCGCTTGAGGACCGTGCCGTCGGGGGCGACGAGGAACTTCGCGAAGTTCCACTCGATGGCCGGGCCGTCGCCGACGAGGTGCTTGTACAGCGGGCTGCGGCCGTCGCCGTTGACGTCCTGCTTCTCGAGCAGCGGGAAGTCCACGCCGTACTTGGTGGCGCAGAAGGTGCGGATCTCGTCGGGGCCGCCGGGCTCCTGCGCGCCGAACTGGTTGCAGGGCACGCCGACGACCGCGAAGCCCTCGCCGCCGAGCTCGGCGTGTAGCGCGACGAGCCCGGTGTACTGGGGCGTCAGGCCGCAGCGGGAGGCGACGTTGACGAAGAGGAGGGCCTTGCCGGCGAGCGCGTCGGCGGCGACAGACTCGCCGTCGAGGTCGCGCAGGGCGAGGTCAGCGTACCAGGGGGTGCTCATGGGGGCCTCGGGGTCGGGCGTGATGGGCCGCAGGCTGGCACAGGCGCGGGCGGGGCGAAAGGGCGCGGCAGGGACGGGTTCCTCGAGCCGATAGCTGTCGCGGGCCGCGTGCCCCATGATGTGCGCACCGGCTCGGTGAGCCACCCGCTCCCCGCGCGACCCGGAGAGACCCCGTCATGCCCTCGGCGCCCACCCTGCACTTCGTCTACAACGTCGACGGCACGCCCATCGCGCTGGCGATGGACTTCCTGCATCGGCTGCGCGAGCCCGAGACCTACCCGTGCCGCCTCTGCGACCTGACCTACGGCCGCTTCCTCAAGCGCGGCGACTGGAGCGCCTTCGTCGCCAGCCTCCCCGTCAACGCGCGCTTTCACGTGCGCGACGCCTTCCGAAAGCGCTTCCCCGCCAGCGCCGACGCGCCGCTGCCCGCGGTCTTCGTCGAGCCCGCGGGTCGCCGCCGGTCAAGCCCGCTCGAGATCCTCATCTCCGCGGCCGAGCTGAACGAGGTGAGCGAGCTGGCTCATCTCCAAGCGCTGGTGACTGAGCGCGTCCGGGGCCTCGTCCCCTAAGCGACCGAGGCCAAGGCCCTGGGTTCCACGCTGGCCCCGGCGTGCACCCACGCGATGGCGTCCTCCAGCTCGTCGTAAGGGAAGCCCTCGATCTCCGCGCTGAGGAAGTGCTCCGCCACGCGCGGCGCCACGTTGGAGAGCTCGCTGTCGCTCACCAGCGCGACGCGCCCGATCTTCTGGTGGTGGTCACGGATGAAGCGGACGTGGCGCAGCAGGCTGCCGAAGTCCGCCCAGCCGGGGAACTCGCGGGCGTGGATCACCAAGCCCTGGAGCGCGCCGTGGGCCTCGATCCACGCGTCCGCGGTGAAGGCGAGCGAGTCCAGCGCCTGGGCGCTCACGGCGGCGCTGGCCTCGACGACGATGATCCCCGAGCCGGGCACCAGGCGGTGCGTGACGCCCGTCGAGGCGGAGAGGGTCCCCAGCCACTCGACCGCCTCAGCCAATTCGGCCCCGCTGAAGGCCCGCACCGGGCAGGGCAGGAAGAAGCCCGCCAGCCGCGTGGACTCGCGGATCCAGCCGATGTCGGTCAGCACCGCGCACCCGTCGAAGAGTCGCATGGCCCGCAGCCCCAGGCGCACGTCCTCCCAGGCGCCGCTCGGGCTGAAGCCCTCGAAATCCGGGGCGAACCGGTAGATGAAGCGCAGGCGCTCCCCCTGGGCGCGCGCCTCGTCGAGCATGGGCACGAAGGTGGTCTCGTAGTCCTTCTGCGTGACGGTGCCGCTGGCGATGACGCCCACGATTCCGGGCGGCAGATCCTTCAGACGCTCGAGCATGACGTTCTCCTGTGGGTGAGGGCGGCATCCGGGTAGCCAGCCCTGCTTGAGCAAGGCCCGTGCCAGCGCCGGCCCGCGCCTCAGCCCGCGCTCGCGATCCCCCGCCAGCGCGGCCCGACGACGCGATCGCGCGGGCGCCCGAGCAGCGCACGGACGGCGACCGAGCCCGCCGCGGCGGGGCATCGTGCCCCGCGGGATGCGTTTGGCCCATCACCCCTGATGCGTGTGGCCTCGCCGAAATCCCCAAGGGCATCACCCGTCACGGGTGATGCCCCTTGGGGACCGCCATGCCCCGTCACCCGCCACGGGTGATGCCCCTTGGGAGCGCCCCTGCACCGTCACCCCTCGCGGGTGATGGCCCTTGGGAGCCCCGGCGGTGCGCCAGCCGTGACCGGGGGCCCCGGATGCGCTCGCCGGCGCTCGAAATGCGGGGCTCAACCCAGGTCTTCGTCGCCGTCGTCGTCAGCGTCTCCGGGCCCCTCGAGCTCGGCGTCGCCCGGCTCGCCGGCCGTCGCGCTCGCCGCCGCGCCGCGACGACGCTCAAACCACGGCGTCAGAATCGCGCTCACCAGGTCGCTGCGCCCCGGGAACGCGGTCAGCACAGCGGCCTCGGTGACCGCGATCAGCTGGTTGAGGTCCCGCACCAGCTTCTTCTTGGCCTGCCGCGGCTCAAAGAGCGCGTCCTCCGCAGTGTCCACGCCAGTCCGCGCTGCCGTCAGCGCCCCGGTCGCTGCGTCCAGCCCGTCCAGCGCCCCAGCCAGCCCCTCGACGCCAAGCCGCCGCCCGTCGCGCACCACCCGCTCGCCGACCGCGCTCGCCTTGGCCAACCCCAGCCCGCGCGCCCGCTTGGCGTCGATGCGCCCGAAGAGCGTCAGGTAGGGCTCGCCCTCGGGCTTCTTCCCCGCCAGCAGCCACGACACCCCCGACACCTCGCCGATGGAGGCGTCGAAGTCCACGTCCGCCACCCGCGCCACCGCCCCAGCCATCAGCACGCCGTCGTCGGCCGCCTCGCGAGACGCCCGCTCCGCGACGATGCGCCCCAGCATCGCCCGCCAATCGTCGCCACTCCCCGCCAGCGCCCCGCGCGCCCCGACCCCGCCCAGCACCTGGCTTGCGTATCGCCGAAGCCGCCCGTATCCCGTCGTCACCTCGAATTGGTAAGCCACGTCATCACCCCTTCTTCAAAAGCCCAAAGCCGCGCCCACCGCGGACGGTCACCCTCCAAAATCGGCCGAGACCGCGCGGACTGTCAACCCCACGCGCGCGCGCTGAACCCTCGTCCGCAGGCGGTGTGGGCTGAAGACCCTGTTCGCTGGCCGGCCGCTCGATTGATTGGTCATTCTGGTCATACTACCCTGAGTACCGGAGGCCGAGATGACCCGAAAGTACTCTACCGCTGAGGCGAAGGCGCGATTCAGTGAGCTGCTCCGCCAAGTCTCCGCCGGAGAGCGCGTGGTGATCACACGCCATGGGCGCGACATCGCGCAAATCTCGCCCATCGAGGCCTTCTCCGACCCGATGGAGGCGCGAATGGCCGAGCTCGAGGCGGCGGGGATGCT
Organism: Myxococcota bacterium; assembly: GCA_041389525.1. Classification (GTDB taxonomy): domain Bacteria; phylum Myxococcota_A; class UBA9042; order PHBI01; family JACKFB01; genus JACKFB01. The sequence continues at coordinate 68,849 of JAWKRR010000031.1, read as the reverse complement.
CACGCGGGCCCTCGACCCGAGCGCGCCACTGGGTTCGGTCGGCCGCGTGCCCGGGGCACTCCAGCGCTTCTTAGACACCCGTGATTGACGCGCCGCGATTGGCCTACGTGGACACGAGCTGCCTTGTCGCGGTCGCGTTCGAGGAGCCGGGTCACGACGCGCTGCGGGCACGGCTGCAAGGGTACTCCTCCCTCGTGGCGGGCGGCCTCGTGGAGGCGGAACTATGCAGCGCGCTGGCCCGCGAGAATCGAGGGGCCACAGCGGCGCATCTCTTTCCCAGTGTGCGCTGGTTCGGGGTGCCGGCACGCCTGACCGCCGAGCTGGAGCGGGTCTTCGAGGCGGGCTACCTGCGAGGCGCCGACGCTTGGCATCTGGCCGCCGCGCTCTGGTTTTGCGACACGCCCCCATCGCTTGCTTTCTGCACGCTCGACAAGGCCCAGGCCGCAGTCGCCCGGCATTTGGGATTCGCGGTTCCCACAGCGGCAGAGCTCGAACGGTAGCTCCGTCTACCCCTGGCAGCGGCCGCCGCACCCTCGCCCCCGCCCGCCTCGCCGCGCACGGCCACCGCGGCCTACCCTGCGCGTCCCTCCGCCTCGCCCAGCCGCGCTTGAAGTCCTCGGGCATGAGCTGAGAGCGCGGGGGGCCGCGTGCACCGAACGGGTTGTCCGCCGCGGCATGGGGAGTGCGCGTGCACCGATCCGGCCGGCGTTGTGGACGACGGCTACCCCACCCCGAGCCCGATCGTATTGCGTGGCGCCGCTCCGTTCGGCGTTTGGTCGCGCTGGCCCTCTTCTTGCTACTCACCTCGTCGCCACCGTCGCAGAGGAGAATAGTCATGGGACGCCGATGGGCCGCGCTCGCCTTCGCTTCGAACCTCGCCCTCGCGTCGACCGCCATCGCCGCCGAACCCTCGGCGGAGCCCGGCTCGTCTCGCGACGCCCGAACGCGCCGATTCGAACTGAGCGTCGGCTTTTCCGCCCAGGTCGTCCCGTCCCCCTTCGGCGTCTCGTCAAACGCCTACTCCCTGGGAGTGTGGACACTGGGCGCACGTATCAGCGCCCGGTGGTGGATGCACGAGATGCTGGCGTTGGAGCTCCGCGCCGACCTCGGCGCTGGAAAGGCGTCAGTGTTCTTGGGGAGCGGCGAGAGCCAGAGCCAGCGCCGCGGTCTGGGCGCCGACCTGATCTTCGGCCTGCCTACCACCCTGACCCCCCTCGCCGGGCTGGGCGTGGGCTGGTCGTCCTTGCACACCGACTGGGACAACGTCTCCGCGCCGTGCTGGTTCGGTGCCTGCGATTCTGGGCCCCCCGAGAGCGGCAAGACCGCCACGACGACCTGGTTGCTGACGCCGATGGCCGGGATCGCCTACGGCCGGGGCGCCGTCCAGGGGGCGATGCTCTTTCGCGCAGGCCTGCCCGTGCACCGCGACACCAGCGGCACCAACATCCGCCACGGCAATGGCGTCGTCGTCGACGTGGAGCTCCGAGTCGCCGCCCGATTCTGACCCTCACGGGCTCCCCAGGAGGGGCGGTTCAGCGCGGGATACGCGGGTTACGCGTGATGCGCGGGGTCAAGACTGCTGAGCGTCGGCCGCGGGGCCAGGCTGAAGCCGTCAAGAGCTTGCCGATCTCCTGGCCCGCGCCATAGCCTCCACCAAGCCGTGGCCGTCATGGTTGCTGGGAAAATCGCTCTCCAGCACGGTTTTGCCGAGCGCTCCACGCGCGGTGCAGCGGGCACAGGGGAAAGTGGCGTACCCTCTTGGCGGTCACGGCTCGCCCTCCACCAGCTCGTAGCGCGGGTCGCGGACGTGGGGGGCGTCGCCAAGACCCGCTGTGGCGGCGGCGCGGACGGCGCCGGTCTGGCGCTCTCCATCACGGCGGCATAAGCTTCGACCGACGAAGATCGCGGTGGGCCGCATCCCTATACCGCATCCGAGGAGCCGGGACCGATGCGGCGGTCCCGGTCTGGCGCGCCCCATCGCGGCGGCATAAGCTCCGACCCACGAAGGTCGCGGTGGGCCGCATCCCCATACCGCGTCCGGGTGCCCGGGGCCGGTGCGGAGGTCAGCGGGACTCCTCGCAGGGGCGAACTCGACCCGCGAGCCGAGGGGTTGGCAGCCTGCGCGCCCGCCAGCGCCTCCAGCCCGTGGGGGTCAGCTAACCCGACCCCACCCGCGCGCACCGAACAGGCGCCTCCGCCCGCCTTGCGAACCGCCCCCACAGCGGCCTACCCTGCGCCGTCCCCCCGCCGCGCCCAGCCCCCATCCGCCGTGGAACACCATGACAAACCCCGCCGAAGCCGCCGCCGCCTCCGCCTTCATCGAGCGCTGGCGCCCCTCCGGCGGCGCCGAGCTCGCCAACTCGCAGTCCTTCCTCCGCGACCTCTGCGACCTCCTCGACGTCCCGCACCCCGACCCCAAGGTCGCCAGCGACCACCCCGACGACAACGCCTACGTCTTCGAAAAGGACGTGCTCTTCAAACACGGCGACGGCACGACCTCGAACGGGCGCATCGACCTGTACAAGCGCGGCTGCTTCGTCCTCGAATCCAAGCAGGGCTCGGCCAACCCCGCCGACCTCACCGCCCCCTCGGTCCCCCTGGCCGCCCCCGTCCGCCAAAAGCGCGGCACCGCCGTCCGCGGCACCCCCGCGTGGTCCCAAGCCATGGACCGCGCTTACGGCCAAGCCGCCCAGTACGCCCGCGCGCTGCCCGAGTGGCCGGCCTTCCTCGTGGTCGTCGACGTCGGCTTTGCCTTCGCCGTCTACGCCAACTTCGCCCGCGACGGCAAAGCCTACCTCCCCTTCCCGGACCCCCAAAACCACCGCTTCCTCCTCGACGACCTCACCGACGACACCATCCGCGACCGCCTCCGCCGCATGTGGCTGGACCCGATGTCGCTGGACCCCAGCCGCCACGCCGCCAAGGTCACCACCGCCGTCGCCGAACGCCTCGCCGCCTTGGCCACGTCGCTGGAAAAGCAGCACCACGGCGCCGAACCCGTCGCCGACTTCCTCATGCGCTGCCTCTTCACCATGTTCGCCGAGGACGTCGGCCTCCTCCCCCCCGACAGCTTCACCGGCCTCCTCACCGACATGCGCACCAACCCCGCCGGCCTCGCCAGCATGCTGGAGGCCCTGTGGCGCGAGATGGACCGCGGCGGCTTCTCGACGGCCCTGCGCGACACGGTCCTGCGCTTCAACGGCCGCTTCTTCCACGGCGCCACGGCCCTGCCCCTGGACACCGCCCAAATCGACCTGCTCATCGCCGCCGCCAGATCGGACTGGAGCCAGGTCGAGCCCGCCATCTTCGGCACCCTCCTCGAACGCGCCCTGGACCCCAAGGAGCGCCACAGCCTGGGCGCCCACTTCACCCCCCGCGCCTACGTCGAGCGCCTGGTCTTCCCGACGGTCATCGAGCCGCTGCGCGACGACTGGCAGAACGTCAAAGCCGCCGCCACCACCCTGCTGGCCAAGCAGAGCGCGAACGACAAACAGCTCGCCGCGTGGCGCAAAGAGGCCATCGAGCTGGTCAGCGACTACCGCAGAAAGCTCTGCCAGATCCGCGTCCTCGACCCCGCCTGCGGCACCGGCAACTTCCTCTACATCACCCTCGAACACATGAAGCGCCTCGAGGGCGAGGTCATCGAGACCCTGGCCGACATGGGCGCGGCCCAAGAGGCGCTGGACCTGGCAGGCGCCACGGTCGACCCCCACCAGTTCCTGGGCATCGAGCTGAACCCCCGCGCCGTCCCCATCGCCGAGCTCGTCTTATGGATCGGCTACCTGCAATGGCACTACCGCCAACACGGCAAGGTCGCCCCCGCCGAGCCGGTGCTGCGAGACTTCCGCAACATCGAGCACCGCGACGCCGTCCTGGCCTACGACCGCATCGAGCTCGTCTTGGACGAGCACGGAGCCCCGGTCACCCGCTGGGACGGCGAGACCATGAAGAAGCACCCGGTCACGGGAAAAGACGTGCCGGACGACCGCGCCACGCGCGAGCAGTACCGTTACGTCAACGCGCGCCGCGCCGACTGGCCACAGGCCGACTTCATCGTTAGTAATCCGCCGTTCCTTGGAACCAAACGAATGCGGGCTCGGCGATGACTACGTCAGAGCTCTGGACCTTATCCGACGTCCCCGACAAGGCCGATCTACGTCATGTACTGGTGGGATCGACTGGCAGAGTTGGAGCCGCGTGCAGGACAAGTCAGCGTTTCGGGCTCGATCACCACGAGCAGCATCCAAGGTTCCAGCGCTCGGGTCTTGCACGCATCTGGTGACCGGCGAGCGCCGCGGGAAAGTCCGCTTGTGTTCGGCATCCCGAACCATCCATGGGCTGCAGATGGCACCGCAGTTCGTGTCTCGATGTCCGATCGGCGCCTCGACGGCGGGGAATTGGACGATTGACGAGTACTTGTGACTCGGACCGTAGCAGACGGAGACCCAGCACTCGCGGACGGGGATGGGTGGACGAGCAAACAGTCACCGAATCGGCGCCGTTCGTGCGGCGTTGACCGCGACCAGACTCAGCCACTGGCGCGCCAACGGCGGTATCCGGCGTCGCCCGGCAACGGTTCAAGCTTTACGGCGCGGGCTTCATCGAACCGCCGACAGAAGACGCGGGTTGAGCGGCCCGAGGGATCCCGCTACGCCCGTACCTGAACGGGCGCGACTTGTGCATGGCCAACTGCGCGCGCGAGCACGTTAATCGACTTCTTCGGGATGTCGGAAGAAGAGGCCCGTTGACGATCCCGTGGCTTCAGCGTGTCTATGACACGCGTGAAGCCGAAGCCAGACCGGATGGAGAACAAGCGTGAGAGCATCGGACGCTTTGGTGGCGGACGAGCTGGGAACGTCCGGCATGGAGCGTGGCACTTCGGACTGGAGCCGTTTCATCGCGACGCCTGAACACCTCGAAGCACCGGATCTGCGTTCTTCGATTGCCGAGACCTCCGGACGATATGCTACGAATATCGCAATCGACGACGCCTGCCCGTAGGCATGCTCTCCAGTCGAATCGCATGGAACGCTTGGTGGCTTCGGTCGGGGGCGGTTGGGGGCAACGACCAGCGCTACAACAGCAAGACCCGCGACATTCTTGACCCCTTCCCCTTCCCAGCCCCCACCGACGCCCAGGCCGCCCGCATCCGCGAGCTTGCCGAGTCCCTGGACGCCCACCGCAAGTCGCGCAGGGCCGAGCACGCCGACCTGACGATGACCAACATGTACAACGTGCTGGAGAAGCTGCGGGCGGGGACGCCGCTGTCGGCCAAGGACAAAAAGACCCACGAGCAGGGCCTCTGCTCGACGCTGCTGAAGCTCCACGACGACCTGGACGAGGCGGTCTTCGCCGCCTACGGCTGGCCCACGACGCTCAGCGACGAGGAGCTCCTCGAGCGCTTGGTGGCGCTCAACGCCGAGCGCGCCGAAGAGGAGTCCCGAGGCCTCATCCGCTACCTCCGCCCCGACTACCAAGCCCCCACCGAGCCCACCCAGCTCGCCATGGACACCGAGGACGAAGACCAGCCCGAGATCCCCGCCGCCCCCAAACCCCAAACCGACCGCCCCGACTGGCCCGCCGGCCTGGTAGCCCGAATCGCCCTGGTCCAATCCGCCCTAAAGACAACCCCCACCCCCACCACCCCCGAATCCCTAGCCCGCACCTTCAAAAACGCCAAAACCGACCAAGTCGCCGAGATCCTGAGACCCTGAAAACCCTGGGCCTTCCGCCGGCTCGAAAGCGGCAGCTACGCGCCGTGACAGCGCTAGAATCGTGGGTGAAGCCCGGCAAGCGGACCTTCGAACTACGGACCGCTGAACCATAGGCGCGGACCGGATACACAGGGGAGAAGCACCAATGGTTGAACTGAGTACGAAGATTGCCGTTGGCGTCGCGGCGGGGACCGCGCAGCACGGCGCGGTGGACCGTCGAGAAGTCGAAGCATGCCGCGCGGCAGCGCGGAACACGGCTTTGCGCTCGTTCCTCCACCGTCGGGCTGAGCAAGACGTCGCGGGACGCCAAACGGTGGACCCCGGACTGCGCGTGTCGCGCTGGCGCCGCAAGCGGTCTTCGCATGCGTGTCGAACCACGGCGGTGGTGCAGAACTCCACGTTTGTCTCGGTCGTTCCCGCGCGCCCCGTTCGGCATCCTACGCCGACACCGCTTCGCTTACGTTCAACTCGGCGATGGGGGCTTCCGCGAAGGCCGAGAAGATGTACTCCTTCAATGCGGGCCTAGCTGCGCCCAGTCACACCCAGTCTCAGTGATTTTCCCACCACGCTCGTTCGAGGTCGCCACCCAACGACGCCGAGCCCATCGCCCTAACCTTAGAAATTCGCGGCGACGCTGTATTTCCGTGGCCCCCGGCCGAAGAACCCAAACCGAGCATCCCGGTTCATCTGGAGGCTGCGTGCATCTTCAACTGCGCGCCGCCACCGCGCGCGCAGTTCTGACGTCAAGCCCGGTCGTTCCCAACGCCTCCGATCGCGCCAGAACCCTGTTGGACGAGTCCGTCAGCCCCGCCGGAGTCCGTTGATGCAAATCCCGAAGTACGCGCAGCACGTGCCGCGACCCAAGCTCGTCCGACTCCTTTGTCGAAGCGACTGTCACCGCGTTCGGTTCGCGGAGGTGTCCAAGACTCCTTGGAGCAGCGCCGGACCCAACATGGACCCCGACCTGTTCGCCAGATGTCTGGTGTGCGGCTATGAGGCCGTCGACAACTACAACTGGATGCCGGTCTAGCCGACGGCCGACGGTAGGCGCCTCTTAGCTGAACGCCGGCACGGGATCCGTGAACCCCGGGAGGGGATCACCAGCTCCTCGGGGATTCTCCGGCGCGGGAGTTGAAGCCGTGACCGTCAAGGGGGTACGCCACCTTCCCCGTAGCGATGTCGCGGGCAATGCCCAAGACACCGTGCCGGCTAGCGAATTTCCCAGCAACCGTGACGGCCACAGCCGGGCGGAGTGTACCGCGGGACTCAAGAAATCGGCAGCCCGTTCCCGCTCGGCTCAGGGCGCTGCGATGACCTCGTCGATCGCCTGCACGACGGCCTTGACGTGGGCCGGGTCCAGTTGGGGTGCGGCGTCAGGCACCCGCGGTACGCACTTGAGATGAGCACGCCGCGCCGCGGAGCCCGTCCGCGGGGTTGGCGGCGACGGCCGCGGGGCGCATCATCGCCGCGCCTGCAGCCGCCATGACAACCGGGAAATCGCCGGTCCGGTTGGGTTTTCCCGCGAGGGGCAGCCGTTACGGGGAAGGTGGCGTACCCCCTTGGCGGCTGCGGGCACCGGGTACCAGCTCCGTCGGCGCCGCGCCGCCTTGAAAGGGCGCTTGGGACGCGGTAGGGATCTCCGGTTCGAGAGGTCGCGCGGAACCAGAACGCTGGCTACGAGTCTTGCGACCTCATGCGGGTATCTGAAGACGGCGCGGCGGTCTGTGGCGCGCGCGCCGAACCGAGTCCAGTCCGAACGGGCGCGGGCCCGAGGAGTGACGGTGATGAGAAAGCTGCTGGTGTTGATGGCCGTAGTTGCGACTTCGTGGACGTCACTCGCCCACGCCGCGAACACGCCGTGCTCAGGCAAGAAGGGCGGCATCGCGCGCTGCTCGTCCGACGGGAAGTTCATCTGCAAGGACGGCACGATAAGCAAGTCGAAGAAGGTCTGCCGGCCGTGAGCGACGCCGACCCGCACGCGAGGCCGAATTCGCCCGTCGCTTGCTGCTGAGGAGGAGGTTTGGATGGAGACGCAAGAGGATACGAAGACCTGCCCCTTCTGCGCGGAGCAGATTCGCGGCGCGGCTGTGATCTGCCGCTTCTGCAACGCCGATCTGGTCGCTGGCGCTCGACCGGCGCCGAAGGTGGAGGCCCGCGACGCGTCGTGTGAGCGGTGCAATGTGCGACTCATCGTTCGTACACGGCCAGCATCCGTGAGCGTCGGGGGCGTGCTCGGGATTTTCATCTGCCTCGCGGGCATCCCGTTGCTGGTGGTCGGACTCGTCCCGGGTCTGCTCGCGTTTGGGCTCGGGATCATCGTCTCAGTGCTCGGGCGCCAGCAGGTGGCGGAGATGGTGTGTCCGCAATGTCGCCGCACGTACGGCCGCGTGTGAATCCCACGCCCCCACTCCCTCGCGACCTGCTGCCGGCGCACGAGGGCGCGCGTACGGCCCTGACCGCGTTGGCTGGGTGGTTCGGCCGGAGCTTTGCTGCACCCCGTGCGCGCCGCCTCATCGATCGGCGCGGTCGACGCGCGCAGCGGCCCGGTGTCCGACGGTCCTACGAGTCTGTGCCGTGCTCGCGTTCTCGCCCGTCGAACCGAACCGGGTTGTGCGGTCAGTGAAACGGAATCTCCCGGCGCTCGTCTCTGGCACGCATGGCCTCGCGGGTCACGAGTTGGCCCTGCTCCTCCTCGATACCCCCGAAGCACGAACTCCAGGGTCATGATGCCGCATGCACTGTACTGGTTCCGGGCGTTCTCGCTCCCATCGCCGGCTCACGTCGAACGGGGTTTGCGGCAGGGCCTCGGCTTCAACCCGGACCCGACTTGCCCAACGGCGCGGATGGAAAGCGACCTGGGCATCCAACCACGCCACGCATACGCCTACCTCGGGACGACCCTGGCTCAGTTCGGCGAATGCGTTGTCGCACTGCCCGGCGCCGCGGACGAAGGCTTGGTCTCTCCGTTCGACACAGGGTCATTGGTGGACACCTTTGCGCCGGTCTGTACCTGGCCCCAGGCACGGCGTCGAGCGTTTCTGGCGGCTTGCACGTGGCCCGCCGCCGCGTTGCCGGCGCAGTTCGCGATGTACCCAGGGGATGGACCGGGCCGTATTGCTTACCTCCTCGGGAATCCGCCGATGGTGAGCGGACCGCACGAGTGCTTTGAGGGCGTCGAGGTCGCGTCGATCTGGCGAGGCGCGCTGGATTGCCGGGCATGGCTCTGGGAGCGACGCGTGCCTGGCGTCCTCCCGACAGGGCGCGGCATTGTGCACTGGTCGTGCCCGAGCCAGAAGTACGAGGACATCGTGAACTCGGCCTCGCGCCACGACCCGGAATGGGCGATCTTCTTGGAAGAACGGTACGTGCGAGGTGGGGTAGCCATGCTGCTTCAGAAGCTCCGCGAGGATCAGGTAGAGCGATGCCAGCAGTGATCGTCGGTCTCGAGGGGCGCGCCGCCGATCATGCGGTGGCGTTCTGGGGCGTGGCCGCCATCCGGGATGGAGAGGTTCTGATCAACCCGACCACCGGGCGCAGGGCGCCCAGTTCGACCCTTAAGCAGCTCGTGGAGGACGGGCATCTCACCCTCCTCCCGAAAGACATCCCCGTCCCCTCCAAGTGCGAGACACCGCCCGAGATCGTGTTGGTGATACGTCGAGCCCATGACCTCGCGACTTGGTTGGACATCGATCAGAACCGACCGATCGGTCAGGTCGCTTCGGCGACGCAGGGCCAGACGCAGGTCCGACTCTTCGAGAACCTGGGGGCCTTCGATGCGTACGCCGGCCTGGTCATCAACAAGATCATCAACCGGGTACTCGGACCTTCGCCTCCCCGGGACGACATCGCGAGCGCGATGCTGGAACTCGGAAGTGTCCTCGACTCGTCGAACCCCGTGCTGAACGCGGTCAGGGCGCATCGCGCGGCGGACCCGGTGATGACGCGTCGTTTCGAGGCACGCCTTCGGAGGGAAGAGGACCGGCAGCGCTTCCAGGAGCTGTTCGAAGTCCTGGGTGCCGAGGACGCTGAACACCACCTGAAGTACGACGGCGTGCTGACCGAGGGTGGCGGCATGGATTTGGATCAAGCGCTGCAGGCATTCAAGAGCCTGGACACCGCCAATAGCGAGGCCGTGAAAGAAGTCCGTCTGCTGTACCCCTTCGTCCCGGAGGGAACCAAGCCGAGTCCTCGCCTGCACACTCTCAAGGCCGCCAGCGCTGACTTCACATTCCGGGCGGTCGAGGGCCAATCCACGCTGGAACGTGTGGTACGAACGCTGACGCTGCGGCGAATTGGCGCGTATCTCGATGGGGAGCGCCCAACCGAGCCCTCGGCGGCGCGGAAGGTTGGCGATGCCATCCGTGCCATCGTTGGCCTCGACGCCAAGACGTCCGTGCTCCATGGCACGTCCGCGGCGCATCTCGTGCGGGTTGAGCCCGTCGGGGAGGACAAAGCAGGTGACGTCCAGGGTGATGAGACGCACAGACTCCGAGTGCTCGGTTTCGTGGGCGGAATCTATAAGCGGGCAAAGAAAGCGGACATCCACATTTGCGCGCAGGCAAGGCGCTACGAGACCGTTTCGACCGCCGATGATGGTGAGGGCGAACCCCCGCGAGGCCTCACGCGGGGCACGGCGCTCTGGCAGCCCGCGGTGTTGTCCGTCGAACGACGTACAACTCAAGCTGGCGTCGTGTGGCATGCCCGGGAGGTGCGGCTGCTGATGGTAGGAGACACGGCGATGGTGGATGCCTTCCCATCGCAGGTCGTGCCGGGTGCGTACTTGGCCGGCTTGATGATCAAAGTGCAACGGAGAGCGGCGACGCTTGAGACCAGCCTGGGGAGTACCTCTGTCGAATTGGAGCCCAGCCAGCAGGCGGCCGAAGCCTGGTACGCGGCGCATCTTTCGATGTGCGCGAAGGAGGAACTGGGGCTAGCGGGTAAGCTGCAGCCCTTCGATGCGGTGCGCCCGCCAGAACCGCCCGTGTGCAAAGAGCCCGAGCGGCTACTGTGCGCAGTGGCGGCTGTGGGGGGGCGGCGATCGATGGTGAGTGAGAAGTCAGTGTTGGGCTGGCTGCGCGAGCACGGGCCTGGCGGTGTGGCTAGGCAGTCGAACAACATGCTTCGGCCATCGAGGAAGGCGGCGACGCGTAGCTGGTTCGTGCGGGGCGACGCGGGCGAGGAAATCGGTCTCAGCGATGAGGGGCGGGCTCGGCTCTGGCTGTTCGAGCAGTTTGGGGGCAAGGCGCCGTGACCCGGGTCGCCCAGAAGACTCCGATGCGCGAGCGCGAGGCCGTCAAGGCGGCGATCGAGCAGGTGCTCCGAAAGGAGTTCCCGACCGACACGGTCGATGTCTCGGACGGACACGGAACGAACATCCACCTGGTCGTCGTGTCGCGTCGGTTCGACCCCATGAGCATTCGCGAGTCCCACGAATTCGTCTGGGACCTCCTCGACAACAGCGGCGCGCTGAGCGAGGCCGAGATGGCGCTCATCAGCCTCGTGGTCGCGTCGAGCCCAAGCCTGCTGACGTAGCCCGCGGCAGCCGCTCGGGGGTTGGCGGCGGCCGCCGCGGGGCGCATCATCGCCGCGCCTGCAGCCGCCATGACAACCGGGAAATCGCCAGTCCGGTTCGGTTTTCCCCGCGAGGGGCAGCCGTTACGGGGAAGGTGGCGTACCCCCTTGGCGGCTGCGGGCACCGGGTACCTGCGCCGTCGGCGCCGCGCCGCCTTGAACGGTACGGGGTCAGGCACCCGCGGCACAGGCGGCGCAGCAGGGCTTCGGTCTCGGGGCTCAGAGGACCCTGCCAGCGCAGCGTTCGCTCGGGATCGGGATGTTGCGCGATCTGCTCGCTGGCCATCCGACAGAGCGCCACCAGAATCGCGCCCCGCTGGTTCTGGGTCAGCCCGTGAAGGTCCTCTCCCTTCTCGCGCGCGTCGTCGTTCGTCCCTGCAGGCGTCCCAGAAAACGTGCGGTACCTCGCGGTACGTGCCGCACGCCGTGTTTTCGAACCCCGCTCGGCGCCAGCCTTTGACCTGGCGTCCGCGTCGTGCCGACGTGAGGGCGACGCCGGCCCCGGGGGCGCCAATCACCACCATGAGGATCGCGGGTTCGGCGCGCAGGTCGCGTGGGCGGGTGTCAGGGCTCGGCGCGGTCGCAGGCGCCGCCGACGCGCGTGTCGATCCGTCGACGGCGGTCGCACGTATCTTGCCCACGCACCAGCCTGGGCAGGCGCCATCCCTGTTCCAGGACCGACGTTCAACATTCGGATGCACCCCTTTTGAGCCAAGCCCCTTCACCTGCTCCGGCGCGCCGTGAGTCCGCCCCGCCACGACGAAGGGCCGGCGCCGTGCGAGCGGCTGGTCGTCCGCACCGGTCGCCGCGAGTGCGTCGTTCCACGGCGGCCCACCGGTCCGCGGCCCAGTTGGCGCTCTCGGTCTTCGTGTTCGGCACGCTGCTCGTACCGCTGGCGCACCATCTGGAGCACGCCGCGGAGCTGGCGCCTTCGCCTGGCCCGGGGGACGCAGGCCGCACGTGGGATCCGTCCGCGTTCGCGGGCCACGGCCAGGCCGACCCGAACGCGTCGCGCATCGTGCACCGCCAACGCCGCCGTGCGACCGAGCACGAGCGCTTGCATGCGTTAGGTCTGGCCCACTCGGACGTGCCCGCGGACCCGACGCCGGCAGCGGGACAAGGGGCCCCACACCGCGGGTCGGACCCCCAGGCTCCGCACCATCATCACCCCGAAGACGGAGCGCCCGGCGCACCGCATGGCGCTGGAAGCCTGACCCACGGGCAATTCGCGCTGACCGCGGCCGTCAGCGTGACCTTCGTCCCGGCGCCGCTAGTGCCCTTGGACGCCATCGTCGCATCTGCCACCGCCCGCCCGCTCGCGGCGCGCGTCTCGAGCCCAGTCGCCCGCGGTCCTCCTGGAGTCTTCGCCCGCCCAGCTTGAGCGATGTCGAAGAACTCATCGAATTCCCAGGAGTAACCATGCGCGCCACCGCGCTGGCCCTCGCCGTGTTGGCAGGGCCCATCTGCGCCGCATCTGCGGCTACGCCCGAAACACGGGGGGACGAGCCGTCGTCGGCTCCCGCGAAACCTGATGACGCGAAGCGGCCCCACGACGAGGCGGACACGCAGCAGCCGAGCCCGCCCCCAGCCACGACCGTGCGCACCCGCGTCCAAGGTCACACCCCGCGCACGGCGGCGTCCGAGCAAACTGTGCGCGACCGCGACCTGAAGTTGCGTCCCGTGACGCGGCCCGCCGACATCCTGCAGGTAACCCCGGGGCTCATCGTGATGCAGCACGCGGGCGGCGGGAAGGCGAACCAGTACTTCCTGCGCGGCTTCGACATCGACCACGGCACCGACCTCGCGCTGAGCGTGGACGGCGTGCCGGTCAACCTCGTCAGCCACGGCCACGGCCAGGGCTTCGCGGACCTGCACTGGCTTATCCCGGAGTTGGTCGACCGCATCGAGATAGCCAAGGGCCCATACGACGTACGCCACGGCGACTTCGCCACCGCAGGGGCGGTCAATCTGGTGACCAGACGCGGCGACGGTGTGACGCGCTTGCAATATTCCATCGGGCGCTACGGCGAGCACCGCGGCTTGATGATGGCGGGCCCGCGGTGGAAGGGCGGTTCCGCGCTGGTCGCCGCCGAGGCCAGAACCTGGGATGGCCCATTCGACAGCCCGGAGCGCGCTCGGCGGCTCTCCGCGTTCGGGAAGCTCAGCCTGGATCTGTCCAGTCGCACGCGAATCGACATCGCGGCCACCGGGTACGCGAGCACCTGGAACGCGTCGGGCCAGATCCCCTCGCGGCTAGTGCGCGCGGGCGAGCTCGACCGCTTCGGCAGCCTCGATCCGAGCGAGGGGGGCTCGACGCAACGGCTGGGTCTCACCGCATCGGTCCGCCACCGACCCTCGGACGACGAGCGGCTGGACGCGCTGGCCTACCTGGCGATTAGCAACTTCCAGCTCTCCTCCAACTTCACGTTCTTCCTGGAGGACCCGGTCAACGGCGACCAGATCGAGCAGACCGACGACCGCGTCCTCGTCGGGTTCAAGGGCTCGTATTCGCGGCGGCAGGACGTGGGGCGCGGCGTCGCGCTGACCCACACACTGGGCCTCCAGACCCGCTTTGACCGCGCTAAAGCGGGCCTCTTCTCAGCTCGCGAGCGAGAGCGCCTCGCCACCCGCATCGACTCGACCATCCGGGAGGCGGCGCTGGGCTTCTTCGCAGAGGAGAGCGCGCGTTTGACGCCGTGGCTTCAGCTCGTCGGGGGCACACGCGTCGACATGCTGCACTTCGCCGTGGACGGCGCGCCCGGAGGTGCCAAGAGCTACATCTTCGCGAGCCCGAAGCTCAGCGCTGTCTTCTCGCCGCTGGCGATGTTGGATGTCTTCCTCAACTTCGGCATCGGCTACCACAGCAACGACGCGCGCGCGGTCGTCGCGGGCGGCACACCCTTCGCCCGCGCGACGAGCGGTGACGTGGGGTTTCGAGTGACGCCCATCGAGCGGCTGACGATCGGCGTCTCCGGCTACGCGATTCATCTGGGCGAGGAGTTGGTCTGGTCGGGCGACGGCGGGACTACAGAGGCCTCCGGCGAGACGCTGCGAGTGGGCGTCGAGGTGGAGGCGCGGCTGCGGGTCCTCGACTGGCTCTTCGTGGATGCTGACTTCACCTACAATCACGGGCGGTTCCTCGATGCCGAGGCAGGCGCGGACCGCATCCCGTTGGCCCCGACGGTTACGGCCGCGGGTGGTGTGTCCGTGCGTCACCCATCCGGCGTCTACGGGCGTCTCGGCGCGCGCTTTATCAGCGACCGTCCCGCGAACGAGGACAACTCGCTGCGCGCGGAGGGATACGCCCTGCTGGACGTGAGCGCGGGCTACGAGCATCGCTGGTTCGAGGTCCGGTTGGATCTCGAGAACCTCACGAACGCCAGCTATCGCGAGGCGCAATTCGCCACGACCAGCCGACTCTCGGGGGAACCGCCATGCCGCGCGCCGGCCTTCGCAGACGGTGGCGGGTGCGCCGATGTCGACTTCACGCCGGGCGTACCGCTGAACGTGCGGGCGACTGTCGCGATGAAGTTCTGATGAGGCGCGTATTCGGCGATCTGTTGGTCGGGGCGCTCGCGCTGTCGGCTGCACTGCACACGGCCTTCGTCGTTGGCGCGCCGCTGGTGGTTTCGGGGGACGCGGGTGGCGGGGTAACCGAGCTGCGCCCGAGCGGGAGGGCGGTCCCGGTCGTGTCCGCGGCCGTGGCCTTTCGGGCCGGGCAGAGCTTCGAGCGGGCGTCGCGGCCGGATGCGGAGGCGGTGCCCCGGCAGGAGGCGGTGGAGCCTCGTGCGGACGTGCCGCCCGCGCCTCGCCCGCCACTCGCGCCAGCCGAGCTGGTCACGGTGGAGGCGGGGCCGACGCCCCCGCAGGTCGAGGTAGCCTCCGCACGCAGGGAGTCGCCGCGCCCCGCGAAAGCTCGCGAGCCGAGGCGACCGTCGCCCCGGCCTGAGCCCGTCGCGGCGCCCGACGATGCCGGCGCGGCGCCGTCCGAGCGGGCGATGGCGAAGGTCCCGGTGGCGGAAGCCTCGGGCGGCGCAGGGGACTCGGGTGGCGTCCACACGGCCTCGGTTTCTCGGAACGCGGCGCGGGGGACACGCGACGAAGGGGCGCGGTCCAACGCAGCCCCGATCGACGCAGACATGGCCGACGAACCGCCTAGCTTGGTGTCCGACGCCCAACCACGCTACCCGGTGGCGGCGGCCGAGGACGGCATCGAGGCGGACGTGACGCTCATGCTCACGGTGACAGCCGAAGGGCGGGTGCGAGATGCCAAGCTGGTTCGCCCCGCAGGCGCCGACTTCGATCGCGCCGCCTTGGCCGCCGCGAAGCAGCTACGCTTTCGCGCAGCGCGCGTCGATGGCCTAGCCGTGGCGTCACGCGTGCGCTGGATTTGCCAATTCCGACTAAACTGACGTGTGGAGTACGGCGTCAGGCACCCGCGGTACGCACTTCGAGTACGGCGTCAGGCACCCGCGGTACGCACTTCAGACGATCGCGCCGACGCGCAGGGAGTACGGTGTCAGGCACCCACGGTACGCACTCAAGTCGGTGACGCGGCCGGGGCGCTCGGGCGTGGGGCACCAGTGGGCGTACCTGCCGGACGTGGCCGAGACCATCGCGCAGCTGCTCGAACGCGCGGCGGAGCTCGAGCCCTTCGCGCGCTTTCATATGGGCGGGCACTGGGACCCGAAGGGCGAGCGCATCTACGAAGCCATCGACGCCGTCGTGACCGCGGCCGGCGGGGTGAAACCGCGGCGCAAGGGGTTCCCGTGGCCGCTCGTCACCGCGCTGTCGCCGTTCGTGACGCTGTTTCGCGAGCTGCGCGAGATGCGCTACCTGTGGCGCGTGCCGCTGCGGCTGGACAACCGCCGGCTCACCGCCTTCCTTGGGGCCGAGCCGCACACCCCGTGGGAAGACGCCGTCCGCGCGACCTTGGTGGGCCTCGACTGTGTCCCGGCGTCCACGGGCGCCCGCCCGGCGAGCGTCGCCCCCGTCGCGCGCTCGGCGTGAGGGGGCGGCCCGAAGGTCACCGGAGGGTGCGGCTGGCTCGCTACTGCAGGGGGCAGGAGGCGGCGATGCTGCTGAAGGCGCCCGGGAAGGCGAGCAGCAGGCCGCTGTCGTTGGCCAGGATGGCGCCGTCGCCGGCCGCGATCGGGACGAACTCCAAGATCCCGTCCCAGATGCCGGCGGTGGTGGCGACGTCGACGCGGGTCAGGCCGGTCACGGGGGCCGGGGGAGCCGCGCCCCAGGCGACGAACGCGCGGATGGCGTTGCTGCTGCCGTAGGAGCTGTTGTTGTACAGGGCCAGCTCGTCGACCGCGCCGAGGGGGAAGGGGACGGTGACCGTCAGCGACTCGTTCGCGCCGATGACCACGTCTTCGGCGACCACGGGGCCGTAGAGCGGGCGGCTGCACCAACGCCACGCGGTGGTGATGGTCACGGCGGCGTCAGTGCCGTTGCGCAGCACGGCCACGGGGCTGGTGGGGCTGAAGCGGACCGCCTCGATGACGACGTCCTGGCGGTCGAGCTGGACCCCAAGCGTGGCGGCGCGAGCGGGGCAGGTCGAGGTGGCGTCGGGGGTGGCGTCCGGCGTGGCGTCCGGAGTGGCGTCGGGCGTGGCGTCGGGCGTCGCGTCCGGAGTGGCATCGGGCGTCGCGTCAGGCGTCGCGTCCGGAGTGGCATCGGGCGTCGCGTCCGGAGTGGCATCGGGCGTCGCGTCAGGCGTCGTGTCTGCCGTCACGTCGCTCGTCGCGTCGGGCGTGGCGTCGGCGTCGGTGGTGATCGTGGAGGAATCGCAGCCGACAGCGACGAACAGGACGAGTGTGATCAGAAGGGCGCGCATGGCGAGGCTCCGTGTGGCGTGGACTCGCGGACCCTAGACGCATGTGAGGCGCGGCGCAAATCCAACGCGGATCGGCACCAGACCGCGGAAGTCCCCCACGCTCAGGCTTGACGCGCGGCGTGCCGACACCGCTCGCCCGCGGGCGCTCCGCTGTCTCACGCCAGAGCCGACTCAGCGCGCGCTGGTGGGCGCTGAAGCTCCGAGGTGGTCGAGGGGCAAGCTCAGGATCTCCGTGCTCGGTGGCAGGGTGAGCTGGTCGAGGACCACCAGGAGGTCGTCGTCGCGGGCGAAGAGGCGGCGGGCGGGCTGGTGGAGCGTGTGGCTGAAGGTCATGCGCGGCAGGCTCATGTCGACGATGCCGAGGCCGTCGGAGCCGCGCAGGGCGTCGGGTTCGTCGCCGGCGAACTGGTCGAAGAGCAGGTAGGCGAACGCGCCGTCGGTGCCGAAGCTCAGGTCGATCCAAGAGGCCCCGAGGTTGGCGACCCAGGTCATGTCGGTCTCGATCGCTGGGCCGGACGCGAGGACGTCCCCGCAGCGCGCGATGAGGGTGCTTCCCTCGGCCGACACGCGCAGGTCGCCGCAGGTGCTTCGGTCGCGCGGCAGCTCGCGCTCGCTCGTCCCGACGACGCCCTCGGCGGACAGGTCGACGCGGACCAGCTCGTCTCTCCAGGTGGCGACGGGCGCTCCGTAGGCTCGGCGCCCGCTGGTGTGGGGGACGAAGGCCAGCTCCATGTCCCACACGGTCTCCCCATCGAGCCAGTCGCCCGAGTCGAGGTCGAGCGTCACGATGTCGGCTTGGTCCCTCATCTTAGACGCGACGTGGACGACGGCCCGGTCGACGGAGGGCAGGACGCGGGCTGGCGTACGCGGCACCCAGACGCGCTCGGACGCGGTGAGGGCGGCCGGGTCGATGGCGACCACGAAGCCGTGCGGCGTGTCGTCCCGCTCGGGCTCGGAGAAGCCTGCGACCACCAGCGCCACGAGGACCCGCGAGTGGAGGGCGTCCCAGGTCATGCGCGACGGGATGTGGCCGAGATCCAGGGTCGTGACCTTCTTCGACGCGATATCGAAGACCCGCACGACGCCCTCGGCGCCGTAGCTAAGGAAGATTCGCTCGAAGCCCGGCGCGTAGACGGCGTCGACGTAACCGAAGGGCAGCGCGCCGCGGGTCGTCAGGAGGTCTCCGGCGATTGGGACGGGCTGAAGCGACCCCGGGTCACCTGGGTCGGGCGCCTCGATGCTCGCGTCCACGCAGATCCAGTAGTGGGTGAGGCAGCGGAGGCCCTTTGCGCAGTCCGTGTCGGTCGCGCAGGCGAGGCTCTCGGTCGCGCTGCCGGGCGCCAGACACGCTGCGAGGAGGGCGGCCGGCGCGGCGAGCGCGACGACGCGGGCGAGGTGGAACGAGGGCATGAGTGGGCTCACTAGGCTGCGGCCGGTCCGGGCGAGCGGCGGGAAGCGTCGACTGTCGCACGGGTCTCGGCCGCAGCGCAACGGAGCCCGGCCGCCCGCGTGTACTCCGGCGGCGGTCGCCAGGGGTCGGGGACAGACTTGAGACTTGCTCGGTGGGAACGCGCCGCGCGTGAGGCGCGGCACGCGGTGGAGACAGGCCCCTCCGGGTGGGTGTCTCACGCCGCGCCGGGTCTCGAGATGCGGTGCGGGCTAGCTGGCTGCTGTGCGTCGGCGGCGCAGGAAGAGACAGGCGAGGACGCAGAGGACGACCCACTCCGAGGGGGTGGGGGCGGCGCCGCTGCAGCCCCCGCAGCCGCCCCTCTGGCCGTTGCTGGCGGCGTCGGTTTCCACTTCCGGGGTGGCGTCGGCGGCCGCGTCGACGTCTGGGGTTGCGGCGGTGTCGGGCGCCGGCTCGGCCGCGGCGTCTGGCGCGAGGTCTGGGGCGGGGTCCGGCGGGAGTTCGGGGCCCAGGTCGTCTACTGGGGTCGCCGGGCAGAGGCGCGCCGGGAGCTCGGTGGTCGTCGGGGCGGCGCAGGCGGCGGCGGGGCAGGGGTCGCCGACCGCGCAGGGGGTGGCGATGCCGGCGACCGCGCCGCAGGGGTCGAGCCAGACCAGGTGGTCGCCCTCGCAGCGCGTGGTCCAGTCGCCCGCGCAGGTGACGTCGCAGTCCGCGGCGCCCGCGGGGACATGGAGGCAGACGTTCGCGACCGGGTCGCAGCGGTCGTCGGTGGCCTCGTCGCCGTCGTCGCAGCTCACCGCGACCGCGCCTGCCACTCCGCAGGCGTCGCTCCAGACGATGTGGCCGCTGTCGTCGCAGGCGGCGGTAGCCTCGGCGGGCTCGCAGGTGCAGGCCGGGTCGCTGGAGGCCTCGTGCTGGCAGCCGGCGAGGGCGTCGCAGCGGTCGATGGTGCAGTCGTCGCCGTCGTCGCAGGCCAGCGCTGGCCCCGGCGCGCAGGTGCCGGCGGCGCAGGCGTCGCCGGTGGTGCACGCGCTCTGGTCGGCGTCGCAGGCGGTCCCGTCGGCGGCCGGCGCTTGACCGCACGCCCCCGTGGCCAGGTCGCAGGCCGCCGCGGTGCACGGGTTGGCGTCTTCCGCGCAGTCGCTGTCGGCCTCGCAGCAGCCTGCGACCAGGGCGTTCTGGCAGCCCACGACCGGGTCGCAGGTGTCCGTGGTGCAGACCCGGGCGTCGTCGCAGGCGGCCGGGAATCCCGCGACGCAAAGCCCGGCGGAGCAGGCGTCGTCCGGCGTGCAGACGCTCTTGTCGGCGTCGCAGGCCGTCCCGTCCGCGACGGGTTCGGTCAGGCACGCGCCGCTCGCGATCTCGCAGCGGTAGGTCTTGCAGGCGGGCGCGACGCTCGGGCAGTCGGCGTCGGACTCGCAGCAGCTTGGCAGCGCGGTGACGACGCAGCCCAGCGCGTCGTCGCAGGTCTCGCTGGTACACTCGCTGCCGTCGTCGCAGGCGAGCGCCCCTCCCGCGGTGCACACACCCGCCACGCACGCGTCACCCTCCGTGCAGACCGACCCGTCGGCGTCGCAGGCGGCTCCGTCGGCGACGGGTTGCTGGCCGCAGACCCCCGTGGCGGTCTCGCAGGCCGCGCGCGTGCAGGGATCCGCGTCCTCGTCGCAGTCGAGGTCGGCCTCGCAGCATCCGGCCACCGGCGAGTTCACGCAGCCCGAGGCCGCCTGGCAGCTATCGCTGGTGCAGACCTCGCCGTCGTCGCAGTCCGCGGCCTCGCCAGCCTCGCAGATGCCCGCCACGCAAGCGTCATCGACGGTGCAGACGCTCTTGTCGGCGTCGCACGGCGCCCCGTCGCCGACCGCGTCGTACACGCAGTCCCCGGTGTCGGTGTCGCAGCTATCCGCGGTGCACGGGTTGCCGTCATCGCAGTCTGATGCTGCGGTGCAGCATCCGGGCGCCGCGGTGGTGACGCACCCGCTGGCGGCCACGCAGGTGTTGAGCGTGCAGTCGTCGTCGTCGGCGCAGTCCAGCGCGTCAAAGCCCGTGCAGGTGCCGGCGACGCACAGGTCCAGCAGGGTGCACGCGCTGCCGTCGTCGCACACCAGCGGTGCGGCCAGGTGCGCGCAGCCCGTGTCGGGCGCGCACAGGTCAAACGTGCAGGCGTCGCCGTCGTCGCAGCCCACCGGACCGCCGCCCACGCAGACCCCGCCGAGGCAGGCGTCGGCGGTGGTGCAGGGGTCGCCGTCGTTGCAGCTCCCGGGCGCGGGCGCGCTGGTGCACCCGGCCAGCGGGTCGCAGACGTCCGCGGTGCAGGGGTTGCCGTCGTCGCAGGGGCTGCCGCCGCAGGCCAGGGTCGCCTTCACGCTGACGAAGACCACGTTGTCGCCCGGCGCGGGGTCGGCGGTCGCCGCGGTGGCGCTGCCGCTGACGACCTGCACCCCCGCGGAGGTCGGCGTGTACGCGACGGTCACCGCCGCGCCGCCGCCCGACAGCAAGGTGCCGAGATCGCAGGCCGCGCCGTCGGCCGCGACGACGCAGGTGCCGTCCGCCGACGAGGCGGCGGGTGAGGCGGCGCCGGCCGGCCAGCCGACGAAGACGTGCACCGCGTGGGCGTCGTCGCCGCTCAAGTGGCTGACGTCAAAAGTGATTTGTACTGGCTGGCCCACCGCGGGCGCGGGGGTGCCGAGGGTCGCGGCGATGGCGAGGTCGGCCGCGCCCTCCAGCACGACGAGCGCCGCGCTCGCGCTGTCGTCGGCCGCGGTGGCGTCGGGCGTCGTCGTCGCGCCGACGGCCAGCAGCGAGGCCGGGCCCGGGGCGTCGGCGAGCAAGGTAAATACGAGGGATTTGCTGGCTGAGCCCTCGACCGTCCCCAGGTCGCAAATCGTCTCGACGGCGCCCGCCTCGCACCCGTCCGGAGCCTCGACGACCCGCACGCCCGCCGCCGTGACCCGCACGCTGACCTCGGCGGCGTGAAGCGGGCCGGCGTTGCTGGCGGTGACCGTCGCGGAGAAGGGCTCGGCGTGGCGCTTGGCACCCGCGGGCAGCGTCCAGGCGAGCGAGAGGCCGGCGACCGGGGCGAGCGCGGTGACCGTCGCGGAGGCGCTGTCGTTTGCCGCCACGGGGTCCCCGGTGGCCGAGGTCACGGCGGCTTCGACCGTCGCGGCGCCGACCGAGGCCGGCGTGACCGCCCAGCTGATGAGCCACACGCCCCCGGGCGCCAGGTCCGCGATGGTGCAGGTCCCCGAGGCCCCGTCGCACACCGCCTGCGGGTCGTCCGTCGTCGGGTCGGCAAAGACAGCATCGCCCGAGATCCCTACCGCTACGACCAGCTCCGTCGCCGCATCCGGCCCCAGATTGACCACCGCGATGCTGGCCGTGCTCGCGTCCTCGAGCAGGACCGTCGAGGGCTCGACCTCCACCGCCACCGCGAGGTCCGCCGACGGGGCCGTCTGTACCACCGAGACCTCGACAGTCACTGTGTTGTCGGAGGGCTGAAGCTCGGCCGTGGGCGGATTCGCTGGGTCTGCCAAGGTGACGCTGGCGGCGATCGTGGCGGCGGCTGGTGCAATCGCAGCGAGAGTCAGCTCGACCGTCGCGCTGCCGGACGGGGCCAGCGCTCCGAGCGCGCAGGTCACGACGCCGCCGCTGTGCGAGCACGCGCCGGCGCTCGGTGTCGTCGCGTCCGCGGTCAGCACGCCGGGCGGCAGCGCCGCGTCGAAGACCACGTCGGCGGAGTCTGGCCCCGCGTTGGCCACGGCGAAGCGCACCACGCCGCTCTCGCCGACATCCAAGGCCGCGGGCGCGGACGCGACGCTGACGCTCAGGTCGACACGGTGGTCGCCGCTGACCGCCGTGGTCACCGCGGCCGTGTTGTTCGCAGGGGCGGGGTCGGGCTCCGCCGCCGTGGCCGTGGCCGCGATCCCCGGCGAGCCTGGCGCGGTCGCAGTTCCCGTCAGCGTCACCACCCGCGCGGCGCCCGCGGCCACCGTCCCCAGCGCGCAGACCAAGCCGCCGGGCGCCTCCCCACAATCGGGGCTGTAGAGCTCGAGCCCGGCGCCCACAGCCAGCGCGACCGACACGCCGGTGGCGTCCAGCGGTCCGGCGTTCTCGGCAGTCACCGTATAGCTCAGCGGCGTCAGCACCTCGGCCGCGCCCGGCCCGGTCAGCGCGAGCGACACGTCCGCGTCGACCCCGACCACCGCGGGCACGCACGCCTCGACCGCGATCTGGTCCACCCACCAGCCCGGCCCGCCCGCGCTGGAGCTGGCCGTGCCCGACAAGAAGCCCAAGCGCAGCGCCGGGTCGCCCAGCCGCACCGAGAGGTCGACGACCGACCGCTCGAAGGCGGGCCACGCGGGGCTCTGCCCGGAGTAGCCGGGCTGAAAGGCCAGCCCCGCCGGGAACGAGCTGGGGCCGTTCTCGAGCCAGTCGTTGGCGATGATGAAGGTCGCGCCCCCGTCGATGCTGAGCCAGACGCGGCCGCCGTCGCTGGCCGGGTAGTCCCAGCGATGCCAGAAGACCAGCTCGGGGTCGACGATGTCGCCGCTGAGGTCGAAGGCCGGCGAGACGTTGGTGGTCCAGGATTGGCCGACGATTGCGGGGATATGCCAGCTGAAGTCGCCGTCGGACGCCGCGTCGGGGCTCAGGCCCCAGACCGCGGCGGTGCAGTCGGGGGCGTTGCAGAAATCGTTGGACGACGTGATCCAGCCTGCGCCGCCGGTCTCGCTGTCGTCGGGCAGCAGCGTGGCGAGCTGGCGCCCCACCGGGCAGCGCGAGCCCGAGCTAGCCGGGGTCACGGCCACGCTCACCGCGGTGGAGTCGTTGAAGGTCGCGGTGTCGTAGCTGTCGGACTGGCTCCACGTCGTCGCGAAGAAGAGCGGGCCCGTCAGCGGCGTGAAGGTCAATTCGACCGCCGCCGACTGGCCGCTTGGGATGTCGCCGACCGCGCAGATGACGAGGTCGACGTCCAAGGCGTCGTCGTGGCCCAGCGCGCAATCCGCACCCGCGCCAGCGCCATCGAAGCGCGCGGTGACCGGCAGCGTGGTGCGGAAGCCGGCGTTGACGGCGGTGGTCGGGCCGTCGTTGTCGAGCGTCACGGTCACGACCAGCGGGCTGCCGGTCTCGACCGGGTTGGGGGCGCCGGACACCGCCGGGTGAAGGTCCACCGGCCCGAGCGACAGGCCAAAGGTGCTGCAGTTGTCGTTCGGCGTGGCCTCGAGCCCGACCGCCTCGGCGCAGGCCTCGTTGAAGACCAGCCCGCTGGCGAGTGCCGCCGCGCCGAAGCGGACGGTCGCCGCCTCGCCCGCGGCCAGCGTCCCCAGCGCGCAGACCAAGGTGCCGTCGAGCTGCCCGCCCGCCGAGAGCCCCGGCACGCAGGTGCCCTTCGTCGCGGTCACATCCCCCAGCGCCAGCGTCGCGAGGTCCGGCAGGGTGTCCGTCAGCACGACGTTGGCGGCCGGCGACGGCCCCTTGTTCGTCACGGTCACCGCGGTCTCGAACAGCTCGCCGAGCCCCGCGAACCCGGCCACCGCGTCGTGCGCGACCACCAAATCGCTGACCGCATCGTGCACCGTCAGCACCACGCTGCTCGCGTTGTCCGCCGGCTCGACCTCGGTGACGCTCTCGCCCCCGACGGTCATGGTCAGCGTGACCTCGTCGGCCGCCGCGGGCACCAGCGACACCCGCACGGTCGTCTCGGCGCCAGCCGCGACCGGGTCCAGCGTGCAGGTCACGACGCCCGCCGCCTCCGCGCAGCTACCCGTGTCGGGGTCAGCACCCGCGAAGGTCGCGCCCGGCGGCAGCGGCAGCGTCACCACGGGCGGCACCGGGCAGCCCCCCAGAAAACCGTGGTCCACGCGCGCGCTGACCTCCACCGGCAGCCCGACCGCGGCCGGCCCCGCGGGCAGCACCTCGACGCCGAACTCGACAAGCCCCACCACGGTCTGCTCGGTGTCGGCGTTGTTGGCCAGGTTGGCGTCGGTGGTCGCGGTGGTCACGCTGACCGCGGCCTCGGGCAGCCCGTTTTGCGTGGCGGTGCCTATGAAAAACGGCGTGTAGGTGCCGGGCGCCAGCGTCGCCGCGGTGCAGGTCGCGACCGGCGCGGCGAAGGTGCAGCTGAAGGGCCCGCCGCTCTCTTGAACCCGCGTCACGCCCGGCGGGTAGGTGAAGCTCAGCACCACGTCGTCCGCGGCCGCCGGCCCGCTCACCCTCACGACGGCGCTGTAGGTGATGCCGGCGCCCGCGCACACCTTCTCGCTGCCCGCCGCCTCGCCCAGCCCCACGCCCAGGTCCGTCCAGACCGCCGGCGCGTCGATCCACGTGTAGTGCGAAAGCTCCGACGTGTTGCCGACGCTGTCCGTCGCCGTCGCCGACACAAAGGCGCCCGCAGCCCCGCCCAGGTCCACCGGCGCGCTGAAAGCCCCGGCCCCGCTGCCGTCCGTCGTCGCCTCCACAGCCCCCAGCCACGTCCGCCCCTCGCCATGCCCCGTCGGGTCGGGCACCGCGTCCAGGTAGAGATCCACCGTGTACGTCGCGTTCGCGCTGTGCTGCAGCGTCCCCGCCACCGTCACCAGCCCCCCGCCCGACGTCGCCCCCGTCAGCGTCGGGTAATCGATGCCCGAGTTCGTCGTCGACCCGCTCTGCCCGTCCTGCGGGTCCACGCCCAGGAAGTTCAGGTCCAGCCCCAGCCAGCCATTATCGAACGCGCTGTTGCCCCGCGCCGTGTTCATCGTGCCGGCCGACTCGATCCAGATCCCCGACAGCGCGTTGTGCGCCACGGTGTTCCCCTCGCCCGGCCCCACGCCGCCGATCTGCACGCCCGAGCTGGCCTGGACGTGTATCCCCTGCCCCCCGTTCCCGAGGTCCGCCAGCCCAAGCAGGTCGGTACCGACTGTGTTTTTCCGCACCACCGCGTTCACCGACGGGTAGGGAATCCCCGGCCCATCGTCCACCCGGATGCCGTCGCCCAGGTTCGCGCCCACCCGATTGCCCTCGATGAGCACGTCGGGCGCCCCGTTGGCCCAGATCCCCTGAGCCTGATGCCCCATGGGCGTCAGCCCGTCACCGCCCAGCCCCACGACGTTGTCCCGCACGGTCGCCCGCGCCGTCCCCTCGCGCAGCCAGATCCCCGAGAACGGGTAGTCCAGGTCGTGCGCGAACACCCCCGCCGGCCCGTTCGCGGCGACGATATTATCCGCGATGAGCAGGTCGTGGACCCCGCCACCGAAGCGCGAGTCCGCGTGAATCCCCGCCTTGTAGTTCGGCAGCGGCGAAAGCCCCGTCGCGTCGACGCCTATCTTATTGTCAGTCAGCGTCACGAACCCGGCGTCCTCCCAGATGTCGACGCCGTGCAGATAGCTGCCGCCGATGACGTTGTCGTTCACCCGGGTCGAGGACGCGCCGCCGTGAATCATCACGCCGCGCGACCAGATGCGCGTGGTCCCAGGCGTCGACGTGTCCGCGTAGAAGACGACGCTCCCCGTGCTGTCGGTGCCGATTCGGTTGAGCCGGATCTCGGTCCCGTTGGCCGCGCCCGTGACCTCGATGGTCGGCACCACGTTTTCATCGATGAGCGTGTCCACGGCGCCGTCGACCAGCAGCACGTCGTCCAGGCTCAGGCGCACCCACGGCACGTCCCCGCGCGCGTCCAACATCACCCAGTTGCCCTGGACCACGTTGCGCTCGGCATCGCCGCCGCGCACCACCATGCCCCGGTCCGCGCAGATGTTGCCCCAGCCGGGGCTGTCCCCGCCGATCACGTTGTCGCTGCTTCCGTCTACGACCACGCACGGACCCTGATTCGAGAGCTGGTACGTCCCCGAGACCGCGTGCCGCTCCGCCAGCCCCAGGGTGTCCGTGCCGATCAGGTTGCCCGCGACCCGGTTGCCATACCCCCCGCCGACGATGAGCACGCCGCCCTGGCCGTTCCCGCTGATCACGTTCCCGTCGAGCGCCAGCTCGCCGCCGATCAGGTTGTTGTTGGCCCCGCCCGCGATCCGCACGCCCCACAGCGACGCGCCGCCGGTGCACGGCCCAGCCCCCGCCGTGTTGGTCCCCGGGTCCGAGCCAAAGCTCGTGCACTCGCCATCCGGCCCCAACCCGATGAGGTTGCCCGAGATCAGGTTAGCCGTCGCGTACTGGCCGACGATGTCGACGCCGTAGGTCCCGAAGGCCCCGTAGATGCTGCATCCACGCACCAACGCGGCGCTGGAGTTCTCGAGCACCAGACCGCCCGCGGGGATCTCGCAGTCGAGGATCCGGTTGGCGAACGCGGGCCCGCCCGAGATCCGCGGCCCCAGCAGCACCGAGCGCCGCACGACGTTGCTCGGCACCCCGTCGATGGTCAGCCCGTCCACGAAGCCGTCCGTCACGCACACGTGCCCGGCCCCCTCAATGCGCAGCGGCCCCGTGCTCAGGCCCCGGAGCGCGCTGTCACCCGCCGTGACGCTCCAGGCCCCGCTACCCTGCACTGCAACAATCGGCGCGCCCGCGTAGCCCGGCTGCGTCGTCCCGTCGATGACCAGGGGCTGGGTGACCGTGGGCAGCGCGCCGCCCAGGCTCACCCCGAGTACCCCGTCCGCGTCTGGCACATCGAACCCGATGTAGAAGTAGTCGGGGTTCGCGTTCGCCTCCTCGATGGCCGCCCGCAGCGTGCACGCGCCGCCTCCCGCATTGCACAATCCGTCGCCCGGCGCCAGGTCGGCCCCGCCCCCCTCGCTGTCCACCACGAGCCGCCGCAGCGCCGGCGCGCCCGGGTCGGTGATGGTGCCGTTGGCGGTCTGGTCGTCGTCCCCGCGGCCGCCGTCCACGAAGGTCAGCGTCAGGGTGGTGCGGTTGGTGGCGACCGCCCCGGTGCTGCCGTCGAAGCTGAAGTCGTACCAGTGCGGCGTCGCGTTTCCCGGCTCGGGGCCGTACTTCCAGTAAGCCCACGCCGGGATGCCGGTCGACAGGATGACCTGGACGGTCACCGACGCGCCCGGAGCGAGGCCGGCGATCTGATAGCTGATGGCGTCGACGGGGAAGGCGACCCCGGCGGGCGTAGGCTGGGCGGGCGCCTGGGAGGTCACGGCCTTCAGCGCGCCAGCGCTCGTGACCAGCGTCACGTAATCGCCAGCGGACGTCTTGGTCGAGCTAACCTCGGGCTGGCTTTTGTCGCGGATCCCGTCGCCGTTGCCGTCGCCATTGTTGGGCGCCCCGTCCTCGACCGCGTCGGGGACCCCGTCCGCGTCGGGGTCTCCGCTGGTGATGGTGGTGCCGACGCTGGCGCTGTTCGGCTGGGCGCCGTCGTCGCCCGGGTCGCTCTCGGTCGTGGCCGAGCAGCTCGCGGTGGTGGTCGGCGTGATGGCGTCGGCCAGCAGCGTGTAGCTCAGCGAGTCGCCCACCGGCAGCACGCCGCTGAAGACGCAGTCCACGGTGCGGCTGACGGCGGTGGTCTGTCTGCAGTCGGGGCTGGTGCTGACCTGGAAGTTCACCTCGGGCGGCAGCGTGAAGCGGGTCACGACGTTCTCGGCCTTCGCGGGACCGTAGTTGGTCACCACGCCCTGGTAGGTGATGGTGCCCAGCGCCGCCACGGGGTCGGGCGCGTCGGTGAGCGCCAGCCCGAGATCGGCTCCGCGCACCTGCGTCGAGAAGCTCGCCGTGGTGTCGGCCGGCGTCGGGTCGGTCAGGCCCGGCTCGTCCACCGTGACGCTGCTGGTCACCGCGCCCGCTCTGACGCCGCGGTAGGTCAGGGTGATCTGCTGCAGCGCGCTCTTCGCCAGCGGGCCGAACTGGCAGACGGTCTGCCCGCTGCCGGCGACGTGGTGGCAGAGCGACGGTGGCGACGAGCCGACGAAGCGCAGGTGGCGAAAGTCGAAGGCGTGGACCAGCCGCACCTGGTCGGCGTCGGCGGGGCCGGCGTTTCGGACCTCGACGACGAGGTCCGTGGTCTCGCCGGAGATGACCTGGGCCGCGCTGGCGCTGATGGCTACGGAGAGATCGGCGCCGTCGACCGTGAAGCTCGTGGCGGGCGCGCTGTTGTTGGCCGGGTTGGTGTCGTCTTTGGCGGTGGCCGTCGCCACCAACGAGAAGGTCCCGGCGCGGGTCGGTCGCAGGGTGAGGGCCACGGTCAGCGGGTAGACCGCCGTGTCGGCGAGCTCGCACTGAGCGCCGCTGCTGGCGGGTTTGCAGGCGCCTTGGCCGCCGCTGACGGTGCCGCTGACGAAGCGGACGCTGGCGTCGGTGCTGACGGCGAGCGCGGCGTTGAGCGCCTTGGCGGTGCTGAGGTTCGCGACGGTGACGGTGTAGGTGAACGGCTGGTTACGCGGCTGTGTTGCCGGGCTAATCGGGGTGGGCCCGACCGTGGCGGCCAGATCGGGCCCCTTTATAAGGATAGCGAGCGCGTCGGCGTTGTTGGCGGGGGTCATGTCCTTGCCCGTCAGCTCGCTGGCGACGGCGTCGACGGTCACGGTGCCGGCCTTGTCGGCCTCGAACTGGACCACCGCGTCGGCCGAGGAGGCGCCCGCCGTCAGGTCGCCAAGCTCGCACTCGACCACCCCGGAGGGCAGCGTCGCGCAAGGGACGGCCTGGGCCGCAGGCACCTTCAGCGCCCCGGTGCCGCCCGGGCGCGGGGTGAGGCGCAGCTTGACCTTCTCGGCGAGCAGCGTGGTCGACGCGTTGCGCACGCGATAGGTGACCGACGCGTAGTCGCCCAGGCCGACCTCGGTGTCCGCGGACACGCGCTCGATGACGAGGTCGGGGCCGGTGACCTCGCCGTCGTTGCGGGCGGCCTGGTTGTCGTTCGGCGCCTCGTCCACGGTGCCGGCGGGCTCGGACACTTCGAGGGTGTCGATGAACGTGCCGGGCTTGTCGGTCAGGTAGGTCAGGCTAAGCTCGACCTCTGCGCCCGCCGCCATGGTCCCGAGCTGGCAGGTCACCTTGCCCGCGCCCTGGGCGCAGAAGCTGCCGGCCGAGCCGGGCGCGAGCCGGTAGTGGTCGCCGAAGCCGGTGTGCACGAAGGTCACGGGCTTCGAAGTCGCGGGCGAGATCGCCGCGGTCGACGCGTTCTTCACCGTCGCCTTCAGGGTCACGGTCTTGCCGGAGCCGATGGGCGAGGCGGGCCAGACGATCTGGCTGACGGTCAGGTTGGCGCCGACGACCTGCCGCTGCTCGGTGGCCTTGTCGTTCGCCTTGTTCTCCTCGAGCTCGGGGCGGTCTGCGTAGGCGGTGTAGGTGACCGGCGACACGCCCTCGCGCACGCCGTTCATCGCCAAAGTGACCGTCGCGCTCTGGCCTTTGGCGAGGTTGCCCAGGTCGCAGGTCATCAGGCCGGGCGGCTCGACGACGGCGCAGGCCCCGCCGCCGCTGACCGTCGCGCTCATCTTGCTGAGGCGGCCGTCGGGGTAGAAGACCTCGAGCTTGGCGTTGTCCGCCGTGGACGCCCGCGAGTTCGTCACCGTCACCGTGTAGGGCGCGGTCGCCCCGCCGCGCTTGAGCTTGGCGGGGTCCACCGTCAGCGCCACGCTGAGGTCGTAGCCCTCGCGCACGGTCGTCAGGGGCCCAGGCCGGAACACGTTGTTCGTCGTGTCCGGGTCCGGCTTCACCGGCGCCAGCCACGCGTCCATGGTGTAGGTCCCGCGGCCAAGGCCCAGCACGTCGACGTTCGCGACGAGCTTGGGCGGCGGCGAGCCCGAGACGGCCTTCGGCAACCCAGCCACGTGCAGGCAGTGCGCGACGGCGGGGGTGGGCCCGGCGCCAAGCTGGCAGGGCACGCCGCCGACCTCCGCCAGGACGATCTTGCCTTTGCCGGCGGCCCCGGACAGGGAGACGGTCAGCTGAAACGCGCCGCTGGCCTCTTTCGTGGACGGGTTGACGACGTCGAAGGAGGTCCGCACCGCCTGAGCGCTGCCGACGGGGTTCGCCGGGGCTTGCGTCTGCCCCTCGATGCGCAGGTCGGGCCCGTCGATCTTCGTCGCGACGGATCCGGAGTTGTCGCTGGGGTCCTGGTCTTCGCTCACGGCCCCGGCGCCGTCCGTCGCCAAGAAGGTCGACGTGAAGGTCCCGGACTTCGTGGCGGTGTACTGGATGGTCAGCTCAGCCGCCGTCGCCATCTCAGCCGGGTAGGCCATGCCGGTGCAGACCACCGTGGCCGTAGCGCCCGTCACCGTCTGGGTGCACCCGGTGGCGCCCGTCATCCCGACGAAGTCCAGGTGGGCCGCCGGGAAGGTGTGGATCACCTTCGGCGCCACGCTCGCCGCCTTGCCCAGGTTCTGGACCAAGACCTTGTAGGTCACCGTGTCGCCCACCTCGACGGTGGCCGGCGGGTCGGCGTGTAGCGACAAATCCGCAGACAATACCTCGTAAAAAGGCGCCACCCGGTCGTTGGTGCGGTTGACGTCGTCGGCAGCCCAGCGGCCCGTCGCCGCGAACACGATGGGCAGCGGGCCTTTCTTCTTCGGGGTCAGCTCGAAGACGGTGGTGGCGAAGGGGAAGGGCAGGCCGCCCGACGCGGCGCTGTTCGTGGCGCACTTCACCGTGCCGGTCTCCGGGCTCGGCACGACGCAGACCTCGGGCGGCTGGTCGTGGCTGACCTGGCCGGCCCAGGCCCAGTTCGCGGGGTCGTAGGTGACCGTGAAGACGCCGCCGGGGACGGTGGACCCGGGGCCGAGGTTGCTCTGCTCGGCGGTGAATCGCGCCGGCACCCCGCGCACCAGCGCGTCGGTCGGGCCGCTCAGCGCGAGCGCCACGTCAAAGCCCGAGATCGGCTGCGTCTTGGACCCGGTGTTGTTGAGCGGCGCCGGGTCCGGCGTCGTCGCGCCCACGATTCGGAAGGTGTGCGTCTGCGTGCCCGCGCGGACCGGCGCGCTGATGATCTTCATCGTGACCGGGGTCGCGGCGCCATCGGCGGGGCTGGCGGCGATCTTCGGGAAGGTGCAGCGAATCGGCGGCCCCTCGACGCAGGTCGGCGTCGGTCCGCCGGGGTAAACGCCCGCGGTGGGCGCCCCGAACAGCGCGTGAGTCGCGCCCGAGTGGCCGAGCGCGGAGGTCTGCGCGGCGTACTCCACGACGACACCGTCGGCGTCCACGTCCGCGGTCAGGTTGTGCAGGGTCGCGACGATGGTGGCGTTCGCGGCCTGCTTGTACGGAGGCGAGGCCGGGTCGACGAACTCGATGAGGCTGACCTGCACGTCCGCCCAGCCGACGTGGCTCGCGACCGAGCGGCTCGCGCTCGGGTCGGGCGCTGGCGCGACGCCGCCGTTGAAGGAGTCGGTGTAGACGGTGGAGGTGATGACCTTCTGGCTGGTCGGCGCGGAGACCACGAACTTCCACGTCAGCGACTCACCCTCGGCCAGCTTGCCGTTCTGGTTGGCCGCGCCCAGGTCGCAGTGGACGCTGCCCTGCCAGGCTTTGCAGCGCGGGTCCGTGCCCGTCGTCAGCAGCGCCATCGTGGGGTCCGGCAGCGCCATCAGGATCGGCGGGTTCTGGGCGTCGCCGGGCCCGCGGTTCTCGACGGTCACGGAGTAGGTCAGCGGCTTGCCGATGCCGACGGGCTCTGGGGTCGCGGTGAAGGCGGTCACGGCGACCAGCACGTAGCGCACCTGCACGACGGTGGTCGCGACGTTGCCGCGCGGGGCGCTCGCGGCCAGGGCGAGGGCGTCGCTGCTCACCGTCATCGTCACGCGCGCGTCGAAGTCTCGCGCGGTGGTCGCCGCGGGGCGGAGCTTGATGATCGCCGGCTGGGTGGTGGCGCCCTTCGCCAGGGTGGACGCCAGCGGGCAGGACACCTGCAGCACGCCGCCGGCGGTCTTGGCGACGCAGCCCGGGCTGCTCTGCGCGGCGACGAACTCCAGCAGGTCCGGGCCGGACTGAGGGATCTCGAGCTGTGCTTCGACGTGGGTCGCGTCGTCGGGGCCGGCGTTCTTCGCCGCCATCGAGCAGGTGGTGGTCTCCTTGTAGCCAATGCGCTGGCGGGTGCAGGTGGCGGCCTCAATCGTGAGCTCGGCGCCGCCGACCAGGGTCGTCGCCTGGGCTGTGTTGTTTGGCGTGTACGGGTCGCGCACGGTGCCGGCGGCGGCGAACTCGAAGCTGACCTGGACCACGGTGTCGGGGGCGGTCAGGGTCAGCGGGTAGGTGCGCTCGCCGCCGCGGGCCAGGGGCGTCGACGGCGCGCACTGCACCTTCGCGGTGCTGAGGTCGTGGGTGCAGCCCGGCGGCACGGACTTCACGGTGAAGCCAGCGGGGACCTCGCCGCTGAGCGCGAACGCGGTGGCCTCGGGGCCGTCGTTGTGGACCGTCGCCGTCAGGGTAAAGTCGGCGCCGCGTTTGACGGACTTTGGCACATCGAGAGTGACGGCGAGGTCGGCGACGTCGACGGGGACGCGGACGAGGTAGCCGTTGGCGTCGGCGATGACGGTCGGCTGGTCGAGCTTGGCGGCGAGGTGTGGGAAGTCGGGGCTGTGGGTGCGGCCGACGAGGTAGGCGCGGCGGGCGAGGGCCGTGTCGCTGAAGGCGATGCCGAGGCCGGCGTCGTCGTCCAGGTCGCCCGCGTCGCCGGTGCCGCCGAGGAAAGACGCCATGAGCAGGTCTTTGCCGTCGGGGCTGACGCGGGCGAAGAAGGCGTCGGAGTTGCTGGCGCAGTCGAAGGGGTCGCTGGGCAGGCACCCGGCGGAGCGGCCGTCGGCCTTGCGGGGCTGAAAGGCGGCGACGGTCGGGAAGTCGACCGACCAGGTCGTCCCGGTGACGTAGACGTCGCCGCGGGTGGTGTCGATGTCGACGGCGTGGGCCAGGTCGCGGCGCTGTCCGCCCAGGTAGCGCACGAAGCCGCAGGCGCCGCCCGGGGTGGCCAGGTCCAGCTTCGCGACGAAGGCGTCGTCGTAGTTGGTGAACTGCCCGTCGTAGTCGCAGTTCCCGTCGGAGCCGCAATTATCGTAGGTATTTGCGGCACATTCGGAGGACCAGAGGCCGGGCGAGCTCGTGGCGCCGACGACGTAGACCAGCCGCTGACCGGCGCTGTCGTCGAAGGCGACGTCGTTGATCTCGTCGGCGCCGGGGCCACCGAAGTAGGTCAGGTAGGTCAGCGACGTGGCTTTCTGCGCGTCGACGTCGAGCACCGCGATGAAGCCGTCGGTGTGGCCGCCTCCGTAGCTGGCCTGGGGCCCGTACTGCGGGCCGTTGAGGGCGTCGCCGCCGAAGTCGGTCGCGCTGGTCGAGCCGACGACGATGACCTCGTGGGTGTGGTCGTTCACGGCGACGGCGTTGGCCTCGTCGAAGCCGTAGCCGCCAAGGGTCGTGGCGTATTCGAGGCGGGAGGAGATGCTGGTCACGGGTCCGAGCAGCGGCCCCATGCGGACGACGAAGGCGGCGGTGGCGTCGTCGGCGAACGCCCCCGCGGGGCCGCCGATCCAGGGCTGGAGGCGATCGGCGGTCGTGGGGAAGTCCGCCGAGGCGGTGTGGCCGACGACCCAGACCGCGCCGCCGTCGTCGATGGCGACCCCGCGGGCGACGTCCAGGCCCGAGCCGCCGAGGTAGGTCGAGATGGTGAGGCCGCCGTTAGTCTTCGACAGGTTCGCGTAGAAGGCGTCGCTGGCGTAGTGCGCGCCTGGGTGCTGCGGGTCGAAGTCTCGGCCGGCCAGCTTCGATTGGGGCACGACGGCGCCGATGGGGGCGATGGGGAAGTCGGTCGAGGTCGTCTGGCCGACCACGTAGAGGCTCCCCGGGCTGCCGACGTCCAGCCCGTGGGCGACGTCGATGCCGCCGAGGCCCCAGGGCGACGGGACCAGCTGGTTGCAGATGTAGTTGGGGTCGTCGGTGGGCGGGTCCACGTCCAGGCAGATGCCACTTGGGAACTTGTCGGTCTTGCCGCCGAGGTAGGTCGCCCAGACCAGCGCGCCGTCGGGGCTGAGCTTGGCGACGAAGGCGTCGGTAGAGACGTAGGTCTTGCCGTTGAGCGAGTTGGTTTGGAGCGACTTGGCGGCGCCGGGCCCGTCCATGGGGAGGTCCGCCGAGGTCGTCGAGCCGGCGATGTAGACGTTGCCGGAGGCGTCGGTGGTGACGGCGTTTACCTCGTCGAAGGCGTTCCCGCCGACGTAGGCCGCGAAATCGAGGCCGGGGTCGATGAGCAGGGGGTGGGCGGGGTCGTAGGCGCCGAGGTCGAAGCTCACGCGGCCTTCGGGGTCGACGGCGTAGTCCACGGCGACCTGCTCGCGGGCGCCGCCGATGACCTGCCAGGCGACGGGCGCGGCCTCGGTCAGCACGGCGCGGCCGGTGTCGATGAGCAGTGCGCCGCCCGGCGAGCGGTCGACCGACGAGGCGCCGAGGTAGCGAAAGGCGATCTCAGCCGGGTCAGCGCCCGCGGCGACCAGAAAATCGCGCTTCAGCTCGCCCTGGGCTGTGTTGAAGACGAGGTCGATGCCTGGGTAGATCGCCGTGTAGCGAACCTGCGCGAAGCGGGCGAGGCCATCCTGCCAGCCCGCCGGATCCTGGCCGCGAAAGCGATTCACCACCCCCGGGAGCGGCGCTGCGGCGGCCACCTCCGGGTCCGGATTCGCGCCCAGCATCTCCAGGCGCACAGCGGAGTGCTCGGCCGCCCGCGGCACGTGCGTGACCCCGCGCGTGTCGAAGAACAGGACCTGCCCGGCCGCGCGCCCGACAAAACGCACCGCGTCAGGAGCCTGCCCCCGGTTCTCGACAACCCCGGTCAGCCCCTCCACCGGAGCCGCAGTCGCGCCCGGCGCCATCGCCCCAAGCAGGACCCATCCCACCACCGCGACACGCGCCGCGCCCGACCGCGACCGCAGCAGCCGCGACGCCCGCAGACCGCCTAGACGCTCGGTGCCTGTGACCATGGTGGTCTCCTGTGCAGGACCGCACCACGCACGCGCGCCGCGGTGGCCAATTTCGCGCTGCAGTAGAACGGTGCGCGCCGGCAATGCGGCGCCGCCAGCTCGACCTCGGTGACGGTGGATGCCCCAGTCTGCCACACCGCGCCCGCGCTGCGCCACCCGCCGCTCGCCGCCAGGGGTCGGGGACAGACTTGAGACTTGCTCCCATCGCGGACCACGCTTGCGGGGCCCTTGCTCCGGCGGGCGGGGGTGGTCATG
Source organism: Myxococcota bacterium (assembly GCA_041389525.1). Classification (GTDB taxonomy): domain Bacteria; phylum Myxococcota_A; class UBA9042; order PHBI01; family JACKFB01; genus JACKFB01. Next base: position 33,239 of record JAWKRR010000031.1, on the reverse strand, counting down.
CTCGTCCGCGCTGGCCGGGATTGGCCGGCGAGGGGAGGGTGGCGACGTGCGGCCATCGGTTTCTGTGGGCGTGCTCCTGGTGGTTTTGTTCGCTGCTTGCGGCGGTGGAGATTCGCGCTCGAATGTGGCGGATGCCGTCGCGGATGCCTCCGGCGAGGTGGATGCTGCCTCGCCGGATGTGGCGCTCGACGCGGGGCCGGACGCCTCGCCCGACGCTGAGCCCGACGCCTCGCCTGACGCTGAGCCTGACGCGGACGCAGCGCCCGAGCCGCCGCTCACCCGGCCCGAGCGTGGCGAGCCGGTCTCGGCCGCCGACCTCGCCGCCGTCACCGACCAGTACCTCGAGCTGCTCGAGCAGACCCGCTACTTCCAGGTCGTCGACGAGCGCGCCCACGGCTGGCCCGAGTCTGACCCGGCTGGCCGATACTGGTACGCGACCTGGTGGAGCGGCGTGAAGGTCGAGAAGTCGGGTGGGGAGGTCACTTACCGGCACTCCGACGACGGCGCGGACAATAACGGGATGCGCACCTCGCCGATTCTGCAGGGCGTCTGCTACGCGCAGCTGCTCTGGGGCGGGCAGGACCAGCTCTTGCGGCGGCTCACCCGCGGGCTGGCGTCCTGGGCGCTGGCCATGGAACGCCAGCCCGCCCTCACCGCCAGCGCCCTGCTGTGTCGGGCGGCCTACCCGGAGCCTGTCGTCTCCGAAGACGGCGGCCGCACGGTCTTCATCGACACCAGCCTCAACCGACCCGGCATTGACGGCGACCCGTCCAGCTACGTCCACAACCCCGACAACCCTCACTGGGGCGACATCTGGATCAAGAACAAGCGCTCGAAAGACGACATCGGGCACATGCTGCAGGTGCTGGCCTACCTGCCCACCTGCGCGGAAGCAGGCAGCGCCGGCCTGAAAGAAGACGCCGCCCTGGTCGAGACGCTCTACGCCGCCTGGGCCCGGCGGGTGGAGGACGACGGCTTCCGCATCGTGACCGTCGACGCAGAGTGGAAGGAGTTCTTCCCCAAGCAGGACCTGGCCTTCTACCTGACCCTCGGTGGGGTGGAGTGCCCGGCGACCTTGGCGCTTCGCCTCTACGGGCGCGGCGACGCCGGCGACATCGACTGCGGCCAGGGCCTGACCGACATCGACGAGGCCCCCGGCTTCAAGAACGACGTCGGGCAGATCCTGCGCAGCCACCACGAAGCCGCCGCCGCCCTGGCCGAGCGCCGCGGACTGCCAGCCCTGGCCCGCCGGCTCCAGGCCGGGCTCGCCTGGCGCCTCGACACGGTCCTCGACGCCCGCGAGGGCCCGACCCCCGTCACCACCCCCAACGACCAGGACGTCGCCGAGCTGCTCCTCATGAGCGCCGCGGCCGGCGCCCCCCTCACCTGGCGCGACGTGCGCTTCCTGCACGCCCGCATCGCCGACGCCCACGCCGGCTTCCTCACCCCGGCGATGGCGCCCCACTACCGCGTCTTCGACCCCGAGACCCCCGACGGCAATTACGCCTTCACCCCCGAATCCGCAGGCATCTTCTGGCGATATCTCGCCTCCGTGCTCGGCACCTGCGCGTCGCCCTACCGCAACCCGACCTCGAAGCCCGTGCTGGACTGCGACCGCGTCCGCGCCGCCGCCGCCCGCTTCAACCCAGCGCCCGCTCGTTAGCCCGCCAAGTGCCCTCCGGCCCAATCGGTGTGCCAATTGCCACACTCATCGCCGGCCCCAGACTCGCCAAAGCGGCCCCCAGCCCTTGAACCGCAGCGTCCGCGAGTCTGGCAGGGATATTGCTCTCTCGAGGCGCGCTCCCCCGGTCCGGCCGGCCCCGGAGCATCACTCCAGACGAGGGCAAATACCCATGATCCACGAAGTCACTGGCGACATCCTGCTATCGCGCGCCGAGCTCATCGCCCACGGGGTCGCGCCCAACGACCACTTCGACAGCGGCCTCGCGCTCGCGCTGCGCCAGCGCTTTCCGTCGATGGTGAAGGACTACCGTCACTGGGTGAAGACCTCCCACCCGCGCCCCGGCGAGATCTGGGCCTGGGCCGGCCAAGGCGCCGACGGGACGCGCCGCGTGGTCAGCCTGCTCACCCAGGACGGCGACGTGAACGACGCCCGCGCCCGCCCCGAGAAAGCGACGCTCTCCAACGTGCAGCACTCGCTCAAAGCCCTCCGAGCCTTCATCGAGGAGCGCGAGATCGCCTCGGTCGCGCTGCCCCGCCTGGCCACCGGCGTCGGCGGCCTCGACTGGGACGAGGTCGGCCCCCTGGTCCACGAGTTCCTCGGCTCGCTAAAGATCCCCGTCTACGTCTACACGACCTACCACGCGAACGTGAAGGCCGAGGAAGCCGGCTGAGTCCCCTCCTCGGCGCCGCCGGGATGCCGCGGCCAGGCCGCACCCGAGCCGCTGGATCCCGGCGGCGCGCACCGCTGCTGGACCCAGGAGGGTGCCGTGGAGCTACTGCAGCCGACGCCTCCCGACGGCGGGGCCGTGCTCGTGGTCCACTCCTGGTGGGGCCTGACCGATTCGTTTCGCGCCTTCGGACGCCGGCTCCAGCGCGAGGGGTTCGTGGTCGGGCTCAGCGACCTCTTCTCGGGCGAGGTCGCCACGACGGAGGGAGCCGCGCGCCGTCTCCGCGCGAGACGCCGGACCACCCCCATGTACCGAGAGCTGGGACGCGACCTCGACACCCTGCGCGGCGCTGCGGCCCCCGGCGCCCGCGTGGGCGTGGTCGGGTTCTCCATGGGCGGCCACTGGGCCGTCTGGCTCTCCCAGCGCCCGGAGTACGGGATCGCCGCGACCGCCCTGTTCTACGCCGCCCGCGGCGGGAGCTTCGCGCGGAGTCGGTCGAGCTACCTGGCACACTTCGCCGAGCGAGACCCCTGGGTCCGCCAGAGCGCCCGCCGCAGCATGGAGGCCGCCATCGCTCGCGCCGGAAGGCCGTACACCTCGTTCGACTACGCAGGCACCGACCACTGGTTCGCCGAGCCGTCCTGCCCCAACGCCTACGCCGCGCCGTCGGCGGAGCTCGCGTTTCGCCGCACCGCGGACTTCTTGCTCGGCGCGCTGCGGTCGAAGCGCTGATGGGCGCTCGCGACCGCCTCAACCGGGTGTGCCGACCTGCTCAGGCTTGACTGGGTATAACCGCAGTCATACCCTGGAGTCATGAAGACCGCGATCTCGTTGCCCGACCCGCTCTTTGAGGCTGCCGAAGCGCTGGCGTCTCGTCTCGGAGTCTCCCGCAGCGTGCTCTTTCAGCGCGCGATGGAGCGACTCCTCGAGGACTACGATGATGAGAGCCTGACGGAGGCGCTGAACCAAATCTACGCGACGGAGCCGTCAGGCGTGGACCCCGGGCTCTCGCGGATGCAGTTCGCGTCGTTGCCCGGCGAGAAGTGGTGATTCGGCGGGGCGAGATCTGGTGGGCGTCGCTTCCCGAGCCCGCGGGCTCGGAGCCGGGCTACCGGAGGCCTCTGGTGATCATCCAGGTCGACGCCTTCAACCGTAGCCTGATCTCCACCGTCGTCGTGGCGGCCCTCACCAGCAATCTCCACCTCGGCGGCGCGCCGGGTAACGTCGTCGTCTCCTCGCGCCTGAGCGGGCTGGAAAAGAAGTCGGTCGTGAACGTCTCGCAGCTTCTGACCCTCGACCGCAGCTTCCTCACCGAGCGCGCGGGCCGGCTCGACCGCCATGAGCTGCTCGCGGTCGACGAAGGCCTGCAGCGGGTCCTCGGTCTGGGCCCGCGGTCCTAGCCGCTCGTCCCGCGACGGCGCGGCAGCACGGGGCTCGCGCTTAGACTTCAGTGTCGCGTCTGGTCCGCGATGGGCTAGACGCCAGCCCGTGCGAGCCGAACGGCGCGGCGTGAGTTCCCTCGTCCGGTTCTCGATAAACGCTGAGCGTCGGCGTACGACCGGTGTGACCACGGCGGAGCGTGAGCCAAGGTGGGGCGGACAAGAATCGAACGAATCCAGGGGCTGGGACGGTTGCGATCGCTCCGGCGATCTCGCCAGTGAGTCTTGCTCCCCTCCACGCGGGGAGCATACATTCTTGGCGGTGCCGGCTCCTCCCCCTGCCGGCCACCTTGAGGCGACGCCGCATGATCGCCACTCGCGCTGCTGCTCTGGACGACCCGTCCGCCGCCGTCGTCGACGGCCGGCACGTTGCGAGCATTGATCAGCTGGTGGGGGCGACCCGAAGTGGGCGAAATTCGGTTCGAGCCGAACTCGTCCGGCGAATTGCGACCCTCGTTCCGCCCCAGCGCGACGCCTCGACCGAGGCCGTGCTTGAGCACATCGCGGCGTTGGCGTCAGAGACCGCGCGGCGCTGGTGTGACGCGCACGGCCAAGCTCTTGAGTTCGGCCTTTCGCAGGGGCTCCCCATTCCCGTGCTCACCGCAGCCGGAGTGGCCGCGAGCGAGGTGGGATGGACGCAGTATCTGAAGCATGTCCTCGATCCCGCGCAGGAACACGGCCTGGGACAAATCATGGGGCAGATCCTGCTTGACGCCTGGACGGGTTGCGAACACTCGCCCGACGAAGACGTGCACGTCCGAGCGGAGGTCGCGCTCGGAGCCGACTGTCCCGATTGTGACCATTCCGGCGTCGTGGATCTCGTGGTGATGAGTCCGCGCGCCATTCTCGTCGTCGAGCAGAAGGTTCGCTCCGGAAAGTCGAACTGGAGCTGCGGAACATGCCTTGGTGACCAACTCAAGAATTATGAGGGTCGGATCCGGTCGGGCGTGCTTGAGAGTCAGTTCCATGCGTGGTTCGGGGGGATGCCGTCGCCAAGGGCTCATCTCGTCTATCTCACGCCTGGGGGCCGAGATGGCGGCAGCGATGATTGGAAGGGCCGCAGCCACCGAGAACTAGCCGATGCGCTGTGGCAAGCGCGCGACCGCGTGAAGGGCGTCGCGGCCCGATACTCGCTCTTGGCCCTCCTCGTCGATCTAAATGGTCCCGAGATGGGGGCGTGGCGAGAGATCATGCACTCAATGCGGATCGTGTTTCAGGAAGACCCGACACTCGATCGCGGCGGAAGTGCGATTCGGCTAGTCAAGCTCGCGAACGAGTGTTCGCTCCTCTGCGACGTGCTACTGGAGGCTTCCCGATGGCGGACGATTGCATGACCTCGATCCTCTCGCGTGCGGAGAGGGTGACGGACGCGGCGCGTGCGTACCTGTCCCACCGGCGTGCGATGGAAACGGCGCGGACGGAGGGGTTCACCTACGTGGCGTCGATTCTTGAGTACGTCCGACAGCGACTTGAGACGAGCGCTTGGCCCGGGCCCTCTCGATGGACCATGGTGGTGTGGCCGGCGGCGCAGGATCGAAGGTTCTGGGAGCGTCAGTTCCTCGATCTCACCCGGCCTAGCGTCCCTTCGGAGTACTTTGCGGCAAACTCCCTCGAGGCCAACATGTGGATCCGGCTCCAGGACGCACGGGATGACACCGGAGATAGCGATCGCCTGCAGGTGCTCTGCAGCCTGGGAAACATCGCAACCACGAAGGACGCCATTCGAGAAATGGGCCCCGCGACTTTCGCGCGGCGAATACGAGCCCTCGTGGCGGCGCACGAGGACCGGCCGGTCAGTGTCGTGGACCAGAACGTGCGTCCCAGCAGCGAGTTGTTGCGATTCAGCGTCCCCTTCGAGTTCGCCTCGGTGCAGGAGGACGCGTTCCTCATGGAGAGCGCGGTGCGCGATGCAGTGAAGATGATGGAGGCGCTTTTCGCTCCGTCGTGAGCGTCGGGCCGCCGCGTGGCGCCTTGGATACGATGTCCGACCCGGAAGGACTGCTGCGTACTTTCCGCAAGCCGGGGCTGAGTTCGCGACGGCAGGCAAGAGGGCGTGTCACCGCTTGAAATTACCGCTCAGGCCTCATGCAACCCGCGAGCGATTCTGTCACGGCTAATGCGCGGTCGAGCGGACGCCTATGCCCCGGCTTCAACTTCCAGTCGGACGCCCACGGTAGCGCTGGCGGCCTGAAACGCCACCTGGGACACGACCGACCCGTGGCGGTTCCCCATGGCACGTCAGTCGACCTCCGGGACTCCGACCACAGCGATGCGCGAGTCGCCGAAGCGGGCGACGAGCTCTAGCTCACCGCCGAGGGCTTCGACGTAGCGCCGTAGGGTCGCCACGTGGCAGTCGTCCAGGCTTTGGCGCGACTCAAGGCGGGAGACGTCCGCTTGGTCGATTCCCGACTCGCGTGCGACGTCGACCTGGGTCTTGCCGACGGCGTCCCGGATGGTGCGTAGCGTCAGATGCACGCCGCGCTTGGCTCCCAGTCCGCGGCCCAGCACTCGTACGGGTTCGGCCCCTGCCGCCTGCTTGCTCTGCGCGCTTCGGCTCATGTCGCACCTCCCATTTCGTACACGTCGCGTTCAGCCCGAGTCGCCTGACGCGCGCTGATGATTCGGTCGCGTCGACCGCGCTCTACGTTTACGACGTAGAGCACGCGCTGGCGCAGAGACGCACCGATGACCACGACCCTGCCGATTCCGGAGCCATCATCGAGGTAGATCGAGAAAGGGTCCGCGAACACCGTAGCGGCCTCGGCGAACGACACGCCATGCTTACGGAGATTGGCCGAGTCCTTGTCCTCATCCCACTCGAAGTCGCCATCGACCACGTCAGCCATGGTCAGAGGCTATGGGTTTGGACCCATAGTGTCAATCGCTTGGTCGTTGGCCCCACGCCCGACCCGACTTGCGCGACACCCTCTCAGGCTGCCCACGGATTGACGTTGTCGGTCATCCAGGCGCGCAGCATGGCGCCCTGGTCCGCATCTCGCCGCTCGACCAGGAGCACGCCGTGCTGCAACTCAAGGACGGTGATGGCGGAGAGGAAGAGCGACGAGGTCGGGACGCTCTGGGCCCACGCTGTCACGCTGCGGTCGGCCCTACCGGCCTTCGCCTTGCGAAGCTCGGTGATGACGTTCGTGTCGAGGACGTACATCAGTCGAGCGTGGCGGGCTTGTGCAGGTTGGTCCCGTGCCGGGGCGGCGCGAAATCGATGTCCTCGACGCCGGGCATCCACAGCAGTTCGACGATGCTGGCCTGGCCGCCTGTCAGGCGCTGGTACTCCTCGATCGACATCAACACGTGCGATGGCCGGCCGCGGTGAGTGATGAAGACCGGGCCCGACTCGGCGGCTCGCTTCGCCTCACTGACCGCCTGATTGAACTCTCGGCTGGAACGTGTGGTCGCCATCGCGCAGGCCTCCTCGATACGAATTTCTGTACGTGGCTACATTGCCGGCTGCGCAGCAAGTCCTGAGCGGCTTAGTCTCTTACGTCCGAGATCCTGCTTGATTCTGGCAGGACTTGGTTCGCGCCAAGGCGCCAAGGACGCGCATTCTTGGCGTCTTGGCGCCTTGGCGCGAACCTCATGGCTCTAGCTCCGCCAGGGTTGGGGTCGAGTCGAGACTTTTGCCCCGCGGCTCGGCCGCCGGTCGCAAGGGTGGATTCGCTGGGGTAGGGTGCGGGTTCACTCCGATTGGGAGCCGCTGCCATCGCGCGTGACGCCACAGCCGGGCGCATGAGAAGCCTGCAAGTCCGTGTGTTCGCGCTGACCTGGCTCAGCTACGCCTCGTTCTACCTGACGCGGAAGGACTTCAGCGTCGTGAAGGGGCGGCTCGAGTCCGACCTCGACCTGACCCTCGCGCAGCTTGGGATGATCGACACGCTCTACCTCGCCGCCTACGCGGTGGGGCAGTTCGTCAGCGGCTCCCTGGGCGATCGGTTCGGGCCGCGCCGCATCTTGGCCGTCGGCATGATCGGCACCGCGACCTGCGCCGCCGCCTTTGGCGCCTCCTCGCTCTTCGTCCCCTTCCTCGCCGCCTTCGCCATCAACGGCCTCTTTCAGTCCACGGGCTGGTCCAACAACGTCGCCGCCATGGCGCCCTGGTTCGGGCGCAAAGTCCGCGGCCTCGTCATGGGGTTTTGGGCCACGAACTACCAGGTCGGCGGCCTCCTCGCGACCGCCCTCGCCGGCTGGCTGCTGGTCCACTACGGCTGGCGCGCCGCCTTCTTCGTCCCAGCGGCCTGGGTCGGCGGCGTCGGCCTGCTGCTCTTCTTCTTCCTCGTCGAGCGCCCCGGCGACGTCGGCCTGCCCCCCGTCGACCACGAGGAACGCCCGCCCGAGATCCAGCCCGGCCCCGCCACATCCGCCGCCGCGACTCCCGCAGCCGCCGTCGACCCCGACGCCCCCGCCCGCCCCAGCGGCATGCGCCGGATGCTGCGCAGCCCCACCGTCTGGGCCCTGGGCGCCAGCTACTTCTGCATCAAATTGATCCGCTACAGCCTGCTCTTTTGGCTGCCCTACTACCTCCACAAGCGCTTGGGCTACGAGGAAGACGTCGCCGCCTACCTGTCCACCGCGTTCGAGGCCGGCGGCATCGTCGGAGTCATCGCCGTCGGCTGGGTCTCCGACCGCTTCTTCAGCGACAACCGCGCCCGCCTCATCGCGCCGACCCTGCTGGCGCTGGCCGTCGCCCTGGCCGCGTACCGCATCGTCGGCGACTGGGGCATGGCCGCAAACGCCATCTCCATGGCCATCGTGGGCTTCTTGCTCTTCGGGCCCGACGCGCTGCTGTCGGGAGCGGCCGCCCAGGACATCGGCGGCGACGACGCGGCGGCCTCGGCAGCGGGGATCATCAACGGCCTCGGCTCCATCGGAGCGATCCTGCAGGGCGTCGTGACCGCGACCATCTCGGCGATGTACGGCTGGGACGCGCTGTTTTACGTGTTCGTGCTGACCGCGACGTTGGCGGCCGTCGCGGTGCTGCCCTTGGCCCGCGCCAAGCAGGGGATCTGACGGGGGCCGAGCGGTCGGGGAGCAGCCGATCTCGGGCTGGCCTTCCTCGGGCTGGCCTTCCTCGGGCTGGCCTTCCTCGGGCTGGCGCGCGACGGGTTGGCGCGCCGGGGGTCACCTTGGTTCGCGCAAAGACGCCAAGACGCCAAGGAAACGCGTTCTTGGCGCCTTGGCGTCTTGGCGCGAACCTCATGGTTCTACCTTGCCAGTTTCTTGGTTCTGCTCACGTAGGCGCGGCGGTCGCGAGGCTCTGGCGGATCTCGTGGTGGGCTTCGCGCTCCGAGCTTCGGGTGAAGCGCAGTGCGAGGACGCTGACCGAGAGCGCCGCGACCGTGAGGCCGAGGTAGAGCAAGGCCGCGCGGGTCGTCAGGCCCTCGGTGCGCAAGAGGAAGCCGGCGCAGACCGCGCCCGCGTTGCCGCCAGCGCCCACGATGCCTGAGACGGCGCCGACGGCGTCGCGGTTGATGAAGGGGACGACCGAGAAGGTCACGCCCTCGGCCATCTGCACGAAGAGGCTGAAGGCGACCAGCGTGACCATGGCGATGGCCAGGACCTCCATCTGGCTGAAGACCATCAGCAGCACGCCCTCGCCGAAGAGGACGACGCCGAGCAGCGCGGCGCGACCGCGGAGGCCGAAGCGGCCGCCGGCGACGTCGCCGAGGAAGCCGCCGAGGGAGCGGGCGAAGAGGTTCATCAGGCCGAACATGGCCGCGAGGCCGCCGGCGGCGGCGAGGGAGAGGCCGAACTCGTCGTGGAGGTAGAGGGCGCAGATGTTGTTGATGGTGAGCTCGACGCCGAAGCAGGCGCCGTAGACGAGGAAGAGGACTAGGACGCGGGGGTCGCGGACGGCGGCGGCGAAGGCGCCTTTGCTGCGGGAGCGGGGGGGCAGGCGGCCGGCGCGGCGGAGGTCGGCGAGGTTTCCGGCGGGGGTGTCTTGGGTGAAGAAGTAGTAGGCGATGCCTGTGAGGATCATGGCGACGCCGGGGACGATCATGGCGAGGCGCCAGGCGGAGGCTTGGGTGACGCCGAGGCCGACGATGGCCGCGAAGATGAGCGGCATGGCGAGCTGGGTGGCGCCGCCGCCGGCGTTGCCCCAGCCGGCGCTGGTGGCGTTGGCGGTGCCGACGCAGTTGGGGGCGAACATCATCGAGGTGTGGGCCTGGGTGATGACGAAGGAGGCGCCGATGACGCCGATGGCGAGGCGGCCGAGGAGGAAGCCCTCGTAGGTGGTGGCGAAGCCGATGGCCATGACGGGGATGCTGCCGAAGAGGAGCAGGCCGGTGTAGGCGAGGCGGGGGCCGACGCGGTCGCAGAGCCAGCCGATGACGAGGCGGGCGAAGATGGTGACGAAGACCGAGGCGATGACGGTGTTGCCGACCTGCTCGCGGGTGAGGCCGAGGTCGTCGCGGACGGCGGCCATGAGCGGGGCGATGCCGAACCAGCCGAAGAAGCAGAGGAAGAACGCGAACCAGCTCAGGTGGAAGGCGCGCATGGGCGGCGAGCGGAAGTCGCGCAGGCGGATCTTCGTGGCGCGGCCTGGGCTGGGGGCGGCGGTCGCCGTCAAGGCTGGCCTCCGGCGCCCAGGTGGACTTCGACCGAGGTGCCGCGCACGCGCACCGGGTAGACGGCGACGCTGACCGCGGGGTCTTCGACGCACTCGCCGCTGAGCAGGTAGAAGCTCTGCTTGAAGATGGGCGAGACGACCTTGAGGTGGCCGCGGCGGTCGCCGACGATGCCGCGGGACAGGACGTGGGCGCCCGAGAAGGGGTCCTTGTCGTCGAGCCCGTAGACCTCGGCGCCGACTCGGAAGATCGCGACCCGGCGGCCGCGGACGCGGGCGGAGACGCCGGTGCCGGGGACGATCTCTTCGACGTGGCAGACCCGCTCCCAGTCGACTGTGGCGTCACTCAGGGTGGGGCGAATTTGTGCAACCATTAGATAGCTCCCTTTTGGATGGCGGCGGCCTCGCTGGGCGATGCCGGTCGTCGTTGCTCTCGCTCGCGCACGTAGGGCAGGTCGTCGTCCGCGGCGTCGTTGTTCACGAAGGTGCGGAACTGCCTGAGTTTCATTGGGTCTTCGAGGGTGACGGCCCACTCGCAGCGGTAGGTGCCGACGAGGTGCGCCATCTCGGCCTCGAGCTCGGCGCCGAGGCCGAGGGAGTCGTGGAGGAGGACCGCGCGCAGGTACTCGACGCCGCCTTCGAGGCCCTCGACCCAGCGGGCGGTGCGCATGAGGCGGTCGGCCGACCGGATGTAGAGCATCAGGAAGCGGTCGATGGTGCGGACCAGGGTGGCCTCGTCGAGGTCGGTCGCGAGAAGCTCGGCGTGGCGCGGCTGGAGCCCGCCGTTGCCGCCCACGTAGAGGTTGTAGCCCTCTTGGGTGGCGATGATGCCGACGTCTTTGGACTGGGCCTCGGCGCACTCGCGGGTGCAGCCGCTGACGGCGAGCTTGAGCTTGTGGGGGGCGCGGATGCCCTTGTAGCGGTGCTCCAGGCGGATGCCGAGGCCGACGGAGTCCTGCACGCCGTAGCGGCACCAGGTCGAGCCGACGCAGGTCTTCACGGTGCGGACCGCTTTGCCGTAAGCGTGGCCGGACTCGAAGCCGTGGGCGACCAGTTCGCGCCAGATGTCGGGCAGTTGGCTGAGCTGGGCGCCGAAGAGGTCGACGCGCTGGCCGCCGGTGATCTTGGTGTAGAGGTCGTACTTCTTGGCGACCTGGCCGATGGCGATGAGCTTGTCGGCGGTGATCTCGCCGCCGGGCACGCGGGGGACGACGGAGTAGCTGCCGTCGCGCTGGATGTTGGCCAAGAAGCGGTCGTTGGTGTCCTGGAGGCCGGCGTGGCTGGGTTCGAGGATGTGCTCGTTGTGGCAGGAGGCGAGGATGCTGGAGACGGTGGGCTTGCAGACCTCGCAGCCGTGGCCCTGGCCGTGGTTGGCGAGCAGGGCGTCGAAGGTGCGGTAGCCGCGGACGCGGACGAGGTGGAAGAGGTCTTGGCGCGAGTGGGGGAAGTGCTCGCAGAGGTGGTTTGAGACGGCGACGCCGCGGCGGGCGAGCTCGAGGCTGAGCAGCTTGCCGACCAGGGGGACGCAGCCGCCGCAGCCGGTGCCGGCGCAGGTCTCGCGCTTGATGTCGGCGAGCTCGACGTGCCCGGCGTCGACGGCGCGGCAGATGGCGCCCTTCTCGACGTTGTTGCACGAGCAGATGAGTGCCGACTCCGCCATGGTCTCGGGGCCGCCGATGGACGGGCGCTCGGCGCCGGAGCGGGCGGGCAGGATGAGGTCCGAGGGGTCCGGCGGCAGCGTGGCGCCGCTGCGCAGCACGTGGACGAGGCCGTCGTATTCTGAGGCGTCGCCTAGCAAGAGGCCGCCTACGAGGCGGGCGCCCTCGGGGTCGACGACGATCTTCTTGTAGACCGAGCGCGCCTCGTCGCGCCACGCGTAGGTGAGCGCGCCGGGGGTCTGGGCGTGGGCGTCGCCGAAGCTGGCGACCTCGACGCCGAGCAGCTTGAGCTTGGTCGACATGTCGGCGCCCTCGAAGCGGGCCTCGCCGTCGGCGGTCAGGGCGTCGGCGACGACGCGGGCCATCGCGTAGCCGGGGGCGACGAGGCCGAAGGTCTGGCCGCGCCACGCCGCGCACTCGCCGATGGCGAAGATCGCCGGGTCGGAGGTGCGGCAGGCGTCGTCGATCTCCACGCCGCCGCGGGCGCCGATGGCGAGGCCGGCGGCGCGGGCGAGCTCGTCGCGGGGGCGGATGCCGGCGGAGAAGACGACGAGCTCGGTGTCCAGGGTGTCGCCGCCTGCGAAGTTCAGGCGCAGGCCGCCGGTGCCCGTGGGGACGATGGACTCGGTGCGTCGGTCTGTGTGTACGCCGACGCCCAGCGCGCTGACCATGCGCGCCAGCAGGTCGCCGCCGGTCGCGTCGAGCTGCACCGCCATCAGGCGCGGCGCCAGCTCGACCACGTCGGCTTGCAGGCCGAGGTTCAGCAGGGCTTGCGCGGCCTCCAGGCCCAGCAGGCCGCCGCCGACGACGACCCCGCGCGTCCGGCCCGCCGCGTGCGCGCGGATGGCCTCGAGGTCCTCGATGGTGCGGTAGGCGAAGCAGCCGGGCGCGTCGGCGCCGGGGACGGGCGGGACGAAGGCGGACGAGCCGGTCGCCAGCACCAGCGCGTCATAAGGATGCAGCGCGCCGGAGCTGTCGGTGACGGTCCGGGCCGCGCGGTCGATCGCCACGGCGCGGACGCCGATCCGCGCGTCGATGCCGTGCTCGTCGAAGAAGTCGGGGGCCGCCAGCGCCAGCGTGTCGGCGTCGCGCCCGGCGAAGACCTCGCTCAGGTGGACGCGGTCGTAAGCGGGCCGCGGCTCCTCGCAGAGCACGGTCACCGCCCACTGGCCGGCCGTGTCGGCCTTCGCCCACATCTCCAGGAGCTTCTGACCGACCATCCCGTGGCCGGCGAGGACCAAGCGCTTCTTCGTCGACTCATGCACGGGCGGCGCACCCCTAAGACCGGGTCCTCGGCAGCGAGGAACCGTCTCTAGCAAGCGCTTCCCGCGTTTCGAGCGCGTTTCGGGCGCGTAACGCATCGCGTCACGACGGCGAAACAGAGCAGAAATCTGCCCGCGCTATCTCTGGTGCACCGACCCGGAGGCGGCCCCGAGCATGAAGGACTTCATCGACGCCGAGCTGGCCGCCCAGCAGGACCTGAGCGCCGTCCAGCGATTCGCACGCCTGGCCGACACCGAGGCGTTCGCCCCCGGCGCGCGCCACCGCGACCGCATCCCGCTCACCCGCCCGCGCCCCGGCGAGCAGTACGCCTTCGAGGTGGACCTGGACGCCTGCTCGGGCTGCAAGTCCTGCGTCACCGCCTGCCACAACCTCAACGGGCTCGACGCCGGCGAGTCCTGGCGCGCCGTCGGCGAGCTGCAAGGCGGCAGCACCGCGGCCCCCTACCTGCAGTCCGTCACCACCGCGTGTCACCACTGCGTCGAGCCGGCCTGCATGACCGGCTGCCCAGCCCTCGCCTACGAAAAAGACCCCGCCACCGGCATCGTCCGCCACCTCGACGACCAGTGCATCGGCTGCCAGTACTGCGTCTTCATGTGCCCCTACGAGGTCCCCCGCTTCAGCCACGAGCTCGGCATCGTCCGCAAGTGCGACATGTGCCACGACCGCCTCGCCGCCGACGAAGCCCCCGCCTGCGTCCAGGCCTGCCCCACCGCCGCCATCAGCATCACCCTCACCACCGAGGCCGCCGTCGTCGCCGACTCCGAAGCCGGCGCCTTCCTCCCCGGCGCCCCCGACCCGCGCCTCACCTTCCCCTCCACGCGCTACGTCAGCCAGCGCCCCCAGCCCGCCAACGCCCTGCCCGCCGACTACTTCGCCGCCCGCCCCGAGCGCGCCCACCCCCCGCTGGTCGCCATGCTGGTGCTCACCCAGCTCTCCGTCGGCACCTTCGCCGTCGAGGAGCTGCTCCGCGCGCTGACCCCCGCCTCCGCCTCCGCATCCGCCGCCGCCGCCGCATTTCGCGCCACCGTCGCCCTCGTCCTCGGCCTCGCCGCCATCGGCGTCAGCGTGCTCCACCTCGGCCGCCCGCTCCTCGCCTGGAAAGCCGTCCTCGGCCTCCGCCGCTCCTGGCTCTCCCGCGAGATCATGGCCTTCGGCGCCTTCGCCGGCCTCGCCCTCCTCCACGCCACCGCCCTCGCCCTCGGCGACCGCCTCGGCCTCCCCGAATCCCCAGCCCTCGGCGCCCTCGTCGTCGCCACCGGCGCCCTCGGCGTCTACGCGTCCGTCATGGTCTACGCCGCCACCCGCCGCGCCTGCTGGCACCCGCTCCCGACCGCCCTCCGCTTCTTCAGCACCGCGGCCATCCTCGGCCTCGCCACCTCCCTGGTCCTCAGCCACATCGCCGCCTGGCTGCTCCCCGGCGCCAGCGCCTCCGCCGGCCCCGCCCTCGCCACCGCCCTCGCCGTCACCTCCGCCCTCAAGCTCGCCTGGGAGGCCTCGCTGCTGCGCCACGTCCGCGACCGCCAACACGGCCCCCGCCGCCGCACCGCCACCCTGCTCCTCGGCGAGCTCCACCGCGTCACCGGCGCCCGCTTCCTCTGCGGCTTCGCAGGCGGCGTCGCCCTCCCCAGCCTCTACGCCGCGGTCCACGACGGCCCCGCGGTCGGCCCCGCCTTCCTCACCGTCGTCGCCGTCGCCACCGTCGCCCTCTGCCTCATCGCCGAGCTCGCCGAGCGCCACCTCTTCTTCGTCGCCGCCTCCGCCCCCGCCATGCCCGGAGGTCTCCCGTGAAGCTACGCGCCCACGCCGGTCCGCTCACCGACAAGCTCGCCCGCATCCCCGGCCCCGGCGCGCTCGGCCAGCTCCCCGCGCGCCTCGCCCCCGACGCCACCACCGACCTGGTCTGCGGCTTCTGCTCGACCGGCTGCGGCCTCACCGCCCACCTCAAAGACGGCGTCGCCGTCAACCTCACCCCCAGCGCCGACTACCCCGTAAACCAAGGCGCGGCCTGCCCAAAAGGCTGGGACGCCCTGCGCCCGACCGCCGCCACCGACCGCGCCACGACCCCGATGATCCGCGGCTCCCGCGGCCGCCTCGTCCCCACCACCTGGCACCGCGCCATCGCCACCTTCGTCAGCCGCATGCGCGCCGTCCAAGACGCCCACGGCCCCGAATCCGTCGCGTTTCTCAGCACCGGCCAGATCACCACCGAGGAGATGGCCCTGCTCGGCGCCCTCGCCAAGTTCGGCATGGGCATGGTCCACGGCGACGGAAACACGCGCCAGTGCATGGCCACAGCCGTCAGCGCCTACAAAGAGTGCTTCGGCTTCGACGCGCCGCCCTACACCTACGCCGACCTCGAGGCCTCCGACGTCATCGTGCTCTGGGGCTCAAACCTGGCCGTCGCCCACCCCATCCTGTGGGAGCGGCTGTGGCGCAACCGCAACCGCCCCAAGCTCATCGTCGTCGACCCGCGCCGCACCGAGTCGGCCATGGCGGCCAGTCAGCACGTGGCACTTCGGCCCAAGTCCGATCTCGGGCTGGCTTATGGTCTCGCGCGGCTGCTCATCCACAGCGGCGCCGTCGACCGCGCCTTCGTCGACGCCCACACCGAGGAGTTCGACGCCTTCGCCGCCCACGTCGAGGAGTTCACCCTCGAGCGGGTCTGCCAAGACACCGGACTCACGCCCGAGGCGGTCACCGCGCTGGCGGACGCCATCGGCCAGGGCAAGCGCGTGTCGCTGTGGTGGACCATGGGCGTCAACCAGAGCCACGAGGGCGTCCTGACCGCGCAGGCGCTGATCGCGCTGTCGTTGATGACCGGGCAGATCGGCCGCCCCGGCACCGGCCCCGGCTCGGTGACCGGCCAGTGCAACGCCATGGGCTCGCGCCTCTTCAGCAACACGTCCAGCCTCTTCGGAGGTCGCGATTTCTCAAGTGATACCGATCGAAAAGAGGTCGCGGGCATCCTCGACGTCGACCCCGAGCGCATCCCCCAGACCGCCGGCCTGACCTACGACCGCATCCTCGAGGGCGTCAGCGCCGGCCGCATCAAGGCGCTCTGGGTTATCGGCACCAACCCCGCCCACTCGTGGATTCACCGCCGCCTGGCCGACGACGTGTTCGACAAGCTCGACTTCCTCGTCGTCCAAGACATGTACGAGACCAGCCACACCGCCCAGCGCGCCCACCTGCTGCTGCCGGCCGCCGGCTGGGGCGAGAAAGAGGGCACATTCATCAACTCCGAGCGGCGCGTGGGGCTGCTCAAGCGGGTCCTGCGCGCGCCGGGGCAGGCCCTGACGGACTTCGCCATCTTCAGGCTGGTCGCCCAGGCGTGGGGCGTCGGCGAGATGTTCGCCCGCTGGGACAGCCCCGAGGCGGTGTTCCACATCCTGCGCGAGCTGAGCCGCGGGCGCCCCTGCGACATCACCGGGATCGCCGACTACCACACGCTCAACGACGCGGGCGGCGTGCAGTGGCCGTGCCCCGAGGGCGCGCCGGTCCCCCGCGGCGACGAGCGGCGCCTCTTCAGCGACGGCAAGTTCTTCACCGACACCGGCCGCGCGCGCTTCCGCTTCGGCGCGACGACCCCGCTGCCCGAGCCCCCCTGCGACGAGTACCCGCTGCTGCTGCTGACCGGCCGCGGCAGCGCGACTCAGTGGCACACGGGCACCCGCACCGACAAGTCCGGCGTGTTGGCGAAGCTGCACCCCAGCGAGATCTACGTCGAGCTCCACCCCGACGACGCCCGACGCCTGGCCATCCGCCCCCACGAGCCGGTGCGCGTCGAGTCGCGCCGCGGCGCGCTCACCGCCAGGGCCGTCCTGACCCACAAAGGCCGCGCCGGCGAGGTCTTCGTCCCGATGCACTACGAGGCCACGAACCGCCTCTGCTACCCGGCCTTCGACCCCACCTCGCGCCAGCCCGCCTACAAAGCCGCCGCCGTGCGTGTGCGACCGCTCGAGCGCTGGGAAGACGCCTAGCCGCCCTCGCGATCCCCCAACGAGGCAGGCAAATCCTGGCGATTCGAGCGGTCACGGCCGCCCCGCGTCGCGTGCCGGCGCGCATCTAGCGGGGCCAAATCGCCCACGCTATGATGACCGTATTCGCACGCACCCGCCGCCGCGCTCGCCATGGGAGACACGGGGGCGCGGTGGGTCCGGACACGCCCAGGAGGAGTCGGTGCTCGACGTCTACCTTCTTCACGTGGGGTTCGAGATCTCCCTCGCCTATCGGTGCCTCGAGGGCTACGCGCGCCTCGACCCGCGCATCGACAGCGAGGTCCGGTTCCACCGGCGCGAGTACCGGATGGAGCACTTCGTGGCGACGGGGCTGCGCGTCAACGACTTCGCGCCCTTTTCCGAGATGGAGCGCGCGCTCATCGAGCTGCGCGACCTGCGGCCGGCGGTCCTCGGGGTGTCCTGCTACATCTGGAACTCCACGGCGATGCTGACCTTCTGCCAGCGGGCGAAGGCGCTGGTGCCGGAGCTGTTGATCGTCGCGGGCGGGCCTGACGTCGGCAACCGCCCCGAGGACGTGCTGACGCGCTGGCCCAGCGTCGACGTGGTCGTCACCGGCGAGGCCGAGCAGACCTTCACCGAGCTGCTCAACCGCCTGCTCGACGAGGGGCCCCGCGCGCTGGTCGGCCTCGCGGGGACGTCGACGCGGGCGTCAGACGGCGCGGTCGTGCGCGGGCCGTGGCGGGCGCCGCTCGAGAACCTGGACCTGATCCCGTCGCCCTACACCGATGAGCTCGACCGCTCAGACCCCGCGCTGGCGCGCTTCGACCGCTCGGTCATCTACGAGACCCTGCGCGGCTGCGTCTTCGACTGCGCGTTTTGCCTCTACGGGCAGACCCGCCACCGCAAATTCGACGACGAGCGCGTCATCCGCGACCTCGGCCGCCTCGTCAGCGCCGGCTACGACGTGCAGGTCGTCGACCCCATCTTCGGGCTGAACAAGAAGCGCACGAAGGTCATCCTGGAGGCGCTGGCCGAGCTGAACGCGCCGGGTGGGCTGCGCATCGAGAGCTACGCCGAGCTGCTCGACCGCGAGACGGCCGAGCT
Source organism: Myxococcota bacterium (assembly GCA_041389525.1). Lineage (GTDB taxonomy): Bacteria > Myxococcota_A > UBA9042 > PHBI01 > JACKFB01 > JACKFB01. The sequence goes on along the minus strand of JAWKRR010000031.1, from coordinate 14,864 downwards.
CTACAAGCGCGCCAACGTCAAGCAGATCGGCCTGGGCCTTCAGACCATCGAGGAGGAGTCGCTCAAGGAGATGGACCGGCGCTTCAAGCTCGAGCGCTTCAACGAGAACCTGCGTCACCTCGACGATCTCGGGCTGGATTATTACGTCGACGTCATCTACGGCCTGCCGATGTCCGACTACGCCGGCTTTCGCCGCACCATCGACTTCGTCCTGAGCAGCTTCCCCCACGCAGATCTCGAGATTTACCGGCTGCTGGCGCTGCCGGGTACCCGCTACCACGCGGAGGCGGCGAAGTACGGGCTGCAGTTCTCGCCCGAGCCGCCCTACGAGACCTACGGCTGCGAGACCTTCCCTTACGCGGACGTGATGCGCGCGCACCGGGTGGCGCACGTCTACAAGCTGCTGCGCGCCTCGCTGCGGCAGGTGTGGCGGCTGGCGGCGGTGTGGAAGCGGCACTACGCGGGCAGCGCGGTGGCCTTCCTCGAGGACTTCGCTCAATGGCTCGAGCGCGCCAACGTGCTGGACTTCCTGTCCACCCACGCGCTCGAGGAGACCCGCTTCGTGCTGAACGCCAAGCTCACGGAGTTCTTGGAGCAGCGAGGCTACGCGCGGACTCTGGAGGAGCCGCGGGCGGCGCTCGAGCGTGAGCCCGCGGACCGCCACGAGCAGCCCGGCGTCATCGGCTGAGCGGCGGCGCGTGCCCGCGGGATTCCCCGCAGGCACGCGCGTCGTCAGCGCTGCGCCGCGCGGGTGCGGCGGCGGGCGAGGGCCAGCAGCGCCAAGCCCGCGAGCAGCAACGGCAGCCCGCTCGGCGCTCCTTCGCCGCCGGCGTTGCACCCGCCGCCCTTCTTCGTGTCGTTGACGCAGTCCAGGACGCCGTCGGCGTCGGCGTCGCCCAAGCTGTCGGCCGCCGGGGTCTTCGTGGCGTCATTTGGATCGGTGCCACATAGGTTTTCGAGGGCGTCGATGACCCCGTCGCCGTCCGTGTCGACCTCCGCGCCGTCGCAGACGCCGCTGCTGTCGAGGTCCTGGGGCAAGCTCGCCGCGTCGTTCGGGTCGGTCCCGCACAGCACCTCCTCGTCGTCCTGCGCCCCGTCGCCGTCGCTGTCGGCCTTGCGTGGGTCGGTGCCCAGCGCCTCCTCCTGCGCGTCGGTCAGGGTGTCGCCGTCGTCGTCGTCGTCCACGCAGTTGGGCAGGCCGTCGCTGTCCGGGTCGGCCAGGTCGTCCGCGCTCGGCGTCACGTCCTTGTCCGCCCGGTCGCTGCCGCACAGGGCCTCTAGCGCGTTGGACACGCCGTCGTCGTCGAAGTCGCCGTCGCCACACGCCGCGTCGGCCACGCAGCTGAGCTGAGCGCAGTCGGTCAGCCCGTCGCAGTCCTCGTCGACGCCGCCCGTGCACAGCTCCACCGCGCCAGGGTTCACCTTCGTGTCCGCGTCGTTGCAGTCCGTCACCGGCTTCCCGTCGGCCTCGTCGCAGGTCGCGACCGCCGCGCCGCCCGGGCTGCCCCAGCCGTCCGCGTCCGCGTCGATGCACCCGTCGCTGCAGTCGGGGACCCCGTCCTTGTCGACGTCCGTCGCGCAGTTGTCGGTGCAGCTCGCCAAGGTCGGCTCGCAGTCGATGGCGTCGCACAGCCCGTCCTCGTCGCCGTCGGCCAGCGCCTCGTCGATCTCCCCGTCGCAGTCGTCGTCCACGGCGTCGCAGGTCGCCTCGCCGCACGCGCCGTCGGCCCCGCCGGTCGCGCCGGAGCCCGGCGACCCGAAGGCCACCCCCGCCGTGTCGAAGCTCGCGTCCGGCGACGCCAGGCACCACGCGCCCACCGCGTCGTTGCTGTCCGCGTCCTGGTCCACCGCGTCCGCCAGCTCCAGCGAGCGCGAGCCCTGCGACACCAACCGGTTCGCGATTTGGCAGGCAAATCCTGTGAAATCGACGGTGTCGAGGACCGCGCCGCGCGCGCTGACGGTCAGCACGTCGCCTCCGGGCTCAAGCCCGAAGCTGCCGTCGCACACCACGTCCGCGACCAGCCCCGCGGCCGCAGACTCCGAGTCGAGCGCGATGACCACGTACTCGCCCGCGGCCACCGTCGCGCTGCCGGCGCCCGTCTCCTGACACCCCTCGCCCAGCAGGAAGGGCGCCCCGTTTTGAGACGCCAGCCCGAGATCGAGGGTCGTCAAATCCATCGACACCGCCGTGCCGTTTCGCAGCTCGATCCACTGCCCGACCACGCCGACGTCCACCAGGGTGCCCAGGTGCAGCTCCGTCACGTAGAGCCCCGTGGCCTCGAACTCGCAGGCCGCCGAGCAGCCGTCGCCGTCGTCGGTGCCGCCGTCATCGCAGCCCTCGTCGCTGGCCACCGTCCCGTCGCCGCAGGTCGATGCGCACGCGCTCGGCTCGGCGCTGCCGCAGTCGAAGCCGGTCTCGGGCGCGCACACCGCCGAGCAGCCGTCGCCGTCGTCGGTGCCTCCGTCGTCGCAGCCCTCGTCGCTGGCTACTTTGCTGTCGCCGCAGGTCGACACGCACACGCTGGGCTGACCGCTGCCGCAGTCGAACCCGTGCTCGACCGCGCAGGCCGCCGAGCAGCCGTCGCCGTCGTCGGTGCCTCCGTCGTCGCAGGCCTCGTCGCTGGCGAGCTCGCTGTCGCCGCAGGTCGACGCGCACACGCTGGGCGCGGTCCCGACGCAGTCGAATCCCGCCTCGGGCTCGCAGTCGGCCGAGCAGCCGTCGCCGCCGTCGTTGTCGCCGTCATCGCAGCCCTCCAAGCCCACGACCTTCCCGTCGCCGCAGCCCGCCTCGCACACCGAAGGTGCCGTCCCCACGCACGAGAACCCGACCTCGACGGCGCAGGCCGCCGAGCAGCCGTCGCCGCCGTCTACGTCCCCGTCATCGCAGCCCTCGCCGGCGGCTTTTTCGCCGTCGCCGCAGGTGGACTCGCACACGCTGGGGGCGGCGCCCACGCAGTCGAACCCGAAGGCCACCACGCACGCGTTCGAGCACCCGTTCGCGTCGTCGCCGTCGCCGTCATCGCACTCCTCGTCGTCGGTCTTCACGCCGTCGCCGCACTCGGTCTCGCACACGCTCGGCGCGCTGCCCGCGCAGCCCCAGCCGTCCTCGACCTCGCAGCCCAGGCCGCAGCCGTCGCCGGCCTCGAGGTCCCCGTCGTCGCACCCCTCGTCGCTGGCCACGACCCCGTCGCCGCAGGTCGACACGCACGAGCCGATCCCGGCCCCCACGCAGTCAAACCCGTCCTCGGGCGCGCAGGTCGCGCCGCAGCCGTCGCCCGCGTCGTCGTTTCCGTCGTCGCAGCCCTCGCCCGCCGCCGCGTTCACGACGCCGTCGCCGCACTCGACCGCCGAGCAGTCCCCGTCGCACACGTCGGACTCGCCGCCGTCGTCGCAGGTCTCGTCGGCCGCCTCGTTCAGCACGCCGTCGCCGCACTCGGCCACCGTGCAGTCGTCGTCGCAGGCCGCCGCGCCGTCGACCGCCGGCTCGCACGCCTCGCCGTCGTCCACCACGCCGTCACCGCAGGCCACCGCGCACACGCTGGGGCTGGCCCCGTCGCACTTGTAGCCCGCCTCGACCGTGCAATCGCCCGCGCAGCCGTCGCCGCCGTCGTTGTCGTCGTCGTCACACTCCTCGGAGCCCGCGACGATCCCGTCGCCGCAGCCCGCCAAGCACACGCTCGGAGCGCCGCCAGCGCACGAGTAGCCGGCCTCGACCACGCAGCCGGCCGAGCAGCCGTCGTCGTCGTCGTTGTCGCCGTCGTCGCAGCCCTCGTTCGACGCCTTGACGCCGTCGCCGCAGCTCGAGGTGCACACGCCCGCCGCGTCGCAGGTGTAGCCGGGTCCGGGCAGGCAGCCGTTGGTGCACGCGTTCGCGTTGTTCTGGTCGCCGTCATCGCAGGCCTCGGCGCCGGCCACGGCGCCGTCGCCGCAGGTGGTCACGCACACGCTGGGGGCCGTCCCGGTGCAGGAGTAGCCGTCCTCGGGCACGCAGGCGGCCGAGCAGCCGTCGTCGTCCTCGCCGTCGCCGTCGTCGCAGGCCTCATCGGACGCCTTGACCCCGTCGCCACAGCTCGACGCGCACACGCCGGCCGCGTCGCAGACGAAGCCCACGCTGGCCACGCACCCGTTCGCGCACCCGTTGTCGTCGTCGTCATCGCCGTCGTCGCAGGCCTCGCCCGCCAGCCCGTTGTGGACCCCGTCGCCGCAGTCCGGCACCGCGCAGTCGGCCTCACACGTCGCGGTCTGCCCGCCCTCGTCGCAGGCCTCGCCCGCCAGCGCGTTGTGTACGCCGTCGCCGCAGTCCGGCACCGAGCAGTCGGCCTCACACGTCGCGGTCTGCCCGCCCTCGTCGCACGCCTCGCTCGCGCTGGCGTTCCAGACCCCGTCGCCGCACTCGGGCACCGTGCAGTCCTCGTCGCAGGTGTCGCTGTTGCCGCCGGTGTCACACGCCTCGTCGGAGGCCGCCACGCCGTCGCCGCAGGTCGACACGCACACGCTCGGGTTGGCCCCGTCGCAGCCAAAGCCCACCGAGGGCTGGCAGTCGTTGCCGCACCCGTTGACGTCGTCGCCATCGCCGTCGTCGCAGGCCTCGCCCGCCGCCCCGTTCGTCACCCCGTCGCCACACTCAGCCGCGCTGCAGTCGTCGTTGCAGTCCGCGGTGAACGCCGCCCCGGCGGTGCTGTTGAAGCGAATCGCCCAGTCGCCAGTTGACGAAAAGACGGTGTGGAACTCCGTCGGGTCGCCGCTGTTGGAGGTCGTCCACGCCTGCCCGCCCGCATAGGGGTCGTTCGTCGACGCCTTCAACCCGCAGTCGGGCATCCCCGTCATGTCGAACGCGACGAAGTAGGTCCCGGCGGCCAGGGTCAGGTCCGTCTTCACCCGCACATAGCTGCGTCCCGGCGCCGCCGGCGCGTCGCCCAAGGTCGTGTCCAGCAGGTAGTCCACGTCCACCGAGGGGACCCCGTCCGCCGGCAGCGCCGCCAACCGCCACGGCATCCCCGTGCACTCGCCCGCCGTCGGCGCTTCGACCAGCAGGTCGATGCTGCCCACGTGCGTCTCGGCGTCCAGCGTGAAGCTCTGCGCCCGCACCAGCCCGCCCGCGGCCCCGCCGCTCAGGTTGCCGCCATCGCTCAGGTCCAGCACCGCGCTCGACCCGCCGTCGCAGTCCTCGACCAGGCTGTTCGTCACCCCGTCGCCGCAGATCACCGGGTTGCAGTCGGCGCCGCACGTCGCGGTCTCGCCGCCGTCGTCGCAGACCTCGCCCGCCTCGGTGTTCAACGTGCCGTCGCCGCACTCGGCCAAGGTGCAGTCCACGTCGCAGGCCGGGTCCGGCTCGCCCGCGTCGCACTCCTCGTTCGCCAGCGTGTTCAGCGTGCCGTCGCCGCACCGCGGCACCTCGCAGTTCGCCTCGCAGGTCGCGCTCTGCCCCGCGGTGTCACAGTCCTCGTCGCCCGCGACCACCCCGTCGCCGCAGACGTTGGCGACGCACACGCTGGGCTCACCGGCGCACACGAAGTCGAACTCCGGCTCGCAGGTCTCGCCGCAGCCGTCGCCGACCCCGGTCCCGTCGTCGTCGCAGCCCTCGTCGCCGGCCAGGTCCCCGTCGCCGCAGACCACCTCGTAGGCGCCCGCCGTGCAGCCGCTCACCGGTCGGGCTTCCCCGCGCTGATCGCCCGAGATCCCCGCCCCGCTCACGTCCAGACAGCTCGCCAGCCCCAGCGCCGGGCTCCCCGCGCCCGGAGCCGCCGTCGCCGTCAGCCCGCCGTTGTCGCTCAGCGCCCCCATCAGCGGCGCGTCGCTGACGACGTCGCCCGCGTGGCCCTTGTCGCAGCTCGAGTGCAGCACGTTGCCGCCGAACGAGAAGGTGTCGCTGAGGTCGGTGCACCCGGCGCCGCCGTTGCCCGCGACGACGCTGCCGATGAGCTCGACGTCCTCGTCGGAGCTGCCGTGCTGCCGAAAGACCGACTTCGCCGTATTCCCCGTGATGGTGGTGTGCTCCAGCGTCAGCACCCCCATGCCCGTGTTGCCCATGCCGATGAGCGCGTCATCGGGCCCGGCCGAGTTGCCGACGACGGTGCAGTTGCGCATGAGCGTCGCGTGGCCGCGCGTGTAGACCACCTCGGGGCCGGTGTTGTCGGTGAATGTACAGCCCACGAAGCGCGCAACGCCGTCGGTGCCAGATGAGGACAGGGACACCGCCGTCCCCTCGCTGCTCGCGTTGTTGCCCGAGAAGAGGCAATCGGTCGCGTAGAGCTCGGCGCTCGAGCCCGAGCTGCTGTCGACGGCTCCGCCCGAGTCGGCCTCATTGTGGAGGAATTCGACCCGCGTCAGGGTCAGGACCCCACTCCCGGTCGCGATGGCGCCGCCCGAGGAGTCGCCCGCCGAGCAGCCCTCCAACCGGGCGTCGACGACGCTCAGCCCCGTCCCGCTGTCGTTGTAGACGCAGCCGCCGTCGTCGTCGCCCGGCGCCCCGTTGACCACCGACAGCCCCTCGAGCTGCACCGGTCCGGCGTTCAGGTGGAGCACGCGATCCAGCCCCGCGCCGTCGATATAGGTCGTGTCGCGGCCCGCGCCGACGATGGCCATCGCGACCAAGACGTCCAAGTCGCCGGTCGCGTTGGCGTCCTCGTCGAGCCCCGCGATGCCCAAGGCGAAGGTCCCGCTGGGCAGCGTGATGGTCCCGCCGGCCGCCCCGCCAGCGCACTCACCGCTGGTCACGCCCGAGGCCACGCCGGTGTTCATCGCGGTGATGGCCTCGCGCAACGAGCACAGCCCGTCGTCCGCCACGAGGTCCGATTCGGTAGTCACCACCTGGGAAAAAGTAGCGCAGCCGTCGCCGGAGAACCCGTCCGCGCATTCGCAGGCGGCGCCCACCGTCGGGCATCGCCAGCCGACCTCGATGGCGTCGCAGGTGGACGAGCAGCCGTCGGCCGGGTCGTCGTTTCCGTCATCGCAGATCTCGGGCGTTGTCGCGTTGATCACCCCGTCGCCGCACTCGGCCGCGGTGCAGTCGGTGTCGCAGTCGGCGGTCTCGGCGGCGCCGGCCGCCACGAGGCGCCAGCTCATGTCCAGCGTACCGGGCGCGATGAGCTCGAACGCCGTGGACTGGGTGAGCTTGTACTCGAAGGCCTGCCCGTCCGCGTAGGGGTCGGCGAAGGACCCGTGTAGCGTGCAGTCGCCACCGGCCGCGAAGGCGTCCACCACCATCGCCCAGGTCCCCGCCGCCAAGGTGGCGTCCAGGTCTCCGGCGAGCCACTCCGGATCGTCGGCGCTGGGGGAGGTGCCCGCGATGACTCCCACGGCCTGAATCGCCGCCAAGTCGGGCAGGCCGTTGGCGTCGGTCCCCGCGAGGAGGATGCTCGCGCCGGTGCAGGCGCCGGGCCCGCCCGAAGCGAGCAGCTCGACCCCGACCAGGGTGGTCGCGGCGCTCAGCGTGAAGGTCTGGGCGACGAACTCGGGCGAGGTGGGCTTGGCGATGGTGTGGTCCGCGGCGGCCAGCCCGGTGAAGTCCAGGAGGGCCGGTCCGCCGTCGCAGATCTCGCCGGCGTCCGTATCGGTGACGCCGTCGCCGCAGGCGACCGCTTGGCAGGAGCTGGTGCACAAGGCCGAGCCGGCGCCGCCTCCGCCGGGGCTCAGTCGCATCGCGAAGTCGACGTTCGCGCCGAAGGCCGTCGTGAACACCGTCCCGTCGGAGACGCTGTTGGACCACGCCGCCCCCTCGGAGTAGACGCCGTCGCTCGCCAACTTCAGCGCGCAACCGCCGGCGACGGAGGTGAGGTCGGCGAAGAACGCGTAGTCGCCCGCAGGCAAATCGAACGCGGCCGCGAGGCGAAGGACCACCTCGCCCGCCAGCAGCGGCAGCCCGCTCGCCGTGCCGCTGAACACCGCCGTCGCCGCGCTGTCGGGCTGTCCGCCGGTCGAGGGCGCGATGCTGAGGACGGCGCCGTCGCAGGCCCCGGCCGAGTCCGCGCGCACCAGCACGTCCAGCGTCCCGATGCTCGCGTCAGCGCCCAGGGTGAAGGTCTGTGCGTAGACCAGCGCCTCCGAGGTGGCGCCGTCGAAGTCCGCGCCGCCGTGAGTGCCGACCACGGCGCCCTCGCCCTCGTCGCACTCCTCGGTGAGCGCGTTCGTCACCCCGTCGCCGCACAGGGACTGCGTGCACTCGGCGTTGCACAGCGCGGAGTCGCCGGCGTCGTCGCAGGTCTCGCCCGCGGCCGTGTTCAGCGTGCCGTCGCCGCACTCCGCGGTCGTGCAGTCGGCGTCGCAGGTGGCCGTCGCGTCGCCGCCGACCAAGGCGACGTACAGGTCGAACCCGGCGTTCTGGACGAACGCGCTGGCGCCGTTGGGAAGCCGCCAGTACGACCCGCCCGCGTAGGTGCTCGTCCCCGAGCCGCGCAGCTGGCAGGTCAGCCCGGCGGGGGGGCTGAGGACCACGGCGTACTGCCCCGCGGGCAGCGTCGCCGAGATCTCGGCGGCGGCCCACAGGGCACCCTGAGTGGCGGGCAGCCCGTTGGCCGTCCCCGAGGCGAGGGCGGTCGCCCCGGTGTCGGGCGATCCGTCAGGCGCCACCGGGTAGATCTCGACGAGCATCCCCTCGCAGGCGGCCGGGCTTGGCACCCCGGCGAACTCGACCCGGGCGAAGGTCGTCTCGGCTGTCAGCGTGAGCGTCTGGGCGAGGGAGGTCAACGAGATGAAGCCCGCGCCCAGATTGCCGGAGCCGCCCACGCTGGTGTCGACGTGCGCGGTGGCCGACTCGCAGTCCTCGCCGCCGGTCACGATGCCGTCGCCGCACACAGCGCCCAGGGTGAAGTTCGTCGCGTCGAAGGGCACCAGCAGGGTGCCGTCGCTGGACTCGAGCGACCAGTTGGCCGGGTCGTTCACCAGGGCGAGGTAGCGCGCGAAGGTGACCTGGGTGTCCCGCGGCCCGGTGTAGGCGCCGCCGTCGTCGTCGTCAGTGGAGGCGGTGATGAAGCTCAGGCCGGGGGTCAACCCAGCGTCGGCGGGGTCTCCGGCCGCTCCGGACGCGGACTCGAGCCCCGCGAGGTAGCCGACGGGGCTGTCGGCGTCGTCGCCTTGGTAGGCCAGCAGGCTGTCGCCGCCGGCAGCCAGGTTCAGCACGCCCGAGGCGGCCGTGACGGTGCCGACGGAGGCCGTGGGGGTGCCCGAGAGGCCGCCGAGTGTCACCACGGTCCCGGCGGACACCGTGCCGGAATCCCAACGAATGCGGCCCTCGCCGCTGGTCAGGGCGCCGCCGGCGCTGACCTCGTCATCGGTGAAGAAGATCGTCTCGTCGACCAGATCGGTCAGCACCACGAACGCGAGGTCGTCGTCGCCGTCGGCGTTGTAGCCGGTGAAGGCGATGGTGCCTGGGGCGAGCGGCGGCAGGGCCGTGGCGAAGGTGTTGAAGTCGCCGACGCCGAGGGTGACCGTGGCGCCGCTGCCCGGGTTTCCGGCGGGCACGGTGGCCTGGGCGACGCCGTGGAACTCGTCGGAACGAAAGGCATTCGCGGCGTTGATATAGGTGGCTACGTAGTCGCAGGAGTCCCCCACGGCGATGCCCATGGCGTCGAGGTCAGTCGCCATCTCCCAGGCGCCGGCGTTTGGCGCGTTGAGGGGAGCCAGCCCGAGATCCTCGAGGAAAAGCAGCGAGTCGTTGCCGCCATCGTCCAGCAGCCACAGCCCCGCGAAGGAGGAGTTGAACGCGATGGCGAGGTCCGCCTCGAAGCCCGGGGCAAAGACGAGCTCCGAGGTCTCGCCGGAGGTGCCGCGGCCGGAGATGGCGCGGCGGTGGGCGTCGGCGGCGTCGGCGAAGCTGGTCGTGTCCGAGTATCCGCCCGACCAGCAGTCCAGATAGATGACGGCGACATCGGCGAGCGGTCCGCTGCTCTGCAGCCCCACGACGAAGGCCTCGTCGGTGAAGCCGCTGTCGAAGCTGAGCTTCGAGGTGGCGCCCAGCACATCGGCGAATCCACTGTTGATACCTGTGGAAAAGACCGGGTACTCGCCCGCGCCGATGGTCCCGTCGGCGGTCGCGTGGCCCCAGGTGCTGTCGGTCAGCACAGCCTGCTGGGCTGCCGCGGTGGGTGTGAGTGCGAGGAGGACGATGGCCCCCATCACGAGGAGCGTCGTGCCGAACCTACTCATCGAAATCCCCTGACGGTCGTGACGGCCCAACCGGCGCACCTTCGTGCCCCCCGCCCATATAAAGGATGGACCGTCGATTCGGGCACCCTAATCGCGGGGACCGCGTGGAATCAAGGCGCGCGCGTCTCCGTTGCGGTTCCGCCCCGCGTTCTGGCGTGGGCGCCCCGCCCGGGGTACACATGCGCGCATCCACGCTGGTTGCGGGTTTGCGACGACGTGCCCCGTCCTCGCGAGCGCGCCCGTCTCGCCCCGAACAGGAGTCCGCATCGTGTTTTCCAGCATACACCGCGTCTGGGCCGCCCTGGCGCTGGGCTGCCTCGCGGCGGCGCCAGCCTGTGACGGCGGCGGCGCGGACAAGGACGGCGAGGACGCGACCCCCGGCTTCGTCGGCTTCCTGTTGCAGCCCGAGACGGTGTCGCTGCTGCCGGGTGAGTGCTCGGTCGCCTCGCTGACGTGGTCCGGCACGCCCGAGCTCACCGCCGACCAGGTCGAGTGGGAGGCGCCGAAATCGCTGCGTATCACGCCGGTCGGGGGCAACGGGTTCCAGTTCTGCGCCGGGTACGAGGTGGGCGAGGGCGACATCAACGTGCGCCTGGTCGGGCAGGGCGAGTTCAAGAACGCAGGCCGCGGGTTCGTGCGCGAGCTTGGGCCCAACGACGACCGCGACCCCTTCGAGCCGACGTGGATCCGCGGGCGCAGCAAGGCGCCGACGCGGGTGTTTTGGTCGGCGGACGGCAAGCGGATCTACTCGACCTCGGTGAGCCAGGGCGGGCTCGAGGTGCGAAACGCCCAGACGCTGGCGATGGAGACGGTGCATTTCATCCACTCCGAGGACGCGGCACCCCTGGACGAGGACCGGATCGCGGTGGGGCAGGGCTCGGCCACGCTCGGCGTTTACAGCCTCAGCGAGCGGCGGCTTCGGACGGCGTTCTACGGCATCACGTTTCAGCCGGGCATCGTGGGCGGCGACCTGCCGTTTGTCGGCGCGGGCGACGGGATCATCGGGGCCATCTCCCGAAACGGAAACAACAACGCGTGCACGGTCAGCACGGTGGACCTTGAGCGCAACAAGCACACCATCGTGGCGACCAGCAACGGGCTGGGCTTTGTGCCGCAGTCCGGGGTGACCGGCGCCGGGTGGCAGCGTGAGACCGGCTCGGGACCGCCCACCGAGTCGTGGATGGAGCTGTCGCGCTCGGGCCGCTACGCCCTGCTGGGGCCGCGCGGGTGCTGGACCAGCGGCACGACGTTGGTGGATCTGGAGACCGAGAAGACGACGTTGAACTGCATGCCGCCGCGCAACGTGAAGTTCGACCATCGGCCGGTGATCTCGGCCGACGGGTCGACCATCGCGTCGTTCGTGAACACCGGGCCGAACGGGCAGGGCTACGTGGGGTTGGGCATCGCGGACACCGACGGGTGCAAGCCGCGCGGGTCGGCGCCCGGTGGCGGGCAGCACGGGGGGCTCGCCATCGCGAACGACGGCAGCAAGGTGGCGACCCTGGTGACCACGAAGCACGACGACGCGACCGGCACCGACGAGGTCGAGCTGCGGGTCACCGACAGCAGCCCGGCCGCGTTTGCCGCGCCCGGCGGGCCGAAGACGGTGTCGACGACCATCGGCGCGCGCTTCCGCCCCGACTCCGACCTCATCTACCGAAACCACCGCCTGGCCTTCTCACCCGACGGCGGGCGCATCGCGCTGGCCTTTGTGGGGGGCCGGTTCGGGATGTACGACGTCGCCACGCAGGAGGTCACGCTCGAGGCCCCCATGGACTGGGGGTCCGCCCAGCCGACGCCGAACGCGCGCTACGTGATGGCGAAGCTGCACGACGGCGAGGAGCAGCATGGCTGGGCGCTGGTGGACACCGAGTCGCAGCAGGTGGTCCGGGTTCACGGCGACGTGGACCAGCTCGAGGGCGTCTTCGAGGGCGGCTACGTGTTGTCCGACTTCGCCAAGCAGAACATCACCTTCTACGACTACGAGTCCGGCACGCCGGAGCCCTTCACGGGCGACCTGGACGCCGCGTTCGACGCCTATCGGACGGCGAGCGACGACGGGACGGCGACCTGCACCGTCAACGGCACCGAGGCCTGCATCGGCGCGAAGTGCGCGAACGTGAAGGCGCTCACCGACGGGCGGGCGCTACAAGGTCAGACCTGCGTGATGATGGACAGCCAGACTGCCATCTTCGTGTTTCAGTATTCGATGTGGCGCTGGAATGGCACATCGCCGACGGCGGTCCATATGAGCCAATCATACGGTGACGGCGGCGGGGCCGAGGGCGCGACGCGACTGATGCGCCTTCGCGACCGCGAGATCATGCTGCGAAACAGAACCCACCTCATCTATTGGAAGCTATAATGCGCGATTTTACTGCAATGCGATGGGCGCTCTGCGCGGCTGGTCTCGCCCTGGTCGGCGCCTGCTTCGGCACCGACGAGGACAAGGGCTTCGTCGACCCCTACGCGCACTCGTACCTGATTCTGCGCAACATCGACCTGTACGCGGACTTCATACTGGAGGCCAGCGACAACCCCGGCTTCCAGTCCGAGCGCATCGTCTTCACCACGAACGACACGCCCAACGAGGACCTCTTCTGGAACCTGGACGTGGTCGAGACCGGCCCCGAGACGCGCGAGATAAGCCTGTCGGTGGACTGGAAAAATGGGGGCGGGTGCTACTTCAACGGCCTGAGCAACCCGTTTCAGGGCGAGCTGAGCGAGGGTAGCTGCGTCATCCCGACGGCCACGGGCCACGTGTACTTTCAGCTAGAGAAGGCCGCGCGCTACCAGACGGGCAATACGTTCGGTGTGGGCACGACGGTGCTCGAGGGGCGCTGGATGGAGGAGCGCAGCGGCTTTCTGCTGACGGGCACGGGCAAGCTCTACGCGCGGCAGCACGACCAGAACTCGGCGATCGGGCAGTCAGCGACCGTGCCGCCGGCGGCAGTCGCGAAGTACCGAGACGCGTTTGACCAAGGCGGCACCTGCGTCCACGCGGGGATCTTCGGCACGGGGACCCTGGTCGAGGGCGAGGCGTCGGCCTGCAATTCCGCGCTTGAGCAGCAGGGCGAGGGCTTCGACCTCTACATCGATGACGGCGGGCGGCTGTCCTTCGTGCCGCTGGACCAGAACCAGCCCGACCAGCGCATCCAGGGCGTCGTAGCGGCCGACGGCCAAAGCATCGCGGCCTTCACCGGCAATCTGGCGGGCCTGGGAACCCGCTACGACCTGGACTTCGCGACGGACAAGGTCTCGTTCAGCAACACATTCCTGTGGACGCACGAGACCGTGACGACCGAGTGCACCGTGCTGTGGAAGGGCGAACTGACGCCCTGCGAGTAGTGACGCGGCCGGGCGCCGTCGTCGCTCAGGGCACCAGCAGCACCTTGCCGAAGTTCTTGCGGTCCTGGATGTAGGCGTGGGCCTCAGCGGCCTGCGCAAACGGAAAGCTGCGGTCGACGACCGGCGTGAACGTCCCGTCAGCGACCAGCGCCAAAATCTCGCCAAGCATGGCCGAGAGCTGCGCCGACCGCTCCCACAGATGCCCGACGTTGATGCCATGAACGCCGCGGTTCTTATCCATCAGCGCCATGGGCTTGAACGTCGGCGAATTCCAAAGCCCCTTGAGCGCCGCCACGATGCTGCGCCGGTCGCCCGGAGCGAAGGTCGAAGCGCCAAACGTGTAGACGCGGCCAAGCGGAGCGAGGCAGCGGTAGCTCTTGCCCAGCTCAGCGCCGCCAAGCGCGTCCAGCACGATATCCACGCCCTCACCCTTGGTGATGCGCTTCACCTCAGCCTGGAAATCCTGGTTGCGGTAGTCGATGCAGTGCGCCACCCCCGACTCGCGAAGCCGCTCATGCTTACCGGCACTGGCAGTCCCAAAAATCTCCGCCCCGCGCCACTTGGCAATCTGCACAGCGGCCTGCCCCACACCGCCAGCAGCCGCGTGAATCAGCACCCGGTCGCCAGCGCGGACATTGCCCAGATGCACCAGCATCAGCCAAGCGGTCAGGTAATTCACCGGAATGGCAGCCGCGGCCTCAAAAGACACATGGTCCGGCAACACCTGAACCTGCACCCGAGGCACCACGACGACGTCCGAATAGCCGCCAAAGCGCGTCAGCGTCACCACCCGCTGCCCGACAGCGATATCCGAAACCCCAGCCCCGACGGCGTCGACAACGCCAGAGACCTCATACCCCACGACATTAGGCAATTTCGGCGCATCCGGATAAAGCCCCATCCGAGCCATTAAATCCGCAAAGTTAATCCCCGAAGCCGCAACCCGTACCCGAACCTCCCCGTCGCCAGCAACCGGATCCCCCGCCTCCCGAACCTCCAAAACCGAAGGCGCCCCAATCCGAGGAATCCAAACCTGCCGCATCGCCGACTCCCTGAAACGTGAGCGCCCCCAATCGGCACCAACCGCGCGGGGACAACCCCCAACGCCCCGCGGCCTCGAAACCCAGTCAGCCGCAGCGCCAGCCCGTGGACACGTCCCACCGAGCAGCGCACCATACTCTCCATGACCACGCCGAAATCGCAGCCCGCAAACATCCGCCCCACCTGTCCGATGTGCGCATCCTCGGTGGTCCTGCGCCACGCCACCAACCGCTACCGCCGCGGCAACCGCGTCGTGACCGCACCGACCACCCACTGGGAGTGCGCCGCCGGCTGCGCCGGCCCGGACGCCGAGCAACCCTTCAAGTTCATAG
>JAWKRR010000030.1:0-89149 GCA_041389525.1 Myxococcota bacterium | reverse complement strand
AGGCGCCGTTCTCCGACGACACGCCGGCGGTCCACGTCACCTTCACGCGGCGAATCGTGACGCCCTTGCTCTCCTCGATGCGCAGGCCGTCTTTGGTCGCGTCGGCGATGGTGAGGTCCTGTATCAGGAAGTCGTCGCCGACCACGTCGACGCCGTTGCCCTGCACGGTCTGCCCCGCAAAGCTCAGGGTGGTCAGGTCGATGCCCTGCCCGATGAGTCGCACGCCGTTGGCCTGGCGAATCGTGACCTGATTGTCGAGCGCGAAGGTCCCCGCGCCCAGCACCAGCGTGGTCCCGGCGTCCAGCGAGTTGGTCGCCTCTTGCAGTGCAGCAACGTCGCCGCCGGTGATCTGCAGACACGGCGCCGCCTGGCCCGCGCAGGAGTTCTTCTCGAAGCCCGGAGTGACCACGTCGGCCGCCACATCGCCAGCCACGTCGCCAGCCACATCGCCGACCACATCCGCGTCGTTGCTGCCCCCGCCGCCGCCATCATCGCAGCCCGAGACACCTACGCCGGCGCAGAAGACCGCGCCCAAGACCCCACCGAAGAACACCAAACGCCGCAGCATCGCACCACCTCGCTGTAAGGCGCGTATCCTACCTCAAACGCCCTCCCCAACCCAATATGCGACCATGGGCGGAGCCCGACCGGGAGCCCCCCAGCGAGCACGTTCGCCGCCACGTGCCGTAGCGGTCGATCCGTGGGACGATTGCGGCCCCCGTGGTTCGCTGGCCCTGGAGGCGTCGCATGGCTGCCAAACCCATCCACCTGAGCCTCCCCGAAGCGCGTCGAGTCTGGGCGTGGCGTCAGGGTCTGGGCGCTGAACCCGCGGCGCGGCAGGGCTGGCTTAGAGCCATCGGCGGCGTGGACCCGTACCTCTCGCTGTGGGCGCGCGACCCGTCGCGCACTCGCGGGAGCATCGACGCGGCGGTGGGGCAGGGCGAGCTGCGCGTGGTGCCCGGCGTGCGCGGCTGCATGTGGGTGGTGTCGCGCGCCGACGCCGGCCTCGCCCTCGGGCTTGGCGACGCGGAGAATCGCAAGCGCCTGCTGCGCGAGATGGCCGGCCTCGGCGTCGCGCGAGCCGAGCTGGACCGCCTGGGCGCCGCCACGCTGGCGGTGCTCGCCGCGGGCCCGGTGACCAACGAGGCCCTGCGCGCCGCCCTCCCCGACGACGCGGTGCGCAGCCTGGGCGACGCGGGCAAGAAGAAGGGCCACAGCACGACCATGCCGACCGCGCTCCGCTTGCTCGAGGGCGACGGGCGCATCGTGCGGCTCCAGGCCGACGGCGGCATCGACTCCAACCGCTACCTCTGGGCCTTGCCCGCCGCGCTGCCCGGGGCGCCTGCTGCGCCCGAGACCGACCTCGAGGCGATGACCCTGGCCCTGACCGAGCGCTTCTTCGACTGGGCGGGCCCGGCGTCCATGAGCGAGCTGACGGATTTCACGGCGTTCGGCAAACGCGCAGCGGCCGCGGCGGTCGCGAATCTTCAGCTCGTGCCTGTCGAAATCGAGGGTGCCGACGAGCCGGCCCTCTACCCGGCGGCTGCGCTCGACGCCCTGAAGGCGGCCCTCGCCGCGCCCAGCGATGTGGTCCACCTCCTGCCAGCCCAGGACAACCTGATGGCGATGCGCACCAAGCCCGCCCTGCTCGCCGACCCCGAACACCACGGCATCACGCTGCCCAGCATGGGGTCGACCAGCAAGACCAGCACGGTCGCCGAGGCGCGCTGGTGGAGCATGCACCCCCTGATCCACGACGGCCGCTTCGCCGGGGTCTGGGAGTGGGACATGGACGCCGGCGAGGTCGTCTGCGCCCCGTTCTCCCCGCTGCCCGCCGCCGCGAACGCCGCCCTGGCCCGCCGCGCCGCCGCCCTGGGCGACTTCATCCGCGACTCCCTCGGCGGCGTCGTGCGCGCCAACGCCATCGACTCCGAGGCCCGCCAACGCGCCCGCCTCGCGGCCGCCAGAGCGCTCCAGACCCGCTGAGCCCGCCCCGGGGAAACAACCCGTCCGCTGAGCGGCTTGCTCTCGGCCCCCACAACCTCAACAATCACGTCGGTCTGGACCGGGAGGGGCGCTCATGTGGCTCAGGAAATTCGCTGTCGTCGTGTCATCGTTCGCCCTCGTCACCGCGCTCGCGGCCTGTGACAGCGGCTCGACCGACTCCGGCGCCGACTCGACAAGCGGCCTCGACAGCGTGGCCACGCCGGAAGCGTTCACCGGCGACAACGGCGCGCCCCAGGACTCCGTGGCGTCCGACATCGCCGGCCCGGACCTCACCAACCCCGATGCGGCCCCCGACGCGACGAGCGACACGACGCCGACACCCGACGCGACCGCCGACGTCCCGCCGAACCCGCTGGCGCCGCCCGCGCCGCCTGCTTACTCCGGCGCCGCCTGCCCCACGCTCAAGGCCGGCGCAAACAGCTTCATGTCGTCCGCCATGGCCCGCTCCGTCCAGGTCTGGCTGCCCCCGACCCCCGCGGGCGCTGGCGTGATGTTCCTGTGGCACGGCTTCGGCGACACCGGCGCCAACTTCGGCGCCGCGGTCGGCGCGGCCGCCATCGCCAAGAACTACGGCGTCATCGTCGTCAGCGCCCAGGCCGTCCTCGACCCGCTGGAGTCCGAGAAGCTCGTCGACTTCAAAGACCTCGCCAAGCAGTTCATCGGCGAGATGCCGCCCACCTGGTCGCTCTTCGACGGCCCGGGCATCGACCTCGTCCTCTTCGACGACCTGCTCAGCTGCCTCGACGAGACCTTCGCCATCGACCGCACCCGCGTCCACACCATGGGCTTCAGCGCCGGCGCCCTCTGGAGCACGGTCCTGCTGCTCAAGCGCTCCGACTGGCTCGCCAGCGCCGTCCTGTGGAGCGGCGGCCTGGGCAGCACCGGCGGCCTCGCCGAGATCGTCTACACCCCTTACGAGACGCCAGCCCGAGATCTGCCGGTCCTCTCCGTCAGCGGCGGCGCCAGCGACGTCTGGCCCAACACCCAGCTAGCCCTCGTCAACTTCGTCAAAGGCTCCGACGAGCTGACCGCCGACCTCACCGCCGACGGCCACGACGTCGTCCGCTGCGACCACGGCCTCGGCCACACCATCCCCCCCAACGGTCTGAGCTGGGGCCTCAACTTCCTCTTCGACCACCACTGGCGCGTCGAAGGCGGCACCCTCTACAAGTCCCTCGACGGCCTCCCCTTCCCGGCCTACTGCTCGATGAAGCTCGGGGCCAAGTAGCGGCCCAAGTCCTTCCGACCGCTCGCCGGAGCGGGTACAATCTCCTCATGGGAATCGGACTCGACTTACCCGCAGGGACTGAGCCGCCCGAGGTTACAGCGGCGATCCGCGCGGAGATCGAGCGGCTGACGCTAGCCCTGCGATCTCTTGGTGCGATCCGAGTGATCCTGTTCGGCTCGCGCGCGCGCGGCGACCACGTCCGCGGCAGCGACACTGACCTACTCGTCGTGCTGCCGGAGCTAGCTGGCGAGTCGTACCCGGCCCGCGTCGCTCGGGTTTGGGCCGCCATCGACCCGCGAATCGCGCTAGATTTGCTGGTGTATTCGCCTGCGGAGTTCGAGGAGATGCAGCACAGTCGCCCCTTCGTCCGCAATGCCGTCGCCGAGGGCCGCGTGTTGCATGGCTCGGCGTGACATCGCCACGGCCACGCGTTGGATTGAGCAAGCCCGGGACGATCACACCACAGCAACGCGGCTCCAACAGATCGGGATCGACTACGCAGCGTGCTTTTTCGCGCAGCAGGCTGGAGAAAAGGCTCTGAAGGGGGCTCTCTTCGCGATCGGTTTCGACCCGACGCGAACTCACGCAATCGTGACGCTGGCCACGGCGATCGAGGCGGCGGTACCAAGCGCCGTGGGCCTCCGGAGCGAGGTTTCGTTGCTCGACCAGTACTACATTCCCACGCGGTACCCGGACGCACTCCCGGGAGGGCGCCCCTCATCCGTCTACGGTCGGTCGGACAGCGCGCGGGCGCTCGCGGCGGCGGCTCGGGCAGTCGAAGTCGCGGGCCTCATCCTTGCGGCGGAACCCTGACGGAAGGTCCCGTGCCCGCCCCGGACTTCGTCACGCCGCCTCGTAGCTGGCCAGCAGGGCTTGCCGGCGGGTGCGGCGGTGGTTGAGCAGGCTCTCGGCCGTGTAGACGATGAGGCCGGACCAGATCAGGGCGAAGCCGACGGCGCGCGTTGAGCTGAAGGGCTCGTGGTAGAGGAAGACGCCCAGCAGGAACTGAATGGTGGGCGCGATATACTGCATCAGGCCCAGGGTCGTCAGGGTCAGGCGGCGGACGGCGGCGCCGAAGCAGAGCAGGGGGAGGGCGGTGGCGACGCCCGAGAAGGCCAGCAGGGTCTGGGTCAGCGGTGACGCGTGGCCGAAGCTGCCGGTGCCTTCGCGCTCGAGGCTGAGCAGCCAGACCATGGCGGGGATGAAGAGGATGGCGGTCTCGACGGTGAGGCCCTCGACGGAGCCCAGCGGGCCCTTCTTCTTCAGCACGCCGTAGATGGCGAATGAGGTGGCGAGAGTGAGGGAGATCCACGGCGGGTGGCCGTGGGCGATGGTGAGGTAGAGGACGCCGGACGCGGCGAGGCCGACGGCCCATTTCTGGAGGCGGCGCAGGCGCTCGCCGAAGAGCAGGGCGCCGAAGAGCACGTTGATGAGCGGGTTGATGAAGTAGCCGAGGCTGGTCTCGACGACGTGGCCGGAGTTCACCGCCCAGATGTAGAGCGCCCAGTTGGCGCCGACGAAGCAGGCGGCGACGGCGTAGGTGGCGAGGACGCGGGGCTCGCGCAGCAGCGCGCGCACCCAGGACCAGTGGCGGCGGGCGGCGAGGAGGGCGAGGACGAAGCCGAGGGACCAGACGATGCGGTGGCCGAGGATCTCGAAGGCGCCGACGCCGGTGAGCAGCTTCCAGTAGACCGGGAAGAAGCCCCAGAGGAGGTAGGCGACGAGGGCGAAGAGCAGCCCGGAGCGCGAGGTTTGGGTGGGCATGGTGGGCGGTCGTGCGCGGGGGAGGGGAGGGAGGAGCGAGCGGGGGAAGGGGATCTCGGGCGGGCGATTCTGCGAGGGCCGGCGGGAGTCTTCGCGCGCGCGGCGAGAGGTATGCCGCGCGGAGGGCTCCGGCTTCAGCGCGCCGGTTATATGTGAGCCGGGGCCCGCGGCGCGAGGTTTTGCTGGCGACGGCGGGACCCTCCAGCTTTCTGGAGTAGAGGCCGCGGCCCGGGGCGCCCTAAAACAGACTCGCGCCTCGATCCCGGCGCGTCCCACGCTTGGAGGAACCCATGATTCGATTGACTCGCTCGCTCCTGATGACCGCCGCGCTCGCGGCCTCGCTGACCACCGCCGCGTTCACGGCGCCGGCCCACGCCGACTGCCGCGGCACCTATTCGATGGAGCTGACCCAGCTTGGGCTGAACCTGTCGGCCGGCGCGAACTACTGCGGGCAGGGCACGGGTGGCTCGACCGCCAGCGCGCTGAGCTTCGTGAATGGCCAGCTCCCGCCTGATCTTTTTGCGAGTGACAAGGCGTATTGGGCGTCGCAGATCGCCGGCTGGACCCTGCTCGACGCGGGCACTCGGGCGGCCTTCACGAGCAGCGTGAGCCAAGCCTACGACGACCTCGCCGTGTCTGTGGACGACTACCTGGTCTGCTTCCCCGACCGCTTGGTCGTGCAGCCGACCTCGGGCGTCAACTGGTTCGGCTGGCAGAGCGTGGCGGTCACGATGATCGACGACGACTGCGGCAGCCAGCAGACCTTCTGGACGTGGACCAGCATCTACGGGTGCTCGCTGCCCCTGGCCAGCGTGCTGGGCGGCGACGGAGCCTTTCAAGAGGGCGCGCTGGCGGCGGCGTTTGGCTATGGCTGGGCTCAGATCGAGACGCTGGCGCGCTGGGCGAAGTTCGGCTTTCAGGTCGTGCTGACCGGCCTGATTCAGGACCCCAACGCGACCCAGTGCGGGCTGCTGGTCGGGCTGACCGCCGGCCTGAGCGGAAACATCAAGCTGACCAAGCTCCGCTAGCCCCGCCCGCGACGCGCGGTCCTGGCCCGCGGCTCGCCGATTGGCGGCGCGGGCCTCGATCGCGCATCCTTCCGGCCCGGAGGGACCGTGAACTTCTCAAACCTCGTCGAGCGCATGGTGCCGTTGGTGGCGGAGCTCTTCGCCACCCTCAAGGTCACCGACCCGCTGCGGATGGACTTCGCCGGCATCGCCGAGAAGACCGTCCACGACCTCGTGGGCGTGCTGCGCCAGGAGGGGCTGACCAACGAGGAGATCGCGGCGGCCCTGGACCTGTCGATCGCCGGCTTCTACCGAAAGGTAAAAGACCTGCGCGAGACCTACAGCCCCGGCGAGGGCACGCGGCGGCCGACCCTGTGGGAGCACGTCTACGACTTCGTGCTCGAGCAGTCCGGCGGCTCGGGCGACCGCCCGGTGACCTACACGGCCATCGAGGCGCGATTTCCCCAGCTCACGCCTGAGCGTTTGGGAGCGATGCTGCGCTACCTCGTGCGCTTTGGGCGCCTCAGCATGACCGGGCACGGGGCGAGCCGGCGCTATCGCATCGTCGAGCGCGAGCAGCCCACCGGCGCCACGTACCACGACGCGGTGGTGACGCTGTACCGCGACGGGCCGCTGACTCGCGTCGAGCTGGCGCAGCGCCTGGAGACCGACGAGGACGCCTGCGACGCGTGGCTGGCGCGGCTGCGCGACGCGGGTCGCCTGGAGGAGACCACGGTCGGGCGCCAGAAGACGCGCTACCGCGCCACCGGCTACCACATCGAACCGGACGAGCCGGCGGGCTACGAGGCGGCGCTGTGGGACCACTTTCAGGCGGTGGTGCGGGCGATCTGCATGAAGGTACGCCTCGGCGCGACGCAGGCCAGCATGCGCGACCTCATCGGCGGCACCACCTTCAGCTTCGATCTGCCGGTGGACGACCCGTTGTATGCGGAGATCTCGGGCTTTCTGGCCGAGACGCGGCAGCGCATGGAGGCTTGGCTGGTCCGCCACGGCGAGATGGAGCCCCGGCCGGGCGCCCGCAGCGTGCGGGTGACGATCTACACGGGCCAGATGGTCGAGGAGACCGACGAGTGAGGGTCGGGGGCGTGACGCGCTGGGCTGCGTGGTGGTTGGGGGTGGCGGTCGCGCTGGGGGCGGCTGGCTGTGCGGCCGCCGAATCCAAGGGCCAGACCGAGGCCCCCGTCGTGGTGGCCAAGCCCGTCCTGCGCTGGGAGGCGGCGGTCCTCGGCGGCACCGTCTTCGTCGTGGACGGCGCCTCGCTGCGCGCGGTCTCGGCCACCCTGGGCCCAGGCGCCGACGTCCTCGCGTCGCTGAGCTTCACCGCCGACGAGCGCCCATCGAGCCCCGTGGTCCGCCGCGAGCCGCTGGGAGTGGACAGCGCCGAGGTGTTCATCACGGTCTCCACCGAGACGCGGTGCACGCTGCGGGCGCTGACCCGCCGGCTGGACCCGGTGTGGAGCCGCGAGGTGTCCGGCGCCTGCGCGCAGCCCGGGGTCGAGGGCGAGGCGCTGCTCTGGCCGGTCGCCGACGCCTCGGGCGCGCGGGTCGAGCTTCTGGCGGCCCTCAGCGGCCAGGAGCTAGGTTTCGCCTCACTTCCCGCAGCGCCGGTGGCCCCCGCCGCGCGCATGGGGGACGCCAGCGCGCGGTGGGTGGTCCCGCTGCTCGACGGCGCCGCGCTGGTTGGCATCTCGGCCGCCTCTGCCCCTGTGTTGCTGGACGTCCTCCCGCTCGCCGATCTCCGGCCGACCTCCGCGTTGGCGCCGGGCGGCGACCGGATCGTCATCACCGCCGCCGAGTCCTCGTCGACGGCGGCCGCCCACCTGGGCGACCGCCTCGTGCGCGTGCGGGTCACCGCCGCCGACACCCTGGAGCAGACCGGCCAGCCCATCGTGACCCCGAGCGCCATGGAGGCCGCCCCCATCGGCGCGTCGCCCGACTGCACCGCCGCGACCGGGGGTTCTCACTGGTGGTGCGGCGGCGGCGGCTTCGTCGCGACGGGCGGCTCTCACTGGCTCGGCGGGTTCGACCTGGCCACCGGCGCCTCGCTCTTCGACGTCATGCCGCCGCAGTCAGTCGTCCACAGCCTCAGCCTCGGCGCGGACGGCCGCATCTACACCGGCGGCTCGCACTGGCTCGGCGGCTACGAACTCCAGGCCTTCGACCCCCTCGCCGCGACCGGGCCGGGCGCATTCCAGTTGGTCTTCGCCCGGCCCGAAGCCCCGACCGCCTATCTGCCCTCGGTGGCGTTCACCTGCGGCGCGCGGGTCGCCCTGCTCGTCGAGCCCGGCGCGGGCGCAGCCGAGCTCGTCCTCACCGACGCCGACGCCACCAGCGCGCCGCTCGGCACATGGGCTCGCCCGTTCGGCGGCGGCGACAACTCCGGGCAGAGCGCGACCCCCGACGCCTGCGAGCTCGCCGCCCCCGCCTCGGCGTGCGGCGACGGCGTGCTCGACGAGGGCGAGGCCTGTGACGACGGCAACACCGTCGACGAGCCCGTCGACACCCAAGTCCGCTGCTCGGCCGACTGCCGCGTCGAGCGCCAGTTGGTCAGCGAGCAGGTCCAGATCGTCGCCAGCCTCCTCAGCAGCGGCCCCCACGCGTCGGTGCGCTCGGTCCGCGTCCGCTACCTCTCCCGCGGCGTGCGCGTCTACGGCGAGCTCTGCCTGCCCAACAGCGCCGGTCCCTTCCCGGTGCTGCTCTTCGCCCTCGAGGGGCCCGAGACGACCGGCCACATCTGGGCCAGCGAGCTTTGCTGGTTCGCCGCGTCCCAGGGCGCGATCGTCGCGGCGGCCCAGTCCCGCGGCCGCGGCGTCGGCAGCAGCTGGCCCAGCGAGGGCAGCGTCGAGGTGTGCCGCGGGGAGGTCGACGACGTCGCGGGCATCGTCGACCTCGCGCTGGCCCTGCCCGAGGCCGCCGCCGGCCCC
The DNA here is from genome assembly GCA_041389525.1 of Myxococcota bacterium. Taxonomy (GTDB): domain Bacteria; phylum Myxococcota_A; class UBA9042; order PHBI01; family JACKFB01; genus JACKFB01. The sequence continues at coordinate 80,198 of JAWKRR010000030.1, read as the reverse complement.
ATCGGTGCGGTGGGCGCGGGTTTCGGCGCCTGCACCGTGACCGAGTTCGCCCTGCGCGGCGCCAAAGACGGCGCGGCCAGCCCTCCCGTCGGCGCCGCCGTGCTGACCGCCAACTTCACCGACGCGGCGGCCCTGCACTCCAAGCACGCCGCCGAGCCGCCGCCCGCGCCGCTCTCTCCCCTCATCGCGGCCACGCTCGAGGACGCCACCGGCGGCACCCCGCCCGAGGCCCCGGTCGCCTACGCCCTGCGCAGCCCCGCCCAAAAAGCGAAGGCCCTCTACGAAGCCGGCACCGCGCTGATGCTTGTGCACGCGATGGGCGACCCCAACTGGCCCATCGCCCAGACCTGCGCCCTACGCGCCGGCCTCCACGCCGCGGGCGCCGAGTTCTTCGAGGCCCAAGTCTACGCCGGTGGCCTGGGAACCTACGTCCCCGCCGAGCTCGCGACCTTCAAAGCCTGCCCCGACATGGGCTTCGCCACCGCGGATCCCGCCTGGGCCAGCGTCGACTACGCCCTTATCGCCATCCAAGACACCGCCACCTACGAGCTGGGCCAGCTCGGCATGTTCAACGTCGTGCAGCGGATGGTCGACTTCCTCAAATCGCACGAAACCAAGTAATCACTCGAGGTAGTGATTCACTTGTTAACGTGTATAGCTCTGACCCCAAGCGTTCACGATACCTGGGGTCAAAGCTAGGCAAGCGCCTCACGACTCGTCGGAATCACTCGGCTCGATCGGGCCCCGAAAGAGCGGGCGCCAGCTCTCGGGCAGGGGGCGCTCCATCGTCTTCTCGGCTCCCGCTTCCGTAGGCAGCATATAGCTGATTTGGGCGCGGCAGCCCGCTCGCCCGCCCTGCGACAGCGCCACGCGAAGCACGACGATGGCGCCCGCCTGGCGCACGATCGACGCGCGCGCCTCGATCTCCTGGTCCAGCCGCATCGGGCGCATGTAGCGGACGTTCATCGAGGTCGTGAACCCCATCCGCCCCAGCAGCCCCACCAGCGCCCAGCCCGCGACCTCGTCGGCCACCATCGCCTGCAGCCCGCCGTGCAGCACCCCCGGCGGCCCGTCGAGGCCGGCGCTCGGCGTGAACCGCGTCACCACCGAGTCGCCCTCGCGCACGAAGCGCAACTTCAGGCCGCGCTCGTTGTGCGGTCCGCAGCCGAAACAGGTCTGCTCGGCCCCGAAGGTGTAGGGGTCGAGGGGCTCGTGGTCGTGGCTGTGGTCGGTCATCGCGGCTCCGTCGCGGGGTGCTCGCCGTCACCCCATGTGCGCCCGTCTCTGTCGCGAAGCGGCGCCCTAGTCAACTCAGCCACTCACCGCAGCGCCCGCGTGACCTCCTCGTTCGCCTCCAGCTGAAGCTGCAGCTCGCGGTTTTCCCGCTCCACGCTCTCCAGCTCGTCGAGCTTGCCCAGGGTCGACTCGAGCAGCTCACTCGGCAGCGCGTTCGCCGCCTGCCCCGTCTCGTACTCGATCTCGATGATCTTGATGGCCCGCTCGTATTCGGCGACCAGTCGGTTCTCGAGCCCCCGCTGCTTGTCCAGCACCGCCAGCGCCCGGTCCACCTGCACCATTCGGCTGCCGTAGAGCTCCTCGCCCACCGACGCCATCTTCTCTCGCAGCGCGCGCAGCCGCTGCATCGTCTTGGTCTTGTCAGCGTGGTCGGCCTGGTGCTGCGCCATCTTCGCGGCCAGCTCTCGCTTGCGCCCCAGCAGATCCTGCGCCTGCCCGAGCTTCTCGTGGTCGCCGGGGTCCAGCTTCGCCCGCGGCGCCAACACCGTCCCCAGCCCGAAGTAAAGCGCCGCCATCGCGCCGAGCCCGCTCATCGCCGAGCCCCCAAAGCTGGCATCCACCCCGAACCACGCGATCAAGAACACCACCACCGCAGCCGCCACCGCGAACCCCAGCGCCGCCGAGCGGGCCGAATCCCCAGGTCGCGCCAAGCGAAATGACGTCGCCGTCGTGAAATCGATGAGCCGCACATACTCCTCGACCGCGCCGCCTCGCATCGACGCCACCATCGCGACGTCGTCCCCGCGGCGCACGGCGATGGTGTCCTCCTTGCCGTCGATGACGAAGGCCAGGATCTCCAGGTCGCCGCCCGGCGTCTCCACCCGAAGCTCGTAGGAGCGCTTATAGATGCCGGATTGCTTCCGCGTCTGTCGCCGCACCGTCACCTGTCGCGAGGAGCGCGATTTCAGCCGGCCGGCGACGACCCCGAAGGTGTAGCGGCACGTCGGACAGACCGCGGTCAGCCTCCCCTCGCGCGAGATCTCCCCAATCGGTACCTGACACGTTGGACAATCGACCACGGCCTAACCTCAGCGGCGAATCAGCCGTCGACGATACATCACCGACCGGCGCTGTCGCGACGACTCTTGCGGCCGTGGGGCCTTTCGCCTCGCCGCGGGGCCTCGCGCCGCGGTCGGCATGAGGCAAGCCAGCCCGAGATCGGCGCGCGTTTCGAGAAGTCTCAGTGAGTACGTCAGGTTACGGGGCGCCTGGGGTGCTGGCACGGGCCTTGCTCTATCTAGGGCCGACACCGCGCCGCGGATCGCCAAGGCTGGTCCGCACGCGCACTCACTCAGGAAAGGAAAGAGCCATGAATACCGATACCTTCAAGGGAAACTGGAAGCAGCTCAAGGGCCAGGCGAAGCAGAAGTGGGGCAAGCTGACCGACGACGATCTGCTGCAGGTCGAGGGCAACTACGACCAATTCGTCGGCATCGTGCAGGAGCGCTACGGCGAGAAGCGCGACGAGGCCGAGAAGAAGGTCTCCAAGTGGCTGGACTCGCTGAAGTCGTAGGCCACGGCGCCGCATCCAAGCGGTGCGCCCGCCCGTGCTCGGTAGTGAGCGCGGGCGGGCGTTTCTCGTAGGGCTAGAAGCCTTGGTCGAAGCGGCCGAGGAACGTGATGACCGCGAAGAGGTCGTCGGACTCGAGCAGGCCGTCGCCCAGGGCCTGCAGCGGGTCCAGCAGCTGTAGGGCCAGGCGCTTCCAGGTCAGGCTGGTCGTGGTCAGGGTGGCGACCGGCGCCGGCGCGCCAGGCAGCGGGTCGCCCTCGCGCACCTCGGCGACGCCGCGGCGGACGGTGAGGATCCAGCGCTCGCCGGTGTCGGTGAGCGCGATGTGCAGGCTCTCGTCGACGGCCAGGGCCTTGTCGGTCATCAGGCGGCTCGGCATGACGCCGAAGAGCACGCGCACCGGCAGTTCTTCGACGAAGGTCGCGTCCAGAGTCGGCGCGGGGGTCTCGGGGACCTTGCCGTCGAGCTTGAGCGCGGCCTCGAGCAGCCAGCCGCGGCCGTTGGTGTTCGGCACGGTGGTCGCGACGGCTCGATACGCGCGGATCAGGTCCGGCGCGAGCTCGGCCTCCGTCGCGAGGCCGGCGTCCAGCAGTTTGCCCAGCAGATGCAGGCCCAGGCGCGGGTCGCCGGAGTCCAGCGCGGCGGCCGCGGACTTACGCACCGCGTCGGGCCCGCCCATCAGCTCGACCTCCGATCCCTGAGCGTTCTCCGGCGGATACAGCGCGTGCGTGCGCCCGTCGAACCAGCCGAGCTCGCCCGTGTAGAGCGCCCGCACCGACCAGTCGACCTGGCCGTAGCGCTCGTCGAGGTTGGGGCTCGCCGCCAGGTGCTCGGGGAGGCGCACCGAGGCCACCAGCGCGTCCAAGGTCAAGCCGGCGTTGGCCCCGCGCACCACCGAATCGCGCAGCCACTGGATCGCGTCGCGGTAGTCGGTCAGCGCCTCACGCACGGCCTCGCGCCCAACCACCGCGCGGGTGTGCGACGGCACCAGCAGCGCCGGGTCCAGGCCCCGCATCACGTCCAGCGAGTCGATCCACGCGTCCACCGGCCGCGGTCGCGTCCCGCGGATCGTGTAGAGGTTGGGGAAGGCCGCGTAGAAGTTGTCGCCGACCAGCAGCGCCTCGAGCTGGGGCAGCCAGACCATCAGGTGGTCCGCGGTCTCGCCGTGGGCCTCGATGAGCTGAATCTGAACGCCGCCCACCTCGAAGCTGGTCTCGCCGGTGAAGGTCCGCGTCGGCCGCCGCACGCCGGTGGAGAGCGCGGCGATGACGTCGGCGCGGCGGCCCAGGGCTGAGCAGGGGAGGTCGGCCTCGGGGACGTGGGCGCCGAACTGAAGCTCGCCGCGGGCGGACTCGGCCGGCCGGAGCGCGCCGTACTGGCGGACCAGCTCCGGGAAGAGGGCGTCGGTGGCCCAGATCTCGGTGCCCTCTTCGGCCCAGACGCTGGCGCCGCCTGTGTGATCGATGTGGCTGTGCGTGTAAATGATGGCGCGGACGGGGCCTGGGACGACGGCGTCCAGGGCGGCGCGGGTGACCTCGGCGCGGGCGGGGCTCATGCCCACGTCGATGACGACGTTGCCGTCGGCGGTCTGCAGCACGATGGTGTTGGCGAGGTCGTAGCCGCGGGCGACGTAGAGGCCGGGCGCGGGTTGCTCGATGGTCGGGGCGCCCACCGCGGCGCTGCACCACGCGATGAGGTCGGAGCCCGGCGTGGGCAGGGCGTCGGAGTCTGTGGCATCCGCCGCGCCATCCGCGGCGCCATCCGCAACTTCTGGGGCCGCGTCCGCGACCGAGTCCATCGCCGCGTCGGCGTCCGTGGCCGCGTCCGGAGCGCAGCCGCTAGGCCACGCGGCGAGCAGAGCGAGGGCCAATACCGCTGCGAATCGCCTCATGGCTGCCTCGAACATCTCAGTCCGCGTGGGCCGCGGTCGTCGGCGGGACGAACTCCCAGTAGCGCGCGCCCTTGAGGTCGCGCGCCTGAAGCGCCGGGCGCCGGTCGACGGGCATGCCGAGCCGCACCAAGCGAAAGATATCGTCGAGGACCGTCCGGTTGTCCCCGAAATACGAGTGCCCGGTGAGGCTGGTCTCCACCCGCGAGGCGTCGACCGTGTCGACCCCGGCGACCACCACCAAACCCTCGCCCGCGTCGCCAGCCCGCGGGTACCCGTGCACCTTCTTCGACAGCGACAGCGCCTCGTCGTTGGCCGACGCGTACAGCGTCACCCGCTTGCCAGCCCCCAGAATCGCAGGTGCGATCTGGTCCTTGAACGTGCTGGCGTCGATGTCCGGCGCCGCCAGCATCACCTCGTTGAAGCGCGGCGGCGCGCCCGGGGTGGCCGGCATGAGCTGCAGCGCCTTGGTCAGCACGCGATTTCCCATGCTGTGGGCCAGCAGGTGCACGGTCCCGGGGCCCACCTCGGCGGCCACGCGCTCGAGAAACTGCTTCATGTGGCCGACCGCCCACTCCGCGTTCGCCTCGTCGATGCTGTAGCCCAGCTTGTTTCCCTGCGACGGCCAGCTGAACATCATCGGAGCGCCCGAGAAGTCCAGGTCGTAGGCGATCTGCGCGGTGCGCTGGGCGGCCTCCTCGAAGGTGGTCGAGTAGCCGTGGATGAAGATGAAGGCCGACGGGTCCTCGCTCTTGGCGACCCGCTCGCGCAGCGCCGCGTAGAAGTCGTCCTGCGGCATCTCCACGATGCTCTGCAGCACGATGTGCAGCTCGGGGTCGTCGGTGATCTCGAGCGTGACCAGTGACGGCGCCTCGATCTGCCCGATGACGTGGCCGGGCGGGATCGTCACGTCCACAATGCCCGTGACCAGCTCGCCCCGCTCGCCACCGTAGACGATGTCGGTGCGCAGTTGGCCGCGCAGTACCGGGAACGCGGCGTTGACGATGACGACCACGGCCACGAGCCCGGCCGCGCCCGCCAAGACCCAGGCGCGCCGCGTGCCACGGCGCCGCGCGCGATAGGCCAGCAGCCCGGCGAGGCCCAGCCCGACCACCACAGACCAGCCAAGGGTGCGCTTGGCGTCACCGAGCGCGTCCGCGGAGGCCATCGGCGCGCGGTCGGTGCCGAAGAAGACGGGCACAGACACGGGCTTGCTGCTGCGCGGGTAGACGCGCTTGCGGTCGGGCTGCTCGGCGGGGGCGTCAAAGAACGCGTTCCCATCGGCCTTGTCGCTGCCGACCGCGTCGCCGACGGGCTGAGGTGGGGCCTCGAGCTGCGCGGGCGGCTCGGCGGTGGCGTCGCCGTCGGGCGAGGCGGTGACGACTGGCGATTGGGTCGGCTCGGGCCGCGGCTTCGGCTCGGTGGGGAGACGCTCGAACGCGTCGGTCCCGATGGACAGCGGCCGCTTCTTTCCTTCGCTGGGCTCGGTCCCCGTGGTCGTCGGCTGCTGCTGCGCGGGCCCGCCTCCGCGCGTCTTGCGCCCAGCGAAGGGCGACTTGCCCCTGCCGCTGCCGGACCCGAAGCCCTCACCGCCCGTGCCGCCTTCCTGGCCCAGGCCACCCTCTTCGCCGCCGCCGCTGCCCACGGTCGGGTCGGCGTCCTCCATGTCGGGCACGCCGTCCGCGTCCGAGTCGGAGCTCGGCGTCTCGTCAGCAGCTCCGGACGCGGACTCGCCGCCTCCGGAGGACTGGCGCGTGGTCGCGCAACCGACGGCGAGTGAGACGCAAACCAGGAACGCGAGCGAGAATGAAGTTCGTCGATTCATCAGGTGCATGCGGGCGAAACGAGGCAGCGCCTGGGCGGATTCCCGGCGTCTGATTCGCGGTGCGGTGTGCCCTAGACGTACCAGAATCGCGGTCGGTTTGTCGCGGATCGCGACAGTCCGATCGCGCGGCCGCTCACCCGTCGGTCACGCAGCCCTCAGAGGCGGAGCCCACCAGCCGGATGTACTTCGCCAGCGTGCCGCGAGTCGCCTGCAGGGCCGGGGCGCTCCAGGCCGCGCGGCGCCGCGCCAGGGTCGCCTCGTCCAGGGCCACGTCGATGCTGTTCCGCGTCGCGTCCACGGTCACCAGATCGCCGTCCTCGACCAACGCGATGGGCCCGCCCGCCTGCGCCTCGGGCGCGATGTGCCCGACGATGAACCCGTGCGAGCCGCCCGAGAAGCGCCCGTCGGTCAGCAGCGCCACGTCATTGCCCAAGCCCGCGCCCATCAGCGCGCTGGTCGGCGTCAGCATCTCCGGCATGCCCGGCCCGCCCTTGGGCCCCTCGTAGCGGATGATGACCACGTCGCCTTTTTGGATCTTCCCCTGCTCGAGCGCCGCCAGCATCGCCTCCTCGCGATCATAGACACGCGCGGGGCCCGAGAAACGCTCGCCCTCCTTGCCGGTGATCTTCGCGACGCTGCCCTCGGGTGCCAAGGTCCCGCGGAGGATCTGGATGTGCCCCTCGGGCTTCAACGGCTTCGACAGCGGCCGCACCACGTCCTGCTCCGCGCTCAGCGGCGCCGTGTCCGCGAGGTTCTCGGCGATGGTCTTGCCGGTCACCGTCATGCACGAGCCGTCCAGCAGCCCCGCGTCCAGCAGCGTGCGCATCAGCGCGGGCATGCCCCCCACCGCGTGCAGATCCGCCATCACGTAGCGCCCGCTCGGCTTCATGTCGGCCAAGAACGGCACGCGGTCGCTGATCTTCTGCACGTCGTCCAGCGTCAGCGTCAGCCCGACCGAGTGCGCCATCGCGATGAGGTGCAGCACCGCGTTCGTCGAGCCACCCAGCGCCATCACCACGACCAGCGCGTTGTCGAAGGCCGCCCGCGTCATGATCTGCCGCGGCCGCAGGTCCAGCTCCAGCAGCCGCCGAATCGCCGCGCCCGCCGCTCGGCACTCCGCCGCCTTCGCCGGATCGATGGCCGGCGTCGACGAGCTACCCGGCAGGCTCATGCCCATCGCCTCGATCGCGCTCGCCATCGTGTTGGCCGTGTACATGCCGCCGCACGCACCCGCCCCCGGACAGCTCTTTTGCACAATCGCCTGCTGCTCTTTCTCGGTGATGCGCCCCGCGATGAACTCGCCGTAGCTCTGAAACGCGCTCACCACGTCCAGGGGCCGCCCCGCCAGATTTCCCGGCTGAATCGTCCCGCCGTAGACCATCAACGACGGCCTATCCAGGCGCCCCATCGCGATGATGCAGCCCGGCATGTTCTTGTCGCAGCCGGGGATCGCCACGCACGCGTCGTACCAGTGCGCGCCCATGACCGTCTCGATGGAGTCGGCGATGAGGTCGCGCGACTGCAGCGAGAAGCTCATCCCGTCGGTGCCCATCGAGATGCCGTCGGACACCCCGATGGTGTTGAAGCGCAGGCCCACCATCGCCGCGTCCTGCACGCCCGACTTCACGTGCGCCGCGAGGTCGTTGAGGTGCATGTTGCAGGTGTTGCCCTCGTACCACATGGACGCGATGCCCACCTGGGCCTTCCCCATGTCCTCGCGGGTGAGGCCGGTGCCGTAGAGCATGGCCTGCGACGCGCCCTGTGAGCGCGGTTCCGTGATGCGGGAGCTGATGCGGTTGAGCTTCTTCGCTTCGGTCATGGGGCTCGCCTCCGGTTTGGGGCCGCTGTCTACCACGGTCGCGGCGCCCTTGGCACAGCGAAGCGCGCCGCCCCAATCGTCACGTCGCTGTTTCGAAATCCGCACCGAGGCGTCACCGCCGAGGCCGCGCACCTGTGCCATAGTGCGGCCGCCCTGACCGTCCGCCGAGAGCCCGCAGCGGACCCGACCGCATGGAGCGACGCTTGAGCGCCGACGGACGCGAACACCCGATCACACGCTGGCTCGACAGGGCGTCGGCGGCCGCCTTCACCAGCTACACCGTCGTCGCGGCCTTCTCCGTGTACTTCTGCATGTACGCGTTCCGAAAGCCTTACACGGCGGCGACTTACGAAGGCACCAGCGAGATCCCCGGCCTGCCGCCGATGGACACGAAGGTGCTCTTCATCATCGCGCAGCTGATCGGCTACTGCATCTCCAAGTTCTTGGGCATCAAGATCATCGCCGAGATGACGCGCCGAGGCCGCGGGCTGGCGATCCTCGCGTGCATCGGCATCGCCGAGGGCTCGCTCGCCCTCTTCGCCGTGACGCCGGCCCCCTACAGCGCCTTCTGGCTCTTCCTCAACGGCCTGCCCCTGGGCCTGGTCTGGGGCCTCGTCTTCGGCTTCCTCGAAGGCCGCCGCGTCTCCGAGGTCCTCGGCGCCGGCCTCTCGGCCAGCTTCATCGTCGCCTCGGGCGCGACCAAATCCGCCGGCATCTGGTTCATGAACCAGGGCGTCACCGAGCAGTGGATGCCCTTCGTCACCGGCCTCGCCTTCCTGCTCCCCATGCTCTTCTTCGTGCGGATGCTCAGCCTGGTCCCGCCGCCCACCGCCGCCGACGAGGCCCTGCGCACCCGCCGCGAGCCCATGGACCGCGCCGCCCGCGCCGCCTTCATCCGCGCCCACGGCCCCGGCCTCATCTTCCTGACCGTCCTCTACATCGGCCTCACGGCGTACCGCGACTTCCGCGACAACTTCACCCGCGAGCTTTGGGACGCCATGGGCGCCGGCGACCAAGCGGCGGTCTACACCCAGACCGAGATCATCGTCGCCGTCGCCGTCCTCGCCAGCCTCGCGACCATCATGGCCATCCGCCGAAACCGCATGGCCCTGCTGGCGGTTCAGGGGATCATGCTGGGCGGCTCCATCCTCATCGGCGCCAGCACCCTCGCGTTCGAGGCCGGCCACATCACCCCGCTGACCTGGATGACCCTCATCGGCACCGGCCTCTACCTCGGCTACGTCCCCTACGGCTGCGTGCTCTTCGACCGCCTCATCGCCGCCCTGGGCGAGGTCGCCAACGCGGGCTTCCTCATCTACGTCGCCGACGCCTTCGGCTACCTCGGCAGCGTCGCCGTGCTCCTCTACAAGACCTTCGCCGAACCTCAGCTATCCTGGCTCGAGTTCTTCGTGACCTTCAGCTACGCCACGTCGATCCTCTGCACCGCCTGCTTCGTCGTCGCCATCGCCTACTTCTCGCGCCAGCTCGCCCCCGAGCCCGCGCTGGCCCTACCCGCCGAGGAGGCCCCGTGAGTCCCCCCGCGCACTCCGCCACCTTCGACGGCCGCCTCATCGAGGTCCGCTTCTCGGGCGGCCCCACCCTGCGGCTCCACCCCTTCTGGCTCCGCGACGCCTGCGCCTGCGAGCGCTGCCGCCACCCCAAGACCCGCCAGCGCCTCCTCGAGATCGCCGACCTCCCCGCCGACGTCCACCCCCTCACCCTGTCCCCCGACGCCGCCGGAAACCTCGTGATCTCCTGGTCCCCCGACGCCCGCGGCCCCCACCAGAGCGTCTACGCCCCCGACTGGCTGCTCGCCCACGGCGCCGCCGGCCCGCCCGCCTCGCCGCGCACCGCCTGGGACGCCCGCCTCGCCGACGCCATGCCCGACGTCGACCACGCCGCCCTCGACACGCCCGCCGGCCGCCTCGCCTTCCTCGACGCCTTCGCCCGCTACGGCCTCGTCCGCGTCCGCCGCACCCCGCCCGAACGCGGCGAGGTCGCCCGCACCGCCGAACGCTTCGGCTTCGTCCGCGACACCAACTACGGCCGCATCTTCGACGTCGTCAGCGTCCCCGACGCCACCCACCTCGCCTACACCGACGTCGCCCTGGCCCTGCACACCGACAACCCCTACCGCGACCCGGTCCCCGGCATTCAGCTCCTCCACTGCCTCGAGTCCTCCGCCCTTGGCGGCGAGTCCATCCTGGTCGACGGCCTCGCCCTCTGCCAGCGCCTACGCTCCGAAAACCCAGGCGCCATCGAGGTCCTCGCGACCACGCCGGTCCCCTTCCGCTACCGCGACGCCACCTGCGACCTGCGCCGCGTCCACCCCATGCTGCGCCTCGACGCCTACGGTGAGCTCGCCGCCATCCACTTCAACGACCGCTCCATGGAGCCGCTGCGCCTCGCGCCCGACGCCATCAGCGCCTTCTACGACGCCTTCCGAGCCCTCGACGCCCTGACCCGCGACCCGGCCCTGCGCCTCGTCTTCCGCCTGGAGCCCGGCGACCTCATCGTCTTCGACAACGAGCGCCTCCTCCATGGCCGCGCCGCCTTCGACGGCCAGACCGGCCGCCGCCTCCTCCAGGGCTGCTACGCCGACCGCGATTCCTTCGACAGCGCCTGGCGAATCGCGAGATCCCCGCCGCAGGTCGGCTAAGCGTCAAGCCGATAGCGGACAGGCAGCTCGAGGCTGCGCTGGGGCGGCCACGTGCCGGGCGGGGCGGGCAGCGGCGAGGCCTCGCGCACGGTGCGCAGCGCGTCGGCACACAGGGGCTCGCCGGGCGCGCAGCTCACCAGAGACGTGTCGCTCACCGCGCCCCGAGCGTCGACGCGAAAGCGGACCTTCACGACCCCCTCGAGCCCAGCCCGGCGCGCGATGCGGGGGTAGCGCACCGCCGACGCCACGCGAGCACGGACCGTGGTCAGCCAGCGACTGATCTCGGGCGGGCTTGTCTCGTCGGACCCGGCGGCGGCGTGCGGTCCGCCGGTCGGCCCGGCCTCGCCGCCAGCCGCGGCGGGCTCGTTGGCGGCGCCGGTGTGCGCGAGCCCCGCCTCGGCGTCGGCCGCGCCAAGCCCCTCGAGCGCGTCGAGCGCGGGGGCGGTCTGCTGGGCGAGATCGCGAGTCGCCACCTCGCCGTCCGCCGCCTGGGCTGCGGTCGTCTCGCCCGTGGCAGGCTCTAGCCGCGCAGGTTTCCGCGCCGCGCTGCGGCGTCGCGCAGGGCGCCCCGCCGGGGCCGCGCCGGCGGCTGCCACCGCCGCTGCCGGCGCGGGCGCGCGTACCGGCAGCGGCGGTGGCCCCGCGAGGACGCCCGAGATCCTCGGGGCGTCCAGGGGGGTGAGCTTCTGTGGGGGCGTCTCTGGCGCGGGCGGCGGCGCGAACACCGCGGCGCGGACCGTCGGCGCGGGCCGGCTCTGCCGTGGCGGCGCGGGGTCCTGGCGCGCCGTCCCGCCAAAGCAGAGCGCGGCGTGGAGCGCGACGGACAGTCCCATGGCCGAAAGCCCGAGGTGCCTCAACGCTCGGTCACTTCGGGCGCGGCGGCCTCGGCGGCGAGGGAGGGCAGCGGCCCGGCGTCGGTCTCGACGATGGCCACGCGCATGCGGGCGTTTTCCTGGTGGGTCGAGACCAGCAAGAGGCGCTCGCCCCAGGCCAGGGCGCGCATGTGGCGCGTGTCGAAGGGCAGCGCCTCGATGGCGACGGCCCAGCGATCCGTCGCCGGGTCGTAGACCTCGACGCGGGTGTCGGAGGCCAGCCCGCGACCCTCGATCGTGGAGCCTCCGACCAACCACAGGCGGCCGCCCACGGCGACCAGATCGGCGGACACTCGCGGGCGGCTGGGGCAGGTCATCGGCGTGAACGTGGAGGTCGCGAACTCGAAGCGGACACAGTCGTCGACGACCTTGAAGCCCTCGCGCATGCCCCCGACCAGGTAGGCGAAGCCGTCGTGGGCGGCGGCCGCGAAGGCGCGACGGGGCCCGCTCGGGATGCGCGCGTCCACCGTCGTGAAGCCGCGCTCGGGGGCGTCGAGGGAGGCGCGCATCACGCTGTCGAAGTGGAGGAAGTCGCCCGCGGGCCGGCCCTCGGCGTAGCTGAGACCTCCGAAAACCCAGATGGCGTCTGCGGTCTGGACCATCCCGAACTGGGTGCGGTCGCCGGGGAGCTGCAGGCCAGGCTGGAAGGCGTCGTCGGTGGGGGCGTAGCCGTAGCCGTCCGCGTGGGACACCGCGCCCGCGCCGTCGTTGCCGAAGCCGCCCATCATCCATATCTGCGCGCCGACGCGCGCCGTCTGCATGCTCTGACGGCGGACGGGGAGGTCGGCGCGGCGGGTCCAGGTCAGCGACGGGATGTGCAGCCGCCAGCCCTCGTCGAGGAAATCGGCGGGGGTGAAGTCGTGCTGGCCGAGGCTGCGGTTGCCACCGAAGAGGTAGAGGTAGTCGCCGTCGACCGTCGCGGCCTGGCGGTTGCGGGCGGCGCCGGGGTAGCCGAGCTCGAGCCAGGTGAGGGTCTGGCGCGTGTCGGGGACGACGCGCTCGACCACGCGGGTGCGGCCGTGGGTGTGCATCCCGTCGATGCCGCCGATGGCGACCAGCGAGCCGTCCGCGGCCGGCAGCAGCGCGTGGAAGAAGCGGGGGAAGACGAGGCGGCCGGCGTTGACCCAGGCGGCCTCGCCGACGCGCCACCGGTAGAGGACGCCGTCGCGTCCGGAGGCGTAGACCGCGTCGCCCACGCCCACGCAGGCCACGCCGAAGCCGTCGCCGGGGAGGTCGGGGCCGCGGGACCAGCCGGCGGTGGCTGGGTCGAAGACGTCGACCTGGCGTGAGACCTGGCGGTCGGGGCTCATCCCGCCGGCAGCGACGACGCGGCCGCCGGCCGACGCGACGCAGAGTGCGCGGCGCTGAAACGGGGTGGGGACGGCGCGCCACGGGGCGGCCGGGTCGGCGAGGTCGCGGGCGAGCATGTCGCTGGCGAAGACCCCGGAGCCCGCGCCGCCTTCGAGTCGCCAGCCGCCGACGACGTAGGCCTCGGCGCCGACGGTGACGGCCGCCAGCGAGGAGCGTCCGGCGGGCAGCGAGGGCAGGGCGCGCCACACGCGCTCGCCCGGGGCCACGCACGCGGCCTCGTCGACCGACAGCATGGTGGCGTCCGGGCCGTCGCCGGTGACGCGCATGCCGCCAAATCGGCAGAGGGCGCCGGCGTGCTCGACCAGCGCGGTCCCCTGCAGTCCGGCGGGCATGGTGGCGAGCTCTTCCCACTCGCCGGCCCCGCTGAGGGGGAGTCGGCTCAGGGCGCGCGACTGCCCGGAGGCGGTGTAGGCGTGGGGCGCGCCGTGGTAGCCGCCCACGATGTAGGCGTAGCGGCCGTCGGACGCGGCGCCGAAGCTCGTGAGTCCGACGGGCATGGCGGCGAGCAGCGCCGAGCCTGACGGCGTCTCGATGGGGGCGCTCCAGTCGGCGAGGTGGCGGTCGCGCTGACCGGATGTGGCGCAGCCGGCGAGGGCCACGATGAACGCGAGGGCGGCGAGAGCGCGGAGGCGAAGGGGGGGCATGTTTCCTCGAATAGTCAGGTGGTGGCTGGGTAAATGAGAGGGTGAGAGGCGCGCGCAGGGCGGCGGGCGGCGGCTTAGAACCCGTGGCGTCCGGCGCCTGCGTAGAGGAGCTGGAGCGTGAAGTGACCGTCCGCCCAGTCGGTGATGGAGAGCGCCGCGACGCCGCCGTCTGCGGTGCGCACGAAGAAGATGCCGGGCTTGGGCGTGACCGAGTGGGTCGCCGGGTCGTAGTCGTACCAGGCGCTGAGGACCGGGCTGGCCGAGCTCTCGCCGCTTCCCGGCGGGCCCGGTAGCGGCACCATGGCGTCGGCGGCGAAGGCGAGGGCCGAGGTGTCGCCGAGGTCGTCGAAGGTCGCCGCTGCCGCGCTGAACGCCCCGCCGGCGCCGGGGCCGCTGGTGCCTCCGTTGGTCCGGAGCTCGGTGCGGCGCAGCGCCAGGTCCCAGCTGTGGTCGCTGGCCGGGTCGTCCACCGCGACGGGCGCGGCGTCGCGCAGGCTGACGGCCACCCACCGCTCCGGGTCGGAGGCGTCGACGTGCAGCGTCACCGGCGACGCGTCGCGGGCGAGGCTGGCGACGCGCAGCGCGTAGACGCCGTCGTCGAAGGCGTCGATGGCCAGCTTGGCGTAGTCGCCGGCCGCCCCGCGCACGACATAGAACGCGGCCTTCGGGGTCACCGCGTGGGTGCTCGGGTCGTAGTCGTACCAGGCGTTCAGGACTGGGTTGGCCGACGCCTCACCCGCGCCGGGTGGGCCGGCGACGGGCAGCGGGGTGTCGACGGCGAAGCCCGTGGTCGCGGTGGCGGTGAGCGCCTCAAAGCTGGCGCCGGCCGCGGCCAGCCGCGCGCCGCCATAGCCGCCGCCGCTGGTGCCGCCGTTGGTGCGGATCTCCGTGCGCTTGAAGGCCACGTCCCACGCGTCGGAGGCCTCGGGGGCGGCGACGGCGACCAGGGCCGGCGGGTTCAGGCGGAGGTAGGTCCAGGTGTCGGCGCGCGAGGCGTCGACGCTGAGCGCGCCGGGAGCCACCGAGGGCGGCGGGGCGATGGCGCTGAAGCGCAGGCTAGGGAAGCCGCTGGTGCCGGCGGCGTCGTAGTAGCCGAGGAACTCCAGCGCGAAGTAGCCGCCTTCGGACGACCGCAGCGCGTAGACCGTGGCGCGCGGGCTGAGGAGGTGGGCGCTCGCGTCGTAGTCGTACCAAGCGCTGCGCGCCGCGAAGGCGTAGTCTGGCGCGTCGTCGTCGTCGTCTGGCGCATCGGCCGCGTCGGTGACCCAGCCTGTGCTCGGCGCAGACTGGACCTGGGCAAAGGCCTCGGCTGTCTCGGACACCTCGACGCCACCTGTGCCGCTGACGCCGCCGTTGACCTTGACGTCGGACCGACGAAACGCGAGGTCCCACGCGGCCGCACCCGCCGGGGTGTCGATGGCGACCTCGGCGCCCAGGTCGAGATCGATGTGTACCCACGCTTCGGTGGCGGTCGCGTCCACGAGCAGGCGCGTCACTGACCCCGATTCGCGGGTGAAGGTCGCCTTCCCGTGGGCTCCGGGGGGCTCGACGGGGTCGGCGTGGAGGCTGTCGCCGCAGGCGGCGAGCGCGGCTGAGGCGAGCAGCGCCAGGGCGACGGTGGTGTAGCGGCGATTTCGAGAGGTCATGGTCGGCTCCGGTTGGGGTGAGGCGAGCGGGGGAGGCGGGTCGGCAGCTCAGAGTCGAGCTTCCAATCCGGCGTAGAAGCTGCGGCCCGCGATGGGCATCAGCACGGGGTCTCCGGCGTCGAGCAGGTTGTCGGCGCCGGCGAAGATCGAGAGGTGGGTCCCGAAGCGCTTGGCGAGCCGCACCCCGAGGAGTGCGGAGGCGCCTGCGTAGCGGGTCGTGGGGGCGGCGCCTTCGACGGCCGCGTAGAAGGGGCGGCGGCTCTCGACGGCGGCGCGTAGCGTCGCGATGGTGCCCCAGCGCTCCATGCGCCAGCGGAGATCGAGGGTCCCACGGTGCAGCGCGCGGCCCTCGAGCGGCCGCCCCGTCGCGTGGTCCACCGTGTCCGTCAGCGTCCACGCCGTGTCCACGCTGAGCCCGGGCGTCGGCGTCAGGCGCAGCGTCAGCTCGCCGCCGCGGGTGGTGGCCCGGCCGATGTTGCCGTAGCTGAAGCGCTGCGGGCCGCCACCGCCGCCGCTCTCGACGCTCTCGATGGCGATGAGGTTGTCGACGCGGTTCCAAAACCCGCTCGCGCTCACCCCGAGCCAGCCCGTCGCCCGCACCTCGAAGGCGAGGTTCACCCCGTGCGAGGTCTCCGGGCGCAGGGACGAATTTCCGTCGACCCGGTAGCCCACGCCTGGGTTTTCGAAGCGCAGCAGCAGCTCTTTGAAGTCGGGGGCGCGGAAACCTCGGCCGTAGCTCGCGCGGATCGTCAGCCGCTCGACCGGGTCGAGTCGCAGCGCGAGCTTGGGCGTGACGTGGACGCCAAAGCGCGTGTCGACGTCGGCGCGGACGCCCGGCACGACGACGAGGAGCGGCTCGTCCGTCGCGCTCCACTCGTTCTGCGCGAAGACCGAGACGCGGCCGCGGTCGCCCTCACCTGGCCCCACACGCGGCGACGCGAGCCGCTCGTACTGCCCGTGGGCACCCGCCACCAGCAGATGCCGCCCCCCGAAGAGGCGCTCGTACTGCAGGTCGAGCTCGCCGAGATGCTCCCGGGTCGTCTCATGCTGGTCCAGCGCCGCCGAGCCCCGCTGGTCCAGCAGGTACTCGTCGTGGTTGCCCGCGTAGGCCGCCATCAGCCGCAGCCGGCCCCCGCGCGGCAACAAAAACTCAGGCGCGAGCTGAGCATTCAGCGTGCGGGTGCGGTTGCGGCGGTCGAAGACGGCGCCCGCAGCGTTCGCGTCGACCCCGGCGTGGTCGCTGATCTGGAGGTGCGTGGTCGCGGTGAGCCGAGCGCCACCTGAGCCGGTCCACACGGTGCGGTGGCCCACGTCCCAGGCCGAGAGCCGGCTCCCCGAGGTGGCCACGGAGCTCCCGTCGCGCCGCCACGCGTCATGGCGGTGGTAGCCACCGTGCAACCTCACCGAGACAGGCCCGCGCACCAAGCCGGCCCCCGCGTCCACGTCGACCGCTCGCCGGCTGCCATACCGCGCCCGCAGCTCCGCCTCCTGGGGCGCCCGCGCCTTGCGGGTGATGATGTGGACGACCCCACCCATCGCGTCCGAGCCATAGAGCGCTGAGCTCGGCCCCTTCACGATCTCCACGCGCTCGATGGACTCGGTCGGGAACCGGCTCAGGTCCAGCACGCCGTCCAGCCGCCCGACCATCCGCTGGCCATCGACCAGGATCAGCAGGTGCTCGGCCCCCAGACCCTGGATTCGCAGCCCCGTCCCTCGAAGCGCCGCGTACAGGTCCATCCCGGCGTGGGAGCTCAGCAGCTCCGCCAGATTTTCGGCGCCGGATGACGCGATGGTCGCGCGGTCGATCACCTCGGTCGCGACCGGCGCGTCGGCCACCGCGTGCTCGGTGCGCGACCCGGTGACGACGACGTCCTCAAGCTCGACGGCGTCGCCAGCCACGGCCGGGGTGCTCAGCAGCCCAAGCGCCAGCCACGGGTAGACCAAGCTCACCCGCATCGCGAGCCCCCGCGCTCGACGGCAGCCGCCGCCTCTGTTCGCGTGCACGTCATGCGAGGCCGCGCTCCGTCCCTTTGAGCGGGCGGACCCACGCCTCGGGCGCGACCCGAGCCACGTGCTGCGCCAACCGGCGAAACGCCTGCGGGGACAGGTGGATGACCGCGGGCCCCACGTGCAGCGTGACGCAGCCGTTGGGGCACAGACTGACAGCGATCTCTGGGCTCTCTGGGGGCACTGGAAAACCTCCGTGGCGGTGAACTCGGCGGCAAAAACGAAAAAAGCCCGCTGCGGACTGAGTGTCCGCGGCGGGCTCGGGGCTGGATGCCTCTGGCCTCTGTGGCGTGTTCTAGATGTCGGTCAGGACGATGGGAGGCGACGAGCTAGCGCGCCGCCGCGGCCTCTTCAGCCAGCCGTCGCCTCACGGCGTCGTCGATCAGCGCGTCGATCGGCACGATGACCGCGCGTCGGCAGCGTCGGCATTTGATCTCGAGCCCGTGCTCCACCAAGCGCGCGATGAGCGCGCCGCACGCGCACCGATGATCGAGATCGACCGGGAGGGCGTTGTCGGTTTTCGGCGACGGCATGCGCTAGCTCATAAATGGTAATGACATTCATTATCAAGAAGAAAAACCGTAGCAAGGTGCCTGGCGCCGCGCAAGGGAATTCAGCGGGGCCCGTCGAGCGCCGAACAGCGAGGCCAGCGCGGCGTCGCGCAGCCCGCCCCACGGCGCCCCAGCGCGGAAGCGCCGCCCCACGCGTCGAGCCAACCCGTGCCTACGCCGCTCGCCAGCCCCCCAACCAGCGCGCGACGCCCGCCAAGCGTCGCGGCTAGGTCGCCAGCTTGAAGACCAAGCCCAGCGCCACATCGATGAGCCGCGTCGTCGCCCGCAAGAGCCCCGCCGCGCGAATCTTCCGCCGGGTCACCGCCCGGACCTCCGCCGTCAGCGTCTCGAGCCGCTCCACGTCGCTGCGCGTCAGGATCCCGCCGAAGTCCGTCGCCGCCTCACCCAGCAGCCTCGCCCGCCGCGCCCGCGCCGACGTCCGCTCGCCCGCCACCACGTCCCGCACGTCGCTCGGCAACCCCTCGACCTCCAAGGTCGCGTCGTAGGACGCGATGATCTCGTCGAGCCGCGCGATCTCCACCGTCCGCCGCCCCCGCGCCGCCTCCCGCGTGTCGTCGTCCAGCCGCCCCGCCAGCTTCGCGAGCGCTGCCCGCTGCGCGTCCGACGCGTCCTTGCCCAGCTTCGCCAACCCGTGCAGGTCCTCCAGCAGCGTCCGCGCCTCGACGATCCCGTCCCGAATCCTGCCGGTCGCCTTCGCGATGGCCTCGCGCCCCCGCTCCCGCTCTTCCTCGGTGGTCGCGCTCATGGCTTTTCCTTCAGCGTCCGGGCCTTGTCGATGGCCAGCTCGATGAACTCCTTGGCCTGCCGCACCGCGTCCTCGCCGCGCGTGACCTGGTCGGCCAGCCGCCGCATCTCCGGGTTCTCGCTGCTCTGAATCACGTCGCGAAATGCCCGCGTCTCGGCCAGAAAGCCGTCGACGGCCTCGGCCACGCGCGCCCCGCGAGGCTGCTCCAGGTACCGCAAGATCAGCGTCTCCGCCGCCACCGCGTCCGCCGTCAGCCCGACCAGGCGGTCGTAGGCCTCCTGCACCGCGGCCAGCCGCGCCTCCCGCTGCCGAATCCGCGCGCTCCGCAGCTCGCGCTCCGCGTCCGCCAACGCGTACAGGTGGTAGAGCGCCACCTCGCGCGACGTCGCCGCCCCGGCCCCCTGGCTTGTCACCCACGGCGACCGCATCGACTCCAGAAGCTGCGCCTTCGCGACCCCCGACGTCAGCCCGTCCTTCTCGCCAAGCGCCGCCTGAGACACCCGCCCGAGATCGGCCAGCGAGCGAGTCAACGGCTCACGATTCTGCGCCACCCGCGCCTGCACCGCCCCAAGCGCTGCGGCCTCCGCGCGGGTCAGGTCGCGCACCTGCCGCACGCACCCGCTCGCCATCAGCGCCACCAGCGCGCACACGCCGATCAGCCTGCCCATCACAGCCCCCTCGGCAGCCGCGGCGCCTTGATGTTCAGTTGCTCACCGTGCTTGTCGAAGAGCTCGCCGAGCGCCTCGCCCGAGGGCTTCACGTCCGCCTGAATCCACCCGTCCACCACCCCGTGTGTGGCGGCCAGGTAGTCGACCGCGGCTCTCAAATCCTCAAGTCGCAGCGGCAGATCTCGGGCCATGGTGCTCAGCTCGACCAGCGCCTTCAGGTAGCCCGTCGCCAGCGGGTCGCCGAGCAGGTCGGGGCGCGCGGCCTCAAGCTGAGCCGCCCGCGCGTCGAGCGCGTCCGCAGCCGCCGTCAGCCCCTTCTCACGAAGCGCCGCCGCGCTGGTTCGCAAGGCCGCCGCCTGCCCGCCGTAGAGGTCGCCGAGCGCGGCCTCGGCGGTCTGGCCTTCCGCCAAGGTCATCGTGGCGACGCGGCCCACGAGCTCGCGGGCGGCGTTCTCCGAGGCCTCGATCTCCTCGGCCACCGCCAGCAGCCCGCGCGCGCGCAGCTTGGCCTCCCACGCGGGGCCGTCCAGCTCGCTCGAGAGCGCGCGGGTGCGCAGCCGCACGGCCCGCGCGATGTACGCGTCCTGGAGATCCGTCCGCGTCTGCTGAATCTCAGCCAGATAGAGCGCCTGGAAATCCAGCACCGCCCCGTCCATCGCGCTGAGCGCGGCCGTCAGCTGGCCCGACGCCTGCTTGACGTCGCTGGACGTGGTGGCGCAAGCCGAGACCACCAGCGCAGGGATGACAAGAGCGAGGGCGCCACGCAGCACGGCCCGCCTCCTGGGTTTGAGGGGAGGGCCCTCAGCCTAGCAGGCCCGCAAGCCGCCGCAAGCGCTCACGGGTCGCCGGCCTCGGCGCGGGCCCAGAGCGCTCGCTGCCACGGGTGGCCGCCGCCGCGGGTGCTGAGCGTGCGCTCGACCATGGTGTCGAAGTAGCGCTCGAGCTTGGCCCGAACCTCGGGGCCCTCCAGCACGCCGAGGGCGCGGGCCACCGCCTCGAAGGTCGCCAGCCCGCCCGCCTTGGGTTCAGCGCGCAGTCGGTAGCGCGTCGGCGCGTCGTCGACCAGGGTCACGCGCGGCAGGTTCGCGAGCGCTGGCTCGCGTTTCGGGATGCGCGAGGCCTGCCGCCAGTTGCCGTCGGGCACCACCAGCGTCACCGGCCGCGGATCGCCCCCCAAGAACGCCTCGTCCAACACGACCGCGTCGTCGGCGGGGTAGAGCACGACGGCCCTCCGCGCCGGGTCGTCCAGCACCGACAGGTCCACGGGCTCCGAGTCCAGCTCGCCGCGGACGTGGAACTCCACCTGGTCCACCGCGCGCTCCAAGAGCCGCGCCGTAGCCGAGGTCTTCGAGACCTCCTTGTGGTGCATCACCACGACGACCCGCGTCCGAATCGCCAGCCCGGGCGCCAACCCGCACACGCACAGGTCCGCGTGCATCTTGCACGTCTCGCAGCGCTCGGCTCGCTTGGCTCGACGCCCCATTCACACCTCCAGAAACGACAACGCCCGAGCTCCAATCGGGGCTCGGGCGTCATCGGAGTGGTCAGGGTGGGCGAACCCGGTGGCTCGCTCACCCTTGATTCACTAGGGGCAGTGGCTTACCACACGCCCGGGCACATCATCTCGCCAGACTGCTTCATGGCGTTGACCGACTGCGTGCACGCGTCGTTGGCCGCGTTCATGGCCGCGTCCTTCGCCGCGCCTTCCATTCCGCCGAAGTTCCAGCCCGACTTCATCGCCTCGAGGCCCTGCTTCGCGCCATCCTTGGCGGCCGCGGGGTACTTGTCGGACTCCAGGCACTTCAGCATCTTGTCGGCGTACTCCTTGCACGCGGCGGGAAGATCACCACCGCCCTCAGCGGCGGCGGCCGCGGCGGGCTCCTCAGCGGCGGGCTCCTCAGCGGCCGGCTTGGCCTCCTCGGCGGCCGGCTTGGCCTCCTCGGCGGCGGGCTTGGCCTCCTCAGCGGCGGGCTTGGCCTCCTCAGCGGCGGGCTTGGCCTCGCCGGCCTTGGGGGCCTCAGCGGGGGCGGCCTCGGGCTTCTTCTCGCAGCCCGTGACGACCAGAGCAACAGCAGCGATCAACAGCAGAGAAACCTTGTTCATCGGTCAAACTCCTAGATCGGCCGTCCTCACGGCCGGGTGTGGCATCGCGAGCCCTCACAAATTGTGACGCTCGCAGCCCCGACTTCTGTCACACGGCCAGGCCGCGTTCCTCGACAAAAACCGAGACAATTGCGGCGCAGTATGGGCCTGTGCGTGAAATCACGCAAGTAGCTTGACGATTCGCCGCAAAGTTTGTGTTTGCGGGGGGCATCTGGCCTCAGCGCCCTTCGAGGGTCAGGCCCTTGTGGTCGCCGGTGAACCCCGCGGCCCGCAGCGAATCCGCGAGTGGTGACTGGCGGGCGGGCTGGCCGTCGATGGTCTCCACGCGGAGCGCCCGCCCGCGACGGTGGCGCGCCAGGGGGCGCACGGCGTCGACCAGCAAGGCGATTCGCCCCGGCGCCGTCAGGGCGTTGAAGGTCGTCAGGCTCTTGAAGGCGCGCTCCGCGAAGGCCACGGGCTCGCCGGCGACCACGACGACCCGCGCGCCGGGGGCCCGCCTGGGCCGCCCCCCGTCGGCCGCCGTGTCCGGCCAGGGCAGGGTGACGCCGAAGGGGCAGGCGGGGTCGGTGGCGGCCAAGACGATGGCGGTCTCGGCCTCGGTCCGCGCGTCGTGGGCCAGCCTGGCCGAGCGCAGCCGGTCCACCGCGCCCGGCCACGCGAACTGGGCGCCGCCGAGGCCCTCGACGAAGTAGCCGCGGCGGATGCGCCCCGACTCCTCCATCGCGCGCAGCACCTTGTAGATGCCGCTGAATCCGCCGGTGAGCGGCTCGCTGGTCGCGACCTCGCGGGTGAGGACCCCGTGGCGCTCCAGCAGCGCGACGGCCTTGGCGTGCACGCGCTCGGTCGCGCTGGGCGGAGTACCGAGCTGCTCGCTGACCAGGGACCAGCGCCCGCCGGCCAGCGCCGCCCGCTGTGGCCCCGGACGCTTCGTCGACGCGCTGGCCCGGCCGCCCAGCGCGCGCAAGGGCTGGAAGGTGTCGTTGGTCAGCAAGCCCGCCCACACCAGGTCCCACAGGGCCTCGAGGACCTCCTTCTCGCGCACGTCGCCGCCAGCCCGGACGCAGGCAAGGTGCAGCTCGTGGAAGAAGCAGGCGCCGCGCGCCTCCAGGTGGGCCATGAGCGCGGCGTGCAGCGGGGTCGGCGGCTCCCAGGGCGCTGGCGCGTCCAAGAGCAGCGCCACGCGCTCGCGTCGGTACAGCGCCACGCGGCCGTCCTTGGGCCCCAGCGCGCCTTGGCCGACCCACAAGAGCTGGCCCAGGGCGCCGAGCTCATCGAGCATCCTCGGCTGAAAATCCCCGACGCGGGCTGGCAACATGAGCTCTTCGAGGTCGCGAAACGAGACGGGCAGGCCCTCGAGCTGGCCTATGGCTGCCAGCAGGCGCTCGGGGCCGCCGCGGGAGCCGTCGCCGATGCCGTGCCACGCCGGCAGAAAGCGGGCGAGGACGGCGGCGTCGACCGGCGCCACCTCGCGGCGCAGTCGGGCCAGGGTGCGTTGGCGGGCGCGGCGCAGGACCTCGGGGTCGCACCACTCGGGCTCAGT
This sequence comes from Myxococcota bacterium, assembly GCA_041389525.1. Lineage (GTDB taxonomy): Bacteria > Myxococcota_A > UBA9042 > PHBI01 > JACKFB01 > JACKFB01. Next base: position 57,033 of record JAWKRR010000030.1, on the reverse strand, counting down.
GCCGCCCGGGCGCAGCTCGCCGCGGACGAGCTGGCCTGCCGCCTCGAGGCCGGCGAGCACCGCCTCGACCTGCGGCGGGCGCAGCGCGTAGCGGCGGGCGAGGTCGCGGCTGACGAAGGGGCCGTGGGTGCGGGCGTAGCGCTGAAAGAGCGCCGGCAGCGCGCCGTCGACCGGGTCCAGAAAGGCCAGGGGGACGCCGCGGGGCGGCTGGCAGCCCAGGGCGTCGCGGTAGAGGCCGACGTCCTCGATGGCGATGAAGCGCGCCTCGGCGCCGATGCGCAGCGGCAGCACGCGGCGGGCGGTCAGCAGCTCGTGCAGCCAGACCCGCGCGGTGGCGTCGGGGTCGTCGGCGTCTGGGGCAGAGCCCGGCGGGGCGCCGTCGCAGCGCGCGCAGAGCTCGGCTTCATCGAGGTCTCCGAGCCGCCGCAGCACGTCGTGCAGCCCGTCGGCGTGGCGGGCGCGGAAGCCGTCGGCGAGCAGCTGCAGCTCCGACTCGAGCGCGTCCAGCACGCTCGCGTCCAAGAGCTCGCGGAGCTCCTCGTGGCCCAGCAGCTCGCGCAGCATGTGGCGGTCCAGCGTCAGCGCGTGGGCGCGGCGCTCGGCCAGGGGCGCGTCACCTTCATAGAGGGTCGAGGCGACGAAGGCGAAGACCAGCGAGCGCGCAAAGGGCGAGGCGCTGACCGTGTCGACCACGTCCACGCGCACCTCGCGGCGTCGGATGGCGAGCAGCAGCTCGACCAGCGCGGGCAGGTCCATGATGTCCTGCAGGCAGGCGCGGTAGGTCTCCAGCACGATGGGGAAGGCCGGGAAGCCGCGGGCCACGGCCAGCAGTCGCTGGGCCTTCAGCCGCTGCGCCCACAGCGGCGTGCGCGAGCCGGGGTGGCGGCGGGGCAGCAGCAGCGCGCGGGCCGCGTTCTCGCGGAACTGGGCCGCGAAGAGTGAGGAATTACCGAGCTGTTCGACGACCAGGGGCTCCACCTGATCGGGGTCGGGCAGCAGGGTGTCCAGGTCCGGGCCGCCTGCGCCGAGGCTGTCGTCGGTCTCGACGAAGCGCAGCACGATGCCGTCGTCGGTCCACATGGTCTGGACCTCGAAGCCCGACGCCACCGACAGCCGCGCCTCGAGCGCCAACGCCCACGGCGCGTGAACGCGGGCGCCGAAGGGCGACAGGATGCACACCCGCAGATCGCCCAGCTCGTCGCGGAAGCGCTCGACCGTGATGGCGCGGTCGGTGGGCAGCGTGCCGGTGGCGTCACGCTGTTCTTCCAGGTAGCGGCTGAGGTTTCGTGCGGCGAGGTGGTCGAGGCCCCAGTCGGACTCGAGCCACGCCGCGGCGGCCGGCGTCTCCATGGCGCCGAGCTCGCGGGTGAAGGCGCCCAGCGCGCGGCCAAGCTCGACCGGGCGCCCTGGGCCTTCGCCGTGCCAGAAGGGCAGGCGGCCCGGCTCGCCGGGGGCGGGGCTGACGATGACGCGGTCGCGGGTGATCTCCTCGATGCGCCAGGTGGACGCGCCCAGCATGAAGCTCTGGCCGGGCAGCGACTCGTGGACCATCTCCTCGTCAAGCTCGCCGACCCGAGGACCCTCGGGCCCCAAGTGCACGCCGAAGAGCCCGCGGTCAGGGATGGTCCCGCCGCTGGTGGCCGCCAGCGCCTTCGACCCCTTGCGGGCGCTCAGGGTGCCGGTGTCGCGGTCCCAGACGATGCGCGGGCGCAGATCGGCGAAGTCCGTCGAGGGGTAGCGCCCCGCCAGCATGTCCAGCACGCCGGCGAGCAGGTCGTGGGACAGGTCGCGGAAGTTGGCGCTGCGACGCACCATGGCCTCGACTTCGACGACCCGGAGGTCTTGCACCGCCGTCATCGCGACGATGTGTTGCGACAGCACATCCAGCGGGCTTCGCGGCAGCCGCAGGGCCTCGATGCGCCCCTCGACCATGCGCCCGGCGACGACGGTGGCCTCCAGCAAATCCCCGCGATGTTTGGGGAAGATGCGGCCCTTCGAGATCTGTCCCACCCCGTGGCCGGCGCGCCCGATGCGCTGTAGCCCCGACGAGACCGCACCCGGGGATTCCACCAGCAGCACCAGGTCCACCGCGCCCATGTCGATGCCGAGCTCGAGCGAGCTTGTGGCGACGATGGCGCGGATGGTGCCGGCCTTGAGCGCCTCCTCGACCGCGCGGCGCTGGTGGTGCGAGACGCTGCCGTGGTGCGCACCCACGAGGTCCTCGCCGGCCAGCTCGTTGAGCCGCTGGGCCAAGCGTTCGCACAGGCCGCGGCTGTTGACGAAGACGATGGTGGTGCGATGGGCCCGGATCAGCGCCAGCAGCCGCGGCTGGATGGCCGGCCACACGCTGGTGCGGCGCTCGGCGTCGCTGATGGGGCCGCCGCGTGGGGTCGTCGGCGCGTCGGGCGGCTCGACGCCGTCGGCCGGCCGCGTCATGTCGGGGACGGGGACCTCGATGCAGAGATCCATGGCCGGGCGTGCGCTGGCGTCGACGATGGCGACGTGCCGGTCGCCGCCCAAGAAGCGCGCGACCAGCTCCGGCGGGCGCACGGTCGCGGAGAGCCCGATGCGCTGGGGCTCCGCGTCGGTCAGCAGTGCCAAGCGCTCAAGCGAGAGCGCGAGGTGCGCGCCGCGCTTGGTCGGCGCCAGCGCGTGGATCTCGTCGACGATGACGGTGGTGACGGTGCGCAGGGTCTCGCGGGCTGCAGATCCCAGCAGCAGGTACAGGGACTCGGGGGTGGTGACCAGGATCTCGGGCGGGTGCTTTACGAGGTCGCGGCGCTCTTTGGCGCTGGTGTCGCCGGTGCGGACGCCGACCCGCGGGGGGCGGAGCGGCGTGTGGCTCTGGAGTGCCGCCCGCTCGATGCCCGCCAGAGGCGCGCGCAGGTTGCGCTCGATGTCGTAGACCAGCGCCTTGAGCGGCGAGACGTAGAGCACGCGGACGCCGGCCGGCGCGTCCTCCGGCAGCGCGCTCAGCGCGTCGATGGCCCACAGGAACGCCGCCAAGGTCTTGCCGCTGCCCGTGGGAGCGATGAGCAGCACGTGGTCGCCCGCGGCGATGCGCTCCCAACCCCTCTTTTGCACAGGAGTTGGCTCGTCAAACGTCGCGTCGAACCAGGTGCGAGTGGCGTGTCCGAAGGCATCCATCGTCGCGATGGTGGCCGCTCAACCCTGGCCCTGCAAGGCAGGCCAGCCCGAGATCAGGGGCGGCCGCTGCGGCTATCCGGGTCGATGGGCTCAGGCGAGTACGACCGATCGTTCTGCATCCGCCCCGGCGCGCCGCGCTCCGCGCAGGTGCACACCCGGCAGCCGCGCTTGTCTACGTCGCACACCGCCACGCCCCAGATGCAGGTCGGCGTGTACTGCAAACACTCGCCTGCGCCGAAGTTCTTGGTCTGGCGGGTGTTGCAGCCGAGCGCGCCGCAGGCCAGGGCAAGCAGCAATGCGGCGAGGAATGTGCGGCGCGATGGCATGGGCGGACCTCCGGAGCTGGGCGGGATTGTGCAGCAGGGTCGGCGTGCGGGACAAATCAGGCGGCGGTTCGCGCAAAGACGCCGAGGCGCCAAGAACGCGCGTCCTTGGCGCCTCGGCGTCTTTGCGCGACCCTCTTGGTCCTGGCTTGGCCAGGGTGGGACCGGACCCGAGACCGTGCCGGAGCGGGAGCGCTGATGGAGCTGGACGCCGAGACGCTGTTGCCGCCGCTGCGAGGGGATTTGCGGCTCGAGGAGGCCGGGGGGCGCTGGGTCTTTGTGGACTCGCTCTTGGGGCGGCGCTTGCCGATCGACGCGCGCGGGGCCGAGGCGGCGAGGGCGCTGGATGGGCCGCAGACGCTGGCGGAGTTCGCCGCGCGCATCGGCAGCGACGTGGAGGGGGCGGGGCGCATCGTCGGGCTCTTTGAGCGGATGCAGCTCTTGGCGACGGACGGGATCGCGGCCTTTGAGGCGGACCGGGCGCGCCTTGACGAGGTGGCGGGGTTCGATGCGGCGACGGTGCCCCTGCTGATCCGCGAGGACGCGCGCTTCGGCTGCACCATGTGCGGGTCGTGCTGTGGCGGGCACAACGTGGGGCCGGTGCTGGACGACACACTGAAGGCGCTCGCGGAGAAGCTGCCGGCGCTGCGGCCGAAGATGCGGGTCGACAAGGGGTATTTCTTCGAGATCGCGACGGATCCGGAGAAGCCGGGGGCCGCGTTTTGTCACAGCGAGGACGGGTGGTGCGTCTTCCTGACCGACGAGCGGCGCTGCCTGATCCACCAGGAGCACGGCGGCGACGCGAAGCCTCGGGCGTGCCAGCTCTTCCCGTACCAGTTCATCGCGACGCCGAGCGGGGTGGCGGTGTCGCTGCAGTCGGAGTGCCGAGGTTTCGTCGAGGCGAAAGAGGGGCCGCGGCTGCGGGACCAGGAGGCCGAGATCCGGCAGCTGCTGGCGAAGATCCCGGCGGTGGCGCGGTCGCGGGTGGCGGTCGCGGTGGACGGGGCGTCGCTGGTGGATTGGGAGCGCTACGAGGCGCTCGAGGCGGCGTGGCACGAGGCGGTCGACCGGCATCGGGATGACGACGTGGCCGCGCTGCTGGCGCTGCGGCAGACGCTGGCGCCGCCGCCCGAGTCGGAGGCGGCGCCCCCGCCGGAGGCTGTGGCGGAGGCGCTGAGGGCGCTGCTCGCCGGCCTCGGTGAGACCGTGCGAGGGCTGCGCGCGAAGTACGCCGCCCGCGACGCCACCGAGGTCGCCCACCTCGACGCGCTCGATGGTCTGGACGCCGCCCTCGCCGGGTTCATGCCGCGCCTCGACCGCATCACGGCGCGGCTGGACCGTGCGCCGCTGCGGGCGCTCTTCACCGAGTTCGCGCACCACCACTTCATGAGCAAGGACCTCACCGGGGCGCCGACGCTCACCCGAGGGCTCGGGCGCATGGCCATGTCGTGGCTGCTCGCCAAGTCGCTGGCCCTGGCCCGCGCGCGCGCCGCCAAGCGCCGCCACCTCGTGCCCCAGGACATCCAGGACGCGCTCGTCGTCATCGTGCCCCTCTTCCGCGCGCACACGTTCGCCATCTCGTTTCGGCCCCACGACGCCGCAGTCCACGCCTTGTTTTTCGAGGCGTTGCCGGCGCTCATCGCCGCGGCGCCCTCCATCCGCACCGTCGAGACGCGGGTCGAGTTCCACCGGTTCTAGCCGCGCCGTCCGCGCGTCTCGACCGCGCGCGGGGATTGTGGCATCCAGGCGCTACGGTGCTTTCTCGACCCGCAGAGGCGAGATCGGTAAGGTACCGCCGGGCTGAGCAGGCGCGGGCGAGCGACACCAGGGCCGCCCGGGGAGGCGCGATGAGAGCAGCAGCGATTGGCGTGACGCTCGCGGCCCTTTGCCTCGGCGTGGCGTGCGACGACAGCCAGCAGGTGTGCGTCCCCAACCAGAGCTTGCTCTGCCCGTGCGCGGGTGGGGCGACCGGCGTGCAGGCCTGCAACCCGTCGGGCACTGGGTTCACACCGTGCGAGTGCGGGACGGCCGGGCAGCCCGACGCGACGAGCACGGCCGACGTGGGTCAGCCCGACGTAGGCCAGCCCGAGGTCAGCGCTCCCGACGCGGGGGCCGACCTGCCCGACGACTGCGTGCCCGACGTGCAGAAGAAGTGCGAGGGGCAGTCGGTGTACTGGTTCGACAGCTGCAGCAAGCGCGGCGACAAGGTCGAGAGCTGCGGCGCGGGCACGGTGTGCGCGGACGGCGCGTGTGTGGGCAACTGCACGCCGCACGCGACGAAGGACTGCGTCGGCAACAAGGTGTTTTGGTTTGACGCGTGCGGCGGGCAGGAGAGCGTCGCCGAGTCCTGTGACGACCTCCAGTACTGCGTCAACGCGTCGTGCGTGAAGCCGGTCTACGACGGGAAGTGGTACATCGAGTCGACCACGCCGAACGACCCGACCTTTCAGGCGACCTACTTCGTGCTCAAGGTCGAGGGGACCGCGGTGACGCTGGACGAGCCGGATGCGCCGACGCCGCAGACCTTCACCGGGACGCTGAGCGGCCACACGATGAAGCTGAAGGGGACCAGGGACGGCACACTGGGCCCGGTGACCACTGACATTATCGCGAACTTCTCGGCGCCGACGGACCTCAAGGGGCAGCCGCCGCCGGTGGTGTTCGAGGGCACGTGGATAGACGACTACGGTCTGTTTCCGGCCTCTTGGAAGATCAAAGGCACGCGCCAGTAGCACCGATCGCTGTCGCCTGACCGGGTCGCCGTAGCGCAGGACGCGCCGAGCGATCCGGCGGGCTTTTCACTGTATGGAGCTAGACGATGAAACGGATTTGGATGAGCGCCTTCCTCGTGACGACCTTCGCTTTCAGCGCTTCGGCGTTGGGCTGTGACAAGAAGGAGGGGGCGGAGGCTGCCGCCGAGGGCGACGGTGCTGCGGCGCCTGCTGAGGGTGAAGAGGGCGCCGAGAAGGCGGCCGAGGGCGAGGAGGCGAAGGCTGACGAGAAGGCGGCGGAGAAGCCCGCGGAGAAGGCCGCGGAGAAGAAGGCCGAGGAGAAGCCCGCGGAGAAGCCGGCCGAAGTAGCCGCCGCACCTGCCGCGGCCGCGCCGGTCGCGAAGCCGGCCGCCCCCGAGGCGACGCCGGTGCCGCCGGGCTCGACGCACCCCGACCTGATGGACCCGACCAAGGCGACCGAGCAGGCGCCGGCTCAGTACAAGGTGAAGTTCGAGACCACGCGCGGCGATTTCGTCGTCGAGGTGGACCGAAGCTGGTCGCCGCTGGGTGCCGACCGCTTCTACAACCTCATCAAGGTCGGCTTCTTCGACGGGACGGCGTTCTTCCGCGTCATCAAGGGCTTCATGGCGCAGATCGGCATCCACGGCGACCCGCGCGTGGCGGCGGTCTGGCGCGACGCGCGCATCGCCGACGACCCGGCCGGCAAGCAGTCCAACGCCCGCGGCTACCTGAGCTTCGCGACCGCGGGCCCCGGCACGCGCACCTCGCAGTTCTTCGTGAACTTCTCCGACAACAGCCGCCTCGACCAGATGGGCTTCACCCCCTTCGGCAAGATCGACGAGGAGGGGATGAAGGTCATCGACGCGCTCTACGGCGGCTACGGCGAGGGCGCGCCGCGCGGCCGTGGACCCGACCAGGGGCGGATGCAGGGCGAGGGCAACGAGTATCTGGCGAAGGATTTCCCGATGCTGGACTACGTGAAGACCGCGAAGCTGGTCACGGAGTAGCCGCGTTGGTGCAGCCGCTCAGCAGGGACGCCTCGCCCGAGGCGCGCGTTCGCCACTACGCCGATGTCGCGGCGGCGCTGCGCTCGCTCTTGGGCGGGGAAGACGACTGGGTGGCCGCGATGGCCACCACCGTGTGCGAGCTGCACCACGCCTTCGAGTACTTCCACTGGACCGGGTTTTACCGGGCGATGGCGCCGGAGCTGCTGGTCATCGGCCCCTACCAGGGCGGCCACGGCTGCCTGCGAATCCCCTTCTCGCGAGGGGTCTGCGGGGCGGCCGCGCGGACGCGGCGCACCCAGCTCGTCGATGACGTCGAGGCGTTTGAGGGGCACATCGCCTGCTCGTCGACCACGCGCTCGGAGATCGTCGTCCCCATCCTGCGCCCCGATGGCCGCGTCTTCGGCGTGCTGGACGTCGACTCCGACGACCCCGCGGCGTTCACGCGAGTCGACCAAGAAGCGCTGGAGAAGATCTGCGACGAGTTGGGCGCGCGCTTCGGTTGAGCGCGCGGGACGCCCTGTATGAGCGACCAGGCTCTTCTGTCGGTCTGGGGAGGGTGAACTCCATGTCGGCGCAGCTTGGCCCGGTCCGCTCTGTGGCACGCGCGAACCTGCTGCTGCGCCGAATCCTCGGCTGCGTGCTCGTCCTCACCTGCGCGGGTTGCGGGGGCGGCTCGTCGACCGGCGACGGCGACGCGGACGACGCGGACACGACCGCCGACGCCGATTCGGACGTCCCCGAGTCGGACGCGCTGGACGCGCCCTCAACCCCCGACAGCGACGCCGCCACGCCTGACGCCGACGCGGTGGACGCGCCGGTTCAGACCTGTTTCGACGCGTGCAAGCAGGCGTTCCATCTCGGCTGCCTCCCCAACGTGCCGGCCGAGGCCGACTGCGTGGCGTTTTGCCGGACGGACTTCGCCAAATCCCTCGACCTCGCCTGCCTGGAGGCCGCGGCCTCCTGCGCGGAGATCGAAGCCTGTGTGGCGTGCGCTGCCAGCGAAGACGGATCCCGCCCCGGCTCCGCCCCGACGCCGCCCGCCACCTTGAGCGGCAGCTTCGCACCCCTGGCCACCGCGCTCCCCGACGGCCCACGCGGGTTCACCGTCGACGTCGGGACCGCGAGCCGGATCGGTACGCTCACCGCGGCGCTCTTCGGAGACCTCGACGGCGACGGCCTGCCCGAGGTCCTGCTGACCGGTGACCCGACGGGCAAGTCCTTCGCGTTTCACTACGACATCCAGGCCGGGACGCTCTCGCCGATGGCGACGCCCAGCTTCGACACGGCGCGGGCGGTGCTGGTGGAGGATCTCGACGGCGACGGGGCGACCGATGTGCTGGTCGAGTTCGGCGAGCCGCACGTGCTCTGGGGCGATGGCGTGGGCGGTTTCACGCTGGAGCGGGTCGCGCCGCCGAGCGCGGGGCTGTTGCTCGCGACGCAGGAGATCGCCCTGGTCGACCTCGACATGGACGGCCGCTTGGACTTCGTGACCTCGCAGTACGGCTGCTGCTCGGCGACCTGCCCTGAGCTCATCCCGCTGCTTCAGACCGGGACCCGCCAGTGGGTCGCGCGGCCCGACCTCTTCGCGCAGGTCAACCACGCCAATCACTACGCCGTCTTGGCCGGGCCGCTGGGTCCCGCCGACTCGGTGCTCTTCGGGATGCCCAGCGGTCAGCCCTGCGGCGGCCTTTCAAGGCTTCTACGGCGCGATCTCCACCGACGACGGCGGCCTGCCACGCCTGGGCGGCCTCGCGCCGATGGCCAGCCACACGCTGACCGCGCTGCTGAACGGCGCGCCCATGGGTGCCGCCATCGCCGACGCCGACGGGGACGGCGTCTTCGACCTCGCGGTGGCCGGCGACCCGACCCACCACGTGTTCCAGGGGCTCACCCAGTGGCCGATGAGGGACCGCACCGCCAGGACTGGTATCGGTCGCTGCGGCCTGATCGTGACCGACCCGCCGGGGCCGGGCAGCCAGGATCTGATACCCTGGAGCGTCGCCTGGCTGGACCTGGACCGGGACGGCGCCAGCGACCTCATCTTTACCCACGGGCCGGATCCCGGCGACGACCCGAAGGGCTCTTCGCGCAGCCCGTCACCGCGCATTGGAACGCGGGCCATTGGCGCTTTGTCGATGTGTCGGCGCAGATCGGCCTCGACGCGGTGGGCATGTGGCGCGCCCTCACGGTCGACGATCTCGACGGCGACGGCGACCCGATCTCGCCTTCGGGGGCACGGGACAGCTTCCTGGTCGTGCGCAACGACGCGGTCACCCCGAACCGCGGGATGACGTGCGGCTGCGCGGAACGACCAGCAATCACCTGGGTATTGGCGCGATCGTCGAGGTCGAGGCCGCCGGCTTGGCGGGCCCGCGCCGGCACGCGGTCGGCGCCCGCGGAGCCCCGGTGGCGTCCTCGCGGCCGCTGGTGTTCGCGGGGCTGGGCACGGCGACGGAGGCCAGCACCGTCCGCGTGCGCTGGCCCTCCGGCTACGTTCAGGAGGAGCACGGTCTGGCCGCCGGCATGGTCCACACCATCGTCGAGCACCCGACCATCGCGGTCGAGCCGGCCGCGCGCCACGTGGCAGCGGGCGGGGCGACGCCGGCGGTGATTCGGGCCTTCGCGCGCAACCCGGACGGCTCGCCGCGTCCGGACGCCTCGGTCGAGATTCGGATCGCCTATGGCCCGGGCAGCTTCGACGGCCCGGCGACCGCGGAAGACGGCGGCTGGCGACGCAGCCTCACGCCGCCGCCCAGCCCCGGCTCGACCGTGGTCGAGGTCCTCATCGACGGCGAAGCGCTCCGCGTCCGGCCCCGGATTTACTGGGACTAACGCGCAGCACCGCCCGAGATCAGCGAGCCGCCGCCTGCCAGTCCGCCTCGCGGAACCCGATGAGCACGGTGTGGCCGAGATCCAGCAACGGCCGCTTGACCAGCTTGCCGTCGGCCGCGAGCGCCGCCAGCGCCTCGGCGTCGCTCATGGTGGCGAGGCGGTCCTTGAAGCCGCCGTTTCGGTAGCTCTCGCCGCTGGTATTGAACAGTTTGCGCAGAGGCTGGCCCGAGCGCGTCCACAGGTCCTTCAGGGTGGCGGCGCTTGGGGGATTGGCGACGAGGTCGACCATGGTGGCCGCCTCGCCGCGGGCCTCAAGCCACGCCTTGGCTTTCCGGCAGGTGCTGCACTTCGGGTACTGGTAGAGGGTCGCTTTCATCGGGCGGGCTCCTTGGCGGTGATGGCGTCGCGCAGCGCGGAGGCCGAGGACTCGAGCAGGCGGAGGTCGGTGCCGTCGGCGAGCAGCCCGAGGCGCGAGTAGAGCCCGCTCAGGTCGGGGAAGGCGGCCGACGCCAGCGCGGGTTCGGCGATGCCGGAGAATAGGGGGCTGCCCCACCAGCGGTCCAGGGTGGCGATGACCTCGGCGGCGGACCAGAAGCGCGCGGGCTCGCGGCAGCAGTCGTGGAGGTGGCGCAGCGCGTCGTCGAGGGACTTTTCGCCAGCGCTCGCCTCGCGAATCGCCACATCCCAGGCCAGCGCGATGGCGGCGCCGCCCCAGTACACGCGCATGTACGACGCGGTCTCGCGCATCGCGGCGCTCTCGTCAGCGAGGGTCCGCCCCGTGCTCTCGCGGCGGCCGCGGCCGAAGCCGTCGTGAACCCGCTGCCACGCCTCGTCCGGCGTCGCGAACCCCGCGCGCGCCCGCAGAATCTCGCTGTAGTACATGGTCACGCCCTCGGAGAGCCACGCGTCGGCGCGGCGAATGGCCGGCATGCCGAGGTGAAACAGCTCGTGGATGGCGATCCACTCTCCGGGCAGCTGCAGATCTCGGGCGGCCTTATCTAGCAGGAGCACCAGCGCCGGGCCGCCGCCGCGCAGGGCCATGCCGAAGACCACGGGGCGCGCGCGGTCGCCCTCGACGGGGATGACGATGACCTGGGCGCTGGGCGTGGGTGGCTGGCCGTAGACCAGCGCGTTGGCGCGCGCGGACTCGCTCAGCCAGTGGCGGATCCCCGCGTCGGTGGCCGCCCGCGGGCCGTCGACCACGGCGACGTCCAAGGACGCCGTCCCGACATCGGCGCGAAGTCGGCTGAAGCGGCCCAGGACCACGCGGCCTGTGCCCTCGAGCGCGCTGGCGTCCAGGTCGAGCGCGCCGCTCGGACCGCGCGGCCACGCGGTGGAGGCGTCGAAGCCCTCGGGCAGCACGAAGTGAACCGCGCCGCGGAAGTCGGCGGCGACGCGGCGCGGGCGCCACAGGAAGAGGTCGGGGTTGAGCACCACGCAGCGCGCCGACGCGTAGGTCTCGTGCCGCCTGGCGTCCTCGGCGACCAGCCGCGCGAGGTTGACGCTGTAGTCCACGCAGCGGGCCGCAGCGCCGCCCGGCACCTCGAAGCCGCCCGAGCGCGAGTCCACCGCCAGCGGCCCACGCGGGGCCAGCTCGCCCGCGGCCGCGACCGCCCGCGGCTGCAGCAACCACTTGCCCGCCCGCCTCGTCCCCGGCACCAGCGTGCCCGGCGACCGGCTGAAGCACGCGCGCACGTCCAGCCGGCGGAGCTCAGGGTCGACGACGATTCGCCAGCTCGCGTCAGGGTTTTCGAAGCCCCGGCCCTCGCCCGCGCGCAGCGCGACGCGCGACGCACACCCCACGCAGAGGGCGGCGACGCAGACCAACCAAAGTCCGGCGCGGGCGTGGCTCACGAGGGGACTCTATGCCGGCTGGTCCCGGTCGGTGAACCCCCGCGGGCGGTTTCAGGTGCGACGCTCGGCGGCGCGGGCGTGGGCTTCGAGGCCTTCGAGGCGGGCGAGCTGGGCGGCGTCTTGGGCCAGGGGGCGGACCGCGGCGGCGTCGTCGACGCGCAGCCAGGTGCGGACGCGCAGGAAGTCGAAGACCGAGAGGCCGCCGGTGAAGCGGGCTGTCGAGCCGGTCGGGAGCACGTGGTTCGGGCCGGCGCCGTAGTCTCCGAGGACCTCGGCGGAGCCTTCGCCGATGAAGAGGCCGCCGTAGTGATGAAAGCGCGGGGCCAGCGCGGCTGCGTCGGCGATGGAGAGCTCGAGGTGTTCGGGGGCGAGGCGATCGCAGACCGCGATGGCGGCGTCCAGGTCGGCGCAGAGCACCGAGTAGCCGTCGGCGATGGCGAGGCTGGCGGTGGCGGCGGTCGGCAGGGTGGCGAGCTGGCGCGTGATGGCCTCGTCGACGCGGTCGAGGACGGCGGCGTCGGTGGAGACGACGACCGGCAGGGCGTCAGGGTCGTGCTCGGCCTGGGCCAGTAAGTCCGCGGCGACGGTCTCCGGGTCTGCGGTGGCGTCGCAGAGGACGACCAGCTCGCTGGGACCTGCCAGCATGTCGATGCGGACGCGGCCGCTGACCAGCTGTTTGGCGGCGGTGACGAAGCGGTTTCCGGGGCCGACGATGACATCGACCGCGGGGACGGGCCCTGCGCCGTACGCGAGCGCGGCGATGGCCTGCGCACCGCCGACGGTCAGGACCGCGTCGGCGCCGGCGACCGCGGCCGCGGCGAGGGTGATCTGGGTCGGGCGCGGGCTGGCGACCCAGACCTCGGAGACGCCGGCGACACGCGCGGTGATCGCGGTCATCAGGACGCTCGAAGGCAGCGGGAAGCGGCCACCCGGCGCGTAGCACCCGGCGCGCTCGACCGGCGCGACGGTGTTGCCGGCGGCGCCGCCGGGGACGCGGATCTCTGCGTTGGTCAGGGCCGCGCGCTGGGCCTCGGCGAAGGCGCGGATGCGCTGGGCGGTGCGCTCTAGCAGCGCGCGGTCGCCGGCCGGCAGCGCCCCCAGCGCGGCGTCCAGGTAGGGCCGCTCGATCACCAGCGGCGCGCCCTCGGGCAGGTCCCCAGGCTGGTGGCGTGCTCGCGCAGCGCGACCTCGCCGCGGGTGCGCACGTCCTCGACGATGCTGCCGGCGATGGACAGGGTGTCGGTGTCGACCGCGTCACGCCGCAGCGCGGGCAGATCTTCCGGGGTGATTCGCCGCAGCCTGGGCTCGCTCATGGCGTCTCCCCCTTTGCTTTTTCCCTGATGGCGCCTGGCTTTGCGTCGCCCGCGCGCCGGGTGACGCCCAAGGCGCGCCGGTCCAACTCACGCTCGACCGCTTCCATGCCCACGCCGGCCCGCGCCAGGGCGACCATGGTGAAGTACAGGACGTCCGCGGCCTCGGCGGCGACGTGCTCCGGCGCGGTCGCGTCGGCTAGCTCGCCGGCCTCCTCGAGCAGCTTCGCGCGCAAGAGCTCCGCGTCGCCCAGCAGGCGCGCGGTGTAGCTACCCTCCGGCGCGTCCACGGCGCGCGCGGCCAGGGTCTCGGCCAGCGCCGGGATGCCGCCCAGCGGACCCCAGCAGCTCGTGGTGTCCAGGTGACAAAACCCCGGCGGCGCCTGACGCACCGTGAAGCGCAGCGCGTCGCGGTCGCAGTCGTGGTCGATGGCCAGCAGCTCTTGGGTGGCGCCCGAGCTCTCGCCCTTCATCCACAGCCCGCCGCGCGAGCGCGACCAGTACACGCCGCGGCCGGACTCGACGGCGCGCGCCAAGCTCTCGGCGTTCGACCACGCGAGGCCCAGGGCGCGGCCGTGAGGGTCGCAGATGACCGTCGCCCACAGCCCGTCGGGCCGGTCGGTCCGAAGCGGCGCGGCGATGCCTTCGGCCAGCGAGAGCCGCCCGGTGTACAGCGCCATGCCGACCTGAGCGTCGGCCCCCAGGCGGTCCAGCTCGGCGATCTCGGCCGCCGTCGTCACGCCGCCCGCGATGGTGACCCTTGCCGAGCCCGCCGCGTCGACAATCGCCTGCACCCGCCCGAGATCGGTGCCTCCGAGGCGGCCCTCCCGCTCGACGAAGGTGACCAGGAACCCGCTGACGTGCTCTCGGAGCTCGGCGATGCGCTCGAGGATTCCGCGGCCGGTGCCCTTGCGCCAGCCCTCGATGACCACCTCGCCGTCTTTGGCGTCCAGCGCGGCGATGACGCGCTCTCTTGGGAGCTGGCTGAGGATCTCGGGCTGTGCTGCGGTGCCCAAGATGATCCGCCGGGCGCCGGCGTCCAGCCAGCGCTTGGCGGTCTCGACGTCGCGGATGCCGCCGCCGACCCGGCACGAGGCCTCGCGACACAGCGCCTCGACCAGCTCGCGGTTGCTGCCCTGACCGAGCGCGGCGTCCAGATCGATGACCGCGATCTCGCCGGCCAGCTTGAACTTCCGCGCGATCGGGAGCGGGTCGCCCGCGTCGATGGCGCGCTTCTCGCCGCCGATGAGCTGGACGGCCTGTCCCTCCATCAGGTCGATGGATCCTACGATCATCGCCGCACCTCGAGGCCCGCTTTGGCCAGCTCGCGCTTCACGTCCGCGACCGTGGTCTCGCCGTAGTGAAGATGCCGCGGCCAAGACCGCGCTCGCGCCGGCCGCCAGCGCCTCGACCAGGTGGTCGGCCGAGGCCGCGCCGCCCGACGCGATGACCGGCACGCGCACCGCGTCGCTGACCGCGCGCAGCAGCACCGTGTCGTAGCCGGACTTGGTCCCGTCGCGGTCCCAGCTGGTCAGCAGGATCTCGCCAGCGCCGCGGGCGACGCCGTCTCTGGCCCACTGCACCACGTCGATGCCCGTGCGGTGCGTGCCGGAGCGGGTGACAACCTCGAAGCTGCCGTCCTCGCGCTGGGCGGCGTCCACGGCCAAGACCGTGCACTGCGAGCCGAAGCGCGTCGCCAGCTCGTTCAAGATCTCCGGGCGCTCGACGGCCGCGGTGTTCACCGAGACCTTGTCGGCGCCTGCGTCCAAGAGGCGCGCGGCGTCTTCGACTCGGCGCACGCCGCCCCGACCGTCAGCGGGATGCGCAGCACGTCGCGCACGTGGCGCACGGTCTCGACGGCGTGGCCGCGGCCCTCGGGCGTCGCGGAGACGTCGAGGATCACGAGCTCGTCGGCGCCTTGGGCCTCGTATGCCGCGGCGCGCTCGGCCGGGTCTCCAGCGTCCACGAGGCCTTGGAACTGGATGCCCTTCACGACGCGGCCGTCGCGCACGTCCAGACAGGGGATGACGCGAACGGTCAGCATCAGACGGCCTCCAGCCAACGGGAGAGCAGAGCCTGACCCCACTCGCCGCTGAGCTCGGGGTGGAACTGGCAGGCCAGGAGCGGCCCGCGCTCCAGCGCCGCGACGAAGGGCCCGCCGTGTTCGGTCATCGCGCCCGAGTAGCCCTCGGGCAGCGACTCCAGGCGGTACGAGTTGGCGTAGTACGCGTAGCCGTCCTCGAGCAGCCGGCTGCCCTCGGCCGGTCGGACGCGGTTCCAGCCGAGCTGCGGGATGATCAGCCCGTCGTGAAAGCGCCGGATGGTGCCTGGGACGACGCCCAAGCCCGTGGCGCCGGGGTCTCCTCGCTGGACTCGCAGAGCAGCTGCAGCCCCAGACACACGGCCAGCAGCGGCTTGCCAGACCGCGCGCGCTCGGCCAGCGGGCCCGACAGGCCGCGGGCGTTCAGCTCGTCCATGGCGGCGCCGAAGGCCCCGACGCCGGGCAGGACCACCCGCTCGCAGCGCTCGATGTCGGCCGGGTCCTGGGTGAGAAAGGGCTCGGCGCCCGTGCGGCGAAGGCCCGCGAGCACGGAGGCGAGGTTGGCGCTGCCCGTTCGAACGACGGCGAGGCCCATCAGAGCACCCCCTTGGTGCTGGGGATCTCGGCGGTGCCGTCGCGGGTGACGGCTTGCCGCAGCGCAAGAGCCAGCGCCTTGAACGCGCTCTCAGCGCGGTGATGATCGTTGTCGCCCCGCAACACGTCCACGTGAATCGACGAGCGGGAGGCCATCGCCAGCGACTGAAAGACGTGGGTCAGCAGCTCGGTGTCCAGGTCGCCCAGCCGCTCGCGGCGCAGCCCCAGCTCGACCACGGGCCAAGGCCGGCCGGAGAGGTCGATGACCGCCCGGGACAGCGCCTCGTCCAGGGGAGCGTAGGCGTAGCCGAAGCGGGCGATGCCGCGGCGGTCGCCCAGGGCCTCGTCCAGCGCCTGGCCCAGCGCCAGCGCGCAGTCCTCGGTCGTGTGGTGGCCGTCGACGTGCAGGTCGCCCTCGCAGGTCAACTCCAGGTCGAAGCGGGAGTGCTTGGTCAGCGTGGTCAGCATGTGGTCGAGAAACCCGATGCCGGTGGCGATCTTCGCGTCGCCGGTGCCGTCGAGGCTCAGGCTCAAGCGGATATCGGTCTCGCGCGTGGTGCGCGCGATCTCGGCCTTGCGGGGGGCGGCGTTGCTCATGGCAGAAGCTCCTCGAGGGCGTCCAAGCTCTCCAGCACCCGCGCCGCGCCGGTGGCGAAGAGCGAGGTGGTGACGGCGTCCGGGTTCGACTCACCGGGGGCGACGATGCCGAGCGGCACCACCCCGGCGGCGCGGGCGGCGCGGATGTCGTCTGGCGTGTCGCCGATCATCCAGGCGTGCTCGACGCCGAGGCCTGTCAGCGCCGCGCGGACCACGTGCGGGTCGGGCTTCGCCGGGCCGTCTTCCATGCAAACGACCACCTCAAAGAGATCGGAGATACCGTGCTCTTCGAGGAATCGGCGCGCGTCGCGGCGCGGGCGGCCGGTGACGACGCCGAGGCGGACGCGCTCGCACAGGCGCTCCAGCAGCGGGCGGCCGCCGACGAGGCGCTCGGTGAGGCGCAGGCCGGGGGTCTCGGCGCTGCCCTGGTAGAGCGACTCGAAGCGCTCGGTGACCGCCTCGAGGCTCTGCTCGACGCCGCGCTGGGCCATGAGCTCGCGGGTTAGAATCCAGTCGTTGTTGGCGTTTCCGCGGGCCTTGGCCTCGGCGATGGCGGCCGGCTCGACGGTGACGCCGAAGCTCCTGGCGGTCTCGATGATCGCGCGGCGGTAGCTGCCCGACACGTCGGCGAGCACGCCGTCCATGTCGAAGAGGATGGCCTCGGGTGCCAGGGTCGCGGTGATTCCGGAGCAGAGCCGCCCGAGATCGGCGGCGTCCCCGGGGCAGGTGATGCGGCAGGTGCCGTCGAGCTCCGGGTGGCCTGGCCAGACCCGGACGCCGATGCCGAGGCCGGCGAGTCCGTCCCGCAGCCAGGCGGCCCGTGGCGTGCGGCAGAAGACGAAGTTGCCTTGCGACGGCAGGGCGTCGACGTGCAGGGCGGTCAGCAGCGCGTGCACCGCGGTCCGCTCGCTGCGGATCTGGGCGACGAAGGCGCGCATGGACTCGCGGTTCTGGCTGAACTCGCGACAGGCGACCAGGATCGACGCGGCCGAGACTGCGTAGGGGTTGCCGGCCGAGCGCAGCCAGCCGATGAGCTCGGCGGGGCCCAGGGCGTACCCGACGCGCAAGCCGGCGAGGCCCCAGGCCTTGGACAGCGTGCGGAAGACGATGGCGTTGGGGAGTGCGAGGGCGACGGAGGTGAGCTCCTCGTCGGCGAACTCGCCGTAGGCCAGGTCGACCAGCAGCAGGGCGTGGGGCGCGGCGGCGGAGAGGCGGCGGAGGTCGTCGGCGGTGGCCACGGCGCCGGTGGGGTTATTGGGCGTGACGATGGCGATCGCCGAGGTGGCGTCGGTGATCGCGGCGATGACCAGGTCGGTGGGGTAGGCGCCGTCGGGCCAGGGGATCTCGCGGACCTCGGCGCCGACGAGGGTGGCGTAGCGGCCGATCATCTCGAAGGTGGGGACCGGGAGGATGAGCTCGCGGCCGGGGGCCAGGACGGCGCGGGCGGCGCGGTCCAGCGCGTCGTCGCCGCCGGAGGTCACGAGCACCTCGGCGGGGGTGAGGCTGTAGGCGACGGCGAGGGCTTCCTCGAGGCGGGTGGCCTTGGGGTAGCGGCGGATGAGCTCGGGCTCGGCCTCGGCCAGGGGCTGCCAGACGTCGGCGAAGGGGCGGCGGCCTTCGTTGCCGTCGAGGACGAGGTCGACGGGCGCGGGGTGGCGCGGGACGCGGTAGGGCGCCATGCCGGCGATGGCGGGGGAGGGGCGCAGGGTGCGGGCGGTGGCGGAGCTGGACGCGGTCATGGGGGCCGCCTACGGGACGATTTGGGCGAGGTTGGACACGACGATGTCGGTGCCGCCTCGGGATTTCAGCGTGGGGATCAGCGTCGGGAGGTCGGCGCGGGGGACGGCCGCCTTCACCGCGTAGCCGGCCTCGCCGTGCAGGCGCGAGACCGTGGGTTCGCGCATGCAGGGGAGGACCTCGATGAGGGATTCGAGCTGGGCGTCGGGGACGTTGAGCTCGACCATGACGCGGCGGCGGGCCTCGATGACCGAGCGGACCAGCAGCACGAGGTGCTCGATGGTGGCGCGCTTCTCGGGGATGTCGAGGGCGCGGGGGTGCGCGTAGAGGCGGGTGGACGAGCGCATCAGCTCGTCGACGATCTCGAGGCCGTTGGCGCGCAGGGTGCTGCCGGTGGCGGTGTTGTCGACGATGCAGTCGGCGTCTTCGGGCGGGAAGACCTCGGTGGCGCCGTAGGAGCGGACGAAGACGGCGTTGAGGCCCTTGCGCTCGATCCACGCGCGGGTCATGCGGTCGTACTCCGACGCCACGACGAGGCGGGTGGTCGGGAGGCGCCCGTTGACGACGATCTCTTTGGGGGCGGCGGCGACGATGCGCACCGGGTCCAGCCCCGTGTCCAGCATCTCGACCAGCTCGGCCTGCAGCTCGTCGACCCAGTCCGCGCCTGCGAATCCGAGGTCCCGCGAGCCCATGTGCAGCATCTCGACGATGTTCTGCGGCTTGAGGATCTTGGTGTCGAAGCCGGGCAGCGAGATGGTCGGGCGGTAGCCGCGCTCGCTCAGGCGGACCTGGATTCCAGCGTCGCCGAGCAGCGAGAACACGCCGTCTTGCATGCGGCCTTTGGGCAGGGCCATCCGCACGGCGGCGGCCTGGGGATCATTGGCAGTCATCGAGTTCCTCGTCGTCAGGTGTCGGGCGGCAGGCGCCGACGAGGTCGCGAGACCAGACGCCGGCTCCAGTCGGGAGAGGCCAGCGTGGTGGGAGCGAAACGCGCGCGCCTAGACCAATGCCGACCGTCCCCCGTGGGGGTGGTGATGGCAATGGAGATGGGCTTCGAGCCGCGTCATGGCCGCAGCTATGGCACAGAGAAGGCGATGTATCCAGCGGAAAAGTCGGCCTCGCGCCCGCCTCAACCGCCGCGCCTTGCGTCGGGGAGCGGCTTTGATTCACCCTCGGCCGTCGGCCCGCGGGTCGGGAGTTCGCCACACCGATTTACGAGCGGGTCGCATGGATTTCGCCATCATCTGGGTCTTCGGCGTCACGATCCTGGCGCTGATCCTCTTCATGACCGAGCGGGTGCCGATCGACCAAGTGGCCATCGGCATCCCGGTGCTGCTGCTGCTGGGCGGCGTCATCACGGCGGACCAGGCCACGGCGGGCCTATCCAATCGCGTCACCGTCACCGTGGCGGCGATTTTGGTGCTGGGGCTTGGCCTCGAGAAGAGCGGGGTGGTGAGCGCCATCGGGCGCTGGGCCGTCGAGGCGCCGCTCGGGGGCGCCCGCCTCCGCATCTTCGTGCTCTGCGCGCTTGCGGCCGCGGTCTCGCCCTTTCTAAACAACACCGCCGTGGTCGCGGTGCTGCTGCCGGTGCTGCTGCGCGTCGCGCAATCCTACGGGCGCTCGCCGTCAAAAATCCTGATACCGCTTAGCTTTTCGGCGATTCTCGGCGGCACGGTCACCCTCATCGGGACCTCGACGAACCTGGTCGTCCACGGGATGGCGCAGAACCGCGGCTTCGACGAGCTGTCGATGTTCTCCATCGCGCCGCTGGGGCTGATCTACCTGGGCGTCGGACTGGTCTACCTGTTCACGGTGGGGCAGTGGCTGCTGCCGACGCGCGAGGCGCCGCGGGACATCGCCGGGCGCTACGACGCGCGCGCCTTCGAGACCGAGCTCGTCGTCAGCGAAGAGTGCCCCGGCATCGGGCAGTCGGTGGCCGCGCTGGGCTGGGTCGACACTTACGGCGTGCTGGTGCATGCGGTGCATCGGGCGAGCACGGGGCAGACCTTCTCGGGGTTGCGGCCGGAGCTTCAGGCGGGCGACCTGCTGCTGGTGCGCGGACACAGCGCGCAGCTCGTGCTGCTGACGACCGAGCAGAAGCTGGCGAGCCCGGCCGACATCGCGGCGGCGAACCCGGACCTGGGCGACGCGGAGGGCCGCCTCGTCGAGCTGCTGATCGGGCCGGCGTCGCATCTGGCCGGGCGGACCTTGCGGCAGATCCGATTTCAGAGCCGGTATGACGTGGTGGCGGTGGGGATTCAGCACCACGGGCGCCTCGTCCCCGCGCGGCTCGGCGACGTGCGGCTGGCCGTGGGCGACCTGCTGCTGGTCTATGGCCGCCCGGAGGCCCTGGAGACCCTGGCGAGCATCCGCGGCCTGGTGCCACTGCGCGAGCGCGACCAGCCGCGCCCGACCAGCCGCTGGCAGGCGATCTTGGCGGCGCTCATCCTCGTCAGCGTCGTCGCCGTCGCCGGCTTCGGCCTGACCTCCATCCTCGCCGCCGCCATGACGGGGGTGGTGGCGATGCTGTTCTTTCGCTGCATCCGCATCAGCGAGCTCTACGCCGACCTGGACTGGAGCGTCGTCGCCCTGCTCGCCGGCCTCATCCCCCTGGGCATCGCCATGGACGAGACCGGCGGCGCCAAGCTCATCGCCGAGCTGATCTCCGGCGTCTTGCACGGGCTGCCGGTGGCTATCGGCATCGGCGCCTTCTACCTGTTCTCGTCGCTGCTGACCGAGATCATGTCCAACGCCGCCGCCGCCGTGGTGCTGACGCCGGTCGCCCTGGAGGTCGCGGCGGCCACGGACTCGAACCCGTACGCCCTGCTGGTCGCCGTGATGTTCGGATGCTCCGCGAGCTTCATGACGCCCATGGGCTACCAGACGAACGCGATGGTTTACGGCCCCGGCGGCTACCGCTTCAGCGACTTCCTGCGGGTCGGGGTGCCGCTGAACCTCTTGCTGCTCGTGGTCGCGACCTTGCTGATCCCCATCTTTTTCCCAGTCGCGGGCTGACTGTCTTAGGGCAGCTTCAGGGCAGCAGGGTCATCCGGATCGAGCGCGGCACCGTGACGCTCTTGTCATTGGTGGCGATGACGGCCCAGCCGTAGCGCCCCGCGGGCAGCTTGTCGCCGACGGCGTCGAAGCGCAGGTCTGACGCGAAGAAGCCGTTGAGGGTGACCGTGCTCTCGTAGGTGAAGAGCGCCGGGCCGCCGCCCTCGGGGACGACCAGCAGGAAGAGGCGCGTGAGCTTGGGGTCGACCTGGCCGGTGAGGCGGTAGGTGTGATCGCGGCGAAAGAGGCGGGCGGGCAGGCCTTCGATGCTGCGGACGCCCATGTCGGCGAAGGCGTCGGTCGGGACCTGGCTCTCCGCGAGGGGGGCGACCAGCAGCGGGGTGAGTCCGGACGGGCGAAAGACGCCGTCGCCGAGGGATGGGGCGCGAGAGCAGTCGAAGGGCGCGGAGCGGCTGACGAAGCGCGCGGGGAGGGTGTCGCTCCAGAGGTTCTCGACGTGAAAGTGGAGGTGGGGGCCGGTGAGCTGGCCGCTGAGCCCCGTGTAGCCGAGCAGCGCGCCGGCGGCGACGGTCTGGCCGGGGGTCACGACGACATCGCCCTCGCCCAGGTGCGCGTACATCGTGAAGAGGCCGCCGCCGTGGTCGAGCAGGACGTAGTTGGCGTCGTCCTCGAAGCTCGCGTCGGGGCCGGAGACCGATGAGTCGTCGCGGGCGATGGTGACGATGCCCGGGGCGGCTGCGTGCACCGCGGTGCCGACCGCCGCGTCGAAATCCCAGGCGTAGGCGAGGCGCCCGGTGTGCGTCGGGCCTTGCTGATTTCCCTGGCTCACCGTGGTCGTGACGCCGTCGGCGAAAGGGATCAGCAGGGTCAGCGGCACCGTCGGCGCGCCGGTCTCGGAGGCCTCGGCCCAGACGGAGGATTCCGTCGGTGGGATGGCGACGTCGGGGCAGGGGTGGCCGGCGGGGACGGGCCGGGCGGGAGTGCCGTCGCCCGAATCGCACGCGGCGACGAGCAGCCCGAGTGACAGGAGGGGCGCAATCGTAATCAGGGCGCGGCGGCGCGCGGCGGGCGGTGGCAATCGCATGACACGAGGGTACGCGCCTCAGAAGTGGGCGCAACGGGTACCCTTGCGCAGCGCAGAACCCCCTGCGACACTCGGGCCACGTAGCTAAAGGAGGTGTTCGTGTCGCAGGATTTCTTCGTGTTGCGGATCACGCCGCCAGAGGGCGAGGCCGAGGTGCGCGAGATTCACGCTGCCACCACGGTGCTCGGACGCAAGACCGGGGACATCATCATCGCGGACGCCGGCGCGTCGGGTCGCCACGCTGAGCTCGCGTTCGCGGGCGGGCGCGTGACCGTGCGCGACTTGGGCAGCACGAACGGCGTTCTGTACGAGAACAGCATCGTCCGGGAGCCATTCGCCTTGGCGGCGGGCGGCTTCTTTCAGATTGGCCGAACCCGGTTTGAGATCACGAAGATCTCGGCCACTGCAGCGCCCGTGCGCGCGCCTCAGCCGAGCTTCGAGCCGGACGAGCCGGTCGAGAAGACCGTGATGGCGCAGCCGGTGTTTCTGGAGGACGACGATCTGGACGCGCCGGCGGCGTCCGGGGGCGACGATTTCCCGCGCACGAAGCCGATGCACTTGCAGACGGCCAGCTTCGAGCTGGAGCCGCGGCAGCGCGAGGAGATCGCGGCTGCGGCGGCGCGGTCGGGGGTCTCGCAGCCCGCCGAAGAGCCGATGGAGAAGACGGCGTTCTTGCAGGCTGAGCCTGAGCCCGCGCGGCCGCCGTCGCGCCCGGTCGCGGCGCCCGTGGCCGAGGAGCCGATGGAGAAGACGGCGTTCTTGCAGGCCGAGCCTGAGCCCGCGCGCGCGCCGTCGCGCCCGGTGGCACCCGCCGCGGAGGTGGTCGAGAAGACGGCGTTCCTGCAAGCGGAGGAGGCGCCCCCGTCGCGGCCGGCGTCGCGTCCGTCGGCGGCGGCCGTGGTCGAGGCCGAGAAGACGGCGTTCCTGCAGGCTGACGACGGGTTTGACACCGCCAGCGAGGACCGCGCGACGTGGCTGCCCGACGGCGCCGAGCCGGTGGCGCGGGTCGCGGTCGGTGGCGACGCTGGCAGCAATCGCGCCGCGGCGGCGCAGGTCGAGGCGGAGGCCACGGCCTTCGTGCAGGCGGCGGCTTGGGGAAGCGAGGCGGCCGGCGGCGGCGGGGGGGCTCAGGACGTGCGCCCGCAGGCCGTCAGCGGCGCGGCGCAGGCCCAGGCCCCTGCGGCCATGCCCCCCGTGGCGGTCGCGCCCGGCGCCGACGTCAGCATGGGCTTCGCCGGGACCGGCGGCGAGCTCTTCGGTCAGCTCATCGTCGGCATGGTGCTGACGATGGTGACCTTCGGCATCTACATGCCCTGGTTCATCGTGAAGCTCGCGTCATACGCCAGCTCGCGGACGACCGTGGCGACGGCGCGCAGCCAGACCCGCCTCGCGTTCCAGGGGTCGGGCAAAGAGCTCTTCATCCTCGGGTTGAAGGGCTACATCCTCACCTTGCTCACGCTGGGTATCTACGGCTTCTGGTTCATGTGCGACCTCATCCGCTTCTTCACCGAGCGGGCCGCCGGCCAGTCGTCAGACGGCACACGGTACGAGCTCCGCTTCGGGATGACGGGCTTGGATCTGCTGAAAGCCAGCGTGGTCGGCTACCTGCTGACCCTCGTGACCTTCGGCATCTACGCGCCGTGGTTCATCTGCAGCGTCCGGAAGCTGATGAGCGAGCGGACGACCATGCTGGCGAACGGCCAGCAGATCGGGAACTTCGAGTTCCACGGTTCGGGCGGCAACCTCTTCAAGACCTTCATCGTCGGCTACCTGCTGACCGTGGTCACCTTCGGAATCTACGGCGTCTGGTTCCAAGTGAAGCTCAAGAAGTTCTTCATGGAGCACACGCTGGTGCGAAGCCGCGGGCGGGCTTATCAGGGCATGTTCACCGGCAACGGCAAGGATCTCTTCCTTATTATGCTGGTCGGGATGCTGCTGACCTCGATCACGATGGGGATCTACTTCTTCTGGTTCTTCGCGAAGTACCAGCGGTACATGATTGGGAATAGCGCGTATCGCCAAGTCCAAGCTTAGAGGCTGAACGAGGCACCGGCTGGGCCGGCTACGGACGGCGTGGGACTGCGTCGCTCGGTCGGGGCGCTTGTGCGACGCACTTGAGTGCGTCTCCGCGGCCCCTTCCTCGCTCCTTGCCCACGCCGCCCTCGCTCGGCCCATCCGGCGCCTCGACGTCCCTCGGTCGTCGGGCCCGCCGGCTTGTTGTTGAGGCTTCGGTCGGGGCTGAACGAGGCACCGGCTGGGCCGGCTACGGAGGCGCCGTGGGACGGCGTCGGTCGGTCGGGTCGCGTGTGCGGCGGGCGTGAAGCCCGCCTCCGTGCGCCCTCCCTCGCTCCTTGCCCACGGCGCCCTCGCTCGCCGCTGCCGGCGCCTCCGACGTTGCCTCGGTCGGGGCGGGCCCGTCGGCTCGTTGCTGCAGCTTCGGCCGGTCGGGCGGGTTGGGGTTCAGGTTGTTGGGGAGGGGGCCGATGGGGGAAGTGTCTTTGGTCTTGACTCGCTAATGAAAGTCATTATCAATAGTGGGCAGGCCGGTTGCGGTCGGGAGGGCGCGATGATTGTTTGCCTTTGCCATTCGGTGTCGGACCGCGAGGTTCGGGAGCACGTTCAGGGCGGGTGTCGCACCGTCGGTCAGATCTCGCGGGCTTGTGGCGCGGGGACGGACTGCGGGCAGTGCGTCGACGTGCTGCGGCGGATGGTGCGTGAGGGAGCGCCCTCGACGGCGGGCGGCGAACCGGGCGTAGCCATCGCCCAGCAGGCTCGCGTGCTGTAGGTTGGGGGCAACCCTGACCCCCTTTGCGAGGAACCGACGTGGGAAAGAAGTCCGAACGTAGCGAGATCATTCGCCTGCTCAACGAGATCCTGACCGGCGAGCTCACGGCCATCAACCAGTACTTCATCCACGCGAAGATGTGCGAGAACTGGGGCTACAAGCGGCTTCACTCCTTCATTCGCAAGGAATCCATCGAAGAGATGGTCCACGCCGAGAAGCTGATGGAGCGGATCTTGTTCCTCGACGGCGTGCCGAACGTGCAGCGCCTCGGGAAAGTGAACGTCGGCGAGACCGTGCAGGAGCAGCTCACGCTGGACCGCGCGGTGGAGGCGGAGGCGATTCCGCTGCTCAACGCCGGGATCGAGGCCTGTCGCGCCGCCGGTGACAACGGCTCGCGCTTGCTGCTCGAGAAGATCCTGCACGACGAGGAGGAGCACATCGACTGGATCGATGCGCAGCTCACGTTGATCGGGCAGGTGGGGTTGGAGAATTGGCTCACCCAACAAATCCACGACTAGGCTGAACGCGGCACCGGCTGGGCCGGCTACGGACGGCGTGGGACTGCGTCGCTCGGTCGTCGCGGTGCGGCGGGCGTGAAGCCCTCCGTCCTCCTCGCTCTGCGCCGCCCTCGCTCGGGGCTGAACGGCCGGCTGGCCGGCTACGGACGGCGTGGACGTCGGTCGGTCGGGTCGCGTGTGCGGCGGGCGTGAAGCCCACCTCCGTGCGCCCTCCTCGCTCCTTGCTCACGCCGCCCTCGCTCGGGGCTGAACGCGGCACCGGCTGGGCCGGCTACGGACGGCGTGGGACTGCGTCGGTCGGTCGGGTCGCGTGTGCGGCGGGCGTGAAGTGCGCCTCCGTGCGCCCTCCCTCGCTCCTTGCCCACGCCGCCCTCGCTCGGCCCATCCGGCGCCGCGACGTTGCCTCGCTTGGGTCGGGCCCGTCGGCGCGTTGTTGGGGCTTCGCTTGGGTCGGGCGGGTTGGCGGGGTGCTTGGCGGGCTTGTTGTCTGGCCCCTCCTCGCCGCGCCGCGCTGCTGCTAGTCGACGCCGAGGGCGATGGCTTCGTAGGTGCGGATGCGGTCGCGGAGCTCGGCGGCGCGTTCGTATTCGAGGGATTTGGCCGCGGCGGTCATCTCTTTCTTTAGGGCGGTGATCTTCTTTTGGGCTTGGGCTGGGGTTAGGCGCTTGTCCTCGGGGGTTTTGGGCTCCGCTTCGGGGACTTCCATGGCCTTGAGGGCGCGCACGGTGGACTCCGGGACGATGCCGTGGGCGGCGTTGTGGGCTAGCTGCTTTTCGCGGCGGCGCTCGGTCTCGTCGAGGGCCTTCTTCATCGAGTCGGTGGTGCGGTCGGCGTAGAGGATGACGGCGCCTTCGACGTTGCGGGCGGCGCGCCCGATGGTCTGGATGAGGCTGCGGGCGCTCCGCAGGAAGCCCTCTTTGTCGGCGTCGAGGATCGCGACCAGGCCCACCTCGGGCAGGTCCAGGCCCTCGCGGAGCAGGTTGATGCCGACCAGCACGTCGAAGGTGCCGCGCCGCAGCTCGTCGAGCAGCTCGACCCGCTCGAGGGTGTCGATGTCCGAGTGCAGGTACCGCACCTTCACGCCCAGCTCGCGGTAGTACTCGGTCAGATCCTCCGCCATGCGCTTGGTCAGGGTCGTCACCAGCACGCGCTGGCCCCGCCCGACCCGCGCCCGGATCTCGCCCAGCAGGTCGTCGACCTGGTTCGTGACGGGCCGGATGTCGACGAGGGGATCCACCAGCCCGGTCGGCCGGATGATCTGCTCGACCACCACGCCGCCCGCCCGCTCGACCTCGTAGTCGCCGGGCGTGGCGCTCAGGTAGATGACCGTCGGCGCGCGCGTCTCGAACTCGTCGAACTTCAGCGGCCGGTTGTCCAGCGCGCTTGGCAGCCGAAACCCGAAGTCGACCAGGGTCTGCTTGCGCGCCCGGTCGCCGCGGAACATGCCGCCGATCTGCGGGACCGCGACGTGGGACTCGTCGATCACCATGAGAAAATCAGGCGGAAAATAGTCGATGAGCACCGGCGGCGGGTCGCCCGGCTGCGCACCCATCAGGTGGCGCGAGTAGTTCTCGATGCCGTAGCAGAACCCGACCTGGCTCAGCATCTCCAGGTCATAGAGCGTGCGCTGACCCAGCCGCTGCGCCTCGAGCTCCTTGCCCTCCGCCCGCAGCTCCGCCAAGCGCTCGTCCAGCTCGATCTTGATCGCCGCGGCCGCCCGCTCCAGCTGGTCCGCCGGCGTGACGTAGTGGCTGCCCGGGAAGATCTCGACCACCTCCAGCCGCTCGAGGATCGTTCCCCGCAGCGGGTCGATCATCGCGATGGACTCGACGTCTTCCCCCCACATCTCGATGCGAATCGCCCGCGCCTCCTCGTACGCCGGGAACACCTCGATGACGTCGCCGCGCACCCGAAAGGTCCCGCGGTGAAAGTCGTAGTCGTTGCGCTGGTACTGGATATCCACGAGCTGGCGCAGCAGCCGGTCGCGCCGGATCGTCGTGCCCGCCTCGACCCGCACCAGCATCCCCTTGTAGGTCTCCTTGTTCCCGATGCCGTAGATGCACGACACGCTCGCCACGATGATGACGTCGCGCCGCTCGATGACCGCCCGCGTCGCGGCGTGGCGCATCCGGTCGATGGCCTCGTTGATCATCGCGTCCTTCTCGATGAAGGTGTCGGTGGACGGGATGTAGGCTTCCGGCTGGAAGTAGTCGTAATAGCTGACGAAATACTCGACAGCGTTGTGCGGGAAGAACTGCTTCAGCTCGGTGTAGAGCTGCGCCGCCAAGGTCTTGTTCGGCGCCAGCACGAGGGTAGGGCGGTTCACCCGCTCGATCACGTTGGCGACGGTGAAGGTCTTGCCGGTCCCGGTGGCGCCTAGCAGCACCTGGTGGGCCACGCCCGCCTCGAGGCCGCTGAGCAGCTCTTCGATCGCCTGCGGCTGGTCGCCCATGGGCTCGTAAGCGGAAACGAGTTGGAAGGGCTGGCTTGTCATTCGCGTCTCCCGGTGGGCCCCGTGGGATAGGCCGACCGGCAGCCCGAGACAAGCCCCGGGCGGGCACTATCCTTGCGCCGCCTGGGTGCGGTCGGTACAACCGGCGCCGATTTGGCACCGGAGGCCCCTTTGGCAGACATCCCCCTCATCCAGGTCACGCCTGCCGGCGAGCGCCCGCTCTTGGAGTTCTGGAAAGGGCTCGACGCGGAGCTCTCCGAGCCCGCCCGCCACCTGCTCAACGTCCTCGCCCGCTCCCTCGCGGAGCGCGGTTGGCTGCCGCCTCCGCAGAAGGTCCTGTCCCAGCTCGTCGAAGGCGGCGAGAACCTGCAGAACCTCGCCAAGGCCATGGCCGATCTCCTGCGGCTGCGCCTGGTCGAGATGAGCCCCGACCGGAAGTCGTTCACAGGGTTTCTGGGCTGCATCTCCATCGCCCGCACGCCCCATCGCGCCCACCTCGGCAGCGGCGTGAACCTCTTCTGCTGGGGTGGCCTGGACCTCCTCGGCCTCAGCACCGCCCTGGCGCGCCCGGTCGACGCCTTCTCAAGCTGCCCGGTCTGCCAGACCGCCATCACCCTGCGCGTGGAAGACGAGGCCGTCGTCGAGCTCAACCCGACCGGCGTCGCAGCGTTTCAGTCGCAGTGGGACGGCAGCGAACCCATCCCAGCCGTCAGCGCGCGCTCGCCACTTTTCTGCGGCGACACCTGCCTCAACGCGTGGACCGAGGCCCAGGGCGATCCCCCGGGCATGCCCATCCCCGCGGACCTCATGCTGCTCATCGGCGCCGGCCTCGCCAACGCGGTCGGCGAGGCCCGGTTCGCCCTCATCAGCGGATAGCCGAAAAACCCAGTCGCCATCAGGGTTTTCGAGGGCACGCACCCGCCTTTTTTTGACGATGGTCCATGCGCCCCTGAGACTCCCCCCGTCGCGACCGAACCATCGCGGCCCGGGCAGCTGACCGGGCTGCCAGAGACCACGCGCCTCGGCGGACCACTGCGTCCGGCGCAAGGCCGTCGTGCGCCCCGAGGCAGTCCATGTCGATTCGTTCGCTCGTGTCGCGATCCCAAGAGGACGCGGCCTCCACATCGTCGTCCGCGCCGCGCCCCTCCGCGCCCTCCGTCGAGGCCGCGCAGCCCATCGTCAAGTGGGCGGGCGGGAAGCGCCGCATCATGGCCGACCTGTGTTCCCGCCTGCCGGCGCGATACGATCGGTACTTCGAGCCCTTCTTCGGGGGCGGCGCGCTCTTCTTCCAGCTACAGCCCGAGATCGCTCGCATCAGCGACGTCAACGGCGAGCTGGTGAATCTCTACCAGGTCACGCGCGACCAGGTCGAGGCGCTCATCGACGACCTCCAGCGGCACCGCTACGAGCGCACCTACTACTATGCGATGCGGGCGACCGACCCCAACACGCTCACGCCGGTGCAGCGCGCCTCGCGCACGATCTACCTGAACCGCACCTGCTTCAACGGGCTCTACCGCGTGAATCGGCGCGGGCAGTTCAACGTGCCGATGGGGCGCTACCAGGACCCGGTCATCTGCCAGCCCGAGCGCCTGCGCGCGGTGTCGGCGCTGCTGGCCTCGACCGACATCCGCCAGGCTGACTTCAGCTGGGTCCTCGACGAAGCCCGCCCAGGCGACTTCGTGTACTTCGACCCGCCGTACCAGCCGCTCTCGCCGACCGCGAACTTCACGAGCTACGCCAGCGGCGATTTCTCCGAGAAAGACCAAGCACATCTTGCAGAAGTCTACGCCGCCCTCGCGCGCCGCGGCGTGAACTGCATGCTGTCCAACAGCGACACGCCGCTAGTGCGCGAGCTGTACGCGGACTTCCGCTGCGACCAGGTCTTCGCGCCGCGCGCAATCTCACGCGATGGCGGCAGTCGGCAGGCGGTCGCCGAGGTCATCGTCCTCAGCTACACGCCCTGACCTCGCTGAACGCTGCGGCTCGCCGGCCGTGACGCCGCGAGGGAATGCCCGTCTATTCTGCGTCAACCTGACTGGCGAACCCGGTTTGCCGCTGCTAGGATGCGCCGACGATGGCCGACCGAACCAGCGAAGCGGTGCGCGTGTGTGTCCGATGTGGTCGCGAAGGCGGCCTGCGTGACGTGCGCTGCGCAGAATGTGGATTCGACCTGACGTCCGACCTGCAGCGGGATTACGACCGCTATCGCAGTACGACCTCAGGGCGGGGCCAAGCCGCGTCCGACAGCCTGGATGCTGCACAGCAGCGTAAGAAGACCGCGCCGAATGCGCACGGGGCGCTCGGGCGATTCACGCCGGCGCCGGGCGGCAAGGTCCTCGACGACGCGCTGGACAGCTCGCGGCGAGACCGCGCGGGGCGCAGCTCGCCGGTGGGTAGCTCCTCGGACGTGGCGGCGCGCACGCGTGGCGGTGGGCAGCGCACGCTGGGCAGCACCTCGATGCGACCGCCCGCGCCGCCGCCGCCGCCGTCCCGGTTAACGGGCACTCACGCCCCGAGCGTGCGGCGGGCCGCGGAGAGCGAGTCGAAGGAGCCCACCGAGTCCGTCGCGGACCTGTTGGCGCGCCACTCGGAGCCGGGGCCTGCGGCCGACGAGGCGGGGCCGCGGACCAGCGCGTGGCACCCCGGGAGCCAGTCCGACGAGGGCGGCGGGGACCCCGCGCTGACGCCGGTGGGGGAGGGCGGCCCGGGCGACGCGCCGGTGACCCGCGCGTGGGGCGAGATCGACGAGGCGCGGGAGCGAGAGGCGCTGGCTGCGGCCGCCGCGGCGCTCGAGCCGGCGCTGAGCGACCCGTTGGCGCCCACGGTGGCGACGGGCGAAGAGAAGGATCCTGTGGCTGCGGCCCTCGCGGAGGCAGCGGCCGAGGCCCTCGCGGCGGCGGTCGCGCCGGCCGGTCGGGGCGCTGCGAACGAGGGGGCGCCGCAGTCCGAAGCGGGCGGGCTGGCTTCACTCGCGGCGGAGGGCCACGAGGTCGCGGCCCCGCCCATCGACGAGGCGACCGCGATGCTGCGGGTCGAGGACTTCACCGCGGCGCTGGCGTCCTTTGGGATGTCCGATGACGACGACGAGGACGGGGTCGGGGACTTCGATTCCGACGACTCCGACGAGCCCGAGGACCGAGCCGTCGCGGCCAGCCAGCCGGCGAATGCAGCCCCCGCGGCAGCGAGCGACGACGCCACCGTCATGATCCAGGCGGCGGTCGACGCCGTGGACGAGCCCACGGTCGCCATCGCGGCCATGGGGGCCGATGACGAGGTCGACAACGACGCGCCCACCGTGATGGCCGCGCGGCCCACGGTGGCGGCGGAGCTCGCTGGAGCTGAAGCGGAGGCGGCCGTAGACGACGCCAAGACGGTCATCGAGGCGCGGTCGGCAGCCGCCGAGGCCGCCGAGGACCTCGACGACGACGACCACGGCGACGACGACACCGGCGGTGGCGAACCGGACACCGAGGAGTCGGAGGCCGTCGAGGCCGCCGCCGACTCGCGAAAGGACCAGAAGAAGCCTGGCTCGAGGCGCAAACGCCGAAAGCGCGCCGCGGCGGCCAAGGCCGAGGCGGAGGCGGCATCTCAGCCGGCGTCAGCTCCCGCGGCCGCCGAAGACCCCGAAGCGACGCGCGTCGTGGCCGCGGTCGAGCCCGAGACCGTCACGGCTACAGCCGCGCCAGTTCAAGCGCAGCGAGCCCCCGCCGAGAAGCCTCAGGCGGCCGCGTCGCCGCCTCCCCACGCGCCGACCCGTCCCGGCGAGCGCTCGGCGACCCGGCCTCCGCCGTCCCAAGCCGCGATGCGAGCCGAAGCCCTCGCACCCTCGCGGGCCTTCGGCGGCGGCCCGAAGTCCGGGCCCATCTCGCAGAATCTCCGGCCGGGGACGACCACCTACGTCGACGCGACGCGCAAGGGATTCCGCCGCGCCCAAGGCCGCGAGCGCGATCAGTCCGGCGTCTACGTCGGCGTGGGCGTCGTGCTCGGCCTCGTCGTCCTGGCGGCGCTGCTCTACTTCTCGCGTTGAACGCCGCCCCTCGCGCGGACCGTTCCGGGACCGGTCGCTCCGCGCAGGCCGGAGCCCTGCAATGAATTGTCCCTCGTGCAGCCACCAGAACCTCTCGGATTTCCCGTTCTGTGAGCAGTGCCTCGCGCTCTTGCCGGTCCGCTCGGGGCTGGGCACGCGCGGCGCCTTCGAGCTGGAGGACGAGCAACACTCGGGCGGCGCCCCGGGACCCGCCTGGCCGCCTTTTCCGTGGAATCCGCGGGACCTCGAGAACCCGCTGATCGGCCGAGATCGGGCCGTTCGCGATCTGATGACCGGATTCGAAGAGGTGATCAGCACCTGGAAGGCGCGGATACACCTGCTGGTGTCGGAGTCGGGCATGGGGAAATCCCGTGTCGCCACCGCGTTCATCGCGGCCGCTCGCGAGCGCGAGCCCGACGTCCGCGTGGTGCGGGCCCGCTGCCCGGCTCGCGGCGGGCCGTTCCGGATGTGGGACGCGATCGTTCGGGCGGCGCTGGAGGTGCCCGGCGACGCGGACGGGGTCGAGGCGGGCGCGCGCTTGATGGCCGCGGTGCGCGAGGCATTGCCTGAGGACGCCGCCGACGCCGTGGAGATCGCGGGCCCGATCGCGTGGCTCTTGGATTGGGAGGTCGACGGCAAGCCTGCGCCTGGCCCCGGCGTCGACCACGAGGCGCTGGTCGGTCGCGGCACGGCGGCGCTGGCACGTCTGCTCGCGGCGATCTCGGTCGCGCGGCCGATCCTCATCATCGTCGACCACGCCAACAGCGCCAGCGCGCGCAGCTTGGCCCTGGCGGGCGCGGTCGAGGCCACGGTGAAGAGCCGCCCGCTGATGCTGGTGCTCACGGGTTCGCCTGAGCTGACCGACATCATCCCGGGCTGGGAGCGCTTCCCGTCGACCCGGCTCGACGCGCTGGGCAGTGGCGACGCCGAGAAGATGCTGGCGTGCTACCTGGCCGGGCTTGGCGCCGTCCCGAAGGCCCTGACGCGGCGCATCCTGGACCGCGCGGCGGGCAACCCCTACGCGCTGAAGTCGATTGTCCGCTATCTGCGCGAGGCGGGCGCCGTGACCGCGGTGGACGGCCGCTTCACGCTGGACGAGGGCGTCGCGTGGGACCTGGATATCCCTGATAATCTCGAGGGCGTGGTGCTTGCGCAGATCGGGCGCATGTCGGCCCCCGTGCGCCAGACCCTCGCCCGCGCGGCGGTCGTCGGCGCCGAGTTCTGGCTTGGGGCGCTGGTCTCCCTGGAGCGCCTGGACGCGGACGGCGACACCGAGCCGGGCGCGATCCAGGCCGACCGCGTCCCCGCGGGGATTCGAGAGAGCCTGGAGACCCTGGCCCACCTGCGCTTCGTCGAGCGCCGCACCAGCCGCCTCCACGGAGAAGAATGCTGGGGTTTTCGCTCGCCGGTTCACTGGTCCGTCGCCACGAGCATCCTGCCGGGCACGACCCAGGAGCGGTACCACCGGGTGCTGCGCCAGTGGCTGCAGGTGCATGCGGGCGCACGGGTGGACGAGCACCTCGTCGATCTGGCGCGGCACGCGGAGGCGTCCGGAGCCCCTGGTGACGCCGCGCGGTTCCTGCTGCGCGCCGCCGGGCGAGCCGCCACAGAGCACCACCACGCGGAGGCGCGCCGCCTGCTCGAAGAGGCGCAGACCCTCGTCGAAGCTGACGATCTCGAGACGCGCCTCCGGTTGAACCTGGAGCTGGGCGACGCGCTGGCGCTGGCAGGCGACCTGGACGGCGCCCAGGAGCGCTTCCAGGACCTCCTGACCCTGGCGTGGCGGCTGCGGCATCGCGGCCACGGCGCCATGGCCCTCGCGCGCCTCGGCCGCGTCGAGTCGTTTCGCGGTGAGCTTGACCGCGCCTACGGCCACCTCTTGCAGGCGCTGCGCCTCTTTCAGGCCGTCGAGGACAAGCTGGGCACCGCGCAGGCCTCCTTGGACATGGGCCGCCTCTTCTGGCTGCGCGGCTCTTTCGAGCAGGCCCTGCGCTGCTATCGCAAGAGCGAAGACGTCTACCGCGCCCTGCGCGACCGCCGCGGCCTGGCCGACAGCCTCCACTCCATCGGCGCGCTGCACTACGACCGAGGGAATCTGGCCCTGGCCGACGAGTACCTGAGCGACGCCCTGGACCTGCGCCGGCGCCTCGACGACCGCGCCGGTATCGCGAAGACCCTGACCACGTTGGGCGTCGTGCACCTCGCCCGCGATGAGGCAGAGTCTGCCGTCACCGTGTGGCGCGAGGCGCTGGAGCTGGCCCAGGAGCGCGTCGATCGCGCCACCGAGGCGACCCTGGCCGACAACCTGGGCGAGACCCTGGCCAGCCTGGGCCGCCACGACGAGGCCCGCGAGCAGCTTGAGCGGGCCGTCACGCTGTCACGCCACGCCGAGCAGCCCCGGATCCTCGTAGACGCCTTGCGAAACCTCGCGGATCTCGCGGCCCGGGCTGGCGCCCACGACGAGGCCGACGCCCACCTCGCCGAGGCCCGCACCGAGGCCGCCGGGCTTGGGTTCCCGCGCCTCGACGCCCTCATCGACCGCACTGAGGGCGACCTGGCGCGCGCCCGACTCGCCGGCGGGGCCACCGCGGACCCCGACGCCCTCGCGCGGGCCGAGAGCGCCTACCGCCGCGCCATCGCGTCCTTCGAGGAGGCCGGCTACGCCCTAGAGGCCGCCATCTCCCGCGAAAACCTCGCGGCCTTGCTCGACGCCGACCCCGACCGCGCCGCCGAAGCCGAAGCCGAGCGCGAGGCCGCGCTCTCCATGCGCGCCCGCCTCCCGACCCACGCGAACGCGGTCGGCGGGACGTGATCCGAGGCGCCCGCGTCGTCATCGTCTTCCTCGGGGCGCTCACCCTGGGCGCCCTGACCCCGGTCCGCCCCGCCCACGCCGAGTTCGACTGGCCCGCCCGCATCCCGCTGCCCCGCCACGACATCGCGGTCGGTGTCTCGGGCGGGCTGGCCTTCGGCGAAGATCTCGGCGACTCGATGCGCCGTCGCCCCCTCTACGGCCTCGGCGGCGTCGACGTGAGCTGGCTGCACGGCGTCTTCGGCCTGCACCTCGGCCTGCACGCCCACCCCGAGGGCGCGACGACCCGCGTCGGCGGCACCCTGGAGGCGACGGTCTGGTACGTCGTGATGCTCGGCCTGGGCGGCAGCTACGGCGTCACCACCGGCGAGGGCGACCCCGACGTCGCCCGCCACGCCCGCGGCCTGACCTTCTTCGTGGGCGTCCCGTTTCCTCTGGCGCGTCTCGCCGAAGGCCGCGGCGCGATCGTCCTGGTGCCGTATGTGCGGCCCGGCGTGCGTTTTCACGGCGGCGGCGACCTGTCCGGATTTCACCAAGCCGGCCTTCAGATCCGCTGGACTTCCTTCGGTTTCCGAGCACTTGCCCGGTAAATGGTCTTTGCGCGATCCGGCGATCGGGGGGAGTCTCCACCTCCCACCCGCGCCGGAGGGAACGCGAAGTTGAAGCTGCAGCCCAGGACCGCACCCGTCTACGAGACGATGAAGATCTCGACGCCGGACGGCTACGCCCTGACGCTCTTTCGCAGCCCCTCCTGCGTGCCCCTCGCCCAGCCCTCGCGACCCGTGCTGCTCTTGCCGGGCGCCAACGCGAACCACCTCGGCTTCGGCGTGGACGCCGCCACCTCGCTGCCCGCGCTGCTCAACGCCGCCGGGATCGACGCGTGGCTCGTGGATTTCCGCGGTTCCCGCTCCAGCAGCTTCGCCGGGGAGGGCAGGCCGCCGATCGATCTGGATCGCAAGCTCGACCACGATCTCCCAGCCGCCATCGCCGCTATCACGGCGCACACGGGCGCCTCGTCGGTTGATTTGGTGGGCCACAGCCTCGGCGGGCTGCTGGCTCTGCTGCACTGCGGCGGGCCCGGCGCCAGCCAGGTCGGGCGCGTCGTCGTGGTCGCGACCCCGGCGACCTTCCGCGGCCACCTGGGCCGCCTCACCCGCCTCGCCGGCCCCTCCGCCCGCGCCCTGGCCCCCCTCGCCGAGCGCCTCCCGGGCCTCGCCATCGATCGCCTCGCCCGCGTGCGCGGCCCCGCCCGCCACCTCGTCGCGCTGCACCGCCACGTCCGCTGGCGCACCACCGACCGCCACGCGCGCCGCGCCTGGCTCGAAGGCGGCATCGAGGACATGGCCGGCGGCGACCTCGCCCAGCTCATGCGCTGGATCGGCCACGGCCGCCTCTTCGGCCTGGACGGCGAGGACTACGACCGTCGCCTCGAGGCCGTCACGGCGCCCACGCTGGTCATCACCGCCGCGGGCGATCGGATGCTGCCGGTCGCATCGACCCACGAGACCTACACCCGCATCGCGTCCGTGGAGAAAGAGCACCGCATCATCAGCCGCGAGCACGGCTCGACGCGCGAGTATGGCCACTCCGACGTGCTCCTCTCGCCCCACGCCGCCGTAGACGTCCACCCGCACATCGTCGACTGGCTCTCCCGGCCGCTGCCGGCGCGCCCCGCCGAAGGCTCCCCGCGCGACCGCGCCATCTCGGGCCAGCGCTAGCGCTGAAACCCCGCGCCCGCCTCCAGCCCGCCGCCGCCCCCCGGCAGCCCGCCGCCGCTGTACTCGCGCGGGTCGGAGCGCTCCTTGGTGCGGCCGATGTGGAAGATGAACTCCAGCGTGGGCGCCAAGACCACCGTGCGCGGCGTGCGTAGCGGCAGCGACCGGATCTGCTCGCCGCGGTCGACGATCCAGGTCAGGTAGCGCGGGAAGATGAAGCGCACGTCCAGCCCCACCGCGACGTGCGGCGTGATCTGGTAGAGCAAGCCAAGCCCGCCCGCGTGGTGCAATCCCTCGAATCCCTTGCTGGCGTCTGGCGTTTCTGGCTGTACCTCCCGCTGAAAACCGGGGTTGGGCCGGTACGCCCCGAGGGAGTAGCCCGCGCCGTAAAACAGGCTGATGTCCCAGCGCCGCTCGTCGTGGTCCAGCGCCAGCTCCGCCGGGTGCCAGCGCAACTGCGCCCCCGCGTGCAGCACGCCCTCGCCGCGCCGAGGCTTGCCGTGCCCCATCGCCACCAGCTCCAGCGAGATGTGCCCGCGGATGTTCCAGCCGATGCGAAGCTGGGTGGCCAGCCCCGAACCAAAGCGCGTCGACGACATGCTCCGGAAGATGTCCTCCGGCGCGCTGACCCCGCCGATCGCCGGGTTGTCGGCCGCGTACACGCACCGCAGCGCCCCCTGGGAGTCGGCCTGCGCCCACAGGTAGGGGCCCCCGTCGTCCTCGGCGCAGGCCCCCCGGGTGTCGAAGCGCACGCCGTCGGTCCCCGACACGGTGGCGCCGCCGATCCCGAGCGCGATGTAGAACCCGTCCTCGACCGCCTCGGCCGCGAACCCCGATCCCACGATCAGCCCGATGAGGACAGTCTGAATGGCGTGTTTGAGTCGCATCGTCCCTTCGTTTACGCCCGGCGAAGGGCCCCCGTCTCGCTTCCCATGATACACCGCGAACCCCATGGGCAGAGCGCCCGCGCGGCATCGGGTACGACGTGTCGCCTTTGGCGGTTGCGGACCCCCCGGCGCGTCGTTACCCTCGCGTCCATTCCGAGCCTGTCGCCGCCGTCCCGGTCGCCCCGGGGGCCGGCTGTCCCACCGCGACTCGCTCGGCCACCCCACCCCCGCGGTGAGCGAGGGAAAGGGCCGTCTTCCGTTCGATGTCCGCCCAAGATCACATCCCGCCCGGCGACGAGCCGCTCTCCGGCGAATCGCCGGCCAGCGCGCTGGGCGGACCTGCGTCCACGACCGGGCCGGTCATCTTGGCCCACGAGCCGGGCGTCACGCGCATCTCCGTGCGCAAGCTGCCCGAAGCGGTCGACGGGATCGGCGACGAGTGTCTGGTCGTGCTCTACGGCGGGTCGATCGGGCGCAAGTACGACCTCTACGGCGACGAGATCCTCATCGGTCGCGACCCCTCGAACCACATCGCCATCGAGGTCGACAGCGTCAGCCGC
This sequence comes from Myxococcota bacterium, assembly GCA_041389525.1. Classification (GTDB taxonomy): domain Bacteria; phylum Myxococcota_A; class UBA9042; order PHBI01; family JACKFB01; genus JACKFB01. The sequence continues at coordinate 19,004 of JAWKRR010000030.1, read as the reverse complement.
AACCACGCGCGCATCGTCGCGGACGGCGACCGCCGCTTCGTCGAGGACCTTGGGTCGACCAACGGCACCTACGTCGCGGATCTGCAGGTCACGCGCGGGCTGATGCGCTCAGGCGATCTGCTGCGCGTCGGCGACGTCATCTTCAAATACTTGGCAGGCCAGGACATCGAGGCCGCGTACCACGAAGAGATCTACCGGATGACGATCTCAGACGGCCTTACCTCCATCGCCAACCTGCGGTATCTACAAGAGTTTCTCGAGCGCGAGCTGGCCCGTTCCCGGCGCTACGGCCGCGAACTCTCGGTCATCCTCATCGACATCGACCACTTCAAGGCGGTCAACGACACCCTCGGCCACCTCTGTGGCGACTACGTCCTGCGCGAGCTCTGCCAGCTCTTGTCGCGCCGTGTCCGCCGCGAAGAGCTGCTCGCCCGCTACGGCGGCGAGGAGCTGCTGCTCGCCCTCCCCGAGACCACGGTCGAGGGCGCCGCGATCTACGCCGAACGCCTCCGCGCCATGGTGGAGGCCCACCGCTTCGTCTTCGAGGGCCACTCGGTCGCCGTCACGGTCAGCATGGGCGTCGCCGGCTTCGAGCCGAACATGGCGCGCCCCGTCGACCTGATCCGCGTGGCCGACGAGCGCCTGTACCGCGCCAAGCGTGGCGGCAGAAACCGAGTCGTGGTCTGAGCACCAGCCCGCGGCGGGGCAGCACCGAGCCCCGCTAGCCCGGCGCCCGTCACGCCCAGCCGGTTTCGCTCGCCCGCCACTTTCGCGCATGATGCGCCGATGCCTCCCCCCGCCGAACGCTGCGCCCCGCGCCGCCCCCGACCGCGCCGCGCCCTCACGCTGCTCGCCGCCGTCGCGCTCTGGGCCGCCTGCGACGTCGGCGCCCTCGATGGCAGCGGCGGCGGCTGCGTCCGCATCCACCAAGGCGACTACCAGTTCCCCACCTCCGCCGTGATCCCGCGCGGCCTCTCCGCCCGCGTCACCCAGGCGGGCACCGATCTCCTCACCGCCCGCATCCGCGAGCTCGTCTTCGCCTTCTTCGACCTCGACGCCCAAGGCCGCGCCATCGTCGCCCTCGACGACTTCGGCGTCGGCACCCTGGGCCTCTCCCTCGGCCCCCTCTCCGCCGAGCTGCGCGACGTCGTCATCGCCCTCGACCTCGACGGCCTCGAGGTGAAGTTCGTCCCCGGCTCCAGCCCCGCCCGCATGCGCATCCACCTCGACCGCGCCGACGTCAGCCTCGTCTCCGGCGCCCTCGCCGGCGCCCTCGACATCCTCTTCCTCGAGCCCGACCTCGCCTGCGCCCTCGGCGACGGCCCCGCCGGCCGCGTCGCCCGCCTCGGCTTCGACGTCGACCTCATCCTCGCCACCACCGCCGCCGGCGAGCTCGAAGTCAAGACCGACGGCCTGGTCGTCCGCGTCGAGGACATCGGCCTCACCGTCATCACCGACTGCCAGCTCCCCGAATGCCAGGACGGCTGCGGCGAATGCCAGCTCGCCTGCGGCGCCGGCGACCTCGCCGCCAAGCTCGCCCCCTCCCTCCAAAAGCTCTTCGCCGGCCTCGTCGACACGCTGGTCAGCTGGGTCGCCGACACCATCGCCCCCATCCTCGTCGACGCCGTCCTCAACGGAAAACCCCTCGCCGTCGAAGGCTCCCTCGACGTCTCCGCCCTCGGCGCCACCGTCCTCCCCTGGCTCGCCGGCGCCTCACCCATCGGCGTCCTCGGCCAGCCCGCCGGCGACGCCTTCAAGGTCACCGGCACCGGCGCCGACACCGGCCTCGCCATCGACCTCGACGCCGGCGTGGACGCCCAGACCGTCGCCGCCTGCATCGGCGCCCCCACCCCCCGCCCCCCCGTCGTCGCCGAGGCCGTGCCCCCCGGGGCCCCCACCCCCCGAATCCCGACGGATCCTCACGCCCCTACCACCTCGGCATCGCCATCAGCGCCGCCGTCGTCGCCCAGGCCGTCCACGCCAGCTTCCGCGCCGGCGTGCTCTGCATCGACCTCCAGACCGCCGATCTGGCCGCGCTCACCGGCGGCGCCGTCGTCCTCCGCGCCGACGCCCTCGGCATCCTCCTCCCCGGCATCACCACCATCGTCGAGCCCGACGCCCCAGTCCGCGTCCGCGTCCGCCCCCACCTCGGCACCGCCTCGCCCGTCCGCTTCGCCGCCCAAAGTGGCGACCCCGACCTCACCGTCTCCCTGGACGACGCCGAGATCGCGGTCGAGGCCCTGGTCGGCAACCACTTCCTCCGCCTCGTCAGCTTCAGCGCCGACCTCAACCTGCGCCTCGGCTTCGACGCGCTCCCCGACGCCCAGCTCGCCATCCGAGTCGACGGCGTCGACGTCTCCGACCTCCGCGTGCCCCAGAGCGAGATCTTCGCCAGCGCTCGCCTCGACCTCGTCGCCCCCTTCGTCGTCGACCTGGTCCTCGGCGTCGTCGCCGACCGCGCCCTGCGCTTCGACCTCGATCTCGGCGCGCTGCTGGGCTCCGTCCTCGACCTCCCCGTGGTCCCGGTCATCGAGGAGATCACAGGCACCGGCGACTGGCTGCGCGTCCTCATCGCCCTGCGCGACGCCGCCCCGGCCACCACGGCGCTCCTGGCCCCCCACTTCCAGATCATCGAGGCCACCCCAGGCCGCCTCAGCGCCACCGCCACCGCCGCCCCCGGCAGCCAGGTCCAGCTACGCCCCGCCGGCGGCGCCTGGTCGCGCTGGTACGCCACCGACCAGCCGATCTCGGCCGTGCTGCCCGGCCTCTATCGCCGCGGCCCCACCTTCGTGGACGCCCGCCTCCGCGCCCCCGGCGGCCTCCCCGGAGCCCCCCTCCGCGTCGCCGTCGAGGTCACCGCGCCCGAGGCCCCAACCGCCACCGCCTCCTCGCCCCTCGCCGCGACGGACCCCGTCGAGCCTTCCGATTCCTTCGATGGCGGCTGCCTATCTGGAGGGTCTGCCGACCCGCTGGGCGGGCTGGCGATCCTGGCAGCGACCCTGGCGCTGACGCTCTCCCGCCGCCGCCGCCGCCGCCACGCCCGCCTGCTCGTCGTCGCCGCCCTGGCCGCCCTGGCCGGCTGCTCCGGCGGCGACGCGCCCGACCTCCCGTGCACCGGCGACAACCAATGCCCCGCCCGCACCATCTGCGGCCCCGACGCCACCTGCATCGTGGCCACCCCCTGCCAGACCGACGCCGCCTGCTGCCCCGGCGCCCTCTGCTTCAATGGATACTGCCGCCCCACCTCGGACTGCGACCCCACCTCGGCCCCCTGCCTGACGCCGGGCCAGACCTGCGAGGAGGGCCGCTGCGTCGCCACACCCTGCGCCACCGACGCGGCCTGCCCCGCTTCGCTGCGCTGCATCGCCGGCCGCTGCACCGCGCCCTTGCCCTGCGGCGGCTGCGCGCCCGGCGCCGCCTGCCACCCCGCCAGCGGCCGCTGCGTCGCCGCCCCCGTCTGCACCACGACCTGCGCGGCCGGCAGCGTCCTCGTCGTCGACCCCACCTCCGAGATCTCGCCCTACACCTGCGGCGGCCTCGATATCCGCTGCGCCTGCGCGCCCCTCGCCGACCTCCCACCCCCGCTCCCCGGCATGGAGGGCGTCCTCCTCGCCACCCCCGACGGCCCCACCCTGGTCAGCCACGACCCGGTCTACGGCGACCTCGTCGCGTCCCGCTTTTCCCCTGATCTCGCCTCACGAATCGACATGGCGGTGGACGGCGTCCCCGACGTGGTCGCGACCTCCCCACCCGCCGGCTACCGCGGCGGCGTCGCCAGCCCCGGCCCCCGCCGCGGCCTGCACCCGGCGGCGATCTGGCGCAGCGAGTCCGGCCACGCCGTCGCCGACCTCATCCACCAAGACGCCGACGCCCTGCGCGCCCGCTACGCGCGCGTCGACCTGACCGACGGCCTCCTCCTGGGCTCCCACCAGCTCCCCATCGAGGGCGCCTCGGGCCGCTACGCCTGCATCGCCCGCCACCCGGCCACCGGTCGCCTCACCGGCTTCGTCTACGTCGACCGCGACGCCAGCGCGACCGTCTCCCGCCTCGTCCGCGTCCAGGCCCAGAGCGACGCCCCCACCGGCCCCTCCGACTGGTCTGTAACCCTGGTCCACGAGAGCCCGCTCCCAGCCACCGCCGACCAGCCCTGCGCCGGCGCCTGCGCCCTGACCGAGCTCTGCGTGCGCTTCGCCCCCGGCGACGATCGCTGCGTCGGCCTCCTCGACGGCCCCACCTGCGCCGCCCCATGCGCCGCGCGCGAGACCTGCGTCGCCGCCCCGACCCCGGCCTGCCGCCCTCGGGTCTTCCCCGCCGGCGCCCCCAGCGCCCTGCCCACGGGCCAAGGCCTCTTCGTCACCTGCGCCGCCGTGGCCGACGGGCTGATCGCCGCCTGGTACGACAGCGACGCCGGCGCCCTCCGCGCCCTCCGTGGCTTGGGCCAGGGTGCGGTCCCCACCCGCGTCGACGGCACCGACGACCCCCACGACGCCAGCGATCTCGGCCTCCACGCCCGCCTCGCCGTCTCGCCCCAGGGTGTCGTCCGCGTCGCCTACCAGGACGCCCGCGCCGGCGCGATCCGGGTGGCGACCCAGGTCTCGCCCGACGCGGCCTGGGAGATCGAGGTCGTTCACGCCCCGGGACAGCAAGGCGCCGGCGGCGATCTCGGCGCCTGGCCCGCCCTGGTCCACGCCGCCAACGGCGAGCCCATCGTCGCCTACGCCGACACCGAGCGCGGCGACATCTGGGTCGCCCGCCGCGCATCGGACGGCTGCTGGCGCCGCACACGCCCCCTGGCCGACGGCGGCTTCGCGTGGCCCACGCTCGCCATCTCGCCCGCCGATACCCTGCAGTTGACCTCGGTGCTGCTCAGTTTTGATGACGCAGGCCGCCCCCGCCACCTGCTGGTCGCCGCCGAGCTGCCGCCTCCCGCGGGGCCATGTTCTTCGGCCTCCACCCGCTGAAGCCGGGTGTGCGCGGGCGGATCCGTCGCTCGCGAGTCCGCGCCGGGTGCCAGTCCGCGTGACATTTCGTTCCCGTCGTTGTGGACATACACACGCCGAGCACCGAATAATGCGCAAGCTGGCGTACAGAGACGGGAACCTCTCCCGCGTCGGTGTCTGGCTTGCATGCCGACCTCAGCAGCCCCTCCCGTGCGAGGCATCTAGTGGGCGACGACGAGAAAGGACAGTTCGGCAACGTCCCGGTCATCCGGATTGACGACGACGATCTGGGCGATTTGGCGTCGCTGTTCGCGGACGAGCCCCAGGGCGGCGATCCCGAGCCCGCGTCCACCCACCACGTGGATCTCGAGGCGGACGACTTCGAGGCGCTGCTGATGCGCGCCCTGGGTGACGCCAGCGGCAACCCCAAACCGCTCGCGCCCGGGGCTCACCCGCCCCGCGTGCCGGTCGCCCAAGCTCTGCAGCGCCCCACCGCCCCCCAGGTGCCCCCGTCCGAGCGCCAGGTCGCCGAACGCCGCGCCATGGAAGAGTCGCGGGTGGTCGGTGAGCTACGCGCCAAGCTCAAGGAGATGACGACCGAGACGGACAGCTACCGTCGCCGCATCACCGATGAGGCCGCCGGCGCGCGGATGACCGGGCGCGCGGACGTGTGCAAGCAGGTCCTGCCCGTGATGGACGCGCTGGAGCTGGCGCTCACGGCCGCCCAGAGCAATCACGACGTCGAGCAGCTCACCCGCGGGCTGGAGCTGGTCGTCAAGCAGCTCTCCGGCGCCCTCACCGGGGCCGGCTTGGAAGAGATCCCTGCGGCCGGGGCCCCGTTCGATCCCGCACTGCACGAGGCCTTCCAGCAGCGTAAAACCGGCACCGCGAACCCCGGAGTGGTGGTCGAGGTGTTGCGACGCGGTTGGCTCTTCAACGGCCGCCTGCTCCGCGCCGCCCAGGTGGTCGTCGAGGCGCCTTAAGCCAGCCCGCGTCTGGCGCGTCCGCCATTCGCGCAGCCCTCAGCGCTTCTGGATGGCGATCATGACGCGCTTGCCGCCCGGCGCCTGGGGATCGGCCATGACGCTGACCGCGCTCACCGGCTCGGCGGGGTCGGTGATGCTGATGCTCAGCAGCGGTTTGCCGTCGTTTTCGCCGCGGTACGAGTTCATCCCCGCGCGCCCGCTGAAGGCCGCCAGGTAGAACTCGATGACGTCGTTGATGGGCGCGGTCGCGTAGTAGATGGCGCTCTGCCCGGAGACCATCGACTCCTCAGCGCCGGGGAAGAGCGGCTCCCCGAAGGCGCCGCGGTCGCTCGCCGGGCGCTCGATGGGCACCAAGGCGTTGCGCACCAGCACCACCATGGTCTGCCCTGCCTGCAGCATCACGGCGACCGTGGTCACCGGCGACTTGGCGTCGTTGATCTGCAGGCCGTTGGCGATGGTCTGCACCGCGTAGTCACGCCCGAAGGCTTGGCGGTAGAACGCGATGACGTCGATCGGGGGCTCATCGGTGACGAGGACGAGGGATTGGGAGGTGCGCGCGCTCATGGTGGCGCCGACGAAGGCTGGCAGCCCGTCGATGGGTTCGGCGGCTTTGAGGCGCACAGGGATCTCGGGCTGTGCTTCGTCGGGCGGCGTGGGGGTAGGGCTCGCGATCTGCAAGGCGCCGTCAGCGGATTCGGGGCCTTGGGTGCCCGCGGCGGCCGTGGCCCCGGGGGCGGGCTGCTGGCGCGACATCAGCAGGAACATGAGCGCCGCGCCGACCGTGAGGGCCGCGACCGTCGCGGCGACGAGCTTCGGCGCGGCGCTCGGGGTTCGCGGCGCGGAGGAGCCTGGGGTTGGGCTGGCGGCCGGCTGGGCGGCGTGGGTGGCGACCTGGGGCGCGGGGGCCGCGTGGGCTTCGGGCGCCTCGGGGGGCGGGAGCTCGCCCGGGGTCGGGTACTCGCGCGCGGACTCGGGGAAATCGCGCAGGGCTTGACGCACCGCGCGCTGCAGATCCGCGGCGGACTGGAAGCGCTCGGCCGGCGACTTGGCGAGGCAGCGCAGCACGATGGCCTCGACCCGCGGCAGCAAGATCAGGTCGGTGAAGCGCTCGCTGGGCCGCGGCGGCGGCTCGCTGACGTGTTTGACCAGGAAGTCCACGGCGGTGGTCGCCTGAAAGGGATGCGCCCCGGTCAGCATCTCGTAGAGCATCACGCCGAGGGAGTAGATGTCGCTGCGCGCGTCGAGGGCCTGGCCGCGGGCCTGCTCTGGCGACATGTAGCGCGGCGTGCCGGCGATGTGGCCCTCGCGGGTCATCTCGCCGCGGTCCTGCGGGGTGTCGCCCAGGAGCTTCGCGATGCCGAAGTCCAACACCTTTACATAGTCCGGGTTGCCCAGGCGATCGGTCAGCATGACGTTGTCAGGCTTGAGGTCGCGGTGGATGACGCTGGCGGCGTGCGCCTCGGAGAGGGCCGCGCAGACCTGGTCGACGATGCGCAGGGCGCGCGGCTGGGCCAACCGGGCGCTCTGGGCCAGGACCGAGCCCAGGCTGGCGCCGTCGACGTGCTCCATGGCCAGGTAGAGCGCGCGATCCTCGGTCTCTCCGAAGATGTAGATCTGCACGATGTTCGGGTGGTTCAGGCGCGCCACCGCCCGCGCCTCGCGCTTGAACCGCGACACGGCGAGCGGGTTCTCGCTGAGCTCGGCGTGCATGAGCTTCACGACGGCGTAGCGCTCGACGTCAAGCTGCTCGCAGAGGTAGACCGCGCCCATTCCGCCGGCGCCCAGCTTGCGAATCACCCGGAACTGGCTGCCCAGGGTGCGGCCAAGCCACGGGTCGGCGTTGTCGGGGGAGGCTGGGTCGGCGGGGGCGTCGGTGTCGCTCATGGGGTCCCAGCCTCGGTCACGCCGCATAAGGGGTCAATCCGGCGCGTGGCGAAGCGCCGACCGCGTTGACAGCGCGCGGGGCCACTGCTAACAGGCGCCGGTCATGCTTTTAGCCGCAAAGAGAGCCTTGATCGTCGTCGCCGTCTTCGGGTTCGGGGCCTGCGCGGGCCACTCCGTGAAGAACCCGCCCTCTCCTCAGGAGCAGGCGCGGCATACGTATTTCAAGGGCATGGAGGACCTGGTCCGGGGCAACTACCTCCAGGCCATCCAGCTCTTCAATGAGGTGGCCCGCAGCCCTCGCTACGTGCGCTACGCGGCGCTGGCCCGCCTGCGCATCGGCGACGCCTTCTACCTGCAGGACCGGTACGAAGAGGCCATCGAGTCTTACCGGATCTTCGTCGCGCAGTACGGCAGCGACCCGAACGTCCCCTACGCTCGCTTCCGCACCGCCTCGGCGTACCACGCGCGCATGCCCACCGACTGGTTCGCCACGCCGCCCGCGTGGGAGATGGAGCAGACCATGACGGTCCAGGCCCAGCGCGAGCTGCAGGGCTTCCTGGCCACCTTCCCGACCAGCCGCTTCGCCCCCGAGGCTCGCAAGAAGCTCGAGGACGCCGAGCGGATGCTGCTCGAGCGCGAGCTCTACGTCGCCCGCTACTACGAGAAGCGGCAGAACTGGCGCGCGACCGCGTGGCGGCTGGACGGCGCCGTGAAGACCTACCCCGCGCTGGCGACGACGCCCGACACGGTGTGGCGCATGGCCCGCGCTTACGCCCGCGCCGACGAGCCCGCGGACGCCGCGCGCGCCTACGCCATGTACCTCGAGAGCTTCCCGACCGCGCCAAAACGACGCGCGGCGAAAGAAGCACTGGACGGACTGCGCCATGATCTGGAGAATCCGCCGCCCGCGGCCCCCCAGGTGAAGCCTGGGAAGCCCAAGGTGGAGGACGACGACGAGCGGCCGCAGGAGCCGCCGGACTCGGGGCTCGAGTAGCCAAACCTCCAGTCGTTTGCTCGTGTTTTTCAAGTTTGCGAAGTCACGCCTCCGATTAAGGCACCACTAAAGGAGACCCTCCATGCATCATCCCAAGACCCCCAAGCAGCTCGTCGGCGACACCTTCGGCGGACGCTCCGGCATCGTCGACGCCATCATCGGCATCCTCGGCGACGAGGAGGGGCTGCGTTCGCGCCTGATGGGCACGACCAACAAGAAGCTGCTGCGGATCCACGAGGTCTCGCAGACCGTGCAGAAGCGCTTCGGCGGCAAGGCGAAGCTCATCGACGCCATCTCGAAGCTGCAGTTCGCCAAGGGCAAGCCCAACGCCGGCTGGCGCGAGAAGATGGAAGGGCAGACGGCCAAGCGCCTGCTGGACCACCACGACGCGCTGGCCCGCCGGGCCAAGCGCGCCGAGGCGTAGTCTCCGAGGGCTGATCGGCGTGCGTGGACGCGCGCCGATCGGCCCGATAGCTCAGCGGCGGCGAGGGGTTGAGCCGCTCGCAGCGCCCGAAGTGGCGCGTCGCCGGGAGCGTTCGCTCGCTCCCCCCCTCAGTCCTGGTGACGGACGCCTCCCGCGACCACCCGCCAGGAACCCGGGAATAGCCTTTAAGCTCAGCGTGTTAGCGGCGGGTCGTCACGGCTCGGTGACGCGGACGGCGCGACTGCGTCATTGACAGCAGGGCCCCCGATCTGGTTTCATCCCTCTGCGCTCGGATACGCCCGATGGTCGCTCCCTCGCTCTTCGAGGTGCCTCCGTCGCAGCACATGCGCCACTGGTTTAGGCGACGCGTTACGACGGTTCGGCCCAGAGGGTCGAGACCAAAGGAGATTGCATGCAGCCCGATTTCAAGATTGGCGATAAGGCCGTCTACCCCGCCCAGGGCGTGACAGAGATCATGGGCATCGAGAGCATGGAAATCTCCGGGACGCACCAGAAGTTCTACGTACTTCGGGTGCTCGATACGGACAAGAAGATCCGCATCCCAATCAACAAGGTGACGCAGGTCGGCCTCCGCTCGGTCATTCAGGGCGAGGAAGTCGACGAGGTTTACGAGATTCTTCGCGAGCGCCCGGTCAAGTTCGACCAGCAGACGTGGAACCGCCGCTACCGCCGCTACCTTGAGAAGATCAAGACCGGCTCGGTCTACGACGTGGCCGAAGTGCTGCGCGACCTCTACCTGCTGAAGTACGACAAGAACCTGTCCTTCGGTGAGCGGAAGATGCTCGACACGGCGCGCGCGCTGCTGGTCAAGGAGCTCTCCATCGCCCGCGACAGCGACGAGCCGACCATCGAGGCGGAGCTGGAGGAGATGTTCTCCGACGCTGCGGCCGAGTCGCAAGACGAGCCGCTGCGCGAGACGGCCTGAGCCACGCCGGCGTCCTCAGGGCGTCGACTGCAGCTCGAGAACACAGCAAGAACCGCGGGTCGTCATGGAACGGCCCGCGGTTTTCGCTTTTCGGAGCCCTGAAGCGGCGGCGGTGGCTCGCCGGCGCGGGCGGCCGCGGCTCAGCGGTCGACGCAGTAGGCGCGGATGAGCTCGCAGTAGAAGCGGAACGCCGCCTCGATGTGGACGATCGGGGTGGACTCGTCGTCTCGGAAGAGGTGCTCGGGGCCGCGGCCGGGGCCGAACACCAAGGTCGGGATGCCGCGCTGGGCGGCGATGCCGGCGTCGGTGGTGAGGCAGCCCGCGCTCAAGACCGGTGGGACGCCGGCGTCGGCCAGCGCGCGCTTGGCGATGGGGGCGAACGCGGCGGCCGCGTCGCGACCCTCGAAGGCCGGGCGGTCTTGGAGCATCTGGATCTGCAGGGAGAGGCCCTCGCGGCCGGTCAGCGCGGCGCTGGCGGCGGCGGCGAAGGTCTCGACCACGGCGTGGTGGTCGCAGCCCGGGCCGGTCCAGAAGACGAGCGACCCCGCGAGGGCGTCGCGGTCGGAGGCGAGGCTGCCGAGGTGGGCCTGGCGGGTGGGCCGGGCGCCCGAGGCGTTGGCGGCCACCAGCTGGGCCTCGCGCACCGCCGCCACCCCGGCGTCGCGCGCCGTCAGCCAGGCGTCGAGCAGGTCGTCGATGGGGAAGGGCACCGCGGCGCCGTCCGGGAGCGGCTCGGCGGAGACCCCGGCGGGCAGCGGAGGCAGCTCCTCGTCGCTGGTGGCGACTAGCAAGCCAGCTCGCCCGGGGACGCGGTTGGGGGCCTCACCGCAGTCGATGGAGAGCACCCGCACGTCGCCGCGCTTCTGCCACTTCACCACGAGGCCGAGGGTGTGCTCCAGGGCGTCGACGCCGGCCCGCCGCACTGGGCGTGGGCGAGACTTCTGCCGGTCACCTCGACGCGGAAGAAGCCGCGAGACGGCGGCATCCTGCGGTAGCGCACCTCGCGCTCGATTCGCAGGCTCAGGGCGACGCAGCCGGGTGATCGGTCCACAGCTCGAGGTTGGTCGGCGCGCCCAGGAGGATCGCGTCCGGCACGTCGGCGCCTGCGAGCACGGTCGGCGTGCCGGTGGCCACGGACTCGTTGCGCGACGTAAGCCGACGACGGGCTTCTTCAGGGACTCGGCGGGGGAAGGTGGATGCGGCGAGCAGCTTGAGAGGCGAAATCGACTTTCTCTGAGGCGGCGCCGAGTCGGAGCAGGCCCGGCCGTGGCGTCGACCCGCGGGGCGAAGGGGTCGCCGCCGGTCGCGGCCCAGGCGGACGGCACGGGGAGCCCGCTCGTCGCGGTGCGGGACATCAGCCAGTCCGCCCGTGGCGTCGGCTGGCCCGACCAGCTAGGTTCACGACATCGCCGCCGGGTCCGGACGCGACCTGCTCGAGGATGCTGGGCGCTCGCCGTAGTAGAGCGGATCCATGAGATCGTTGATGCTGGCCGAGATGTCGTGGCCGATGCGTGAGTCGCGGGCCAGGATTTGCCGGACCGTGTCGAGCAGGGGGGCGGGCATGCGCCTCCTCGGAGCGTGAGGGCCAGAATGCGTGGGTCCATCCGAGCGCGTGGGCTCGCCGAATGTCAACCGGGTGGGAGTGATCACAGGGAGGAGAGGGCGATGCGGGCGGTGGTGCAGCGGGTGAGCGGCGCGTGGGTCGAGGTGGTGGACGGCGCCGGAGGTCGAGCGGGTGGGGCAGACGCAGCCCGGGGCGCCGGCGCTGCTGGTGTTGCTGGGCGCGGGGGCGGGCGACGAAGAGGCCGACGTCGCTTGGATGGCCCAGAGATCGTCGGGCTGCGGATCTTCGAGGACGAGGGCGGCAAGGTAGACTGTCCTGGCCGAGGTCGGCGGCGGCTTGCTGGTGGTCAGCCAGTTCACGCTGTACGGCGACTGCCGGAAGGGGCGCCGGCCGTCCTTCGTGGGCGCGATGGAGCCGGTGGGGGCCGAGCGGCTGGTCGAGCGGTTCGTCGAGCTGGCGCGGCGCGAGGTCCCGCATGTGGAGACGGGGCGTTTCCGCACTCACATGCACGTGCATTCGACCAACGATGGGCCGGTGACGCTGATTCTCGAGTCGAGGTCGGGCGGCTGAGGGGCTCGCGCTCGCCCCCGCGACCGCTGGGAAGCAGCGTGCGACCAGGGCGAGTCGCGCGCTTTCGCTGGTGAATGCGCGCTTTCCGCCCTTGACGCTCCGCGGAACGCGCGTCTATAGTCCGCGCGCTGTTTCGGGCAGCTTCCCCTTGAGAACAGAGGGTTTCATGGCGAAGGGCGACGACGGGAAAGACCCCAGCGAGAACGAGGGCGACCTGCCCGACTTCATCGACACGGGGGACGACGACGCGACCGGTTCGAGTTCTGGCGGCGACGTGGCCGAGCTCGCGCCCGAGTCCGAGTCGATCGTGACCGAAGTCGCGGACGGGATCCCGAAGGCGGACGAGTCCGTCGACGTGGCGCCTGTTCCGACCGCAGCGAAGAGCGGCGGCGACAAGGGCAAGTCGAAGGGGAAGGGCAAGCAAGCGCCGGTGGCGGCTCCGGCCGTGGATCTGTCCGTGCGTCGTGGTGCCGCTCCGTCGATGGACGCCGTCGACCCGACGATTCGCGTCTCGCCCCACGCGGAAGGGATCTTCGCGACCGATCCGCAGACCCCCGACCCCACGCGCCTCGCCGAGCTGGACGAGTCGCTGGGCGCGCGTCGCCGCAGCATGCTGGCCCTCGGGATCATCGGCGGCACGCTGGTGGTGACCGCGATTTTCACCATCTGGCTGATGAGCCAGGAGGAGAAGCGCGACGAGGTGCAGGCCTTCCTCACGGGGACGGTGGTCGAGCACAAGACCGCCGAGGTGCGGCGCCTCAAAGAGCAGTGGAACGACGAGGATCGGCGCGCGAAGAACCGCTACGGCGAGGTCACGCTGACCTTCTTCCCCGGCGACGCCCGCGTGCGGGTCTACCAGACCAAGTTCGAGCAGGACGGCGCGGCGTGGCGGCGTAAAGACGCCAACATGACCAAGCTGGACGAGACCGAGATCCCGAACGAGACCGCCAATCTGAAGGAAGGTCAGACGATTGAGCGCTTGCCGCTCATCAACCTGCCGATCTTCGAGGCCGCGAAGGGCGAGGACGGCTCTGTGGCGCAGGCCAGCATCTACGAGTACCGCGTGGTCTTCGAGCGCGAGGGCTACTTCCCGCAAGAGAAGACGTGGCGCGCGGACGACTGGCGGCGCGTGGGCCCGGGCAACGAGGTCATCGACTGGCCGGGCCTGGACCTGGTGCCGAAGCCCGAGACGCAGAAGCTGAACTACTCGAAGGCGATGCACGACATCTTCTGCATGATGAAGCAGAAGAATCTGGCGACGCTGCAGGACGCCTCGGCTGAAGAGAACTTCGGCATCATCTTGCTGCGCAACGGCTTCAAGACGAAGGAAGACTTCCAGAAGGCGAACGACACGCTCACGACGGGTGAGTTCGCCGAGTGGTGGAAGACCGAGCAAGAGGCGATCGCCAAGCAGCCCTGCGAAGAGCCCGAGCCGAAGAAGAAGTAGGCGCGGACTGCTCGCCCGCGGGGCGGCGCGCGCGGTGAGCCGGTGGGACGGGGGCGTTCGCGCGCCCTTACTCGCCGGCGTCTTCCGGCAGCAGGTGAGCCCAGGCCGGCGGAGTCCGCTCGCCGCGCAGGAAGGCGACCGCGTCGGCCGCCAGCGTGCGGGTCTCCGGGTCGGCGCTGGCCGTGAGCGGCTCGATGTGCTCGACGGCGTCGCGGGCGCGCAGCCGCACGAGGCGGGTGATGGCGTAGCGCGCTTCGTCTGCGCCACCGGAGCGTAGCAGCGACACGACCTCGGCGACCCGCTCGGCCAGGGCGGCGTCGAAGGTGTTGACCCACGGGTGGACGCGGCCGGCGTCCAGGCAGCCTTCGACCCGCTCTTCGAGGGCGCAGTAGATGCGGACGTGGAAGTGTTCGACGTGGGGCGAGCTGTCGCGTGGTTGGGCGAGGACCGCCGCCACGCGCTCGAGCAGGGCGGGGTCGGTCTTGGCGAGCGCGCCGGCGCGCAGCAGACGCTCGCGCAGCGCGGCCGAGACGAACACCCACTGGACCTGAATGCGCGGGTCGCGGAGCAGGGTCGCGATCAGCTCGAAGTTCCTCGCGTCGTCGAAGGCGTCCCCGGTGCTGGTGATCACGCCGTCGCCCCGCACGGCTGCGAAGTTCGCGTCGTCCGCGATCCGGCCGCCCGCGTCTCGGGCGTAGAAGGCGAGGTCCACGTCGCGGCCGCTGTTGTGGCTCACGTGGCCCGGCAGGTCGCCGCCATGGCGCGCGCTGAGGTCGCCCGCGTAGAGCCGGCTGCCGGGCCACCGCTCGGCGACGTGGGCGGCCGCGCGTTCGAGCGCGCTGACCAGCTCGTCGGTGCCGAAGATCGCGTCTCGGGTGATGGAGATCGGCCGCGCGATCAGCGAACCGTGCGCGGTGGGCAAGGCGCGACCGCCGACCAGGCGCCCGCGCGAGGTCGTGCCGAGGGAGTAGCTGCGCGTGGCGCTGAGCCGGCCGTCGTCGGCCCGATCGAACGCGGCGGGGGGGCTGGGTGCCCGCGGCGGTTCGGCGATGGCGGCCGCTGGCAGCAGCGCCGCGGACCCGAGATCCAGCCCGCGCAACGCCGAGCCCCGCACAGCCGCCGCGGCCGGCTCGGCGATCGAGCCGCCGGGGCCGCAGCCGAGCATCGCCAGCGCCGCGCCCGCCGCGGCCCGCATCGAACGGCCCGCTCCACGCTGCTGTCTTTGACCGCGTCTCATGGCCGTCGGTACACTCCAGAGGGTCTCGGTGACTCGGCTAGGCAGCCGGGGCCACCCGCGGCCCCTCGAACACGCTGCTCTTCGGCCACGCCCCGGGGAGCAAAGTCCACGCTCAGGCGGTCGTCATT
This sequence comes from Myxococcota bacterium, assembly GCA_041389525.1. Lineage (GTDB taxonomy): Bacteria > Myxococcota_A > UBA9042 > PHBI01 > JACKFB01 > JACKFB01. The sequence goes on along the minus strand of JAWKRR010000030.1, from coordinate 3,884 downwards.
GAGCCACAACCGATTCAGACTGACCATTTGCTGGGTACCGCTCGCCGCGTTCGCGCTGTATGCGGCGGGCTGCGATGGCGGCGGCGACGACGGCACCGTGGTCCCGCCGCCGCAGTGCGTGGTGGTGGCTGATTGCGACAGCCGGCTCAAGGCCAGCGGCTTCGTGCCGGGCTGCACCACCGTGGCGTGCAACGCCGGCGTCTGCGAGTTCTCCGGGGCGGAGAAGCAGGGGCAGCCCTGCGATGACGGCCAGGGCTGCACGGAGAACGACGTGTGCGTGGTGCGTCAATGCGTAGGCGTCGCGCGGACTTGCAACGACGGGGACCCCTGCACGACCGATCGATGCGACGGGCCGACGGGCGAGTGCGTCTTCGCCGTGGCGAGCGGAAACTCGTGCGATGACGGCATCGACTGCACCTCGAACGACCGGTGCGACGTCGACGGGCTGTGCCACGGCGCGCCGACGGACACCTGCGAGTGCCAAGACGACTTCGACTGCGACGCCGCGCTGAGCGTCGATCTCTGCGACGGGCCGCTGGGCTGCACCGCCGACTACCGCTGCGAGATCGTGGCTGAGAATCGCGTGGTCTGCGACGCCTCCGGCGACTCCACCTGCCTGGAGGCGGTCTGTCAGCCCGACACCGGCGGCTGCGAGCTCACGGCGCGGAGCGAAGGGCTGGCCTGCGACAGCACGTCAAATCCCTGCGTTTCGGAGGGTACGTGCAGCTCGGGCGCGTGCGTGGGGCCACCGCGCGACTGCAGCGACGGCAACCCCTGCACCCTGGACTCGTGCGACGCGACCCTCGCGCCCGGCGAGGTCTGCGTGCACCTGCCCACGGGCGGGACCTGCAACGACGGCGACCCCTGCACCGTCAACGACTTCTGCCAAGACGGCGCCTGCGAGGGGAGCGCCAAGCCCTGCGACGACCAGAACGCCTGCACCGCAGACACCTGCGACGCGGAGACGGGTCAGTGCCTCCACGCGAACGTGCTTGGCCCCTGCGACGATGGCGTCCCGTGCACCGCGGACGACGTGTGCGGGAGCGTGACGCTCGAGGGCAGCGCCGAGTCCCAACCCAACGGGGTCTGCGCGGGAACGCCCGTGGCCTGCGACGACGGCAACGTCTGCACCAGCGACACCTGCCTCAACGCCGCCGGCAACGCGCTGTGCCAACACCTGCCGCTCCCCGGGCCGTGTGACGACGGCGACGCGTGCTCCGTGAACGACTTCTGCCTCGGCGGGGTCTGCAGCGCCGGCGCCATGGTCTGCGAGTGCGAGGGCGACGCCGACTGCGACGCCATCACTCTGTCCGACCCCTGTCCCGGCGAGCGGGCCTGCGAGGACAGCGTCTTTCCCCACGTCTGCACCGTCATCCCCGGCTCCGAGGTCGTCTGCGAGCAGCCGGCCGCGCCCTGCCAGGTGGCGACCTGCGCCCCGACCACCGGCGTGTGTGAGACGAAGCCGCTCGCCGACGGCAAGCCCTGCGACGACGGCGACGGCTGCACCATCGGCTCGCTCTGTGTCGACACGGTCTGCGTCGCGCAGGCGCTCGTCGACTGCGACGACGCTGACGATTGCACATCCAACGTGTGTGAGGACGGCGCGTGCCTGTCCGTCCCGCTGGACCAGGGCGGCGTGCTGCTGGCCGCCGACTTCGACTCGGGGCTGCCTGCCGGGTGGACGGCGACCACCACGTCGCAGAGCGCGGCGGCCTGGGCGGTGTCCACGGACTACACGCCCAACGCCAGCGGCCTGGGTGTGGTGGCGACGGGCATCGGCGGCCAGTACGGCGGCCCGGTCGAGGCGACGCTGACCAGCCCCGAGTTCATCCCGCGCGGGGCCAACGTGGCGCTGGACCTGATGACCCGGGTGCAGGTCGCCCAGCCCGGCTGCGGCACCGACAAGCTGGTCGTCGCGGCGAGCTCCTACGGGCAGGTGGTTCCGCTGCTGCAGGTGTGCGCGACCGAGGCGAACTGGACGCTGCACCAGCTCGACCTCAAGGATTTCCGCGATCGCCCCACGCGCCTGGTCTTCAGCTTCCAGGCGGACGCCGTGACGAACGCGGGCTTCGGCGCGGCCATCGATGACGTGCTCGTCGAGGGCGAGTACCTCTGCAGTGACGGCGACGCCTGCACGACCCAGGATCGCTGCGCGCTGGGGGCGTGCAAGGGCGCGCCGACGCTGTGCGACGACAACGATCCATGCACGAAGGACAGCTGCGACCACCTCACTGGGAGCTGCGTCTTCTCGGCCGCCGCCTGCGCGTGCACCCTGGACTCCGACTGCCCGTCCGCGGGGCCCTGCGTCAGCCGCGCGTGCGGCGCCGGGGGAGTCTGCGTCGACACGCCGATCACCGGCCCCTGCAACGACGGCAGCGTGTGCACCCAGGGCGACACCTGCTCGCAGGGCGCGTGCGTCGGCAGCCCGGTGTCCTGCGCGGACGCGGACCCCTGCACCACCGACTCGTGCGATCCCGTGAGCGGCTGCGCTCACGCCCCCGCCGACGGCCCCAGCTGCAATGACGGCGACGCCTGCACCACCGCCGACGCGTGCGTCGCCGGCGTCTGCGTCGGGGTGCCAAAGTCCTGCGACGTCGGCAGCGAGTGCACCGTCGGCCAGTGCATCGCCGGCGCCTGCCAGTTCTCGGCGCTTCACGACGGCCAGAAGGTCTACGAGGCGAAGTTCGACAGCGTCGGCCCCGGCAAGCTCCCCGCCGGGTTCGTCCTGGGCGCGGGCTCACCCGAATACAGCTGGGCGACCGCGACCGGGCAGGCCGTGTCAGGCCCCAACGCCCTGGCCAGCGTGCTGCCACAGACCTGGAGCGCCGCCCTGCTCAGCGTGCGCAGCCCCAGCTTCCTCGTCCCCGACGACGGCGGAACCCTCAGCGTCGCCGTGTCCGCCGTGCTCTCGAGCTCGTCCTGCTCTGTCGACGTGCTCCGGCTCCTCATCGACGGCGACGTGGTGGCCGAGGTCTGCGACGACACCTCGGGATTCGAGATCCTCGAGGTCGATCTTCACGCGTACGCCGGGCAATCGGTGGACGTGAGCTTCGAGCTCACCCTCGGCGCGGGTAGCGCGGGGAGTGCTGACGTGCGCCTCGACAACCTCAAGGTAACCGGCCGCTATCTGTGCGACGATGCCCAGACCTGCACCGCGAACGACGCCTGCGTGCTGGGAGCATGCCAGGGGACGGCCATCCCGAACTGCCAGTGACCCGGTCGCCCGGCTGCTGCCCCGCCGCCGTCCGCCAACGCCGCGCTTGAGCCCGTACCGCCGAGCCCCCTATACTCCGCGCTCTCCTCGCGCGATCCGGAGTGCCCGCCTGATGCAACGCCGAGACCTCGTTTTTTCGTTTGCGCTGCTGATGGTTGCGTTCACCGCCACGGGGTGTACCGCCGTCAAGTTGAAGGCGCTGGGGCAGCCCGGAGACCCCTGCGTGACCACCGACGAGTGTGACTCGGAGTTGGTCTGCAAGGAGCAGATCTGCGTCGCCGAAGGTGGCGACGTGGGGACCGACCTGCTGCCCGACGCCGCGCCTGATGTGGCGGACGTGCCGGACGTCACGCCCGACGCCGACGTGCAGGGGGACCTCGCCGACGCCGATGCCGACGCGGAGGTCGCCGCCCCTGACGCGGACGCGGACGCCGAGGTCGAGGTGGACGCGGCCCCCGACACGGACGCCGAGGTCGACGCCGAAGTCGACGCCGAGGTCGACGCGGACGCCGAGGTCGCCCCGGACCTCCCGCCCGAGATCGAGGTCACGCCCGACGTCACGCCCGAGCTCCCCGACGCGAAGGACGCCGAGGTCGAGGCCGAGATCGACGCGGGCCCCATCGGTCCGCCCGAGTTGGGCCAGCCCTGCACCGGCTCGTGCGCGGTGGGC
>JAWKRR010000029.1:0-91238 GCA_041389525.1 Myxococcota bacterium | reverse complement strand
GGGTCTCGGTGGGCCAGCAGCGGCCGGCGTCGCAGGCCTGAAGGGGCGGGCAGGCGCCGATGGCGTTGCAGGGGAAGTAGCAGCGACCGTTGAGGCAGTCGCCGTCCTTGCCGCAGTCGGAGGCGACCACGCAGGCGTCGGCGGGGTGGTCGGGCAGGCCGGGGCCGATGTCGCTGGAGCCGGTGGGGTCGGAGGTGCTGCCGGAGCCGGAGTCCGTCGCGCCGCCTGAGCCGGAGTCGCCGCTCGAGCCGGTGCCGGAGTCCGTCGCGCCCGAGCCGGAGTCCGTCGCGCCTGAGCCGGAGTCGCCGCCCGAGCCGGCGCCGGAGTCGCCCGCGGCGCTCGAGCCGGAGTCTTTGCTTGAACCTGAGCCGGAGTCTGCTGCGGAGCCGGAGCCGGAGTCCGTCGCGCCGCCCGAGCCGGAGTCGCCGCCCGAGCCGGAGCTCGTGTCTTTGCTTGAGCCCGAGCCCGAGTCTGCGCCGCTGGCCCCGTCCTTGCCGCCGCCGCCCGAGTCGCTGCCGCTCGACGCGTCGGCCGCGTTCACCGGCCCGCCGGGCTTGCCGCCGGGGGTCGCGACGCACAGCCCGTTGGTCGCGCAGACCTGGCCGGCGGCGCAGTCGGAGTGCGCCGTGCACAGGGTCGCGGCACCGGGGCCGCCGCCGCCGGTCGTGGTGCCGGGGGCGCAGCGCTGGTCGGCCGAGCAGGTCCTCCCGATGGGGCACTGGTCGGTGGTGTCGCAGCGGTACTCGGCGCAGTAGCCCGAGTCGCAGTGGTAGCAGCCCAGCTCGTCGCAGACCATGTCGTGGTAGTCGAGCTTGGTGCCGTCGGAGCTCTTGGCGCCGGAGCTGCCGAAGTCGAAGCCGCTGCAACCCGCAGCCGAGGTGCCGAGCGCGGCGACGAAAACGATGAGTGCGGTACGGAACATGCAGGGCCTCCACGGGAGCGTCGTGTAAACACGGGCCGATGGGGCTCCGACGCGACCCGCTGGCGAGCATTCATCGGAAATGCTGGTGCTGGCGGCGGCTCACGGAAGGAGACGCGGAATGACAATCTGGCACGAGTCGTTCGACAATATGGCAGGCGGACGGTCTGCGAAGGCTCCGGAGACCGGGGCGGGGGGGCGAAGGATGACTGGGTTGGGCGCACCGCAGCGGCTGCTGATAGTCGATGACGACCGAGCCAACCTCGAGTCGCTGGTCCGCATCTTCGAGCGCGAGAAGATCGAGGTGCTGACGGCCCCCGATGGCAAGGTCGCGCTGGACCTGCTGCGGCGTGAGCGCGTGAGCACGTGCCTGACCGACCTGATGATGCCGGGGATGAGCGGGCTGGACCTGCTGCGGGCCGCCAAGACGGTGTCTTCGGAGACCGAGTTCATCCTGATGACGGCGTTCGGGACCGTGGAGACCGCGGTCGAGGCGATGAAGGAGGGGGCGTGGGACTTCGTGACCAAGCCCTTCAAGCGCATCCAGATCGTCCGCGCGGTGAAGCGTGCGATGGACCAGCAATCGCTCGTGCTGGAGAACCAGGTGCTGCGGGCGCAGCTCCAAGAGACCAGGCGGCATCGGGCGATTATCGGGGGGTCGCTGCCGATTCGGCACACCCTCGAGATGGTGCAGCAGGTGGCGCCGTCGAGCGCGACCGTGCTGCTGCTGGGCGAGAGCGGGACCGGCAAGGAGCTCTTCGCGCGGGCCATCCACGAGAGCTCCAACCGCACCGCGCGGGCGTTCATCGCGCTGAACTGCGCCGCGCTGCCGGAGACGCTGCTGGAGACCGAGCTCTTCGGGCACGAGAAAGGCGCCTTCACCGGGGCGTCCAGCCGCCGGGAGGGGCGGTTTGAGCTGGCGGACGGCGGCACCCTCTTCCTCGACGAGGTCGCCGAGACCAGCCCGCAGGTGCAGGTGAAGCTGCTGCGCGTCTTGCAGGAGGGCGAGTTTGAGCGCGTGGGCGGCTCGCGGACGCTGCGGGTCGACGTGCGCATCGTCTGCGCTACCAACGCGGATCTGCGCGCGGAGGTGGCGGCCGGGCGGTTTCGCGAGGACCTCTTCTACCGCCTCAACGTCATCAGCATCACGCTGCCGCCGCTGCGCGACCGCAAGGACGACGTGCCGCTCTTGGCGCACCATTTCCTGAAGCTTTACGCGGACAAGAACAGCAAGCGGGTCACCGGGATCAGCCGCGAGGCGATCGAGGCGATGCTGACCTGGGACTGGCCGGGCAACGTGCGCGAGCTCGAGAACGTCATGGAGCGGGCGGTCGTCCTGTGCCGGGCCGACACGGTGGGCATCGACGACCTGCCGCCGGCCTTTCGCAGCGGCGGGGCCGAGGTGCGCTCGCTGACCATCCCGATCGGCACCACGCTGGAGGCCATCGAGAAGTCGGTGATTCGGGAGACGCTGACTGCGACCCGCGGCGACAAGGAGCTCGCGGCGAGGCTGCTCGGCATCTCGACGCGGACGATCTACCGCAAGATCTGAGCGGTTCGGCGCGCTCGTGCGGCGGTGCGCCGGGCGAGGCTGCGGCGCGGGGCCTCGGGCAGGCGCGCTCCACGTTGCCCGGCCCGGGCGCGTCGGGTATGTTCCGGCCGCGTCTACACACGGAGGACATCGATGGCTCGCTGGCTCGCTCTCTCGCTCGCGGCGGCCCTGCTCTGGGCGTCGGGGTGCACGCGCGTCGCGGGCGACGCTGAGCGCGAGCAGCGTATCGCCACGGAGCAGCAGGCCATTCAGGAGTACTCGGAGAAGGTCCCCGACGTGGACAAGCTCCAGGAGCGCTTCCTGTCAGAGTGGCGCAAGGCCAACGAGATCCGTGATCTCAAGGCCTTCAAGGACGCTCTGGAGGCCCAGGTGGTGCCGGCCTTGGACGCCTACCTGGCGACCCTGAAGCTGTTGCCGACCGGGACCGAGCAGCTCACCGCCATCCACGGCGTCGTCGTGAACTCGTACACCGAGGCCGTCGCCGCGTTTCACACCTTCGTCGAGGGGCTGACCAACGACAACGTGGAGGCGCGCTACCGCGTGCTGCTGGACACGATGGACGCGGTCGGCAAAGCCGAGCAGGGCTATCGCGAGAAGCTCGAGACCTACTACGCAGAGAACCGCGTGAAGCTGGTCATCGGGTCGAGCGAGTAGCTGCGCGTGCGCGATATCCTCCGCTCGATGCGCCCGCATCAATGGGTGAAGAACCTCTTTGTGCTCGCCCCGCTGGTGTTCGCGCAGGAGGCGTCGGACACCCGGCCGCTCTTGCGGGCGAGCATCGCGTTCGTGCTGTTTTGCATGGTCTCGGGCGCGGTCTACCTGCTCAACGACCTCATCGACGCGCCCAACGACCGCCAGCACCCTGTCAAGCGCCACCGCCCCATCGCCGCCGGCCGGCTCTCCCGTGAGCGAGCGGTCGGCGCCCTCATCGCGCTGCTGCTGGGCTCGCTCGCCGCCGCCACCGCGCTGAACCCGGTCCTCACCGGCGTCATCGGCGCTTACTACCTGCTCAACGTCGGCTACTCGTTCAAGTTCAAGCACGTCCCCTTCCTCGACGTGCTCTTCATCGCCGCCGGCTTCATCCTCCGCCTCGTCGGCGGCGCGGTGGCCATCGACGTGCCGCTCTCCGTGTGGCTCGCCGCCTGCACGTTCCTGCTCGCGGCGTTCCTGGCGCTCGGCAAACGCAAGCACGAGCTGCTCGCCCTCGGCTCCGACGGCAGCCCCCAGCGGCGCGTGCTCGAGCGCTACGATCTCGACAAGGTGCGCCCGGCCATGAGCGTGCTCGCCGCCGCGACCCTGGGCTGCTACGCCGCGTACACCCTGCTCGGCTCGACCCACTCGGGGTTCTCGCCTCGCGACCTCGTCTGGACGCTGCCCCTGGTGGTCTTCGGCCTGTGGCGCTTCCACCGCCTCACCGAGCGCGTCGACCAGGGCGTCAGCCCCACCGACCTGATGATGACCGACCCGCCGTTCATCCTGAACTTGGTGCTCTGGGGTCTGGTGGTCGTCGCCGTGATTTACGCCGCATGAGGCGCGCGCTCCCATGGGCGCTGGTCGCCGTCGCGCTGTTCGCGGCGTGTGCGAGCTCGCGGGGCGGCAAACCCTCGCTCACGGCGCCCGCGCCCGACTACGCCGAGACCGTGCGCCAGCGCCTGCTAGAGGCCAACGACACCCGCGTCTTCACGCTGCGCTTCAACCCGGCCGCGTGCGGGTGTCCGCCCTTCGAGGTGCACCTGGGCGAGGTCTGGCAGCGGGTGGCGTTCGACGTCTCCAACGAGGAGGACCCTGTGCTGGTGGCGCTGCGCGAGGCGACGGCGAAGCAGCCACGCCGCGGCGCAGGTCACACGTGGATCGTCCAAGGGCGCATGGACTCCTCCCTCATCACCTGCGGTCGCGGCGCCCTCGTCGTGACGATGCGGCCCATCGCGTTCGGTCCCCCCCCGCGCCCCGATGACGAGGACACCGAACCCGCGCCCTGAGCGGGTCTCGCCTCAGGAGCCCGACTCGCGCGCGGCGGCGAGGGTCGCCTCGTCAGGCACCAGATCTCGGGCGACGTTGGACATGAACGCGTAGCCAATGACGAGGCGAATCAGCGTGGTCAGCGGGCCGGCGATGGTCGAGTAGGCCAGGACCTGCGCGGTGGCGTCGCCGGCGCCCGGCGCCACGTGTCGGCTGTAGAGCGCGATCATGACGACCTGGATGGCCCCGAGGCCGGAGACCGAGGCCGGGACGATCTGAACGAAGGTGAGCAGCGGCACGTAGACCAGCAGCGCGGCGAGGCCGATGTGGATGTCGAAGGTCGGCAGCGTCGCGTAGGCCATGAACACGTAGAGGCCGATGAAGACGGTGCGGAGCCCCACCATGACGGCGTAATCCGCGAGGTGCGCTCTGCGAAAGGCGTGGAAGATTCGCCACTCACGCAGCCGCCCGAGCACGAGGAAGTTCACGCCCAGACGCCAGTAGACCAGCGCGCCGGCGGTGATAAGCCAGCCCCCCAGCAGCACCCAGCCGAGGCGGTCGGCGATGGCGGCGGGGACGTGCTCGCGGCCCAATGTGGCGCCGAAGACCAGCAGGACCAGCAGGGCGATGACGTCGATGAAGTTGAGCCACAGCAAGGTCGAGAGGGCGGCCAGGAAGGGCTGCTTCGTCTTGCGGTGGGCGAACCACGCGACCGCACCGGCCCCCGCGCTGTAATTGAGCGCGTTGAGGAAGTAGCTGACGCCTTTGACGGCGAGGACTTCGCGGTAGGGCAGCCGGTCGAGCAGGCGGCGGAAGAGCACATGCAGCGTGGCCGAGTCCGCGACGAAGGCGAGCAGCGCGAAGAAGGTGAGCCACGCCGCGAGTGCGGTGAGGTCCGCGCTCGCCATCGCCTGCCGGACCGCGGCGCGGTCTACGGAGGCGAAGAGGTAGCCGACGATGGCTAGGCTCAGCAGCCAGGGGAGCAGCCGTTTGACCTTCTTAGGCATCCGGCGTGAATCCTCGCCTTCGGTGCGACGGGTGGGGGCGGGTGCCGCGTGCGTTCTGGGGTCTCGAAGTCCGAGGAACGGCGCGGTGAACTCGTGTCGCGGACGATGGTGGGTCAACAATCGCCAATGCCGTAGTAAGGTCCACGACGCGGCCGGGGCCGTCAAGCGGGCTTGCAGGAGGGGGCGTGGCGACGGGTCGGGACGAGGGGCGGCGGCGAGGCCGCGGAGGGCGACAGGGCGGGGGACCACCCGGCGCGGCACCGAGGGCGCTCGCGGCGCGGGTGCTCGTCGAGGTGGGCTTTGAGGGCGCACGCTCCGGTGACGCGCTGTCGGCGGCGCTGCGGTACACGCCGCTCGAGGACCCGCGGGACGCCGGCTTGGCGACCGAGCTGGTCTACGGTGTGTTGCGTCAGGGGCGGCGCCTCGACCACGCGCTCGCGCCCTTCGTGCGGCGCGGGATCTCGACGCTGGAGCCCATCGCTCAGGTGCTGCTGCGAATCGGCGCCTATCAATTGCTCATCCTCGACCGCGTGCACGTGGGCGCCGCGGTGAGCTCGACCCAGGACGCCGCTCGCATGGTCGGCGCCGGGCGCATCACGGGGCTGCTCAACGGCGTGCTGCGGCGTGTGGCCGAGCGGCCCGAGAGCCTGCCCATGGGCGACGACGACGCCTCGGTCGGAGTGAGGTGGAGCCTGCCTGATTGGCTGGTTCCGCATCTGCGCGCGGCGGTCGGCCCGGACGCCCTGGAGGCGAACGCCCGGGCCCTGCGCGAGCGCGCCCCCAACACCGTGAGGCCCACCGAGCACCGCGGCGGCGCCGAGGCGGCCAAGGCGTCGCTTGAGCGCGACGGCTTCGTCGCCGAACCCGGCCCCCACGGCACCCTCATCGTGACGGGGCCCGGCGACCCCTTCGTCAGCGCGGCCTTTCGCGACGGTCTCATCACGCCGCAGGACCCCGCCAGCCTCCACGTCATCGATCTCCTGGGCGACCTCGACGGCGCGCGGGTGCTGGACCTGTGCGCCGGGCGCGGCGTGAAGTCGACCGCGATGGCCGACCGGGGCGCGCGGGTGCTGGCGGTCGACGTGATCCCCGAGAAGCTGGAGTCGGCGCGCGAGCTGGCCCAACGACTGGGCGTCTCCGAGCGAATCGACACCCTGGCGATCGACGCGACCGACACCAGCGTCAACCTTGGGCAGTTCGACCACGTCCTGGTCGACGCGCCCTGCACGGGCCTGGGCACCATCCGCAGGCACCCCGAGATCGCGTGGCGGCGCGAGCCGGCCGACGTGGGCCGCATGGTCGAGCTTCAGGCGCGGCTGCTCCACGCGGCGGGCGCGCATGTGGCGCCGGGCGGCCAGCTGCTCTACGCCGTGTGCTCGTTCGTCGGGGCCGAAGCGGGTGACGTCGCCCCTGCAGGGCTGGTCGAGGTAAGCCAGCCCTCCCTCATCGCGCCGGTCGACGGCGTCGACGCGTTCTTGGTGCGGCGCTTCCGGCGGCCCGCCGACGCCTGACTGGCATCGCGGCGCCTGGCTGGCTAAGCTCGAGGCTCTCGCCCTCTCTCGACGCCGGTCTGCCTGATGTCCCGTCCTGTCACCTTCGCGTTTGGCTTCGCTCTGATGTGCGTGTTCGCGCTCGCGCCCGCGTGCTCGTCGAACCCGACGCCGCACCCGGCGGGTGACGCGACGAGCGTGCCTGTGGGCGACGCGGGCGCGTCCGTCGACACCGGCGGGCCGGCGCCTGGGCTGGACGCTGGCGGCGATACGGCCGTGATGAGCGATGGAGTCGCGCCCGACGCCACCGCCGACGCAGTCGCCGATACCGCCACGGACGTGGGGCCGGACGCCGATGCCGACGGGACCGACGACGCGGGGCCGGACGGCGACACCGACGCGGGCCCCGGCGGCTGCGCGCCCGCGAACATGCCGTGCTGTTGCGACTTCGACGTCGTGGCGGAGGCGGTCTGCGGCGGCGAGGCCTGGACCTGCCCGCTGGGGTTCTCCCCGTACTACGGCCTCGACTGCACGCGCGACTGCGGGCCTTGCTTCTACGCGCCGGCCTGCGCTGAGGCGGACGCGGGGGCCGGCGGCGACTGAGGATTTTGGCGCTGGCGAGGGCCCCGAGGCCTCGGTACCCGCAGACTCAGTAGTAGACGATCGGGTCGATGTTGACGCGGTTGGCCCAGTTGAGCGCTGCGTCCGCGTCGCCCTCGAGGACGTCGAAGACCCAGCGCGCCGTCGCGCCCACGGGCAGCGTCTGGTCGACGAAATCGACGTGGGGGTCGGTCGCGCTCACCCGCACGCCCATGTGCGCGACGCGGGTGTGCTTGATGACCCAACGGTCCCCGCCCAGGCCGATGAGCCCGTTGGACAGGGGTAGCCAGACCTCGCCCACCTCGAACGCGAAGCCCGAGAGCGGGTACTCGCGCACCTCATCTTCCATGAGGCCCGGGCTGTGCCGCAGCACGTCGTCGACGCGCGGAAACTCAACCCGCACCGTGCGATTATCGCACTCGTCGCACAGCACGGCGCTGGGGTCGGCGGCGCTGATCGTCAACTCCATCCGCTTGATCGTGGGGCCAACCTGGGTCCACTGGACGCTGGTCTGCCGGGCCTCGGCCTCGACGGTGACCTCAAGCGGCGCGGTGGTGACGGTCGGCGGCTCGGGCATCGGGATGTCGGTGAGCTTGGTGACCGCGCCCGTGCGCAGGTCGACCGAGGCGTGGGGCGTCCCGAGCGCCGCGAGCAGCTCAGCGCGCATCGCGGCGGTCTCCACCAGCAGCGCTTCGTTGAGCCGGCGGCACCACAGGACCTCGCCGCGCCACGGGTTGACGCCGGTCGCGTCGCTGACCTCGGCGTGGAAGAGGTTGTCCCACGCGGCCTTCATCCGCGGGGTCAGCGCGCTGACGTCTGCGCCGGCTGCGCGCGCCGCCTCAAGCAGAGCCTCGGTCGTCGCGACGTGCATCCGCGCCTCAGCGTTCCCCGAGCGCACCAGGATGTCCTCCTCCGCGTCGTGCCAGACGAGGCTGGCGCCGCCGAGCCAGCGGTGGATCGAGCTGGTCGTGCTGGTGGGCTGCCAGGTCCCGTCGAGCAGCGGCGGCGCGGGCTTCTTCTCGACGCCCAGCAGGTCCAGGTGCCGCACGTAGTCGCTGATGGAGGTCAGCAGGTAGCCGTCGGCCTCGCGCGCCGTCAGCTCGGCCTCGAGGCTCGCGACCCGCTCGGGGTCCATCTCAGACAGCGCGGCCAGGTAAGGATTGACGGCCTCCGGCACCGCGCGCAGCTCGCCATCGTCGAAGAAATCCCACACCAGCTCGATGCCGCTCGCCGGGTCCACCGAGCCTGGGCCGACGATGAGGGTGCCGCCCTCGCTGGAGTACCAGGGCCAACGCACGCCCTCGCCGTACTGGTAGCGAAAGAGGTTCTTCGGGAAGACGCCGACCTCGTAGCCCTCCTCGACCAGCATGCGCTGGCGCCCCTCGCCCGCCTGACCTTCCTGGTTGAAGACCACGTCCGACAGCGGCAGGCAGTGGTCCTCGAAGACCTCGCGCACCCGCGCCAGGGAACGCGCCTGGTCCTGGCGCGGGAAGGCCAGGAAGAGCTGGGCGGCGTAGTGGAAGCTGATCAGCTCGACCTGGCCGCCCCAGGCCAGCTCTCGCAGCGTGTCCAGCACCGCGGGGTGCCGCTCGGCCAGGACCTCGATCATGTAGGCCTGCAGCTCGATGTCGACCTTCCACGAGGGGTGGCGCTGATACACCCCGAGGATCGGCGCGAAGGTCTCGGTGATGATCCAGTCCTCGACGCGCGCGTTGTCCCAGCCCTCCGACTGCGCCAGACCCGCGAAGCGCAAGCTCGTCCCGTCGTCCTCGACCGCCTCGAGGCCGCCGATCACGTACTCGACGTTGAAGTGGTAGAGCGAGAGCGCGAACTTCTTCTGGTTCGGGTCGACCGGGGCCGGGGAGGGCAGGGCGCGGTCGCAGGACGGGGCGACCGTGTCCGGTGAGTCGGCCGAATCTGCCGAATCCGGCCCGGCGTCGCTGTCGGCTGCCGTGTCCGGCGCCGCGTCGGCGTCGGCTGACGCGTCCGTGGCGCTGCTGCTCTTTTCGCAGGCGGAGCCGAGGAAGAGGGCCGCCCCGACGAGGGCGAGGAGGAAGTACGGCGGGCGCTGAAATCTCATGGTCCGCGATGATGCACGGTCGCGCGCGCCGAGGAAACCGGAACGCGCGCGCCCATGGAAAGGGGGGGCCAGGGGCGCGCGCGAGGGCGAGGGCCTCCGCCCCGGACCGCGATCGGTCCAGGGCGACGGCCGCCACCGGGGTCGCTTAGGTACGCACTGCGGCCGCGCGACGGCGCTGAAGCACCATCAGGAGCAGCCCGAGCACCGCAAACATCGGGAGGGTCGGAGCCTCGCCGCCCGCGCAGTTGGGACCGGTGCCGCCGCCCGCGGCTGCGTTGCCGGCGCCTTCGACGCCCGAGTTCGGGGCCGTGGGGCTCTCGCTCTCGGAGTCGGTGCTGGAGCTGACCGGCGCTCCGTGTCCTCCGCCGAGTCCGGCGTACAGCTCGTATCCCGGCGGGTAGCAGGTCCCCGAGCTCGGTGGGGCCGCCGCGAAGTCGTCGCACGAGGACTCGCCGTCGGGCGTCGAGGCGCAGGGGACCGCGACGTTCGTGAACTTCTCGCAGCTCCAGCCCGACGGGCACTGGTCGGCCGTCTCGCAGGAGACCTCCTGGGGCTCACACATCTTCTCGCCGGACGGGGCACACTCGCACGCGGGGCGCTCGTCCTCGGGCGGCATCGGCGCACCGGAGCCTCCCTCCTCGGGGCCTGCCGAGTCCGAAGAGCCGCCGCCCTCGCCATCGGGCGCGGGCGCCGCGGCCGGCTCCGTCGGCATGCCGGGCTCCGTCGGGGGCGGGGTGTCGATGCCGCCGCCGCCGCTGCACGTGCAACTCTCGATCTCAACGCACTCGAAGCCCGCGCCGCAATCCGCCGCCGCCTGACACGGCGCAGCCCACTTGGGCGCGCAGGCGCCGCGGGTCACCGGCTCGCAGGTCTCTTGCTTCGGAGGCGCCTCCCGCTCGCACGACGAGTCAGGCGCGCACGCCGGCATGGGCGCCGGGACCGCGATGTCGCCGCAGTCCTCCTCCCAGGTCACGCAGACCAAGTCGCCGCCGCACTCCGCGTCGGTCTTGCACGGACCGGGGACGCACTCGCGGTACTCGACGGTCTCACAGGGCTCACACGCGCCCTCGGACGGGCAGGCGCAGGCCGAGCCGCCGGTGACCTCACAGACCATTCCCGACGTGCAGTCTGCGTCGGTCGCGCATTCGCCCTCGTTCGCTGCGAGAGCGGGCCCGGCCAACGCGAGGGCGCCGAGGGTGACGAGCAGGACTGAAAATCGGGTGCGTGGCATCGGAGCCTCCAGAAGGCGGGGTAGGGGCGGGTGTCGCCTCGAATAGAGTCTGCACGCTGCGTGCCATCAATGCACGAATGCGCTCAGCGCCGGGTACCGCTCGGATCCCAGGCCCCGCGGCGCTGACGCCTGGGCCACGTGTGTAGAGAAAATCAACACTTGTACGTCGGCTATGTCAGCTTTTCACACATGGGCGACCGATCGCTGGCGGGGGGCCGGTCGCGAACGCTTGTCTCGGGCCCGTCGCGCGGCTAGCCTGCGGCGATTCGCGGGTGCAGTGACTGTGATGCGCCCCGGGAACCCTCGCAGGAGATCGTCGATGACCATCCGTACTGCCGCGCTGCGCCATGCCACCGCTGCCACTCTCGTCACCTTCGCCGCGGCGGGCATGCTCTCGTGCGACAACGGTGGGCTGGGCGGCTTCCTCATCTCCGACCAGGAAGAGGTCGCCATCGGCGCCACGGTCGACGCCGACCTCGAAGCGCAGTACCCGATCGTCGACGAGCCCGACCCCCTGACGGTCTGGGCGCGCGAGCTGGTCGCCCCGCTCGTCACCGCCTCGGCGCGCTTCCGCGACCCGGCCCGGATCGACGGCTACAAGGTCGAGGTCATCTACGACGACACGCTCGTCAACGCGTTCGCCGCCCCGGGTGGCTTCGTCTACATCTCGACCGGCCTCATCCTCGAGGCTGAGAACTGCGGCGAGATCGTCGGCGTGCTCGGCCACGAGCTGGCTCATGTGACCCAGCGACACGGCGTCAAAGAGATGGGCAAGCAGCTCGTCACCGCCGGCATCATCGACATCTTCATCGGCAACGAGGTCGCCAAGCAGGTCAGCGCGTTGGCGTATGATCTGGCCGTCAACAAGCCCTCGAGTCGCGCCGACGAAGCCGAGTCCGACGAGGTGGGCACCCAGATCGCGCACGACGCCGGGTACAACCCCTACGGGCTGGTTGTGTTCTTCAATCGAATCAAGGCGTTGGAAGAAGCCAACGGCACGCCGACCATCCAGTTCCTCTCGAGCCATCCCGCGACGGACGACCGCATCAAGGACACCACGGCGCTCATCGCGAAGCTCTACGGCGACACGGTCGACCCTGACGATCCGGCCGGCTACAAGTGCATGGGGACCTCGCTCGACCTCGCGGCGATCCAGGCGCGCATCCGTGCGGGCCAGGTGTCGGTGCGCGCCGGCACCGGCCAGGGCGCCCCGGTCCAGTAGAGCGCGGCCCGATGGGGCGGTCGATGCCGAGGGCCAGCGCACGTTGGCACGCCGCGATCGCGGTGGTGTTGGCGCTCACTTGGCTGTCGACCACCGCAGCCCGCGCCGACGCGCCTGAGCTTCCACGGCGTGCGGTCGGCTTCAGCGCCGGCCTTCTGGTCGGAGGCTACGGGCGATTCAAGAGCCTCGACAGCGGCTTCGGTGGCTGCAGCATCCCGTGCGAGGGCGGCGCGACCACGCGCTACACGGAGCGCGCCCGCGCCGGCATGGGTTTGCACTCGCTCTTCCGCTCGGGCCAGCACCTTCAGTTAGGGCTGTCGCTCTGGGTCATGTCGGCGTGGCAGCCGCAGCTTCGCGGGCAGCCGTCCCTCGATCTCGGGGCGCGCTTCGACGTGGGCTTCGGCTTCGAATACATCCGACCCGTGGGTCGCGCGGCGCTCGTGCTGGGCCCGCAGATCGGCCTGGGACTGGGCGGCGGCGACGGCGTGGCGGCGGTCGGCCTGCAGCTCATGCTGAACGTGGGCCTGCAGGTGCCCCTCGAGCTCGTCATGCTGCGCGCCACCGTCGGCTACCAGCAGGACGTGCTGCTGCTCAACGACATCGAGGGGCTGGCGACCCTGACCGCGATCGGAGGGCGTGCGGTGCTGACGCTCGGGTTCTACTTTGGCACGTGATCCGCGCGTAGCTTGCGTCTGCGGTGGCGGGGGCGTATCAGGATCCCCCGCTTGAGGCCCCCGAAGGAGCTCCAGATGACTCGACATCTCCTCACAATTCTCACGCTGCTGGTCGCCGTCGTGGCCCTGAACCCGGCCTGTCAGAAGCAGCCGGTGGCCGAGGCCGCGGGCAAGATCTCCTTCGCCACCCTCAAAGACGGCGACAAGGTGCAGAGCCCGCTTGAGGTCTGCATCGACGCCGAGGGGCTGACCGTCGAGCCCGCCGGCGAGGTGAAGCCTGGCCACGGCCACCACCACATCCTCGTCGACGTGCCGCTGCCCGGCCTGAGCGCGGCGATCCCGAAGGACGAGCAGCACATCCATATGGGTGACGGCTCGCGCTGCCACACGATCGAGCTGACGCCCGGCAAGCACACGCTGCGCCTGCTCTTCGCCGACGGAGCGCACGTCCCCTACAACCCGCCGATCTCGGCCCAGGTGGTGGTCGAGGTCACCGCTCCCTGACGTGGGAGCGGCCGCGCCCTGTCACAGCGGCGCGGTCCCGAACGAGACGTACGGGTCGATGATCGACGGCACGTGGCCGTCCAGCCAGCCCTTCACGAAGGTGTAGGTCTGGAAGTTCGACTCGATGCAGAAGGGCACGGTGTTGTGTGATGCCGGCTGGGGCTTTTGACCCTGGCTGAGCGTCACTCGGTTGTACTGAAAGAGCCCCGCCGTGGCGCTGCCGTCGACGTTTCCGCTGAGCGGTGTGCCGACGTGGGGCAGCAGCCCGGGCTCAAGCCAGACCTCACCGGCCACGGGCAGGTCGAACGCCCGGGCGAGGGCGTGGTTCATCGAGTTCGGGACGATCTCATCGGCGATGGCCATGGTGAAGAGCAGGTGCGGTGGGGTGGCGGCCGGGTCCAGCAGGCGGTCGCGCAGGATGTGCGGCGCGAAGGTCGCCGGATCGCCAGGATCCATCAGGGTCTGGACGGCCGGCAGCAGGCGCTCCACGTCGTCGGGCGAGTCGACGAGGCTCTCGACGATGGTCAGGAAGATCCCGAACTGCGTGGAGTCGGTGATGATCTGGACGAGGCGCCCGCCCGCGACGGACAGGACCGCCGCGCCGATCCCGTCGCGGGTGGCGAGCAGCTGCGGACCCATGATGCCGCCGAGGCTGACGCCGTAGTAGCTCACGCGGCTCATGTCGAGGTCGGCGCGGCCGTCACCGTCGACGTCGCGGTGCGACTCGAGCAGGCGCAAGACCTGCAGCTTGTCGAAGGTGGCTTGGCGGAAGTTGGTGTGGAGCAGGGGCCCGTCGAACGATGGGCCGCTGATGTCGACGCCCAGCAGCTTGAAGATGACCAGGGGGTCATTTCCCGGAGGCGTGGTGGGGTGGGAGCCGTGGAAGGGCGCGTCGATGGCGACGACGGCCACGCCGAGGGCTTGCAGGGCCTGGGCGGCGAACTGGGCTTGGTAGCGGTCACCGCCCAGCCCGTGGCCGAAGAGAACGACGGGGACCGGATCGGTAGCGCCGGCGGGCAGGTAGATGTTGATCGGGACGGTCCAGGTCGCCACCGGCTCGCGGCTGTTGTGCCGCGGGTCGATGCGGTAGTCGAGGCCGGCGAAGCTGCCGTTGCAGACTCGAATTGGCGTGGACGCGCTGCACTTGGGGGCCTGAACCCAGGTGATGTCGCGTGTGCGGATGTCGGTCGCGACGGTCAGCGGCAGGTCGAGGGCGGCCTGGGTTGTGAACACGGTCGCGGCGCTGATCTGGTCGGCAAAGAGTGAGGTCTTGTCGAGCAGTTCTGCGTACCGCTGCGTCAGGCGGGCGAGCGAGGGGTCGGTCGCCTGGCCCTCGAGCAGGCTGCGCATGACCGGCGACGGCTTGATGCAGCCGCCGTCCTGGGTCGCGTAGTCCGTGCTGACGACCACCGCGTGGCGCGTCGCCGGTCGCAGCGGAACCAGCGGCCAGAGGATGACCGTGCGGCCGTCGTCGGTGAGGCGCGACTCGAAGGGGACGCGCGCGGCGACAGGTCCGCCGAGGTCCCAGATCGCGACAGGGCCGGTCGTGGCGGTGTCGGGTCCGGTGGGGAACTCGCCGGGCGGGGCGCTGAAGCGCAGGTAGATGCCGCCGCTGATGCCCCAGCCGTCGAGCTCGGAGAGATCGCGGTAGATGGCGGCCACGGCGGTGTCGAGGTCGCCGATCCACGGCGCCGTCGTCTCGTCGACCGCGACGCGGAGGCCGGTCGGGGTCGCGGCCTCCACCGTGTAGAAGTCGTCGGGGAAGGCGTCGAACTGAGCGCCCGAGCGCGGATCGTAGATCTGGACCAGGTCGCTCTCGCACCAAGCCGCGATGTGGGGGGGCAGCTCGGGGCTGGCGTCGGGGCCTGCGTCTGCGGTGTCGCCGGGCGATGCGTCGGTGTCGGCGACCGCGTCCGGCGCGGAGGTCACGGCGTGGTCGCAGCCGATCGCGGCGGGCGCGAGGAGGGCGATGGCCAAGGAGAAGCGGACGAAGCGTGGGTCGCTCATCGGGGAGCCTCCGGCGCGGGGAGCGGCTGCGGTCGGTCTACCCCGCGAGCCTATAACGAATCCCCCCTCTGGCGCTGCTGGGCGAGGTCGTTGGTCGCGGCGTCCGCGTCAGCGATCGACCACTCGCATCTCGACGGTCAGGGTCCCGGTGGGGCCGCGGAGCCAGCAGACCAGCCGCGCGCCCACCGCGGTGGTGATCGGCTCGGGCCCTGCGATCCCGCCGCGGCACGTGATGTCGAGGGACGACGCGCCGTCGCCAGAGAGGGTGGCGTCCAGGCGCGGCGGCTGGCTGTTGAGGAGGAGCACGACCGGGGGCGCGCCGCGGCCGCCGACCAAGCGCAGCCGATGGGTGCCAGCCCCGAGCGGTCGGGTGCGCTGCGGCGTCAGGCCGTCGATGCCCGACCCGACGACGTAGAGCGGGCCCTCCGGACCGCTCGCCAGCTCCACCACCGGGCCGTCGGGGTCAGACTCTGGCCCGGACTCCTCCCCAGGCTCCAGCGCCGTCGCGGCCTCATCGTCGCCGTCCTGGCCGGGCGTAGGCCCTACCTCGCCCATAATGCCCGCGGCGCCCGCGGACACGTCGTGTGACCAGACCTCGCCGCCCCCATCGGGCGCTCCGGCGTACGCCTTGCCCGTCTTCGACTGCTTCCGCCCGATGTCGCCCGGCTCGCCTCGCTGCGAGTCCAGCGCCACCATCACGCCCGCGACGGCCGCCGCCAGGCTGCACACCAACACGACGCCGCGGACGCGCGGACTCATAAGGCCGGCAGCCGGGCGAGCACTTCGGCGAGCGCGGGGATCGGCTCGTCCACGCCATCGCCGGACAGGGCCTCGAAGTGGCTCATCGGCAAGACCACGCGATCGGAGACGCCCGGCATGGACTGGCTGTCGAGCGTGACCGCGCCGTCACCGCGGCCTCCTGAGACCTTCGCGGCCTCCTCGACCAGCTCGCCCACGAGGTCGAGCCCGAACTGCCGGCCCGTCTCGCCGTGCTCGCGCAAGGCCAGCAGCGTCTGGCGCGCGGCGGCGAAGACGCTGCCGTCGACGATCGGCTTGTCGCCGGCGAGGATCGCGTAGCTCACCCCGGGGCGTGGCCCTGAGGCTGCGAGGCGCTCGAGCAATCGCGAGCCGGGGACGAGGTCCCGCGCGCCCTGACCTAGCCCGTCGAAGGCGAAGAACCCGTCGAACCCCGACCCGATGAGGTCACGCACCGTCTCGTTGATCTCAGTCAGCACGTGATAGCGCGCGATCCCCGAGCCGCGGAAGGGCGGGACGCAGGCGATCAAGCCCGCCACCTCGTCGCCGTAGCGTGGGTCGAGCTCCAGCCAGGTGCGCGCGATAAGCCCGCCCATGGACACGGTGACGAGGCTGATCTTCACGCCCCGCAGCGCGCGCAGCTCACGCAGGAGGTCGCCCAACGCGCTGGCGCTGCGCTCGATCCCCGCGTCGTCAGGGTACCTATAAAGGTAGACGTCGTATCCCAGCGCCCCCAGCGCCCGGCCCGCACCGCGCAGGCGCTCTGGCGACGAGTCCAGCCCGTGGATGAGCACGACGGGCGGTCCTTTTCGCGAGGATCCATCGACGTGTTCGAGCTGGTGCACCGGCGGCCCCCGCCCGGAGATCGTGCGCAGCAGCCCCTCGAGATCGTCGACGCGTCGCCGCAGCCGCTCGCGATCGATGCGCAGCACCAGCGCGTCGTCTTCCACGCGCAGGCCCAGTCCGACGGAGGCCAGCCCGAGATTCGCCGCGAGCAACATCGTCGGGTTCCGCAGTCGCTGAAGGTCCAGACTCCCGAGGTCCAGCCCAGCCCGCGCAGGCACCGCGCTGCCGGTCTCGCGCAGCAGCACGCCGAGCAGCTCTCGGAGCGCCAGCCGGCCGCTCGCGTCCACGGGCAGCCGGTGCTCCACCACGTCGGGCATGGGCTCAGCGGCGCGCGCGGGCTCACCGAGGATCGCCAGGACCCCCAAAGCCGCCACCACCGTCCCCATGCGTCGATTCATCCGCACCTCCGCGCCGAAACATACCGGAACCCCGAAGATCGCGCGCGTCTTCCGGCCCGAGACGTGATAGCGCCTCAGCGCCGGGAATTCCTGCTGGCGTCGCGGCGCGCGATCGCTATCATCCCGGCGACTCCGCCCCCGGAGCACGCGATGCCCGTTCCACGAAAGCACATTCTCAGCCAGGCCCCCGTGATCGCAGCCCTCGGCCGCAGCGCGCTCTTCGCGTTGGCTCAGCGGGTCGACGGCGGCTCCAACGCTCCCGCCGTGGTGCCCGGACCCGAGCTGCGGGCGACCTTGGCCCCGCGCCCCACCGACCTGGTCCGCGACGCGGTCCGCTGGGCCGGCGGCGACCCCCGGGCCTACCGCGACGCGCTGCCGACGTGGCTCTTCCCGCAGTGGAGCTTTCCGCTGCTCACCCGCACGCTCGAGGGCCTGCCCTATCCGATGATGCGGGCGCTCAACGGCGGGTGCACGGTCCACAATCTACGGCCGATCCCGGCCGGCGAGCCGCTGAAGCTGTCGGCGCAGCTGGTCCGCGTGGACGACGACGGGCGGCGCGCGATCCTGCACCAGCGCCTCGTGACCGGCACCGCCAGCGTGGCCGAGGCGCAGATCGTCGAGTTCCAGGTCATCATCCCGCTGGCGAAGGGCGGCGACGGCAAGCGCTCCAGCGAGCGGCCGCGCGTCCCCGACACGGCGCGCGAGCTGGCTCGCTGGCGGCTGAGCGCCAAGGCGGGCCTCGACTTCGCGATCCTCACCGGCGACTTCAACCCGATCCACTGGGTGGCTCCGGCGGCCCGCGCCGCGGGCTTCCGCAACACGATCCTGCACGGCTTCGCCTCGCTGGCTCGCGCGGTCGAGGGGCTCCAGAAGTCCGTGTTCGCCGGGGACACCGAGCGCATCGAGCAGATCTCCGTGCGTTTCGTCCGCCCCTTGGTCCTGCCGGCCCGCGTGGGCCTCTATGTGGATGGGAAGGGCGGCGTGACGGTCGGCGATGCCCCGGGCGGTCCCGCGTACATGACCGGGACCTTCATCGAGCGAGGCCAGAGATGAGCGATTTCCTTGTAGATCTTGGTCAGAACGCGACGGCGCGCCAGCTCGTCCGCACCCTGGGACTGCCGATCCCGATGCCGCAGAAGCTGCGGCGCGCGAAGGGCCCGTGGGAGCCGCGGCCCCTGCAAGACCAGGACATCCTCGTCAGCGCCAGCCACGGCGGCGAGCTGAGCGACGCCCTCGCTCACACGCGGGCGGCTGCCGGCGCCAACCCGTGGATCGTCGGTGAGACCTCGGAGGCCGCGTCCTACGTGGGCCCCGGCGAGGCCTACGACGCCCGCCGGCACCCTGCCGCGCGGCGAGGGGCGACGACCTCGCCCCACGCGATCATCTTTGACGCGACCGACCTGCACGCCCGACGAGCTGCGCGGCCTCTACGACCTCTTCCACGGCTGGCTGCCCCGCATCCGCCGCTCGGGTCACGTGTTGGTCTGGCCGCACGCCGTCAGGGGCCCGCACGCCCGCCGCCGCCGCCGCTGCCGCCGGGCTCTCCGGGTTCGCGCGCTCCGTCGCCAGAGATCGGCGCAGGGCGCCACCGCGCGCGCCGTGTACGTCGAGCGCGGCGCCGACGACCGGCTGCCGTCGGTGCTGTCCTTCTTGCTGTCTGAGCGCTCGGCCTTCATCAGCGGCCAGGTCTTTCACGTCGGTCGCGCCGCCAAGCAGACCGAGCCCCCGAAGGCCGTGCCTGCTCCTGGAGGGCAAAGTCGCCCCGGTGACCGGCGCCGCACGCGGCATCGGCAAGGCCACGCGCAGCTGCTCGCCGCTGAGGGCGCCCACGTGGTGGTGCTCGACCGGCCCCGGAGGACGACGGCCCCGCCAGCCAGACCGCGCGGGACATCGGCGGCTCGGTCCTCCTGGCGGACGTCGCGGCCGGGCGCCGCCCAGCGCATCGCCGAGGCGCTTCAGGAGACCACGGCGGCGTCGCATCGTCGTCCACAACGCCGGCGTCACCCGTGACAAGACCTTGGCAAAGATGTCGCCAGCTCAGTGGGATCTCACCATCGCGGTGAATCTCAGCGCGGTGATCAGCATGACCGGGCCCTGCTCGCGGGCCCCATGCGCGACGGCGGCCGCATCGTCTGCCTCGTCCATCGCGGGGATCGCCGGCAACTTCGGACAGACGAACTACGCCGCGTCGAAGCCGGGATCATCGGCTACGTCGAGGCGCTCTCGACCACGGTGGCCAAGCGCGGCATCACGGTGAACGCGATCGCGCCGGGCTTCATCGAGACCCGCCTCACCGACGCGATCCCGCCGATCAACCGCGAGGTGATCCGGCGCATGTCGAACTTGAGCCAGGGCGGCCTGCCCCAGGACATCGCCGAGGTGGTGACGTTTTTGGCGTCGCCGGGCTCGGTCGGTGTGACCGGCTCAGTCATCCGGGTGTGCGGCGGAAACTACGTCGGCGCCTGAACAATTGATGCCGGCAACGGCGGCGAAGCCGGCAACGGCGGCGAAGGAGGAATCGGTGGCGAGGAAGACGACAAAGAGCCAGCCCGGGCCCAGGCGCGCGGTCATCGTGGACGGCCGCCGCACGCCGTTCGTGCGAGCGTTTCGCGAGTTCACGCGCATCGACAGCATCGGCCTCGGCGTGGCGGCCACGCGCGCGCTGCTCGACGCGACCGGCGTCCCCGCGACGCCATCGACGCTATGATCTGGGCGGCGTGATCCTCCCGGGATGGCGCCGAACCTCGCGCGCGAGATCGCGCTGGACCTGCGCCTCCCGCCCTCAGTGGAGGGGATGACCGTCACGCGCGCCTGCGCCTCCGGGCTGCAGGCGATCACCCTCGCGGCGGCGGCGATCGAGCGCGGCGAGGCGGACGTGATCATCGCGGGCGGCTCCGACTCCACGTCGAACGCCGAGATCAAGCTCCCCCAGAAGGTGGTGCACGCCTTGCGCCCTGGCGTTGGGCAAGCCGAAGCCCGCCGACTACTTCGCCGTGCTCTCGCAGCTCATGCCGCTCAGCGAGATCATGCCGACGCGCCCGCGCATCGCCGAGCGCACCACCGGCGAGCTCATGGGCGAGTCCGCCGAGCGCATGGCCCGCCGAAACGCGATCTCTCGCGAGGCCCAGGACAAGTTCGCCGCGCTGTCGCACAAGCGCGCCGCCGCGGCGATCGCCTCGGGCCGCTTCGACAAGGAGGTCACGCCCCTGGAGTCGCCGGACGGACAGCTCGTCAGCGCCGACACGCTCGTCCGCGCTGACACCAGCGCCGAGAAGCTCGCGTCGCTGCGCCCCGTCTTCGCCAAGGATGGCACCCTGACCGCCGGCAACTCGAGCCCACTGACCGACGGCGGCGCCGCGGTCTTGCTGATGACTGAGGAGAAGGCCGCCGATCTCGGGCTGACTCCCCTCGCGACGCTGAAGAGCTGGTCCTACGTCGGCGTCGACCCGGCGGATCAGCTGCTGATGGGGCCGGCACTCGCGATGCCGAAGGCGCTCGAGCGAGCGGGCCTCGAGCTCGAAGACATCGATCTTGTCGATCTCCACGAGGCCTTCGCGGCCCAGGTGCTCGCGGTGCTCTCGATGCTGGCCAGCGACGCCTTCGCCCGCGAGCGGCTGGGCCGCGATCGCGCGGTCGGCGAGATCGATCCCGCGCGGCTCAACGTCCACGGCGGCTCGCTGGCCCTGGGTCACCCCTTCGGAGCCACCGGCGCCCGCATGATCACCACGATGGCCAACGAGCTGCACACCAGCGGGAAGAAGACCGCGTTGCTCGGCATCTGCGCTGCTGGCGGGCTGGGCGCCGCCGCCGTCCTCGAGCGCGTCTAGTCACGGTGAGCGTCGTGTCAGCAGCGCCACGGAGCGGGCCCGCGCACAGAGGGCTTGCGTCCGCGGCGACCAAGATGTAATCAGCCTACCCCCGTCCATCCGGACGGCGAGGGTCCTGTGGAGGTTCGGCCATGGCAGTGAAGAAGGCGAAACTCGCCCACGAGAAGAAGAAGGGCGGCGCTGGCGAGGGCGGCGGAGTCCGCTTCACGTTCGAGCGCGTGGTCGAGCTGGTCGAGTTCTCGTCCGGCGAGTCCGCGGCCGTGGTCGATCTCGACGGCCAGGGCACCCTCGGCATCGTCGACCGCCGCTTCGTCACCAAGGACGCCGTCAGCGGCGACCTGACGCCTGCGCCCGTCGCGTGCCCCGCGTTCTACGACGCCAACGCTCGCGCGCTGGCCATCGAGCGGCATCGCGCCCACGCCGGCTGATTCTGAGTCGTCGCCGCCCGCCTCACGCGGGCGGCGACGTGACGATGTGGACCGTCGGGCCCAGAGACACGCGCAGCGGTGACGCCGTCGTGTCGAGGTCGCCGTCCACCATGTAGCGAATCTCCGCTTCGTCTGTCGCGATGGTCAGCTCACGCGCCAAGCGGTCGAAGCCGTCGCCGTCGGCCATCCCGCGACCGCGGTAGAGGCGCGGCAGGTTGGCGGTGAGCCTGGGCGCCGAGCAGGTGATGCCCAGCAGGTGGAAGCCGTCCGCTTCGGGCGTGGCGAGCTGGAAGGGCCGGAACCCGAGGCCCAGCTCGGGGGTGGTGCCGGCGCCGATGGCGAGGAAGTCCCCGTCGCGGATGGTCTCGCCGTCGACCACCAGCGAGCCGCGGAATCGCTCACTGATGCGCCGAACGGTCCGGCCGCCGATCATCGCGCTGCCGATGGCGACGCTCAGGGTCTCGACCGCGGTCAGCGGGGTAGGGTAGGGCCGCCCTCGTCGGTAGTACTCGTCGAGGAACCCGTGGATGACGCCCAGGCCGAACAGGAACCCGACCCTGCCGCCAATGTCCAGGGTGCGGCGCGCGACCGAGCCGAGCGCCGCGCCGTTCGCCCGAGCCTCGAGCAGGCCGCTGAGCAGCTCGGGCGGCTTGCCACGGGGGACGCCGACGCCATTGGCTACGGTGTTCATCGTGCCGCCGCGCAGCAGCGCGAGCTTCGGGAGGGGCTTGGTCCCGAACGCGACCCGGAGGGCGGTGAGCACCATCGAGCCGGTGCCGTCGCCGCCTGAGATCGCCACGACCTCGGTGCCGTTGTCGGCGATCCGCTGCGCCGCGTCCGCCAGGGTGTCGGGATCGCCGCAGCGGTAGAGGCTGCCCCGGTCCGCCAGGACGCGCTCGAGGACCTCAGACGATGAGTCGCCGCCTCGGTTCTTTCTCGCGTGCGGGTTCACGATGACGGCCACTTCGCCCACGAATCTCCCCCTTGGTCCCCAAAAGCAAAGGGGCCCGACGCTCGCGCGCCGGGCCCCCCTCAGTCGAAACGCCCCGACCTCTTAGAAGTTGGTGTTGGCCTTGGTTCCGGGGGTTCCCGGTCCGCCGCTGGCCACACCCGTGGGGCTGACCCCGCCCGTGCCGCCACCACCACCGGCGCCGCCGGCCTGGAAGGAGTTGCCGTTCGCGGGCGCCGTCAGCGTCGCGCCCAGCACGGAGGGGTTGCCGAGGCCGGCAAGGAAGATGCCGTAGCTGACGCCACCGCAGCCGCCGCCGCCGCCGCCGCCCTCGCCACCGGTGCCGCCGTCGCCGCCCTCACCACCGGCGCGTGCGCACCAGAAGGGGTCGTTGGCGTTGAGCGAGCCGCTGCCGCCAGCGCCACCCGCGCCACCGCTGCCGCCAGCGCCGCCAGCCGCGCCAGCGCCGCCGGTGCCGCCTTCGCCGCCGGTGCCGAGCAGGATGGTCGTGTTGAGCAGCGCCGGGAGCGCCGTCGGGGCCGAGGTGACGGCCATGAAGAGCGCGAAGGCACCACCGCCCGCCGCGCCGTTGCCGCCGCCCGTGCCGCCGCAGCCGCCCGCGCCGCCGCCGCCGCCAGGTCCGGCCACGTCGTCGCCCATCCAGTTGAAGGGGCCGGTCGGCGCGGGAGCACCCGTCTGCACGCAGCTCGTGTTGTCCAGCATCTCGACGCCACCACCGGAGCCGCCGCCGCCGCCGCCGGAGCCAGCCTGCCCGGAGATTCCAGCCGTGCCGGCCAAGCCGACCCAGTGCCCGCCGACCACCACGCCGTCGCCGTCGTCGCAGCCGTCTCCACCGTCACCGATGAAGCCCGGGGAGCCGTTCGTGCCGAGCCCAGCGGTCGGCGAGGTCCCGCCCACAGGCGTCTGGCAGAAGTTGCACACGTTCGGCTGGAAGGCCGAGTCCCAGCCCGCGGCGCCGCCGACACCCGAGGTGCCGCCCGGGGCCGCGCTACCCGCGGTGCCCGCGCTGCTGAGGCTGGGCGGATTCGCCAAGCTGTTGGAGAACTTCGGGCAATCCGCGCTGCCGCCATCGCCGCCGCTGACCACGCCCACGGCGCAGGTGGTGGCGCCGCCGACGCCGCCCGGGCGGCTGTGGGTGGCGTTGTCGCACTCGCGCGTGCCGATGTCGTATGCGGCTGCCGTCGGCGTCTTGCCGGCCGCGCCGTCGCCGCCCTTGGTGCCCTGGGCGCCCGGACGTCCCGGTCCGCCCTTGCCGCCCTTGATGTCCAGGCTGCGGAACGCGACCGTGTCGTCGCAGTCGTTCACGTACAGGCCGTAGCTGTTGGTGCAGCTCGCGTCCTGCTGCGGGCCGCGCAGCTCGAAGCCCTGGACGATGGTCGACCCGATCTCGCCGCCCGTGATGGCGGTGCAGGTCAGCGCCGCCCGATGCTTCGTCGTGTCGCCATCGCACGCGCTCTGGGCCGCAGGCGTCGGCACGCCACGGATCGTGGTGCGGTGATTGATCCGGTGATGCTTACGGAAATCCGAGCTGAACCCGCCGTAGAGATCGACGCCGCCGACCACCTGGACGTTCTCGTCGTAGGTGCCCTCGGACACGTACACGTCGCGGAGCCCCGTGCTCTCGGCGATCGCTTGGCCCTGCGCGATGGTCTTGACCGGCATCTCGCGCGTCCCGGGGTTGGCGTCGTCGCCGGTGTTCACGCTGACGAACACCGCGTTCTCCGCCTCGCCGTCCACGCCGTCGCAGTTCGCGTCCTCGAAGGCCGGGGCGCCGTTCGGACCAAAGGTCGGTCCGTCCGGGAAGTCCGGCAGGTCGATGGCGCTCTTGTACTCGCACTCGCAGGTGAGGCAATCCTGGTCGACGTCGAAGAACCCGTCGTTGCACCCGACGCAGCAGCTCGGCGTGCCGTCGGCCGAGTCGCAGATGCCGACGCCGTTCTTGATGCCGGGCTTGCTCACGCAGTTGACGCTGCAGCTTCCGCACGCCGTGTCGGCGGTGTAGAGGTCGCCCGTCTTGAAGTCCTCATCGGTCGACGAGTCGCAGTCCTCGTCGAGGAAGTTGCAGAGCTCGGCCACCGGGGCCGGCGCGTCGCACACGAAGCCGTCCACGCCCTTGCAGTTGGCGGTGCCGCTGCAGGTGCCGAACGCGTTGGTCTTCTCGCAGGGCTGATTGACCAGCCCGTCGTCCGACGGCCCGTTGCAGTCGTTGTCGAAGCCGTCGCAGACCTCAGCCGCAGGCTCGGGCGCGGTGCAGCCAACCCAGCCCGCGGGCGGGGTGCAGGTCTCGGTGCCGGTGCACTCCCCGAAGCCGTTCGACTTCGAGCACAGGCGGATGGTCCCCGCCTTGGTGGCGTCACAGGCGCAGCTGTTGGTGTTGGGCACGCACACGGCCGCCTCGGCCCCGCCGCCGACGTTGGTGGCCGCGCCGCAGGTCGCGCTGCCGGGGCAACCCTGGCCCGCGTCGCAGCTCGGCGCGCAGAACCCGCCGCCGTCGATGGTCACGCACTTGCCTTGGGTGCAGTTGGCGTCCGACGTGCACGCGGTGCAGTAGCTCGCGGCGCCACACAGCGTCGCCGAGACCTTCACCGAGCCGTCCGGGCAGGTGTCGACCTCGCAGCTGGGCGTCCCGCTGACGGGCACCGTGCACTTGGTGGTCTCGGCGGTCGTCAGGGCGGCGTCGCAGTTGTTGTTGCAGGTACCGCAGTGCTCGACCGTCGCGTACTTGCCGTCGACCTTGAAGTCTTCGTCCGTCGCGCCATCGCAGTCGTTGTCCGCGAAGTCGCAGAGCTCGCCCGCGGGCGTCGCCGCCGAGCATCCCACCCAGCCCTGCGCAGGCTGGCAGGTCTCGTTGCCGGTGCACTTGCCGAGCGCGTTCTCGACCTCGCACGGGCGCGTCAGGCCGGCCGTGGTGGCGTTGCAGTCGCAGGTGCCGTTCAGCGGGGTGCAGTGCGTGCCCGCGTCGCTGCCGTCGAGGTTGTCGACGTCCGCGCAGACGGTGTTGGCCGAGACGCAGTCCGCCGCGTTCGTGCAGGCCGTGGTGCAGAAGCTCCCGCCCGCGAATCCCTTGCACACGCCGCCGCTGCAGTCCGCGTCGCTCGTGCAGGTCTGGCAGAAGGTGCTGAAGCCCACGCAAGTCAGCGGATCCACCTGGACTTTGCCCGAATCACACACGTCGATGGTGCACGTCGCGACGTTGTCGGCGACGACGCACTTGCCGGTTCCGCCCGACACCGCCGTGTTGCAGTTGTTGCCGCACTCACCGCAGTGCAGCTTCGTGTCGTAAATGCCCGCGGTCTGGAACCCTTCGTCGGTCACGCCGTCGCAGTTGTTGTCCTTGGCGTCGCAGACCTCGACCGTCGGTTCGGCGGCGTTGCACACGTAGCCGAGGTTGCCTACGCAGGTCTCCGTGCCGGCGCAGGTCCCCAGCGCGTTGGTCTTGTTGCAGTCGCGCGGCGCCGAGTGGCCCTCGTCGATGCTGTTGTTGCAGTTGTCGTCGAGGCCGTTGCAGATCTCCTCGCTCGGGACGCTGGCGGTGCAGGCGCTCCAGCCGGTGGCGACCTCGCAGGTCTGGTTGCCGGTGCAAGTGCCGATGTCGTTCTTATTGGAGCAGCTGCGCACCGTCCCCTCGTCCTCGGCCGCGCGGCAGGTGCAGCTGTCGTTGGTCGGGTAGCAGAGCTTGGCGCCCTGGACTTCCTGGCAGCCGAAGCCGCCGGCGCAGCTGTCGAGCGCGCCGCAGGGGTCGAGGCAGAAGCCCTTCTTCCCAGTGGGCTCGTCGAAGAGCACGCACTTGCCCGCGTTGCAGTCCTGGTCGTCGTTGCAGGAGTCGCACGCCAGCACGGGCGGGGTGCAGATGGACACGCTGTCGCCGCCGAGCGCGACGAAGCGGCACCGCCACTCGCACGGGCAGAGGCTGCCGGTCTCGCACGCGTCAGAGCACACACCGACCCCGTCGGGCCCGGCGTAGCAGATGCCGGTCGGGCAGTCGGCGTTTGCGTCGCAAGGTCCGAACTTGGGCGCTGCGGCGGGGACGCACTGCGGGCCGGTCTCCTTCGCGTCGGTCGCGTCCGTGGCGTCCGAATCCGGGGCGCTCACCTCGGAGTCGTTCTCGCCCTCGCCCACGATCTCGCTGCCCGTACACGCGGCGAGCAGTCCCACGGTGGCGAATGCGATACAGAGTGAGCGTCTCATGGCGTTCCATCCCTTGCGGTCGTCCGGCGGACCGCGACTAGCGGTCCGGGGGGGGACCGCTGCTGGTTAGCTGCTGGGGTTGTTCAAGCTATCAGTTTCGGGCGCTGCATCGCAACCGCCCGAGGCCAGTCCTGGCGGCGGTCCCGGGTGGGCGTGGGGGCCTGCAGCGCGTCTTTGAAACGCCCGCATCGTGCATCCGGGCGGGCGTGCGCGCAACATCTTCGCGCCGGAGCTTTGGGCGCGAAACGGGTGGCGCTACACTCAGACCGTTCGATCGCGGTACCCCGGCCGGCTGAATACCGGGTTCGCGCTCCCGTCCCTCCCCTCGGTCGTGAAGAGCTTCGCGAGACGCGCTGAGACCCCCGACCGGAGGCCACGATGAAGACCCTGCCCATGTTCGCTCGAGCTGCCCCGGCGCTGCTCGCCACGCTGTTGCTCTTCGCCCCGCCCGCGCTGGCCGAGACGGCCGCCGAGACCACGGTCGAGCAGGCTTGGCGCTACGAGCTTCGCGCCCTCGGCAGCCGCGCGGGCGAGGTCGTGATGACCCTCGGCGGGCCGCGCAAGTTCGGCGCGCGCCTCCTCCGCTCGGTGCGCATCGAAGCCCGCACCGACGGCATGGCCGCTCGCCTCTTCCCTGCGGTGGCCGACGGGACCTCGTGGATCGACGGGGAGTGGCTGCCGGTGCGGGCGGACTGGACCGGCTCCATCAACGCGGACAAGCGTGAGATTCGCTACAAGTACCGAGGGAATCGCGCGAAGGGTGAGTACAAGAAGGGCGGCCAGGTGCTGCTCTCCTTTGACGACAAGGCGTCGGACCGCACCGTGGACACCGTGAGCGTCATCACCTGGGTGATGAGCCGCGCCATGACCCCCGGGGCCGAGTACAAGCAGCCCTACTTCGACGGCCGGCGCTTCTTCGACATGGTGGCGAAGGTCGGAGACTCGAAGGAGATTTCGCTGCCGGTTGGCCTGCGCGAGGCGTACCCCGTCTCCGTGACCATGACCCACGGAAAGATCCGCTACCACATGGTGATCTGGGTGGGCGTGCACGACCGCGTGCCCTACAAGACCGCCTTCGACTTCAAGCCCCTCGGCGGCCTGGAGATGGTGCTGGTCAGCCTCCGCTAAGGCTGAACCGCTCAGGCAGGCGTCAGGTAGCGCGCGATGATGCGCTTCTCGAGGCCCCTGGCGAACCGGACGCGCAGGACCGCGTCGGTGCCGGCGCCCGACATCTCGAGGACGGTGCCCTCCCCGAACGAGGGGTGGAACACTCGCGACGCGGGGCCGAGCGTCGCGTCGTCCTGGCTGAAGGATTCGTAGTCGGGCATCGCGTGGGCGTAGGTCGGCTCCGGCGGCTTGGCCTGTGGCTGCCGGGGCTCCGGGCGTCGCATCGGGGTGACCCGCGGCGAGAAGTCGTCGTGAAAGCGCGTGACCCGACGACCGCCGTCGTCCTCCTTGATGGCGGCGCTCGGCAGGTCGAGCAGGAAGGGGCTGGCGACCGTGGGCAGCGTGGTCCCGAAGCGGCGCCGCATCTCGGCGTACGTCAGATGCAGCACGTGGCGGGCCCGCGTGCACGCCACATAAGCCAGCCGGCGCTCCTCCGCGGTGCCGCCCTCCTCGTTGGCGCTGTTGAAGTGGGGGAAGAGCCCCTCCTCCATGCCCGTCACGAACACCACGTCGTACTCGAGGCCCTTCGCGTTGTGGGCCGACATCATGACGACCGCGTCGCTGCCCAGCTCGGCGTTGTCGACCGCGGCGACCAGCGCCACCTGCTCGAGGAAGTCCTCGAGCCTCACCTCGCCCGTGGACTGCGCGTGCTCGCCGATGGCGTTGGCGAGCTCCTTGATGTTCTCGATGCGCGCGTCGGCCTCGGGCGTGCCCTCCGCCTTGAACTGGGCGACGAAGTTCGTCTCCTCCAGCACCGCCTGCATCACGACCAGCGCTGACGCCTCGGCCGCCTGGGCCATCAGCCGCTCCATCAGCGCGACGAAGGGGCGCAGCTTCTTCTGATGCGCGCCACTACCCGATTTCGCCAGGCGACAGCACGCTTCCCAGAAGCTCATGCCCCCGTCCAGCGCCTCGTTTCGGATCGTCTCGACCGTCTTCGCCCCGATCCCTCGGGTCGGCGTATTGATGATGCGCTCAAACGCGATGGCGTCGGCAGGATTGACGGCGGCGCGCAGGTAGGCGAGCACGTCCTTGACCTCGGCACGCTCGTAAAAGCGGAGCCCCCCGATGACCACGTAAGGTAAGCCAGCCCGCCGAAGCGCGTCCTCGAACACGCGGCTCTGGGCGTGGGTCCGGTAGAAGATCGCCATCTCGCGCAGCGCATAGTCGCCGCGCAACGTGTGCATGCGCCGCACCACGTAGTCGGCCTCGGCCTGGTCGGTCGCGGCCGCGAAGACCCGCACTGGCGCGCCGCCATCGCGCTCGGTCCACAGCGTCTTGTCGTGGCGGTCGGTGTTTCGCGCGATGAGCGAGCCGGCCACCGACAAAATGTTCGCGCTGGAGCGGTAGTTCTGCTCGAGCCGCACCACCGTCGCGCCCTCGAAATCGTTCGAGAACCCCAGGATGTTCGCGACCTCGGCACCACGCCAGCGGTAGATGCTCTGGTCGTCGTCACCGACCACGCAGATGCGCCGCTCGTCGCCCAGGACGGCCTTCAGGAACTCGTACTGCACGTGGTTGGTGTCCTGGAACTCGTCGACCAGGATGTAGCGCCACCGCTGCTTGTACTCGCTGGCCACCAGCGGGTTCTCGCGCACGATGCGCAGCGGCATCGACAGCAAATCCCCGAAGTCCAGCGCCTTCGCCTCGCGCATGCGCTGCTCGTAGCGCCGAAACACCGCCAGCCGCGGGTCGCTGGCCCCGAGGCGCTTGTGGGTCGCCAGCTCTTCCGGGCCCCAGCCACGCTGTTTGGCCCGGTCGATGAAGCCCTGCGCGGCCTTGGGGTCCACGAGGTTGCTGGAGAAACCCAGCTGATCGATGCACCGCGCCAGCATCGCGCGCGGGTCGGCCGAGTCGTAGATGACGAAGAGCGCGTCCACGCCCACCAGCGGCCCGTGCTGGCGCAGCATCCGCACGCCGATTCGGTGGAAGGTGCCTAGCCACAGGTCTTCCGCCGCCTCACCCAGCAGGTGGCGACACCGCTCGCGCATCTCCTGCGCGGCCTTGTTGGTGAAGGTGACCGCCAGGATCTCCCACGGGCGCAGGCCGCCGTGGCGCACAAGCCACGCCACCTTGCGCGTGATGACCCGCGTCTTGCCCGAGCCCGCGCCTGCGAGCACCAGCAGCGGCCCGTCGTTGGCCAGCACGGCCTCCCGCTGCGGCGCGTTGAGGCCATCGAGGATGTCGTCGTCGTCGTGCGTCACCATAGGCCGCGGACCCTCGCAGCCACCCCCGGCCGGCGTCAAGGGCGTGTTCCGCTGGCCCCCGAACTACTCGACGGTGACTGACTTCGCGAGGTTTCGGGGCTGGTCCACGTCGGTCCCCTTGAAGTCGGCCATGTGGTACGCGATGAGCTGCATCGGCAGCGCGCACACCATCGGCAGGATGCGCTCGGGCACCGCCGGCACCGGGATCGCGATGTTCCCCATGGCCGCCGTCTCGTCGTCACCCTCTGTATAGATGACGATGACCGGGCCGCCGCGCGCCTTCACCTCTTGCAGGTTCGAGCGCACCTTGTCGTGGTGCGCGTCCCGCGGCGCCAGCACCACGGTCGGGACGGTCTCGTCGATCAGCGCGATGGGGCCGTGCTTCATCTCGCCCGCCGCGTAGCCTTCCGCGTGGATGTAGCTGATCTCCTTGAGCTTCAGCGCGCCTTCGAGCGCCAGCGGGAAGAGCGCGCCGCGGCCCATGAAGAGCATCGACTTGGCCTCGTGCCACGCCCGCGCCACGGCGAGATAGGGCTCGTCGTTCTGGGCCAAGCGCTCCATGAAGGCCGCGGCACTCACCAGCCCCTGCAGCTCCGCGCGCATGGTGTCGTCGTCCAGCCGCCCGGCCAGGCGACCGAAATGCAGCGCCATCAGGTGCAGCGCGGCGACCTGGGTCGAGAACGCCTTCGTCGACGCGACGCTGATCTCGGGCCCGGCGTGGGTGTAGAGGGTCCCGTCAGACGCCCGCGGGATCGACGCCTCCATGACGTTGCAGACCGACAAGACCTTGGCGCCGCGCTCTTTGGCGTCCTTCATGGCGGCCAGGGTGTCCGCCGTCTCGCCCGACTGGCTCACCGCGACGAAGAGCGTCCGCTCATCCATGGGCGCCCGCCGATAGCGCAGCTCGCTCGCCAGCTCGACGTGCGGCGACAGCCCCGCGAGGTCCTCCATCAGGTAGCGGCCCACCATGCCGGCGTGCCAGCTGGTCCCGCAGGCGACCACGTAGATCCGCGAGACGTCGGCGAGCTCCTTGGCGCTCAGCTCCAGCTCGGGCAGGTCCACCGCCAGCCGCTCCAGGGACACCCGCCCGCGCAGCGTATTCGCCACCGCGTCAGGCTGCTCGTGGATCTCCTTGAGCATGAAGTGCTTGTAGCCGCCCTTCTCCGCGAGGCTGGGCGACCAGGCGATGGTCTTCTCCTGAACGGGGACCTCGACGTGGTCGCTAATGCGTCGCACCACGACGCTGTCAGCCTTTATACTTGCGATCACGCCGTCATCGAGGAAGACCATCCTTCGCGTATGCGAGAGGATCGCCGGAATATCGCTGGCGACGAAGTTGCGCCCCTCGCCCAAGCCCAGCACCAGCGGGCTGGCCAGCCGCGCGGCGATAAGCTGGCCCGGCTCGGCCGAGTCCACCACCACCACGGAGTAGGCGCCCTCGAGCCGCCGCACGGCCTGCAGCACAGCCTCCTCGAGCGCCAGCCCGCGCTGGCGGTTCTGCCAGACCAGGTGCGCGATGACCTCGGTGTCCGTCTCGCTGGTAAACGTATGCCCCGCCTCGATCAGCTCGCGCTTGATGGGCAGATAGTTCTCGATGATGCCGTTGTGCACGACCGCCACCGAGCCCACCCAGTGCGGGTGCGCGTTGTGCTCCGTCGGCCCGCCGTGGGTCGCCCAGCGCGTGTGGCCGATGCCCAGGGTCCCGTCGATGGGGCTGCGCGCGACCGCCTCGATGAGGTTCATTAGCTTGCCACGCGCCCGCCGCGTCTCGAGCTTCCCGCCCGCCACGATGGCGATGCCGGCCGAGTCGTAGCCGCGGTACTCCAGGCGCTGGAGCCCGTTCAGCAGGATCTGCGCGCAGGGGTCAGGTCCGATATATCCAATGATTCCGCACATCAGCTACTCCGTGCCTCGCGCCTTGTCAGAGCGGGCCTTGTCGCGCGCTTGGTCCTCTCGGGGCTTTCGGTGCCGCTCGTCGTAGTGCTCGTGAACGGTCTGGGCCACGCGGCTGAGCACCAGCGCCCCCTCGGGCACATCGCGCGTCACGGTCGTCCCAGCCGCGACCGTCGACCGCCGTCCCAGGCGCACCGGCGCGACAAGCTGCGTGTCCGATCCGATGAAGACCTCGTCCTCAATGATGGTGCGGTGCTTGTTCGTGCCATCGTAGTTGCAGGTGATGGTGCCCGCGCCCACGTTGACCCGGTGGCCGACCGAGCAGTCGCCCAGGTAGCTCAGGTGGTTCACCTTCGAGCCGTCGCCGATCACGGCTTTCTTCAGCTCGACGAAGTTTCCCGCCTTCGCGCCCACGCCCAGCACCGTCCCCGGGCGCAGGTGCGTGAAGGGCCCGGCCGTCGCGCCGGGGCCGATGTGCGTGTCCTCGGCGACCACATAGGGGAGGAGGTGCGCGCCGTCGTCGACCACCACATCCCGCAGCACGCAGCCGGCGTCGATGCGCACGTTGTCGCCGATGCGCGTGCTGCCCAGCAGCTGCACGCCCGGCCCGATCACCGTGTCGCGGCCGATCTCCACGGGGCCCTCGATGCGGATGGAGTCCGGCGTCTGAAGGGTCGCGCCCGACTCCATGAGGCGGCGGCGGCGGTCGGTCAGCATCGCCTCTTCCAGCTCGGCCAGCTGCACCCGCGTGTTGATGCCCGACACGCGCCAAGGCTCGCCCAGCAGGTGCGCCTGCACCCCATGCCCCGCGGCCGCGGCCAGCTCGACCACGTCGGTCAGGTAGACCTCGCCCTGGGCGTTGTCGCTGCCGATCCGATCGATGGTACCTAGCAAAACGTCGCGCCGGACCACGTAGATCCCGGCGTTCACCTCGTCGATCGCGCGCTCGGCCTCGCTGGCGTCGCGATGCTCCACGATGCGTCGCACACCCCCGGCCTCGTCGCGCACGATGCGGCCGTAGCCCGTGGGATCGGCGAGCCGGAAGCTCAGCACCGTCAGCGCCGCCCCGGACGCCGAGTGGGCCGCCAGCAGCCCGCGCAGGGTCTCAGCGTCAAGCGCGGGCGTGTCGCCGCAGAGGATCAGCACCTCGCGCGCGTCGCCGATCGCGGCCTTCGCCGAGCGCACCGCGTCGCCGGTTCCCAGCGGTGCGGCCTGCACGCAGAACTCCAGGCGCCGGCCAGGCAGCTCGGTGTTCAGCGCGTCACGCACCGGCTGCCCGTCGGGCCCGACGACCACCGCCACGCGGCTCGCTCCGGCCTCCAGCGCGGCCTCGACGGGCCACGCGACCATCGTCCGGCCCAACACGGCGTGCAGGACCTTCACGCGGTCCGATTTCATCCGGGTACCGCGGCCCGCGGCCAGCACCACCGCGACGATGGCAGCCGGGGACGTCTCCATTTCGCTCACTTCCATGGCGCCTCCAAGCCGCGCATCGTAATCCCGCGGGCACCTCGCGGCTATCCCAACCTACGGGACCTTGGCGTGGCGCGCTCGTCCGGTGTAGAAGCCGCGGAGGGCACCGCGACACACCCGGCACCCAGTCACGACGTGAGGAATCGATGGTCACCAAAGCCGAAACGATCTGGTTCGATGGCGAGCAGCGCCCCTGGGACAGCGCGAACGTTCACATCCTCACGCACACGCTGCACTACGGCCTCGGCGTATTCGAGGGGATCCGCGTGTACCGCCGCGCCGACGGCCAGAGCGCCGTGTTCCGCCTGCGCGAGCACATCGAGCGCCTCGTCAACGGCGCCAAGATGATGACGATCCCGCTGCGCTACACCGTGGACGAGCTGATGGCGGCCTGCGTCGAGACCTGCCGCCTCAACCGGCTGGCCGAGTGCTACGTGCGCCCCATCGCCTTCATCGGCGAGGGCGCGATGGGCGTCGCCGCCATGGAGAACCCGACCCACGTGGCCATCGCGGCGTGGCCGTGGGGCGCTTACCTGGGCGACGAGGGCCTCGCGAAGGGCGTGCGCCTGAAGACCTCGACCTTCGTCCGCCCCCACGTCAACAGCCAGCTGCACAAGGGCAAGGTTTGCGGCCACTACGTCAACTCGATCCTGGCCAAGCGCGAGGCGGTCCTCGACGGCTACGACGAGGCGCTGATGCTGGACACCCAGGGCTACGTCAGCGAGGCCAGCGGCGAGAACGTCTTCTGCGTGCGCGACGGCGACATCTACACGCCGCCCTTCGGCGCGGCGATCCTTGGCGGGATCACGCGGAACACTTTGATGACGCTCGCCGCCGATCTCGGGCTGCGGGTTGTTGAGCAGCCGGTGACCCGCGACATGCTCTACCTCGCCGACGAGGTGTTCATGTGCGGCACGGCGGCCGAGGTCACGCCGGTCCGCGAGCTGGACCGCCGCGTGATCGGCAGCGGCGCGCGCGGCCCGGTGACGGAGCGCTTGCAGACCCGCTACTTCGACGTGGTGAAGGGCAGCGACAACAGCCACCCGGAGTGGTTCACCTGCTTCGAGGTCGCGGCGCGCTGATGGCGAGTCAGGCCGAGCCGAGCGACCGCGTGACGGCGAGCGCTGCGCGATGAGCGCGGCGCCCGCCGAGGCTCGCCGGGCTTGGGAGCGCTGGCGACGGGTGCTGGCCGACGAGGCCCTGCCCGCGGCCGTGGTCGACCTGGACGCGGTCGACCGCAACCTCGCGATCTTGCTCGAGCATATGGGCTCGGCCCCCATCACGCTGCGTCCGGCCTCGAAGTCGGTGCGGGTGCCCTGGCTGCTGCGCTACCTGCTCGACGCGGGCAAGGGGCGGCTGGCCGGGCTGATGACCTACGCGGCGGGTGAGACCGCGCTCTTGGCCGAGCAGGGCTTCGACGACCTGCTCCTGGCCTACCCGGTGGGACGCCGGCCCGACGCGGACCTGCTCGCCGGCCTCGCCGCGGCCGGCAAGACCGTGCGGGCGGCCATCGATCACCCCGATCACGTCTCGCTCTTGGAGGCCTCGGCCGCCGCGGCGGGCGCCACCTTGTCGGTCTGTATCGACGTCGACGTCTCCTGGCGGCCGCTGGGCGGGCGCCTGCACTTCGGAGTGCGCCGCAGCCCCGTCCGCAGCGCCGCCGACGCCGTGGCACTTGGCCGCCTGGTCAAGGCGGCCCCGCACCTGCGCCTGGACTCGGTGCTGGCCTACGAGGCGCAGGTCGCCGGCATCCGCGACAAGAACCCCGGCAGCCGCCACCTCGACCCGATCCGCCAGGTCATCAAGTCGCGCTCCATCGCGCTGTCGGCCGTGCGCCGCGCCGAGGTCGTCGGCGCGCTGCGGGCCGACGGCCACACCATCTCGGTCGTCAACGGCGGCGGCACCGGCAGCGTGGACTCCACCAGCCGCGACCCGACCGTGACCGAGCTGACGGCCGGCTCCGGCTTCGTGTGCTCGCACCTCTTCGACGGCTACGGCGGGCTGCCCTTTGAGCCAGCGCTCTTCTTCGCGCTGTCGGTGGTCCGGCGCTCCGACCCCGACCACGTGACCTGCGGGGGCGGGGGCTACATCGCGTCTGGCCCGGCCGGAGCCGACCGGCTGCCCCAAGTGCACCTGCCGCCCGGCTTGCAGCCGGTCGCGATGGAGGGATTCGGCGAGGTGCAGACGCCGTTTCACCTGGGTCCTGGGGCGCCAGCGCTCGGCATCGGCGACCCGGTGCTCTGCCGCCACGCAAAGGCGGGCGAGCTGGCCGAGCGATTCAGCGAATACCTCGTCGTTCGTGGCGACGCCATCATCGACCGGGTCCCCACGTTGCGCGGCCTGGGTGGGGCCTTCCTCTAGGTCAAGGCATATCGCTGGGATAAGTATATTATCACAGTGATATTATCGAAACGATAATTCCGGTCCAGAGCGTCGCGCGACCGGCCGGCGCAAACCGGTGTGAACGCTGAATCTCCACGCTACCGTCTGCGCAAACGCCTGTTGGCCCGGGTCTTGCTCAGTCGAGGGCGTGCGCGCAGTCACCCGCGTGTAGCAATTGGGGAGTCCTGGGACGGCGCGACCACACACCGCAACGTCGTCTTGGGTTCTGAGGAGGAGGATGCCCCTCGAGGTCCGTTCGCGGGCGTCGAGGGGCATTTGCACTTCGGGGACCGGGCGCCGCATCATCGCTGCGCAGGCGGTCGCTGATGCCCGAGCTTCCCGACATCGAGGTCTACCTCCACGCGATGCGGCCGCGGATGCTGGGCCAGCGCCTGGACGGCCTGCGGGTCGCTCACCCCTTCCTGGTGCGCACCGTCGACCCGCCGCTCGACGCCTTCCACGGGCGCGCGGTGGTTGGGCTCAGCCGCCTCGGAAAGCGCGTGGTCATCAGCTTTGAGGGCGAGCTACATCTGGTCATCCACCTGATGGTGGCGGGCCGCCTGCTGTGGAAGGAGCCCCAGGCCAAGCTGGCCAAGCGCTTCGCCCTGGCCGGCTTCGATTTCCCGGGCGGCACCTTGGTCTTGACCGAGGCCGGCAGCAAGCGGCGCGCGTCGCTACACACCGCGAGCGGGGCGGCCGGCCTGGCCGCGCTGGACCCCGGCGGCGCCGAGGCGCTTGGCAGCACGCTACCGGCCTTCACCGCCGCGCTCACCCGCGAAAACCACACGCTCAAGCGCGCGCTCACCGACCCCCACCTGCTCAGCGGCATCGGCAACGCCTACTCCGACGAGATCCTGCACCACGCCCGCCTCTCGCCGGTCCTGCTGACCCAGCGCCTCGACCCCGACCAGCTCGCCCGCCTGCACGCCTCGACGCAGCAGGTCCTGCGCGAGCACACCGACCGGCTGCTGGCCGAGCTGGGCGACGGCTTCCCCGAGAAGGTCACCGCCTTCCGCCCCGAGATGGCGGTCCACGGCCGCTACGGCAAGCCCTGTCCGGTCTGCGAGCACGCCGTCCAGCGCATCGTCCACGGCGCCCACGAGACCAACTACTGCCCCACCTGTCAGAACAGCGGCCGCGTCCTCGCCGACCGCGCGCTCTCCAAGCTCCTCAAAGCCGACTGGCCCCGCACCGTCGAGGAGCTGGAGGCCCGCCGCCCGCCGCGTTGACGTCATCGACCGAGCCGGCTGGGTCCAGCGATCTCCGGGGCGAGACTGCGTCCGTTCCGTGGCTGCCGTACTGATTGCGAGCAGCGATCATGGCAAGCGCATGTCATGGCTCAAGTCCGCAAGATTACAGCGCATATCCCCGAGGAGCTGCTCCGGTGTGCCCAGGGCGCGACCGGCGACGGCATCACCGCCACCGTGCGCTTGGGGCTTGAGGTCCTGGCCGCTGGCGACGCCTACGAACCGCTGCTCGGGATGCGCGGGAAGTTCAAGCTCGGCCGCGAGGTCGACCTCGACGCGTGGCGCGAAGGCCGGACGCGATCGTGGCCGACACCAGCACGCTCATCGCTCGCGTAGGCGGGCTCGAAGGCGACGACATCGAGCTGCTCGGGCAGGGGCAGCCCGCGGCTCGACTCCTCGCGTTGACGCAGGGGATCCGGCCCTGCAAGCTGACGGACCCGCCCGCTGCGGGCAGAGCTCGAGGAGGCGCGCGGTGAATCGACTGTGGCAGGCGGTAGTAGCGTGCGCGTCTGTGGGATGTGTGGCCTTCGCCGCCTGCGAGAGCCCTGGTTCGGGTGCGGGCCCTGTCGCCGACGCCTCGGGGGCCTTCGACTCGGTGTCGGACTCCAGCGCGGACGGGGCGTTTGACGGCGGCGCGGACGCTGTCGGCGACGCGGTCCCCGATGGCTCGCTCGACGCCGCGCCGGACGCTGGCCCGCTGCCGTCTCTGCGCGTGGATCCTCAGTGCATCGACGGCCAGTTCTCCGAGACCTTGCCGAACACCACGGCGGACCTCAGCGCGTCCATCGCAAGCTACAGCGCCGCCGACCCGCAGAGCTTCATCCTCGCTGTCCTCGACGCGCGCTACCCCGCGGGCGCGAGCATCGTCCGCAAGGGGCTCGCCGCAGAGTCGTCGGGGTTCGGCAACTGCATCGCGAGCTTCATGGGAGCGAGCCACAGCGCTCAGGCGCTCTTCCCGCAGCTCTCCACGTTCGTCCACGAGTGCGGCCACTTCGCCGACCTGGCCGAGAGCTTTGGCGGGACCTTCATCTTCAACGAGAGCACGGTGGTGCGCTGCCAAGGAGGCGGCAGCCAGGGCGGGGCGCCCAGGACCTTCGCGCGCAGCCTCATCAACCAGGACGACTACGCCGCCTTGCGGCCGCCCTGCGGCGCGGGCGGCTCGAGCGGCTGCGACTTCTACGCCAAGGTCTATCTCGACGGTGACCCGAGCGACGCCACCTTCCAGGGCGGCGACCAGGGCTTCGACTCGGTCATCGAGGAGACCACGCAGTACATCGGCTCGCTGGCGACCGGGTACAGCTTCGCGGACTACTACAGCGCCAAGACGAGCGAGCGCGACGGGATCCTGACCTTCCTCTGGTACCTGGAGCGCTATCTGCGCTTGGCGCGCCTGGAGCACCCGACTGTCCACGCGGCATTGCTCCAAAACGCCTGTTGGCGACGGGCTGTTCTGACCGCTTGGGGGCGCGCGCACCTCTATCTGGAGGCCACGGAGGGCGTGGCCGTGCTGGGTCTGGAGGACGCTGAGCTTGACGCGCTGGTCGCGGATCCCGAGCTGCTCTCGGAGATTCAGCGCGTCCGCGACGCCGAGGGCTGCGGCGCCCCCTGATGTGCCGCGGTCTGGCTCGCTGCGCCCCGATTCGCGGCGGGCGTGGAACTCTTGCGCGTCGCGGGTGTCTCACCCACTCGCACGACGCGGGAGGGCGGGGTGGCTTGGTGGAGGGCTTGGGCGCGGCGCGGGCGGGCTGACCGGCAAGGGCTGCGGA
Organism: Myxococcota bacterium; assembly: GCA_041389525.1. Taxonomy (GTDB): domain Bacteria; phylum Myxococcota_A; class UBA9042; order PHBI01; family JACKFB01; genus JACKFB01. The sequence continues at coordinate 52,445 of JAWKRR010000029.1, read as the reverse complement.
TCGCGATCTCGTGGCGCGAGACCTTGCTGCGTGAGGAGCATCTGCGGCCGGGGCAGCGCTTTCGAGTCGGGACCGCCGCGAAAAACGACGCGACGTTGACGGTGGCGGGGCTGCCGGCCCATCACGTGCTGCTCGACCACGACTGGCGCGCGGGGTGGCGGCTGCACCTGTTGCCGCAGCTCGACGGATCGCTCGCGCGCGGTGGAGCCATCGTGCCGTTCGCCGAGTTTGGCAGCGAGGAGCGCTCGCTGGCGCTGGGGCCGCTGGACTGGGGGACCCTGCAAGCGGGCGAGCTGAGCGTGCTCTTTCAGCCCGGGCGCGCCGCAAGTCCACTGAGAACTCGCCGGTTTGCGGCGCTGGACGAGCGCGTCGTCGCGGCGTTTTGCGTCGCGTTTCTGATCGAAGCTGGGATCTTGGTCGCGGCGGCCTTCGGCGGGACGGCGGCGCCGCGCGACCTCACGGCCGGCGCCGGGCCGCTCGAGGAAAGCCCGCCCGAGATCGGCTCCGAGATTGGCTCGACGGCGTGTCTGACCCCCGCATTACGCACTAGTGGCTCGACGGCGTGTCTGACCCCCGCACTACGCACTAGTGGCTCGACGGCGTGTCTGACCCCCGCATTACGCACTAGTGGCGGCGATAAGTGCGGGCTCGACGGCGTGTCTGACCCCCGCATTACGCACTAGTGGCGGCGATAAGTGCGGTCGGCGGCGTTAGTGCGGGGGTCAGACCCCCGCATTACGCACTAGTGGCGGCGATAAGTGCGAGTGCGGGGTAGTCCCCCCGCCGGGCCCCCGGGCCCGGGCCCGGAGCTCTAGTGGCGGCGATAAGTGCGTAGTGCGGGGGTCAGACACCGGGCCCTGCCTCCGGGCCCTGCCGGGCCCGGGCCCGGAGCTGCCGGGCCCGGAGCTGGCGCTGGCGCTGGGCTCGAGCGGGTCGCGGCTGGCGACGACAGCGGGTCCGCGGACCCGGGGCGGGTCAGCCCTTCGGGAGTTTCCCCTCGTGGCGGACGTCGCGCCCCTTCGCCATGAAGATGACCTGCTCGGCCAGGTTCGTCGCGTGGTCGCCGATGCGCTCGAGGAACTTTGCGGTGCTCTGGATGTGAATGCCGCGCTCGACGACGCTCAGATCCGCGAGCATCAGGCTGAGGATGTCGCGGAAGATGCTGTGGTACAGCTCGTCCACCTCGTCGTCGCGGGCGATGATGGCCGCCGCGCTCTCGGCGTCGTAGGCGATGAAGGCCTCGATGGCGCCGCTGACCATCTCGCGCACGATGTCGGCCATGCGCTGAGTGTCTTCGTAGGGCTTGAGCTCGGGCTGCGCGTTGAGGTCGATGGCGCGCTCGGCCACGTTCACCGCGAGGTCGCCGATGCGCTCGAGGTCGGTGACCATCTTGAACGCGATGGAGATGAAGCGCAGGTCGCTGGCCATGGGTTGGCGGCGGGCGAGGATGCGCAGGCACAGCTCGTCGGTGTCGATCTCCAGGCGGTTGACCTGGGCATCGGCGGCGATAGTGCGCCGGGCGAGGTCGGAGTCGCGCTCGATGAGCGAGCGCATGCAATCGCGAATCATCTCCTCGATGCGGCCGCCCATCTCCAAGATGGCCTGGCGCAGCTCTTGGAGCTCGGCTTCGTATTCGCGGTTGGAGTGATTCAGCGCCCTGCTCCTTGAACTGCGGAGGTCTTCACGGGAAGGCGGGGGGTCTCCGCGTGCCCGCCAATCTTAGCCGAAACGGCCCGTGATGTAATCTTCTGTGCGCGAGTCGCCGGGGCGGGTGAAGATCTTCGTCGTCGGGCCGATCTCGACGAGCTCGCCGCTCAGGAAGAAGGCGGTGAGGTCGGAGGCGCGCGCCGCCTGCTGCATGTTGTGAGTCACCATCACGATGGTGTAGCGCTCGCGGAGCACGGTCAGCAGGTCCTCGATGCGGGCCGTGGAGATGGGGTCCAGGGCCGAGCAGGGCTCGTCGAGGAGGATGACGTCGGGCTCGACCGCGAGGGCGCGTGCGATGCACAGGCGCTGCTGCTGACCGCCGGAGAGTCCGGCGCCTGGAGCGTTGAGGCGATCCTTCACCTCGTCCCAGAGCGCGGCTTGTTGCAACGCACCCTCGACGAGCTCGTCGGCGCGGCTCTTGTCGAGGCCGCCGGTGAGGCGCAGGCCGGCCAGGACGTTGTCGCGGATGGACATGGTCGGGAAGGGGTTGGGCTTCTGAAAGACCATGCCGACGCGGCGGCGCAGCAGCACTGGGTCGACGCGGCGGCCGTAGATGTCCTCGCCGTCGAGGAGGACGGTGCCCGAGACGCGCGCGCTTGGGACCAGCTCGTGCATGCGGTTGAGGCAGCGGATGAACGTGGATTTGCCACAGCCCGAGGGCCCGATCACCGCGGTGATGCGCTGCATCGGGACGGCGATGTCGATGCTGCGGAGCACGACGTTGTCGCCGAAGCTGGCGCGCAGGCCGGACACCTCGAACTTGGAGGGGGTGTCGGCGACGGGCTTCTGGGCGGGATCGGAAGGGGCGACCATCAGGGCTCGCTGGGCCATGGGTTCTCCGGGCGGGCGGCTCATCGCAGGCGACGCTGGAAGCGATTGCGGATGCCGACCGCCAAGGAGTTGAGCGTGAGCAGGGTCACGAGCAACACGACGATACCGGCGGCGGCGTTGATGAGGAAGGCCTCTTGGGGGCGCGACACCCAGTTGAAGATCTGGATGGGCAGGGCGGTGAAGGGGGACATGGGGCTTTCGGGGAGGAAGGTGACGTAGGCGAGGGCGCCCACGACGATGAGGGGCGCGGTCTCGCCGATGGCGCGGGAGATGGCGAGGATGGTGCCGGTGAGGATGCCGGGGAGGGCCATGGGGAGGACGACGCGGCGGATGCTCTGCCAGTGGGTGGCGCCGAGGGCGTAGGCGCCTTCGCGCAGGCCCTTGGGGACGGTGCGGAGGGCTTCGCGCGAGGAGAGGATGACGATGGGGAGGACGAGCAGCGAGAGCGTGCAGGCGCCGGCGAGGAGGCTGCGGTCCATGTTGAGGACGCGGACGAAGATCTCGAGGCCCAGGAGGCCGTAGATGACCGAGGGGACGCCGGCGAGGTTGGCGATGTTGAGCTCGATGATGCGGGCGATGCGGCTGTCGTGGCCGTATTCCTCGAGGTAGATGGCGCAGCCGACGCCGATGGGGACGGCGATGAGGCTGGTCAGGGTGACGAGGTAGAGGCTGCCGACGAGGGCGGGGAGGATGCCGGCGAGGTCGGCTCTGCGGGAGGGGAGGCTGGTGATGAAGGCCCAGTCGAGGCGGCCGAGGCCGCGGATGAGGACGTCGCCGACGAGGACGGCCAGCAAGAGCAGCGGGATGATGACCGCGGCGAGGCAGAGGGCGCGGAAGAGGGTCTCGGCGCGGGGGCGGGTGGAGCCTGACGAGCGGCCGTCGGAGAGGCTGGCGGCCATGGGTCAGCTCCTCCCGAAGCGGCGGGCGAGGCGCTGGCCGAAGATGTTCATCACGAAGGTGAAGAGGAACAGCGTCGTGCCGACCGCGAAGATGGTGCGGTATTCGAGGGTGCCGGCCGGGGTGTCGCCCATGGAGACCTGGACGATGTAGGCGGTCATGGTCTCGACGGGGACGCGGGGGTCGAGGGTGAGGCGGGGCTGCTGGCCGGCGGCGATGGCGACGATCATGGTCTCGCCGATGGCGCGGGAGATGGCGAGGACCAGGGAGGCGGCGATGCCGGACATGGCGGCGGGGAGGACGACGCGGAAGATGGTGGGGAGGCGGCGGGCGCCCAGGGCGTAGGCGCCCTCGCGCAGGGTGTCTGAGACGGCGTGGAGGGCGTCTTCGCTGAGCGAGCTGACCATGGGGATGATCATGATGCCCATGACGAGGCCGGGGCTTAGCGCGTTGAAGCCGGCGAGGCCGGGGATGACGGCTTGGAGGGCCGGGGTGACGAAGACCAGCGCGAAGTAGCCGTAGACGATGGTGGGGACGCCGGCCAGGACCTCGAGCATGGGCTTCAGCGTCGCGCGGGCGCGGAAGGTGGCGAACTCGGACAGGTAGATGGCGGCGAGCAGTCCGAAGGGGATGGCGACGGACGCCGCGATGCCGGTGGTCAGCATGGTGCCCGCGATGAGCGGCCAGATGCCGAAGTGCTTGTCGGCGAAGAGCGGCGTCCACTCGGTGTCGAAGAGGAAGGCGCCGACGCCGACCTCGCTGAAGAACTCGAAGGTCTCGAAGGCGAGCACGAGGATGATGCCGGCGGTCGTGAGGATTGAGACGGCCGCGCAGCCGAACATGAAGGCGCGGATGCCCCGTTCGCTGAGCGGCGTCGCGCGGCCCTGGATGGACCGCGCGGTCTCGGTCGTCGGTGTCACTTCTCGCTGGCCAGGAGCTTCTGGACGGTCACGCCGACTGCGGAGCCGCCGCCCTCGAAGACCGAGCCGGTCTTGCGCGCGGTCCACCTGGCGGTCACCAGAGCGCTGGCGTCGGCGGGTAGGGCGATGTAGCCCACCTCGGCGGAGAGCCGAGCCGTCTCGGCGATGTAGTAGTCGATGAAGGACGCGACGTCGGAGTTGGCGACGGCCTTCATGGAGACGTAGATGAAGATCGGGCGCGACAGCGGCTGGTAGGTGCCGTCGGAGACGGTCTCGCGCGATGGGGCGATGGGGCCGGCGCCGTCGGTGGCGTCGCCGTCGTCGATGGGCACGATCTTCAGCTTGTCCTTGTTCTCCTCGTAGTAGGCGAAGCCGAAGTAGCCGAGGGCCAAGCGGTCGGTCGAGATGCCCTGGACGACCACGTTGTCGTCCTCGCTGGACGTGTAGTCGCCGCGGCTGGCGTGCTCGGTGCCGACGATGGCCTTGGTGAAGTAGTCGTAGGTGCCGGAGTCGACGCCGGGGCCGAAGAGGTGGACCTCCTCGTCGGGCCAGCCCTCGCGGATCTGGCTCCAGCGCTTGATCTTGCCCTGCGCCTCGGGGCTCCACAGGCGCTTCAGCTCGTCGACCGTCATGTGGTCGACCCAGGTCGCCTTCGGGTTCACGACGACCGCCATGCCGTCGTAGGCCACGGGCAGCTCGACGAACTCGATGCCGGCGGCCTTGCAGGCCTCGATCTCCGACGGCTTGATCGGCCGCGAGGCGTTGGCGACGGCGAGCTCGCCCGCGCAGAACTTCTTGAAGCCGCCGCCGGTGCCCGAGACGCCGATGGTGACGCGGGTCTTGGGCGATTTGGCGCGGTAGGCCTCAGCGATGGCCTCGGTGATCGGGTAGACCGTGCTGGAGCCGTCGACGGCGACGATGGCGCCCTCGGTGCCGGTGCCGCTGCCAGTGCCTTTGCAGGCCGCGGGGAACGCGAGCAGGGCCAAGCCGGCGAGGAGGACGATGGGGTGTTTCGACATGGGGAAGCATCTCCGAGTTCGGGCGCAACATGCGCTTGTGATGTGACGGTTCTGTGACAGACAGGCGACGCTTTGGGCGGGGCCGTGTGGAAAGTTCAACGCGGGGAGGTCAGAACCCAACTTGTACCTGGGTGCGCACCCGCCAGTCGGCGTCGGTGCCGGCGGCGGTCTCCGTGCCGAGCCGCGCGGCCTCGACGGTGAGCTTCACGTTGTGGCCGTAGAGGAATCCGGTGACGCCGACCGCCAGCTCGTCGCGGTCGAGGCCCCCGTCGGGCATCACGCGGGCGTAGCGCAGCAGCGGCATCACGTGGCCCGCGATGAGGTAGCTGGCCTGGGCGTGGACGCCGGTGGACGCGAGGCTCTGGTCGGTGAAGGCCCCGCCGTCCTGGGCGCTCATCAGATAGAAGGCGCCGTCCAACGCGAACCCTTGCACCTTCAGCACGAAGTCGACGTTCGCGGCGATGTTTCCCTGGTGTGCGTTGTCGGAATCGAAGGTCAGCTTGACGCCGCCGCCCACGCCGAAGCGCAGCGGGCCGCCCTCCAGGTCGCCTTCGGAGTAGCCCGCGAGCTTGCCGTGGTTGTAGCCGAGGCGCAGCACGAGCTGGGGCCGGAAGGTCGTGGGCACGTTCGAGAACTTGCCGGAGGTGATCTCGCCCTCGCCATCCGCCAGGTCCACCTGCACGTCGCCGCTCAGCAGCCCCTTGTCGCCGGTGCCGTTCATCAGCGCGACCGCCCATTCGAAGGTGGGCGAGCGCTCATAGTCGTTGTGAAGCATCAGCCCGAGATCGCGCCCGGCCCCGAAGGCGTCTCCGGTGAGCGCGAGGTCGGAGAAGATGTGTTTGCCGCTGGAAGTGATCTCCTGGCGGGAGAAGGGCCGCTTGAACTGACCGGCGCGGACGTGGAACCCGTCGATGACTGCGTAGTCGCCGAAGAAGTCCTTCAGCGCGACCTGGCCCTTTCCGAAGTCGGCTTCGAACTTGTAGGCGAGCGCCTCGGTGAAGACGTTGCCGGAGAGCTTCAGGCGGGCCCGCGGGATGGAGAACGCCGAGGTGGTGTCGCCGGAATCGGGGACTGTCAGCTCGTGGCGCACTTGGACGCGGGCGCCGAGCTTGAGTTGGTAGCGGCTGTCCGCGCTGCGGACGAAGAAGCCCTTGTCGTAGCCGGCGGTGGTGGGTTCGGCCGCGTGGATCTGCGGTGTCAGCAGACAGAGGCCGACGGCGATGACGGTCGCGCGAAGAGTCATGGGTTTCCTCAGTGAGAGAGTACGAGGCGCACCATGCATGCCCGAGGTGACAGCCAGGTGACGCCTCGGTGCCTTCACCGAAAACTCGGCGGTGAGGGGGGCGCGAGGGGCGCCGGGGCGGGCCACGCGGCGGCGCGATGGGCCACGAGGCGGGCTGGCGCGCTCAGCCGGGCGGGGACGCGGGGAGGTCGAACCAGAAGACGGCGCCCGGGCGCGTGGGGTGGGAGCGCTCGGCGGAGCGGACGCCCACGGTGCCGGACATGGCGTTGACGAGGTGCTTGACGATGGCGAGGCCGAGGCCGGTGCCGCCCATCTCGCGCGAGCGGCCGGGGTCGACGCGGTAGAAGCGCTCGAAGATGCGGGCGCGGTGGCGCAGCGGGATCCCGGGGCCGTCGTCGGCGACCTCGACGCGGACGTGCTGGCCCTCGCGGGAGGCGCGGACGGTGATGCGGCCGTCGGCCGGCGTGTAGTTGATGGCGTTCTGCAGCAGGTTGCCCAGGACGCGGTCCAGCAGGCGCGGGTCGGCCACGAGGCGAAGTTCCTGGGGGACGTCGATCTCGATGACGTGTTCGCGGCGTTCGGCGGTGGGGGCGAGGGCGTCGACGACGCGGCGGACGAGGTCGGCGACGACCAGGGAGGTGGGCTCGAGGTCGAGGCGGCCGGCCTCGATGCGCGCGAGCTCGAGCAGGTCGGTGACGAGGTTTTCGAGGCGCTCGGATTGGCGGCCGATGGCGGCGGTGAAGTTGCGGGCGGCCGCGGGGTCGTCCAGGGCGCCGTCCAGCAGGGTCTCGGCGTTGGCGCGGATGACCGTGATGGGCGTGCGCATCTCGTGGGAGACGTTGGCTACGAAATCGCGGCGGATCCCTTCGAGGCGGCGCAGCTCGGTGACGTCGCGGAGCGCCAAGACGACGCCGCCGGGCGCGGCGAGGGGGGCGGCGTGGGCTGTGACGTCGCGCTGGCGGGCGCCGATGAGGCGGCAGGCGATGGTCTCGGGGGCGCCGGTGGAGACGCGGCGGACGAGCTCGATGAGGGGAGGGGTGCGGACCAGCTCGACGAGGGGGCGGCCGATGGCGTCGGCGGGCAGCTCGAGGAGGGCGGCGGCGGCGGCGTTCGCCATGGTGAGACGGCCGTCGGCGCCGAGGGCGAGGACGGCCTCGTCGAGCGCGTCGAGGACGGCCTCCTGGCCGCGCCGTTCTTGGGCGAGACGGGACACGCTGCGCTCGAGCTCGCGGGCGAGGCGGCCGACGGAGCCCGCGAGGCCCTCGACGGGGACGCGCTCGCCGGCGTTGGCGCCGCCCGCACTCGCGATGGCTGCGCGGACGCCGGTGACCAGGGACTCGAGCCAGCGCCCGAAGCTGAACGCGGCCAGGGCGCCGAGGAGCGCGGCGGCGAGCACGCCGAAGCCCGCGGCGCCCCACAACGCCCGCCGCAGCAGCGCGTGGGCGGGGTCGTCGGAGCTGAGTGAGCGCGAGGCGCGGACGGCCCCGGAGTGGGTCTGGCTGTGCCACGGGACCGCCACGAAGAGCGTGTCCTCGCCGGTGAGCGCGCTGGGGCGGCGCGCGGACGTGATCTGCCCCTGCAGCGCGCCCGAGACCTCGGATGCGGCCGAGGAGAGCCCGACCTCGCCCCCCGAATCGGCCAGGATCGCGCGCTCTGTGTCGACGACGGTCAGCCGCGCGTCGGCCGCGGCCGCTAAGGCGGCGACCCGCGCGGTCATGCCGACGATCGCCGGCTCCTCCAGGGCCGACGCGGCCAACCGCGCGGTGGCCTCGAGTTCGGCCCGCGCCCGCTCGAGCATCCAGGCCTCCAGGGAGGGCCCGGCCACAAGACCGGCGGCCGCCAGCACGATCACCGAGAGCAGGGTCGCGGCCACGAAGACCCGCCCGCGGATGCCGAATCGGCGGCCCGGCGCGCCGGTCACGTGCCGTCGTCCACGCGGTCCTGAAAGCGATAGCCGACGCCGCGCACGGTCTCGACGTAGGCGGCGGCCTCCCCCAACTTCTCGCGCAGTCGCTTCACGTGCGTGTCCACCGTGCGGGTCGTGAGGTCGGGGTTCATGCCCCAGACGTCGCTGAGCAAGACCTCGCGCGTCTGCACCCGACCGCGGCGGTCGAACAGGGTGGTCAGGAGGCGAAACTCAAGCGCGGTGAGGGCGATCTCCTCGTCGGCGACCCAGACTCGGTGCCCTGGGGCGTCGATGCGCAGGACGCCGAAGCCCTGGAGGTCGGATTCGGCGTGGGGCGCGTGGGCGGGGGCGGCGCGCCGCAGCACCGCGCGCATCCGCAGGGCCAGCTCGCGCATGCTGAAGGGCTTGGTCATGTAGTCGTCGCAGCCCAGCTCGAAGCCCACCACGCGGTCGATCTCCTCGGCGCGGGCGGTCACCATGATGAGCGGGGTCTCACGCGTCCGTGGGTCGCTGCGCAGCTGGCGGGCGACCTCGGTGCCTGCGATGTCCGGCAGCATGAGGTCGAGCAAGATGATGTCGGGGCGCGGCTGGCGCAGGGCGCGCGCGAGGCCTTCGGCGCCCAGACCGGTGGAGTCGACCGTGTAGCCCTCGCGGGTCAGAGCCCAGGACACGGTCTCGACGAGATCCGATTCGTCCTCGATGAGCAGTACGCGTCGCGCCATGGGGGTGGTGTAACGCCCCGCCGCGCGCCGCGCAAGGCTCTCGGGGTTTGGTCGATGCGTTCGCGCCCGGCGCGAGATCGGCCGCCGCGTGGTATGCCCGGCGTGGCTTTCCGATGGGGAGGGAGACCGTGACCGAGCGGGTGGACGTCGCGATTGTGGGCGCGGGGACGGCGGGGGCGGCGGCCGCGGCGCTGTGTGCGCGGCGCGGGCTGAGCGTGCGGGTCCTGGAGCGGCGCGACCTCGAAGAGGCAGGCGCGCGCTGGGTAAACGGCGTGCCGGGCTGGTGTTTTGACCGCGCGGGGTTCGAGCGTCCGCGGGGCGCCGAGCTGCGGGGCTCAGGCCACGCCATGAACCTCATCGCCGGCATGGGGCCCCATCGGGTACGCATCCCCGCGCACGGCGTGCTCGAGGTGGACATGCGCGCCCTCACCGCGCGTCTGCAGGCGCTGGCGCGAGACAGCGGCGCGCGGCTCGAGGGCGGCGTGACCGTGGGCGCGCTCCACGGCGACACGCTCGAGACCAGCGCGGGTGCCGTGCGCGCGCGCTTCTTCGTGGACGCGTCAGGCCTCGGCGGCGCCAAGCTGCTGCCAGGCCCGGGACCCGCGCGCACCGACATCTGCGCGGCCGCCCAAGAGGTGCGCGCGGTGCTTGACCCGGCGGCAGCCCGAGCCTTCTACGCGCGCCACGGCGTCGCGTGGGGCGAGACGGCGGTCTTCTCAAGCCTGGATGGCGGGTTCTCCATCATCAACGTGCGCGCCAGCGACGCGCAGGTCTCCATCCTCACGGGCAGCATCCCGGCGCTCGGATATCCGTCGGGGCGGGCGATTCTCGACCGCTTCGTGGCCTCAGAGCCCTGGGTCGGCGAGCGCGAGTTCGGCGGGGCGCGCGCGATCCCGCTGGGGCGGCCGGCCGATGTGCTCGCGCGTGGGCCTGTCGCGCTCTTGGGGGACTCAGGCTGCCAGGTCTTCTCGGCGCACGGGTCCGGCATCGGCGCGGGGCTCATCGCCGCGGCCGAGCTGGCGCAGGCGCTGGCCGACGGCGGCGGTCCGGAGGCGTACGGCGTCCGGTGGATGCGCCGCTGGGGCGGGCTCTTCGCCAGCTACGACGTGTTTCGCCGCTTCTCCCAGGAGCGCACCGTCGAGGACACGGCGCGGCTCATGGAGGCAGGGTTGCTCGACCCGGAGCTGGCGCGGGCGGGCCTGGACCAAGAGTCACCGACCCTCGGCCCGCGCACGCTCGCCCGCACGCTGCGCGCCGCAGCACGCGCTCCCCGCGCCGCCGCCGGCCTCGCGCCAGTGGTCGCCCGCATGGAGCTGACGCGGGCGTGGTACTCGCGCTACCCAGCGGTCGCGAGCGAGGTGCCGCGCTGGGCAGCCCGCGCCGCCCGACTGGCCGGCGAGCCCCGCGCGGAGGTCTGACCGCGCGGAACCGACGCTTCGCCCGAGCGCTCTCGAGGCGGCGCCGCCGGCACGATGGACCGGCGGCTACCGGCGCCTCGATCAGCTGTCGGCGGACTCGGTGAGTCCCTGACCGTCGCCGATCTTCCGACGCGAGCGCTTCCGTCCCGACCTCGAGCGGCCCGCCGAGGCCTTCGCGCCGCCGTCGCCCGACTCGGAGGCCGCCGCCGCCGGGGCCTTGCTGCGTCGCGCCCGCGGCGCCGGAGCACCGTTGCTTTGGCCCGCCGCGGCCTCGCCGCCGCCATCGCTCGCGCCCCCGTTCGCGGCGCCCGCGTCAGCGCTCACCGCGCCGTCGTCCGCGGTCTTCCGCTTGCGAGTCCGTTTCGGCGGTGGCCCACCCGCGCTCGCGCCCTCGTCGCGACGCTTGCGCCGCCCGCCGTCACGTCCGCCATCGCGTCCGCCGTCACGTCCCGACTCGCCGGCCCGCTCGTCGTTGCGGTCACCCTCGGGCGGCCAGCCCGTGTAGACCCGCCCCCGCGTGCGCGGGAAACGCCCGGCCCGGTCGGGCTCCATCAGCACGTCCTCGACGAAGACCGACGGGATCTTCCCGTCGATGTATCGCTCGACGCCCTGCAGATTCACCGCGTAGTTCTCGCAGCAGAAGGTCATCGACTTGCCCTCGGCGCCGGCGCGCGCGGTGCGGCCGATGCGGTGGACGTAGTCTTCGGCGTCGTCGGGCACGTCGTAGTTGAAGACGTGCGTGATGTCGTCGACGTGGATGCCGCGGCTCGCCACGTCGGTCGCCACCAGCAGGTCGATCTTCCCGGCCCTGAACGCCTCGATGATCTTCTGGCGCTTCTTCTGCGGGATGTCCCCCGACATGTAGGCCGCGGGATACCCGTTGTGGTTGAGGCGCCACGTCAGCTCTTCGCCGACGCGCTTGGTGTTGACGAAGACCAGCGCCCGCTCTGGGTTTTCGCGCTTCAGCAACCCCAGCAACAGCGGCATCTTCTCGCGCGACGCCACGTGGTAGAGGTACTGGTCGATGTGGTCGACGACGATCTCGTCGGGCGTGACCGACACCTCGACCGGGTCGTTCATGAAGCGCCAGGCGAGGCGCATCACCGACTCGCTCAGGGTCGCCGAGAACAGCATCGACTGCCGCAGGTGCTTCGCGGGAATCGCGCGGAAGAGCGCCGTGATGTCCTTGATGAAGCCCATGTCGAACATGCGGTCGGCTTCGTCGAGCACGAACGACTCGATCTTCCCAAGCCGCAGCACGCGATTTCGGTAGAAATCCAGCAGTCGTCCGGGGGTGCCGACGACGATGTCCACGCCGTCGCGCAGGCGCGAGGCCTGCTTGTCCCAGTCGACGCCGCCGTAGCAGAGGCCGATCTCGAGCGACGTGTGCACGCCGAGCTGCACCGCGTCCGAGGCGATCTGAATCGCCAGCTCGCGCGTCGGGGCCACGATGAGGGCGCGCGGGCTGCCGTCCTCGGGTCGTGGGACCTCGAGCAGTCGCGTCATGGTGCCGAGCAAGAAGCACGCGGTCTTGCCGGTGCCCGTCTGGGCCTGTCCGGCGATGTCGGCGCCCGTCAAGAGGATGGGAAGTCCCTGAGCCTGGATGGGCGTCGGGGTTTCGAAGCCCAGGTCCGCCACCGCGCGCAGCAGTGGTTCGGGGAGCTTCAAGCTATTGAAATTCAATCGGTTATTTCCTTATTCGGGCACAAGGGTGCGGCGTCCGGGCGACGATGGAGTGAGAAATGACTCGCGCCGGCGCTGGCAGCAGGCGTCACGGGCGGCCGGAAGTCGGTGACCCGTGGGGTCCCCTTCCCGGCAGCGTGTACGCCGGTTCTGCCTTGCATCCTGGTACGGATGCCTGCTTCGAGTGTCGCGCAACCTGTGCTCATTCAGCAGACACGGTGGGCTTCAGGGCTCGAAAAGTCAAGGGATCCTCGCTAGTTCCCATCCCGAATCACCGGGCCGCGCGCCCGCCGCAGGGCCCAGCGACTGCGTGGCCTCCGCGGCGGCGGCCAGATCCCTCCGGCGTCCCGGCGCCGCCTCGCCGTCGTCCGCGACCGAGGGGCGGGCCCAGCGCGACGGGGCCCCATACTAAGGATGAGGTGCTCGACTTTCGGGTATATTGGCCCGGCAGCGGCGCCTCGCGCGCCACCGACGGTGCCGAACTCCCTCGGTCGCCGTCGTGCTGCTTGGTCTCGCCGTCGCTGGCGGGGCGCGGGGCGGCTGGAGACGATGCAGGCAGAGCCACCGACCACGACCTACGACGGCGATTGGCGCGAAGAGTGCGTGCTGCCTCCGCTCGGGCGGGTGCGCCTTCGCCTCATCCGCGCCTCGGACAAGCGCCTGCTCGTGCGCGCCCTCGGGAAGCTCTCGCCGGAGTCGCAATACCGCCGCTTCTTGACCGCGAAGGCGCGCCTGACCGACGCCGAGCTGCGCTACCTCACCGAGGTCGACGGCGTGCGCCACCTCGCCATCGGCGCCGCGCGCCTGGATTCCCGCGGCCGCGAGCGTGAAGGCGTCGGCGTCGCCCGCTACATCGTGCTGCCGGGCGAGACCGAGATCGCCGAAGCCGCCGTGACCATCATCGACACGGCCCAGGGGGTCGGCCTCGGCCGCCTGCTGCTCCGCCGCCTCGCCGACGCCGCGCGCAGCCACGGCGTCACCCACTTCCGCGCGACCGTCCTGGCGACCAACCTGCCCATGCGCCGCCTGCTCGAGGACGTCGCACAGGGCAGCATCGTCGTGGCCCAGGATGGCGCGCTCGTCGAACTCGATGTCCCGATTTCCCCGCCACCGCCTGACGAATCGCGAGATCACCGCCCCGACGCGACCCCGCGCGCCTCAAACCCCCTCGAGCGCCTCATGGCCTCGGCCGCCGCGGGCGCCGTCGTCGTCCAGCACACCGTCGACCGCTTCCTGCCTGGCCTGCTCCTCAAGGGCGATCACCCCGACCTCCCCGACGATTGATCGACCGACGCCGCCTTTCGCCATGGAACCCGGCTCTCCCGGAGTGCTAGCCTCCGCGTCGCGCGGCCGTCACCCGCGCACCGGAGAGCCAATGTCCATGCCAGCGTTCGCGTCCCGTCTCAACCGCGCCGCCGCCGCCGCGGTCTTCCTCCTCAGCGTGCCGGCGCTCGTCGCGAGCTGCGGTGATGACTCAAGCGACGCGACCGTCGACGCCGACGCCAGCGCCGACGCGGACGCCAGCGCCGAAGTCGACGCCGTCCCGGACGCCGCGCTCGACGCCGACGCCGCCCCCGACGCCACCCCCGACGCCGCCATGGACGTGCCGCCCGACGTCCCGACCCACCCCTCGCTGACCCCCGCCCCCGCCGGCTCAGCGCCCCTCTTCAAGCTCGGCTGCCCCGTCCCAGGCCGCACCTACGCAGGCCGCATCGAGGATCCCGAGCTGCGCATGGAGGGCCCCGACGCCCTCGGCGGGCAGGGCGACTGGCTGCTGATGAACGAGAACGCCGCCTTCATCATCACCGGGCTCGGCCCCCAGAAGACCTACTACTACTACCCCGGCATCCTCGCCGACGCCGTGGCCCTGGATGGCTGCGCCCAAGCGGGCCCCGAGCGCTTCGGCGAGGTCGCCATCCTCATGGGCTTCGCCAACGTCAGCAGCTTCGCCAGCTCGGTGCTGCGCGCCTTCAACGGCACGAATATCGAGGTGATATCGGACGGATCGGCGGGTGGCGAGGCCCGCGTGCGCGTCCACGGCGTCGACGATCGCATGTGGCTGGTCGAGCTGGAGCTCATCAAGCAGATCGCAACCTCCGGCGGCAAGAAGCTGCCCAGCGAGCCCCTGGGCGTGGACTGGACCCTGGACTACATCCTCGACCCCGGCAGCCAGACGCTGCGGATGGAGCTGAACGCTCGCAACACCGAGGCCGACGAGCAGCCGCTCCTGGCCGGCGGCATGGTCATCTTCGGCGACACCACGCGGCCGGTGATCTTCCGGGCCTCCACGTTCAGCTTCGGCGGCTTCAACCTGGCCGTGGGCTTCCCCTGGCTTGGTTCGCTGGCGGCTGACGGGGCGTGGGCCCTGGCCATCGGCGACGCGGAGATGGCCACGGTCAATATCTCGGGCGTCGACGCCCTGCTGGACCTCTCGACCTTCCTCGCGCCGCCCGTCCTCGGCCCGGCAGGCAGCGCTGACGACAGCCACCTCTTCCGCTTCTACGCCTCGGTCGGCGGCTGGGACATGAACTCCGCGGCCGAGTCGATGCTGAAGACGAACGCCGGCGCCTGGGGCGGAGCGACCTACGCGCCGCTCGCGCTCTCCGGGGTCGTCACGGCTGCTGACACGGCGTCCCCGCTTCCCGACGCCACCGTGGAGGTCCAGATGAAGGGCGACAAGGGAAGCTGGCAGGTGGTCGACAGCTTCCGCACCGACGCGGCCGGCGCATACGGAGGGGACCTGCCCGACCTGGGCGCCGACCTGCGCGTCGTCGCGAAAGCCCTCGGGCGCACCGACTCTGCCCCCATCCCGTTCAAGTTAGGCCAGCCCGCCACCATCGATCTGAGCTTGGACGCCCCCGGAGCCCTCGCCTACGACATCACCGACGACACCGGCCAGGGCCTGCCCTCGCGCATCACCCTGTGGCCGAGCGGTGGCGGCTCCGTCCTCATCTTCGCCGACGGGATGCCGGACACGCGCCCGGTGGTCCCCGGGACCTACGACGTCAGCGTCACGCGCGGCTTCGAATACAGCGATTGGCAAGGATCCATCACGATCTCGGCGGGCCAAACGGCGACCCTGGACGTCTCCCTGTCGCACCTGGTCGACACCACGGGCTGGCTCAGCACGGACTCGCACATGCACGCCGGCCCCAGCGCCGACAGCGACATCTTGGTGGCCGACCGCATCCGCTCCGCCGCGGCCGAGGGCCTGGACGTCGCCATCGGCACCGACCACGAGATCGTCACGGACTGGCGCGTGGGCGTCACAGAGGCAGGACTCACCGACTGGATCACGGCCGTGGCCGGTCAGGAGGTCACCGCGACGCTGCCCGAGCACACGATCATGTTCGGGCTCGAGCCCCTGCCCGCCGAGGAGGACCCGCGTGGAGGCCCTGTGCGCTGGTACGGGCTGGATCTCGAGCAGATCTTCGACGCGGAGCGAGCGCGCGGCGCCGCGGTCACCCAGCTCAACCACCCGCGTCAGGGCTGCGCCTGGATGTGCTTGGTGGACTACGACCGCCTGACCGGCGAGGTGGCCGAGACGGACCCGACCCGGTTCGGCCTGCCGGCCACCGCGAAGCTGTGGGCGTGGAACTTCGACGTCATCGAGTACCAGAACGGAAACCGCGACCCCTTTGTGGACCCGAAGAGCCCGAAGGACACTGGGCATTTCGACGACTGGCAGAGCTTCTTGAATCTGGGCCATCGCATCAGCGCCATCGGGAACACCGACGTCCACGGGATGGATTTGGGTAGCCCGCGGACCTACTTCCCGGCCGCCTCCGAGGACATCACCGAGTTCAAGGAGAGCGAGCTTACCTCGGCGTACCAGGAGGGCAGGGTGCTGGTCTCGACCGGGGCCTTCGCGCGCGTCTCGGTGGGCTCGGCGGGGATGGGCGACACGGTGGTGCCGACGGCCGGGATGGTCGCGCTCTCGGTACACATCGAGGCGCTGCCGCAGATCGATGTGACCCACTTCAAGGTGTTCTCGAACTGCGACGAGGTCATGACGGTCGAGACCACCGACCCCGACGCCATCGTGAAGTACGACGGCACGCTGATGTTGCCGGTGACCATCGACGCGCACATCGCCGTGCTGGGCTTCGGCACCAAGTCGCTGCCGCGCGGCCTTGAGCAGTTCGCGGCCCGTCGCGTCCCGCGCTTCACGGCCAACGCCATCTTCATCGACGCGGACGCCGACGGCACCTGGACGCCGCCGGGCGGCAAGACCTGCACCTACGACGTCGGCGCGCCCTAGCCGGGGCTGGCCGGGGC
Organism: Myxococcota bacterium; assembly: GCA_041389525.1. Lineage (GTDB taxonomy): Bacteria > Myxococcota_A > UBA9042 > PHBI01 > JACKFB01 > JACKFB01. The sequence continues at coordinate 35,821 of JAWKRR010000029.1, read as the reverse complement.
GCTCTGGCCCTGCGCCGGCCGGCCGCCCCGCTCACACCTTGCGGTAGAGCTCGGCGCCGGTCTCGACGAACTCGCGGGACTTCTCCTCGAGACCGGCCTCGACCGTGACCTCAGCGTCCACCCCCTGCTCGGCCGCCATGTCCCGGATCTGCTGGGTGATCTCCATCGAGCAGAACTTCGGGCCGCACATCGAGCAGAAGTGCGCGAGCTTCGCACCCTGGGCCGGCAAGGTCTGGTCGTGGAAGCTGCGCGCCTTCTCGGGGTCGAGGCTCAGGTTGAACTGGTCCTCCCAGCGGAACTCGAAGCGCGCCTTCGACACGGCGTCGTCGCGGTGCTGCGCCGCCGGGTGCCCCTTGGCCAGGTCGGCCGCGTGGGCCGCCAGCTTGTAGGTCACCACACCCTCGCGCACGTCCTCGCGGTCCGGCAAACCCAGGTGTTCCTTGGGCGTGACGTAGCAGAGCATCGCCGTCCCGTACCAGCCGATCATCGCCGCGCCGATGGCCGACGTGATGTGGTCGTAGCCGGGCGCGATGTCCGTGGTCAGCGGCCCCAGCGTGTAGAACGGCGCCTCGCCGCACCACTCGAGCTGCTTCTCCATGTTCTCGCGGATCATGTGCATCGGCACGTGGCCCGGCCCCTCGTTCATCACCTGCACGTCCTGCGCCCAGGCCCGCCGCGTCAGCTCGCCCTGCACCTTCAGCTCGCCGAACTGAGCCTCGTCATTGGCGTCCGCGATGGCACCCGGCCGCAGCCCGTCGCCGATGGAGAACGCGACGTCGTAGGCCGCCATGATCTCGCAGATCTCGTCCCAGTGCGTGTAGAGGAAGTTCTCCTTGTGGTGGGCGAGGCACCAGCGCGCCATGATCGACCCGCCGCGCGACACGATCCCAGTCAGGCGCTTGGCGGTCAGCGGGATGAAGCGCAGCAGCACGCCGGCGTGGATGGTGAAGTAGTCCACGCCCTGCTCGGCCTGCTCGATGAGCGTGTCGCGGAAGAGCTCCCAGGTCAGGTCCTCGGCCTTGCCGTCGACCTTCTCCAGCGCCTGGTAGATCGGCACCGTCCCGATGGGGACCGGTGAATTGCGCAGGATCCACTCGCGCGTCTCGTGGATGTGGTCGCCGGTGGACAGGTCCATCACCGTGTCCGCGCCCCAGCGAATCGACCACACCATCTTCTCGACCTCCTCGTCGATGGACGAGGTCACGGCCGAGCTGCCGATGTTCGAGTTGATCTTCACCAGGAAGTTCCGGCCGATGGCCATCGGCTCCAGCTCCGGGTGGTTGATGTTGCACGGGATGATGGCGCGGCCGCGGGCGACCTCGTCGCGCACGAACTCCGGCGTCACCACCCGCGGGATGGCGGCCCCAAAGGACTCGCCGGGGTGCTGGGCGCGGATGCGCTGGGAGATCGCCTCGCGCTGCTGATTCTCGCGGATGGCGATGAACTCCATCTCGGGCGTGATGATGCCGCGGCGGGCGTAGTGCATCTGGGTCACGCGGCTGCCGCTCTTCGCCCGCAGCGGCGCACGGCGCGTCGGAAAGCGCACCGGCGCCAGCTTCGGGTCGACCTCGCGCCCGCGCCCGAAGGTCGAGCTGACCGACGCCAGCGTCTCGGTGTCCTCGCGCGCCGCGATCCAGCCCGCCCGCAGGGGCTCCAGCCCGCGGTGCAGGTCGATCTCCACCGACGGGTCCGTGTAGGGCCCCGACGTGTCGTAGATCACCACCGGCGGGTTCGGGATCAGCACCTGCCCGGCGCGTGTCGGCGACAGGCTGACCTCGCGCATCGGCACCCGCACGTCCGGGTACAGCTCACCCGCGATGTAGACGCGCTTGGAACCCGCGAAGGGGGTGCGGCTGATGGTGGTTCCGGGGACGCGCTCGGAATCCTTAGATGCGCTCATGCTGCTCGCCTCGCGACAACCGGTGGGCGACGGGGCGCACAGCGGCTGAATCCAGGCGGTCCTGGCGTCTCCGCGACGCTTCCCTTCGCCGGTACGACCCGGATCAGGTTCGAGGGGTATGTTCTCAGCGTCGGCACTGTGCCAGCGCACCCCCAGCTCGTCGGCGGACTCTACAGCGACTCGTGGGTCGAGTCACCCGCGGTGACGCCCGCCCTCGATCTCGCCTTGGCAACGCACGCAGGTCGCCACCTCCGGCGCCGCCTCCAAGCGCCCGAACCCGATCGGCTCGTCGCAGCGGAGGCACTCGCCATACTCGTCGACCTTGACCCGCCGCAGCGCCGCCTGCACCCGGTCAAGTCGCTGCCGAGACCGCTCTCGCCCCGCCTGCGCCATCGCCTGCTGCTGCAGGGCGTCCATGCGACTGAGCCGCCCAATCGGGTCATCCAGGTCCACCACCTGCGCGGCCTCGCGGCTCTGGGCGAGCCCAGCCTCCAGCTCCGCCTTCAGCGCCAGCAGCGCCTCGTGCAGGACGCCCAGCTCATGTTCCGTCAGCATCTCCATGGCGCGCTCGCCTCCTCGCCCCCCCATTGTCACCGCCACCGGCCCCGACGCCAACCGCCGCCACAATTCGCCCGCAATCGTCGATATCGCTCGGCAAACCCTTGCACCGACCACCTTGTTGGGCATCATCGTCGCGATGAAAACCACAGCCCCACGCGGATTTTTCACGATGGTCTCTCGCTCTTTTGCGCTCTTCGCGGTCATCGCGATGCTCGCCGCGTGTGCCGGGGATCGCCCCGCCAGCCTCGCCGCGCCCCTCTCAGGCAGCGGCCCCCGCGTGCTCTGGAACATCGAGGCGCGGCCGTTCCCCGAGATCCCCTTCCCCAATGACGCCGCGACGCGCTTGGACGAGACCTCGCCCACCGGCCGCCGTATCAACATCTCGAAGGAGGCGGAGACCGCGGCCGAGCGCCGGTTCCGCGAGCGCCTCGACGAACTGGACGGCTTCGGCCTCCTCGCCCCGCTGACCGTGCGCTTCGACGCGCCCCTGGACTTCCTCGACCTGGAGAAGCGCCAGAACGACGGCGACGACGTCTCCAACGACGGGATCCTGCTGATACGCCTCGGCGACGGCGCGGCCTGTGGCACCGGCGAAGACGACCGCCTCGCCCGCCTCGACGTGGGCGGCGGCGCCTACCCGCTGATGCTGGACCGGCCCTGCCAGTACCACTTCAATCTGTGGGAGGGCGACTTCATCTGCGAGCCCGTCGACTGCGCGTTCGGCGACGATCCTCGGGCTGGCGCTTCAAATCTCATCTTCGAGACCGTCGACGAGGACCTCAACGGCAACGGCAAGCTCGACCCCTACGAGGACACCGACTTCGACGGCAAGCTCGACAAGCCGAACACCCGCGACGGCAAGAGCTCGCTCGAGGCCGACGACCTCATCACCTTCTACGAGCGCGAGACCAACACCCTGATCGCGTGGCCCCTGATCCCGCTCGAGGAGGCGACGCGCTACGCGGTGGTGCTGACCCGCAACCTCAAGGGCGAGGACGGCCAGCCGATTCGTTCACCCTTTGAGGGCCTGGGCCCGGCGCGCCAGATGGACGCCCTGGCACAGCTCGAGGAGCTGCTCCCTTGCCACGGGCTGGGGATCAAAGACGTAGCGTTTGCCTGGGTTTTCACGACCGGTACCCCCTCGCGTGAGCTGCGCGCTATCCGCGACGGCCTCTACGGCGCGGGCCCCCTCGGGGAGGTCCTTGGGGACAACGTCCCGCTGGACTCGTTTCGGCCCAAGATCGCCCGCGACGCTGACGAAGACGGCGTGCTCCCGCCCGCGCCCTTCACGCTGCCGGTCGACGTGCTGCTGCCCATCGTCGCGCCCCTGTCCGGCCAGATCCTCGAGACGCCGGGGGCGGGCCAGAAGCTGGCTGTCGAGGCGGAGCACGTCGACTACTGGGTGCGCGCGGACTTCATCAGCCCGAACTTCCTGGTCGACAAGGACGGCCGCGCGACCGAGATGTACCCCGACGATCAGGACGAGATCTTCGACGTCGACCTGCGCACCGGCCACGCCAACTGGGCGCCGTCGCGGGTGCCGTTTTTGTGCGCCATCCCCAAGGCCACCGAGACCCACAAGCCGCCCTTCCCGGTGATCATCTACGGTCACGGATACTCAGGCGCCACCTTCGAGATCCTCGGCTTCGCCGGCCCGATGGCCAAGGCGGGCTTCGCGCTGTGCGGGCTGGAGGCGCCGGGTCACGGGCTCATCATCCCGGCCGACGAGAAGGCCATCGCCGCGCTGCTCGAGATCGCGCTCGACGCCTTCGGCCTGCGCTCCTTCTACAACGCCTACCAGGGCGGGCGGGCGCGTGACCTGGACCTCGACGGGCTCATCGGCGAGCGCGACAACGGCACCGATTTCTGGACCGCCGACATCTTCCACACCCGCGACATGCTGCGCCAAGAGCAGATCGACCACATGCAGTTCATCCGCACGCTGCGCGCGGTGGACGGGCGGCGCCTGATGGAGACCGACACCAACGGCGACGGCTCGCCCAACCTGCTCGCGGACTTCAACGGCGACGGCGTCCCGGACCTCGGCGGCTGGCAGGACACCGACGGCGACGGCCAGCGCGGCGCCGGCGAGCACGACAACGCGGTGCATGTCATGGGCCAGAGCCTCGGCGGCATCACCAGCGCCATCCTCGCGGGCGTCGAGCCGGCGGTCACCTCGGCGGCGCCGGTGTCGTCGGCGGGCGGGCTGGTGCATGTCGGCTCGCGTTCCACCAACCTCGGCGTGCCCGAGGGCGTGCTGCTGCCGATCCTCGGGCCCTTCGTCACGGTAGCGCCTCACATCGAGGGGACTGGCGCTGCGGCGGCGCCTGACGGCCGCGTCGACATCGGCTTCCTCGTGCCCAAGGTCAATCAGTCCTGGCGGCCGGTCTTTCACATCAGCGCCAAGGTGAAGCCGGGCGACCGCATCGTGGTGCAGAACCTGCGGACCGGGCGTGAGGTGCGTGGGACCGTGCCCGACAGCCTGCGGATGCGGGTCGGCATCGCCTCGGACGCGCTGCGCTTGGGCGAGCGCCGCGACCTGCTCGGCATCGACGAGAACACGCCGCTGCCCGTGACGGTCGACGCTCATCAGGCCTCGCAGCTTGGCGACGGCCTCCGCGTGATGGTGCTGGACGGCTTCGACGGGCCGGTCAAGGAGACCATCGAGCGCGTGGCGGAGCCCTTCGTCTTCGGCGGAGTCAACTACAGCGCCGGCCTGCCCCTGGTCAGCATCGCCGAAGGCCTCGGCTACACGCGCCAGAGCCCGGACCTGCGCCGCGTGCTCAGCGTCTCGCAGATCGCCATCGAGCCCGGCGACCCCGCGACCTACGCGCGCTTCGTGAGCCGTGATCCGCTGAGCTACGACTACGAGACCGGCGATGTAAAGGCAGCCCGAGATCGGGGCGAACGCACACGAATCACGCTGTACCACACGGTCGGAGACTCCGACGTCCCCATCTCGGCCGGCATCACCCTGGCGCGCGCGCTGGGCCTCATCGGGCGGCTGGCGCCCGACCCGGTGGCGGGGCAAGCGGCCATGGACACGCTGCTGAAGTACCACGTCGTCGAGGGCATCGAGCGGACCGGCCGCTATCAGCAGCGAATGCCGTACTCGGGCTATTGCCCGCACCAAGTGCCCGACACCGAGTGGGTCTGCCCGCCCGTGCGCCTGGGCGAAGAGGCGCGCTACCAGACCTTCTTCGACGCGCCGCCCGACGCCAGCGGCGATGTCGGGTCCTGTGCGGCCTGCGGCGAAGGCAGCGCCTGCTTCTACGACGGGCTCTGCGTCGAGACTGACGCGGGATGTGCGGCCATGGTCGAGACTCCGGTGGAGTCGGTCCACTTCGACGCGATGGACCTCGACAACAGCACGGACCGATTGACCCTGCCCGAGTTCAACCTGAACCCACCGCTGCGCCCGACCTGGCAAGACGCGGGCGGCGTAAACGCCTTTCGAATCCCCTATCTGCGGCGAAACGGTTCGCACGGAGTGCCACCGTCGATCCCCGAGCGGGCCTTCGACATCAACGCGTTCACGGTCCACCAGCTGCTCTGGTACTTCTCGAAGAACGGAACGGAGCTGTCCGACGACCCCTGTCTGGCGACGGGGACCTGCAGCTTCATCCCGTGGATGAACTAGACCGCTGGTTCGGATGGATGAACTAGACCGCTGGTTCAGACTGGACCCGAACCGGCGCTCAGAGCGCATCCACCAGCGCCGCTTGGGGGCGAGCGGCCAGCGAGGCAGGACGTCGGCGAACCGGGCCCTGCCACCGCCTCAAAGTACCAGCAAGTTCCGCTAGTTCAACGCGTCCTTGAGCGTCGAGCTGGCGGAGAAGCGCACACCCGTAGAGGCGGGAATGCGGATGCTCTTCCCGGTCTGCGGATTGCGGCCCGTGCGAGCCGCGCGCTTGGAGACGCTGAAAGTGCCGAAGCCGGGCAAGGTCGTCTTCTTCCCGTCGAGCAGCGCCTTCCCGATGGCCTCCGTGGCTGCGGACAACGCCGCATTGGCCTGCGCCTTGGTGATACCAGTCGCCTGAGCGATCTGCGAAACCAACTCTGCCTTCGTCATGGACTTGGCCATGGAATACTCCTCCCCTGTCGGTGATCAGGTGGATGTGAGTTGTTGTGGGGGAACGGCCGCAGAATACACCAAATCGGCCGCGAGCAAGAGACTCCGTCCCCTGGCGACCGCTCAGATGTTACTTCTGCGGACTCGGCCCAGCGTTTGCGGTGTGACACCCCAGGGGCGCGGTCACCGCAAAGGCTAGTGCTCAGCCGATCCCCGCCGTGAGCGGCATGCGCGAGATGGTGCTGCGAATCGCCTCGGGGATCCCGATGCGCGGCTCCCAGTCGAAGGCGGCGCGGAACCGGTCGTCGCTGACGATCACCGGGTACTTCAGGAAGTCGACGAGGTAGGGCGGCACGGTGCTGCGGACGCTGTCGGCGAGGCGGCGCAAGGGCCAAATGAGCGGCGGCGGCACCGGGAGCAGCGTCCCGCCGGCGATTTTCAGCGCCTCGACGATCGGGATGGAGCCGCGGCCCGCCACGTTGAAGACGCCCGAGGTGCCGCTGTCGAGGGCGAGGAGCAGCGCGCGCAACATGTCGGATTCGTAGAGGAACTGCCACATCGGGTTGAAGCCCGACACGTAGGGCACCGTGCGGGCGCGCAGGTAGCGGCAGGTGGTGTTGTTGATGTGGGGCCCGATGACGTTGGACGGGCGCAGGACGATGGTGCTGAGCGCTGGGTGCCGGAACGCGAAGGTCACGGCCTGGCCGTCGAGCTGGGTCGCGTCGGCGAGCTCGGGGACGGTCTGCAGCGCGCGCACCGGCTCGTCCTCGAGGATCGGGATGTGGTTATAAGGATGGGCGCCGTAGATGTGGTACGTCGACAGCACGACGAGCTGCGAGACGCCGTACTCGAGCGACAGCTCCTGGATCTTCGCGCTGCCCACCACGTTGAGGTCGAAGCGCTGATTCGGCCGCACGCGGAGATTGCCGACGCGCCCAAGGTGCAGCACCCGCTCCGGGCCATGGCGCCGGAAGATGTCGAGGATGCCGCTCTTGTTGTAGCTGGCGCGGTGAAAGGCGATGCCCCGCGGCAGATCGATCGGCTTGGCGCGGTAGTCGACGCCGATGACCTCGTCGCCGCGGCGTATGAGTTCGAGCGCCGCCAGCTGGGCGAGGCTCCCTGCGATGCCGGTGATGAGGACCTTCGCCATGGGGGGGAGTCTCGCTGGGATACGCCCACACCGCAACAGCAGTCGAAGCACGCCCGCGACCGGGGTGATCGACGCGGAAAGCGCACCTATTGCACCCGCAGTCCGCCTGCGATATCAGCCTGATACAGCCTCGCTCGCGTCTGGTCTCGTGCAGTTCGAGGGGCGCGTCGGGACTCTGCGAGTGGCTAGAGTTGGCACAGTCTCACGGGCCCGCGGGCTCGTTTACCCAGGACGTCCGGCGCCTTCAATCGCCGGGTCCGCTGTAGGTTCGAGTAAGTCATGAAGAAGTTGTTTTGTGGCGGCTTGAGTTGGGACACGACGGATGACTCCTTGCGCGCGGCCTTCGAGGTGTTCGGCGAGGTCACGGAGGCCAAGGTCGTCTTGGACCGTGAGACCGGTCGGTCGCGTGGGTTCGGGTTCGTGAGCTTCAGCGATGCGGCGGCGGCTGACGCGGCGGCGGCGAAGATGGACGGGCAGTCGCTGGACGGCCGCTCGATCCGCGTCAACGAGGCCGAGGACAAGCGCTCTGGCGGCGGTGGCGGCGGTGGTCGACGTGGCGGCGGTGGCGGCGGCTACGGCGGCGGCGGCGGTGGTGGTTACGGCGGCGGCGGCGGCGGTGGTTACGGCGGCGGCGGCGGCGGTTACGGCGGCGGACGCGACGGCGGCGGCGGTGGCTACGGCGGCGGTGGCGGCGGACGTGACGGTGGCGGCGGACGCGGTGGTCGCGGCGGACGTGGCGACCGAGACCGCGATCGCGGCGACTGGTAGCGGCTCGCCCGCTAGGAAGTGAGATCCGGCGGCGCGTTCACGAGGTTCTGGCGGAGTTCCGACGCTGCCAGGGCCTCCCGACGTGTCGCCGGATGCCCCCGGCTGCGGGGCGCCGGCTGGCTCACGCGGCGGCTGTCCACAGGGGCGAAGGACTGAGGGAGGCGCCGCTCGACCGAGCCCGCGCCCCCCGACTCCGGCCTAGAAGAAGTCGCCCACGAAGAACGTGATGACGGCCGCCACGGCGCGCTTGCCGCCGTGATCGCCGCAGCAGTTCGACGCGCTGCCCCACGACGAGCCGCCCTTGCGGATGGTGCCGTCGCTCTCGATCTTGCCGATGGACGAGCCGGACTTGCGCAGCGTGCCGTCGCTCTCGATCTTGCCGATGGACGAGCCGCCCTTGCGGATCGTGCCGTCACTCTCGACCTTCCCGATGGACGAGCCGCCCTTGCGCACGGTGCCGTCGCTCTCGAACTTGCCCACCGACGAGCCGCCGATGCGGATGGTCCCGTCGTCCTCGATGACCGCCCAGCTCGACCCGCCCTTGCGGATCTCGACCTTCGCCGACGCCAGCGGCGCCACGAAGAGCAGCGCCAGCGCCACCAACACACCCGCCATCATCTGACTCGTCTTCATTCGCTGCTCCCTTTGGTTCCGCCGCCACCCAAGCGGTCGACGGTGTCGATGTATTCCTGCATCGCGGCCTCGCGGCTCTGCCCCGCGCGGCCCGCCCAGGCATCGTGCTTGGCTCGCCCGCGCACGTCCAGCATGCCCGGCCGAGCGCCCGTCGCGTCGCCGTCGGTCGCTTGTTTGTACAAGCCGTACAGGGCCAACAGCCCCGCCGGGGTTTGAGCGGGCAGGGCGCGCGAACGCACCACCGCGGCCTGAAACGATTCCTCGAGCGACACGTTCGACCTCCGGGTATGGCGCCGCCGATGCCGAGCACCGAGCCTGCGCTCCATCGCGAGAGTACCGCGCGTCGCGAGCGGGAGCCACCGGCGCTCGGCGCCTTTGGCGGTCGCTTTGGGGTCGTTCCGTCAACCCCGGCGGTCGATCTCGCAACTCCCCGCTAAAGTCACCTGCGCGCCCTGCCGAAGGATCGGGAGACCCTCAGGTGGGTCAGAACAGGGGGAGGAGCGTCATGCAGGACTTGGAGGAGGCGCGCAAGATCGCGTTTGACCAAGGTCGCGATGCGCTGCGCCGCACGGTGCGGTGGCCGGTCTTGGTGGGGTTGGAGATACGCGGCGGGGAGATCCGGCGCAGGCAGCCCCTGCCACCGCTGCCGCGGGCCTCGGGTTCGGCCCCGAAGGTCGCCAGCCCGGGCAGCATGCTTCCCCAAGCCGTCGCCGCGAACAGCGTCTACGCCGGCACGATGATGCACCTCGAGGAGGTCGACCCGCGGGTCGCGCTCCATGTCGAACCCGAGATGATGGCGAGCCGCCCGATGAGCGCGCGCCGCTACGTCGAGCTGCGTCGCGACCCCCGCCGGACGACCCCGTGGCTGGTCATCGGCCGCTCGCACGAGGCCGACATCCTCATCAACGACTTCACCATCTCGGGGCGGCACGCGGCCTTCATGGTGCACCCGGAGACCGGCGCCTACGTCTTGCAGGACGGCGGCTCGACAAACGGCACCACGGTCGGGGACGAACCCCTCCAGCGCGGCGTGTCCTGCGTCCTGCACAGCGGTGACCGCGTGACCTTCGGGCGCCTGGTCTTCCTGCTGCTGAGTCCCGAGGACTTCTACGAGTACCTGGTTACCGAGGAGGCCGCGTGACGGCCAGGGAGGAGCGTTTCCGCACTGCAGAGTAGCAACTCCGATTAAGGGACCTCGGTCCCGCCTGGATAGGGAACGCCGTGGGCCTGAGGTTCGCGGCGTCTCCTTTTGTGCGCCAGACGGCGCGATCGGGCGCGGGCAGGACCGGGACGGCTGGAGGTCCCGAGAACGAAAAAGCGCCGAGGATGGTGAGTCCTCGGCGCTTTCGTTTGTGGCGTTTCGCGCGCGGGGCGCAGCTCAGGCGCGCGCGGACTCGTACTCGCTGGCGACCTCTTCGTAGTCCGAGACCGACTCGGCGGCGGCGAGGTAGGCGTCCAGGTTCGCCGGGTGCTGGATCTCGGCCTCGACCTCTTCGCAGAGCGCGACCGCCGGGCGCTGGGTCGGCGCACGCCGCGTGATCACGCCGTACTCGGTGTCACCCAGCCGCTCCCACGGGCGGTTGCGCATGCAGATCAGGTCGTCGGCGACCACATGACCCGCGCGAACCCAGCTCAGCAGCACGCTGACGGCGGGGAAGTGCACCACCACGCCGTCCGGCCTCTGCACACGGAGGTCCAGTGAGTTGTTCTGTTTCATTACAGCGTCCTCGTGCGAAGTGACCCGAAACGCATCAGAATCGACGTCCTGCATGCTCACTACCTCGATTGTGCAAGGGCTGTGCCGCCCGCCGCTTTCGCGGGCGGGTGGCTGCAACTAAAGTGCGGGCTCGCGTCCATTCGCGGCGCGCTCCCACTAGAGGTCGTCAGTGCAGCCCCAGATCTTTCGCGTTTTCGTCGCTTCGCTTGTCACCCTCGGGCTGGCGTCCTCCTGTGGAGACTCCGTTTTCTCAGGTGACACCTCGGCGATCTCGGAGATCGGCCAAGGCGGCGGCCTCGACGCCGCGGCGCTGCCGGACGGGGCCTCACCCCGCGACACGAGCGCGCCACCCGACGGTGTTGAGGACGCGACGACGGACTCGGCGGCCGACCTCGGGACGCCCGACGGCGGCGACCCGCCGGGCGAGATCGTCACCGATATACAGCCCGAGATCTTCGCGGACATAGCCGCCGACGCCGACGCCGACGCCGACCCCGCCGATGCCGAGCCGGACGCGATCGCCGACGCCGACGCGGTGGCCGACGCCGACGCGCTCGCCGACGCCGACGCCGACGCGCTCCCCGACACGGCCACAGCCCCCGATGTCGCGCCGCCGCCACTCTCCGACCCCGCAAACCCAGGCGCCCTGGCCGCGAAGGTCACCAAGAGCTGGGCGAACCCGCTCTTCAAGGGAAGCCTCACCGGAGGCAAGCCGCTGCTCTGCGTCCCCTCGGCCGACGGCGGCAAGACGGCCGCGCCCGGCCCCTTCCCGCTGGCCATCCTGGCGCCCGGCTTCTCCATCGCCGCCGAGTCCTACGAGCCCTACTGCGCGCACCTCGCGACCTGGGGCTTCATCGTCGTCCTGCGCACCTACGACTCGCTCTTCCCCGACCACAGCGACGAGGCCGCCAAGACCAGCGCGCTCATCGACTGGCTGGCCACTCCGGCCAGCGGCCTCGCCGACCAGATCGACTTCGCCCGCATCGGGACCGCCGGCCACTCCCTCGGCGGCAAGACCAGCGTCTACGCGGCCGTCCTCGACCCGCGTATCGGCGCGGTGGTCGCCTGGGACCCGGTGGATTGCGGCGGGCCCGCCTTCGTCGGCTGCCCCGACAACCTGGTCCCCGACCTCATCGCCGACCTCGCAGCACCCCTGGCGCTGCTTGGCGAGACCACCGACGCCGAGGGGACCTTCATCAGCCCCGCGTGCGCCCCCGCAGGCGAGAACTACCAAGCCTTCTACGACGCGTCGCCCGTCGCGACCCGCGCCGTCACCATCGTCGGCGCCAACCACACGTCCTTCACCGGCACCAACCAAGCGCTCGATCCCTGCAAGAAGTCGACGGCCGACGTGGCGCTGGTGCGTTCGCTGACGCGGCGCGTGACCGTGGCCCATTTCCTCGCGGTGCTCGACGGCAACACCCAGGCGCTGGCGTGGCTCGAAGGCCCGGAGATGCAGAGCCTGGTGGGCCTCGGTCTGGTGACGCTGCAGTCGAAGTAGGCGCCTCGCGGCACTTTTCCCGACGGGGATGAGGCGCGTGCCGAAGTGGACGGCAACCCCACAGCTCCTGCGGCACCGCGCCCAGGGCTGCGCCACACACCGAGGGCTCGAAGGCTCGCCAGGGGCCTTCATGGCCGAGATCCGCGCGGTGTGCGATGCGGTATCACAGGCGTTGCGAGCGCGAAAACTGCGCGGTCCAGTCGGCGCGATCGCGCGAGCGTGCGTCGCAGCGAAAATCGACGTCGCCGAGGCGAAAACCCCGACGAGGTCCTCCCCGGTGGTGAAAGGAGGGTTGGAGCGAGACCCGAGGGGGGCGGCGCTCCGCATCTCACGACCTGGGGGGACTTCTCATGACCACGCACCTTCGACGCGCGAGCCTCGCGCTCTCGCTGACCCTGATGATGGCCGCGCCTGCGCTCGCCAAGGACGCTTGGAACCAGACCGGGGACATCCTCGGCTACAAGTTCCTGCAGGCCTCCTTCGCGGACGGCTCGAGTCAGTCACAGCGCCTCGAGTTCATGTACCTGGGCGCGGCGGACCTGCAGGTCTTCACCGGCGGAGGCGTGCGCCGCGTCGAGACCCAGGGCCTCGGCACCGACTTCTTCGCGTGGCAGGACGGCCAGGGGCGCACCTACCAGATCAGCGGCTACCCCTACGAGAACAACCACGCCCCCGTGTACGGCGTGGTCCTCAAGGGCGGCGCCACGGTCATCGGCAAGTTCCAGATGCTGTCGGTCAAGGGCGTCGTGCCGGGCGTCGCCGGGCGCTGGTCGGGCGTGATGGCCTTCCCAGGCGGCCGCGAGTACACGACCAGCCTCAACGTCTCGAGTCTCTACCAGCGCTACGCCGGCTGCACCCACGGCAACCACGCCGTGCGGATGGACGTCGCCGGGTTCGGCTACCAGGACGCCGGCCTGCTCCACTGCGAGAAGGGCTACTTCCAAGACGGCGACCACACCATCCAGACCCTGTTCTACGACGACGTCAGCGACCGCTCCTGGTTCATCACCCTGCGCGGCACCGTCGACTTCAAGAACACCGTGTTTCAGGGCTTCGTCGACGCCATCGACCTGGACGGCGAGTCCGAGCCGCTGCTGGGCAAGTTCCTGCTGACCCGCCCGCCCGCGTTCGGCGAGTAGGCACCCGAGCGTCCCTTGGTGGGGGACCCCGAGCGTCCGTCTTCATTCGCGCGTGACGGGCGCTTGGTCCGCCGGGGTCGCCGGTCGGTGTCTCGCGAGAGGCGCCCCCGGCGGCCTCGGCGGGTTTTCCGCGCCGGCGCTCGCTCATCGCGGGTGGATTCCGCAGCCGACCCGTGCTTTGGTTCGGCGCGTGAAAGCCTATCTCGACCTGCTCAGCCGCATCCTCGACGAGGGTCGCCCGCGCGACGACCGCACCGGCACCGGCACCCTCGGCGTCTTCGGCCACCAGATGCGCTTCGACCTGCGCCAGGGCTTCCCGCTGCTCACGACCAAGCGGCTGCACCTGCGCTCGATCCTCCACGAGCTGCTCTGGTTTCTACGCGGTGAGACCCACGTCGCCTCGCTTCAGGCCGCGGGTGTCTCGATCTGGGACGACTGGGCGGGTGCTGACGAGTGCGCCCGCTTCGGACGCGAGGCCGGCGATCTCGGCCCCATCTACGGCCACCAGTGGCGCGCCTTCGGAGCCACCAAAAACCCAGACGGCACCTACGCATCGGACGGCGTCGACCAGATCGCCCGCGTCGTCAGCGAGCTGCAGCAGAACCCCTTCAGCCGCCGCCACCTCGTGACCGCCTGGAACCCCCGCGAGGCCACCGACGTCACGCTGCCGCCCTGCCACACGCTCTTTCAGTTCCACGTCCAAGACGGCGAGCTGTCGTGCCAGCTCTACCAGCGCTCCGGCGACGTGTTCTTGGGCGTGCCCTTCAACATCGCCAGCTACGCGCTGCTCACCCTGATGATCGCCCAGGCGACGGGGCTCAAGCCCGGCGAGTTCATCCACACCCTGGGCGACGCCCACCTTTATATGAACCACCTCGATCAGGCCCGCCTCCAGCTCCAGCGTGAGCCGCGCGCCCTGCCGACCATGCACCTCGACCCCTCGGTCCGCGACGTGTTCTCCTTTGAGTTCAAGCACTTTCGCCTCGAGGGCTACGACCCGCACCCCCACATCAAGGCTCCGGTGGCGGTGTGAGCGGGCCTAACACCGGCGGCCGACCGCGCGAGCCCCTGGCCCTCGTCGTCGCCATCGCCGACAACGGCGTCATCGGCCTGGACGGCGACCTGCCCTGGCACCTGCCCGAGGATCTGCGCCACTTCCGGCGCATGACCCTCGACCACGCCATCATCATGGGCCGCCGCACCTGGGAGTCCCTGCCGGGCCCGCTGTCGCGCCGCCGCAACATCGTCGTCACCCGCGCCTCGCTGGAGCACCCGGGCATCGAGGTCGCCCGCAGCGTGCCCGAGGCCATCGCCCTGGCGCGGCAGACCGACCCCGAGCCGCGCATCGTCGGCGGCGCCGGCATCTACGCGGCCGCGTTGCCCCTGGCGACCAGGATTTTCCTCACAGAGGTCCACGCCCAGCCGGACGGCGACACGCACTTCCCGGCCTTCGACCGGGGCGCGTGGCGCGAGACCGAGCGCGTGGACTCCGAAGGCTGCAGCTTCGTCACCCTCGAGCGCCCCGCGTGACCGCTCCGTGACCTCGCGAGTCAGCCCGGCCCGGCGCCTGTACCGATACGCGGCATCGCACCACCGCGACATCGCGCTGGCGACCACGTACTCGGTGGCGAACAAGCTCTTCGATCTCGCGCCGCCGGGCCTCATCGGGGCCGCCATCGACGTGGTCGTCAACGGCGAGGACTCGTTCATCGCCGGCTTCGGCGTCGTCGAGGTCATGGCCCAGCTCTGGGTCATCGCGGGGCTCACGCTGGTCATCTGGGTGGCCGAGTCGGTCTTCGAGTACCTCCACGCGGTCCGGTGGCGAAATCTCGCCCAGACCGTCCAGCACGAGCTGCGGATGGACGCGTACTCGCACACCCAGGATCTCGAGCTGGCGTGGTTCGAGGACCGCTCGACCGGGGGGCTGCTGGCCGTCCTCAATGACGACATCAACCAGCTCGAGCGCTTCCTCGACGGCGGCGTCAACGAGCTGCTGCAGGTCACGACCACGGTGATGGTCGTCGGCGCCACGTTCTTCGCGCTGGCCCCCGGCGTCGCGGGGCTGGCCTTCCTGCCGGTCCCCTTCATCCTGTGGGGTTCCTTTCGCTTTCAGGCGCGAATCGCGCCCCGCTACACGGTGGTGCGCGAGCGGGTGGGGCTGCTCTCAGGCCAGCTCGCCAATAACCTGGGCGGCATCGCCACGGTGAAGAGCTTCAACGGCGAGGCGCGCGAGGTCGAGCGCATCGGGCGACTCAGCCAGGACTACCAGCAGGCCAACCGCGCCGCGATTCGCCTCAGCTCGGCGTTCTCGCCGCTGATTCGCATGGTCATCGTGTGCGGGTTCGTCGCCACCCTGGTCTACGGCGGCGCGCTGACCCAGACCGGCGAGCTGGCGGTCGGGGCTTACAGCGTCATGGTGTTCTTGACCCAGCGGCTGCTCTGGCCGCTGACCCGCATGGGCGAGACCGTCGACCTCTTTCAGCGCGCGATGGCCTCGACGACGCGGGTTCTCGACCTGCTGGACACCAAGGCGACCATCGTCAGCGGTCCGCGGGTGGTGCCGGTCGACAAAGTGCGAGGTGACATCACGTTCTCCGACGTGCGCTTCGCGTATGACCCGCGCGCCCCGGTGCTCAGCGGCTTGAGCTTCCGCGCGCCGGCAGGCGAGACCACGGCGATCGTCGGCGCGACGGGCTCGGGCAAGTCTACGGTGGTGAAGCTGCTGCTACGCTTTTACGACCCGCAGGGCGGCGGCGTGAGCCTCGACGGGCACGACCTGCGCGAGCTGGACCTCCGCTCGCTGCGGGCCGCGATCGGGCTGGTCAGCCAGGACGTCTTCCTCTTCCACGGCACCGTCGCGGAGAACATCGCCTACGGGCTCGAGGGTGCTGGCCCCGAGGCCATCGAGCGCGCGGCCCGGACGGCAGAGGCGCACGACTTCATCGTGACGTTGCCGTTGGGCTACCAGACCATCGTGGGCGAGCGCGGGCAGAAGCTCTCTGGCGGTCAGCGGCAGCGGCTGTCTCTGGCGCGCGCCATCTTGAGCAGCCCGCCGATCCTGGTGCTCGATGAGGCGACGTCGGCGGTGGACAACGAGACGGAGGCCGCGATTCAGCGGTCGCTGGCCCGCGTCGCGCAGGAACGCACGATGCTGGTCATCGCCCACCGCCTGTCGACCGTACGCCACGCCGACACCATCCTGGTCCTCGACGCGGGCGTGGTGCGCGAGTCGGGCCGCCACGAAGAGCTGATGGCCCTGGACGGCATCTACGCCCGCCTACGCCGCATTCAGACAGGCGACGACTGACCGCGGAGCGCGCCCGCGCTCACAGACAGCTTGGGCTGTTGAGTCGGATGCGCAGGTTGTCGATGAGCACGCCACCGCCGGTGTTGAACGCGTCGTCGTCGGTGCGGAAGCGGAAGCCGATCCGGTGCGCCTTGCCGTCGGCGAAGGCCGAGATGGTGCTCGTGTCGTTGGTCCAGCCGCCGGTCGACAGGGCCGTCGCGTTGATGGTCTTGATGACCGCGCCGTCGATGAGGATCTCGAGGCGATCGCCGCCCGCGGAGGTGTCGAGGATCTGGCCCCAGCGCGCGAACTCGAGGTGGGCCGTGCTCGCCGTCGGGATCTGAATCGGAGGCGTGGTCGCCGTCGCGTCGCACACGCCCACGTCGTAGTCCCAGGTCACCAAGCTGCCCGCGTAGAGGCAGCCGAAGCCCTCGCTGCAGCCCAGGGGCGTCAGCTGGGCGGCGACGTCTTCGCCGCTGACGTGGTGCCAGGCGCACTCGGGGCTGGCCAGCGGTCCGACCTCCAGGAAGAACCCGTTGGCGCGCGGGCCGACCGCCGACCAAAGCTCGAAGTCCTCGGTCGCGATGGGGTCCGAGGGCCCGCCGAAGGACTCTTCGCAGGCCGGCGTTCCGGTCACGGACTCAGCGCAGTACTCGAACCGGCAGCCGTTGCCTGGGATATCGCAGAGGGTCGCCAGCCCGGACGTGCAGGCGTTGGCGTTGCACGACTCGGCCGTGCAGGCGAAGCGGTCCTCGCAGTGCGCGTTGGTCTCGCAGCAGCTGGACGGCCAAGGCTTGCCGCCGCAGGTCCCGCCACCGGAGCGCCAGACCTGGGGCGCGCTGGCCAGGGTCCAAAGCTCACCCGCGCCAAGGGCCCGCGGGTAAATCCGGGTGTCCGCGAGATCGCCGAGGAAGCGGAAGCCCTCCTTGCGCGCGCACAAGCGCGTGGTGGGCTCGGTGGGCGTCAGCAGGCCCGGCATCTCCACCGTGTCGGTGCGCACGCCGTCCAGCCAGACCTCGAGGCGCTGGCCATCGTAGGTGCAGGCCCCGTGGTGCCACGTGTTGGGCGGCACCGCGGTCGAGCCGTACCAAGCCCACTCGTCGTCGATTCGGATGGCGCAGGACAGCACGCCGGTGTTCAGCCCGAGCATGAAGGAGGTGTCCTTGGAGACCATCACCCGGCTCGACTCCAGCACGCTCTCGCTGCGAAACCAGGTGCCGACCGTGAGGCCGGGGCTGGTGATCTCGAGGCTGGGCGCCGACGCGATGAAGGCCTCGCCCGTCCCGTCGCAGTGCAGGAAGGCGCCGGTCGGACCGCCCGACTTGAGCGTGGTCGCCGCCGACAGCGTCATGTGGTTGCCTTTGCCCGAGCGGTCCAGGGCGCGCGCGCTGGTCACGGCGGCGTGGTTGTAAGCGTAGGCGGCGGCGGCGCCGGCGAGGCAGGTGGTGCCGGACGCGGTGCAGGTGGTCGCGTCGTCGCAGGCCAGACCGATGACCGGCGCGGGCACGCACACCCACTCAAAGGGCGTCACCGACGTGCAGCTCGAGGCGTTGCACGGGTCGGCTGAGCCGACGCAGCTCTGCGGCGCGCCGACGACGCAGACCCCGGCCGCGCAGGTGTCGGGCGTGCAGCCGTTGTCGTCGCCGTTACAGGCCCCGCCTTGGTTTTTCGGGGTCGTGACGCACTTCTGCGCGACCGCGTCCCAGGCGGCGTCGGCGCAGTCGGTGGCAAGCCCGCTGCAGTCCGGCGACGGGCACTGGCAGACGAGGCCGAGGCAGGTGCCAGGTGCCGCGCAGATGAGCTCGGAGAAGCAGGGGGTGCCGTCCTCGAACTCGTCGGGGATGCAGCCGAACACGTCGTCGCAGAAGGCGCCGGTGCACGGGTTGCCGTCGTCGCAGTCGATGGCGTCGCCGACGCAGGCGCCGCCCGCGCAGTGGTCGCCGGTGGTGCACACGCTGGCGTCGTCACAGCCTGCGCTGTTCGGGGTCGCGGTGCAGCCGGTCGCCACGTCGCAGCCGTCGTCGGTGCAGGGGTTTTCGTCGTCGCAGACGATCGCCGAGCCCGCGCAGGTGCCGGCGGCGCAGGTGTCGCCGTCCGTGCAGGCGTTCTGGTCGTCGCAGGGGGCGGTGTTGGGCGCGGTCGTGCAGCCGGTGGCGGGCTCGCAGGCGTCGTCGGTGCAGGGGTCCTTGTCGTCGCAGGTGATGGCCGCGCCGCCACACGCGCCCCCCGCGCAGAGGTCGCCGCTCGTGCAGGCGTCGCTGTCGTCGCAGGGGGCGACGTTGTCGGCGGTGACGCAGCCGATGGCGGGCTCGCAGCCGTCGTCGGTGCAGGGGTTTTCGTCGTCGCAGAGGATGGCCGTGCCCGCGCAGGTGCCGGCGGCGCAGGTGTCGCCGTCCGTGCAGGCGTTCTCGTCGTCGCAGGGCGCGGTGTTGTCGGTCGCGGTGCAGCCGGTGGCGGCGTCGCAGGCGTCGTCGGTGCAGGGGTCCGCGTCGTCGCAGACCAGCGGGGCGCCGGGGGTGCAGACGCCAGCCGAGCAGGTCTCGACGCCGTTACAGGCGTCTTCATCGGCGCACTTCATGGCGTCGTCGGGGCTCCAGGCGCTGGTCGACACCTCGGGCACGCAGGCGAGGCAGGGCAGGGTCGGGTGCGGGGCGCCGGCGAGCAGGCAGGCGCCGTCGATTCGGCAGGCGCCGGCGACCAGGACGCAGCCGCCGTCTTCGCCGCAGGTCTCGCACGCCGCGCAGCCGCTGCCAGCGCCCGTGCAGAAGCCGGCCGAGCAGAAGTCGTCGGTGGTGCATTCGGCGCCGTCGTCGCAGCTCAGCGCGTCGTCGGGGGCATACGCGGCCTGAGTGATCTCGGGCGTGCATCGCTGGCATGGGTTCGCGGGGTCGACCGCGCCGCTGGCGACGCAGGCGCCGCCGATCTTGCAGAACTCGTCGAAGAGCGCGCAGCCGCCGGCGCCGTCGCAGGCCTCGCAGGTCGCGCAGGTGTAGGCCGTCCCGACGCAGGCCCCGGCGGCGCTGCAGGCGTCGGCTTCAGTGCAGGGATCCTCGTCGTCGCAGGCGGCCGCTGGCGTCACCGTGTGCGTGCAGCCCACCGCGGGCGCGCAGGCGTCGGCGGTGCACGGGTCGCCGTCGTCGCAGTCGACCGCGGCTCCGGGCGTGCACAGACCGCCCGCGCACAGGTCGCCCTCGGTGCAGGCGTCGGCGTCGTCGCAGGGCGCGGTGTTCGGCGTGAACGTGCAGCCCGTGGCCGGGTCGCACGCGTCGTCGGTGCAGCCCAGGCCGTCGGCGCAGACCCGCGGCGCGCCGGGCACGCAGGCCCCCGCCGCGCAGACGTCACCCTGAGTGCAGGCGTTCGCGTCGCTGCACGCCACGCCGTCGACCTGCGCCTCCGACACACAGGCGCCGGTCGCCGGCACGCAGCGCGGGCGAATGCACTGAACACTGCCTGGGACCTCGCAGATGACGATGCTCAGTGGCGCGATGCGGCAGCGGCCCTCGATGCAGCCCAGGCTGCCGTTGCAGAGGTCGTCGTCGTCGTACTCGGCGCAGTCGGCGTCCTTGTCGCACGGGCACTGGTCAGCGCCCGAGGTGCAGGTCCCGCTCGCGCAGCGATCGCCGACGGTGCAGCCGTTTCCGTCGTTGCACGGCACATCGTCGAGGAGCAGCGCGGAACACGCGCCAGTCTCTGGTAAGCACACGGTCCGGAAGCAGTCCGTGTCGCCGCTTGTGTCGCATTGCACCACGGTGGTCGGATCGTTTGCGCAGACGCCCTCGTGACAGGTCAGCACGCCGTTACACAGGTCGCCGTCGTCGTGCTGCACGCAGTCCGCGTCGGTGTCGCAGCCGCAGCTCGCCGTCGGGGTTCCCGCGCAGAGCCCCTCCGCGCAGACGTCGCCGTCGGTGCAGGTGTTGCCGTCGCTGCACGGCGCGGTGTTGTCGGGGTAGACGCACCCAAGCTGCGGGTCGCAGTCGTTGTCGGTGCACGGATCGCCGTCGCCGCAGGGCAGGGCGGGCCCGGCGCTGCACTCACCGTCCAGGCACAGGTCGCCGTCGGTGCAGCGATCGCCGTCGCTGCACGGCGTGTAGTCCTTCTTCGGCCCCACCACGCAGCGGTGCTTCAGCGTGTCGCAGAGCGCGACGCGGCAGGGGTCGTTGGCCACCAGGACCTGGCACTCGGCGCCGGAGCTGCACTCGACGCCCGGCACGTCCGGCCCCAGGTCGGCCCCGTCGCCGCCGTCGGCCACCCCGTCGCCGTCCGCCACGTCCGCCGCGTCCAAAGCCACGGCGTCGCCGTCGCCCCCCGCGATGGACCCGTCGCTAGCGCACGCCGCCGCCCCCGCGACAAGCCCGCACACGAGCCAAAGTCTCAGCCAGCCCATCTCGCTCCCGCATCCGCCCCCAGGAATCCCTGGGGGCCGGCCCATGATCGGCCCGAATGCACGGTGAGATCAAGGTAAGCCCACAGATCGTGAGGCCGATCCCGCTCTAAATGGAGGCTGATCCCTGGGCGGGAGGGCCGTGGCGGAGGGGGACAGGGGGCAAACCACGGAGACACGGAGGGCACGGAGAGGGATTTTCTTAGGCGCGCAGGCTTGCGGAGCCGAAACTAGGAGGTTCGCGCCAAGACGCCAAGGCGCCAAGGTCGCGCGGTCTTGGCGCCTTGGCGTCTTGGCGCGAACCCGAGGGACTCAGTGACACCCGAACGCGCCCTACTCCTTGAGCGTGTACTTGAAGCAGCCCTTCGCCAGCGTCACGAAGGACTTCTTGTCGATCATCTCGAGCACGTTCTTCGGGTTCGGGATCTTCTCCTCGACCACGTCGAACTCGAAGTGCACGCAGATCTCGGTCGTGTAGGGCAGGCTGTGGCCCTCGTCGCGCACGAGGTTTCGGACCTCCTCGGCGATGTTGATGCACGGCGAGCCCTCTTTGGGCTCCTTGCGGTAGTTGCAGTCGCCCGAGCGCACGAGATCCGCGCGCATCTGGTCCCAATCCAAGGCCGCCTCAGTGACCTTGATGTTGCCGCGGTACTGCCAGCGCGGGGGCGCGAACTGCAGGCGCGTGCTGATGGACGGGTTGCCGCCCTCCATGCCGCGAAGCTGGCTCGAGATCTTGCCCTGGTCTCGGTAATCCACGAGCTGCTTGGCGAAGTAGCAGCGCAGGTGAATCTCGTCGTCGCCCGAGAACTCGGTCTGCACCTTGTACGAGTCTTCCTTCTTGAAGGGCACTTCGTCGGTGGAGAAGACGCAGCTTCCCACGCCGTCGACCACTTTCCGGTACTTGCTAGGCGCGATGATCTTGGCTTCCGCCACCAGCGTCAGGCCCACGATAAACGCGCCCGCGGCGACCAGGGCTCCCGCCCGATACATTGGATTCATGCTGGCTACTCCTTCCCTTTCGGGATGACTCAAGCCGCCCGAATGACGGCAATGCCGCCGCGAACGCACGAGTGATCCACAATGGAATCCAGCCCATCGCCCGCAGCATTGCCGCGTATGGTCTCGCTGCGCTGCGAGATCCGCAAGGGCAGCCAGGACATTTCCCGGCAGCGCGCGACCCGCCAAACGATAGCGCCGTGGCTAGACGAAGGTGAGGTACAGCACCGCGAAGGCCAGCGAGAGTGTCGTCGCGGACAGGGCCACCACGGTCTTTCGCAAGGCCGCGTTCGACTTGGCTGGGGGCGCGGGGACGGTCATCACGTCGTCGGTCGGCCAGGCCGCGCTGGGGATGGCCAGGACGCCGGAGCGCTGCGCCGCCAGCAGCTCCTCGGGCTTCAGGTGCGTGGTCTCCAGCGGCGACAGGCTGCTGGGCCGCGGCCGGCTGAAGAGGTCGGATTCGCCGCGGATGGAGTCCAGCTCCGGGCCGCCCTGGTCGATATATTCGACCACGAATTTGCCGATCTGAATCTGGTCGCCGTCGCGAAACGGGTGGGCGACCACCGCGCGGCCGTTGACGTAGACGCCGTTGGCGCTCGCCATATCGCGCACGACGAGGTCGCGCCCCTCGAGGTTCACGCTCGCGTGCATCCGCGACACACCCGAGTTGTCGATGATCAGATCGTTGCTGGCGTCCCGACCGATGGTCACGCAGGGCTTGGTGATCGGGTAGACCTGGAGCTCGCGCTCCTTGAGCTTGACTACGAGCTGCGGCATCGGGGCTCCTCGGCTGGGGAATGATCCCCGGCGACCTGTCGCGACAAGGGAATGTCGGTGTGAGGATTGTGCTGGGCCTCAGACCAGCGGACAATTTTCTCACTGGGAGGGCGGATGCGCGGGGCAAAAACCAGAGCGGCGAGCGCGCGCCTGCTCATCGCGTTGGCGGTCGCAAGTGCAACGTGGGCGTGCGATGGCGGCGAGGGCGCGGACGTCTTTCACGCCGACACCATCACGTTCTTCGACGTGGTGCCGGACGCCGCGCCGGAGGCGGGGCCGGATCTTCCTGCCGACGCCGTGCCCGAGACGGGGCCGGCCCATCCTGACGCCTTGGCCGACACCGCCGAGTCGGGCCTGGAGCCGGCGCTCCAGATCGCGCTCGAGGCCGCTGTCGACGCCGAGTTCGCCGCGGTCGAGGCGCCCGGCGTCCAGGTCACGGTCGTCGTGCCCGGCCAGGGCCGCTGGTCCCGCGACCAAGGATTGGCCGACGCCGATCTCGGGCTGGCGCTCGTCCCGGGCGATCGCTTCCGGGTCGGCAGCGTCACCAAGACCTTCGTCACCGCGCTGATCTTGCAGCGCGTCGAGGAGGGCACCCTCGCCCTCGACGACCCGGCCGACCAGTGGCTCACCGGCTTCGACTTCGGCGCCGGCATCACGCTGGAGCGCCTACTGAATCACACCAGCGGCCTCTTCAACTACACCGACGACGCGAACTTCCTTGGCAAGTCCACCGCGCCAGCCACCCCGACCGAGATCATCGCCTGGGCCCGCGCGCACGGCGACGTCTTCGCCCCGGGCGCTGACTGGAGCTACTCGAACACGGGCTTCTACGTGCTCGGGTTGGCCGTCGAGGCCGTGGCCGGCGAGCCTCTGGCCGAGGTGCTGCGCTCGCGCCTGCTGGCGCCGCAGGGGCTCGGCGACACCTTCTTCGAGTCCTTCGAGCCCATGCCCGGCGGCCGCGTCACCGGCCACGCCTTGGGCAGCCCGGTCGAGGGGCTCCTCGACATGTCGTGGGCCTGGGCCGCGGGCGGCATGGTGTCCAACGGCGACGACCTGTGTCGCTGGGCCGAGGCGCTCTACCGCGGCGACGTGCTCTCGCCTGCCTCACGCGCCGCCCTGGTCGCCCCCGCCGCGCTGCCGGGCGGGAAGTTCGCCGCCTACGGCCTCGGCAGCTACCTGGACACCCGCGGCGGCGTCTCCGTGGTCGGCCACACCGGCTCGACCATGGGATTTCGCGGCGAGGTCTTCATCCACCTGGCCTCGGGCACCTGCGTCGCCGTGCTGTCCAACGACTTCTTCGCGACGACCCGCCCCATGGCCCAGGCCGTGTGGAGCGCGCTGAACGCGAGCTTGGCGCTGAACCCCTGAGCCCGCGCGCTCAGCCCTTCAGCCAGGCCACCAGCATCGCCAGCCCCGCGCCGACCACGGCGACGCCGACGCCCAAGAGCGGCCACAGCCACCACGGCGTTTTGCTCGATGGCGCCTGGCGTTTCTGGGCAAGCCCGCCCGAGATCGGCCGCGGTCCCGCCGAACGCGTGATCGGCGCCGGGATGTTCGGCCGCACGCTGGCAAGCTGGACGCGATCCTGGGCGCTCAGCATCCCGTCGAGCATGCGGGCGACGTCTCCGGCTCGCTGAAGCCGCGTCTCGGCGGACTTGTCGAGCAGCCGATCCATCAGCGCCTGCCAGGGAGCCAGCTCGTCGGGGCTCATCGACGCGACCTCGAGCGGCGGCGGCGGCGTCTCGATGTGCATCACCGCCACCATCAGGGCATTGCCGGCGTCGAAGGGCAGGCGGCCGGTGATCATCTCGTAGACCATCACGCCGAGGGTGTAGAGGTCGGTCGCCGGGCCCACGGGCTGGTTGGTGGCCTGCTCGGGCGACATGTAGGCGAGGGTGCCCATGCTGTGGCCCGCCTGGGTGAGCTGGGTGGCCTCGGCGCGCTTTCCCATGAGGCGGACGATGCCGAAGTCCATGACCTTGACGTGGTCGGGCAGGCTGCCGCCGTCGCAGATGTAGACGTTGTCGGGCTTGAGGTCGCGGTGGACGATGCCGTGGCCGTGGGCGTGCTCCAGCGCGCGGGCGATCTGGACGGCGATGCGGGCGGTGCGTTGGGGGCTGAGGGGGCCGCGCTCGCGGTCGAGGACGTCGCGCAGGGTGCGGCCGCGGAGCAGCTCGAGGACGAGGTAGCTGAGGTCGCCCTGGGTGCCGAAGTCGAGGACCTTCACCGTGTTCGGGTGGTCGAGGGTCAGGGTCGCGACGGTCTCGCGCTCGAAGCGGCGTCGGAACTCGTCCTGGCGGCTGGGATCGGCCAGCAGGGCGTCGGGGGAGTGGACCTTGACGGCCACCTCGGACTGGTCGCGCAGGTTGGTCGCCCGGTACACCGTGCCCATGGTGCCGCGGCCCAGGACGCTGTCGAGGCGGTACTGCCCGCGCAGCACGGTGCCGAGGCGGCGATCTTGCGATTCGGTAGGTGCGGCCAAGGCGTTCGCAGGGTTTGGGGAGGTGTAAAGTGTGACCGAGGGGGCACGGTTTTGGCAATCGGGAGCGGGGAGGCGCGCCGCTGGTGACTAGACGGGTCGCGCCGGGACGCTGACGGAGTCGACGTGGCGCGTGCGCGAGGAGACGGGGGCCTGGGCGCCGTCGCGGAAGAGGCGCTGCCAGGTCGTGGTGCCGGCGGCGTCGTCCACCGCGTAGGCCTCGATGCGCAGGTCGCCCGAGGCGCGGATGTGGATGCGGAGGAAGGACTTGTAGCCCTGGAAGTGCAGGGCGCTGAAGGCCTCGTTGGTGTGGGCGCGGAAGAAGCGGACGGCGAGGAAGAGGTAGGCGCCGAAGAGGACGGAGCCGAGGGTCCAGGCGAGGCAGACGCCGGCGGCGATGATGAGGGCGCGCTCGATGGGGGTGGCGAGGAGGCCGGGCGGGGTGGCGAGCCAGTGCAGCGTGAGGGTGGTCAGCACGGCGGCGAGGGCGAGGTGGGCTGTGCCGTGGAGGGCGCCGCTGAGGGCGCGGCGGAAGGGGCGGGTGCCTTCGGCGAAGGCGATGAGGATGCGGAGGACGGCGAAGACCCACACCCACAGGATGGGGTTGCTCTTGGCGCCGAGGGCGAGCTCCAGGGCGATGCCGGAGACGGACGTGTCGCTGGGGAGGCCGGTGGCCCACGGGTAGGCGATGGCGGCGGTGGCGAAGTAGAGGATGGCCGGGACGACGCCGAAGCTGGGGTTGAGCAGCGGGAAGAGCAGGGTGGCGGCGGAGAGGCGGCGGGAGGCGGCGCGGGGCGGGTGCGCGGCGGCCTCGCCGAGGAGGGCGGGGCGGTCGGCGATGGAGGTGCGGAGGCGGGGCAGGCGCTCCAGCGAGCGGGCGTCGGGCGGGTCGAGGGTGTGGGTGGGGTGCAGGAAGGCGCCGCCGCCGCCGCAGGTGATCTTGTGGACGCTGTCGGGGCCGGTCTGGCGGGGCTCGGCCTCGGCGCAGTCGGTGGTCCAGCGGCGGTAGTAGTGCAGGTCGCCAGCGAGCCAGACGTGGACGCGGCCGCCGCGGGCGGTGATGAGGCGCTCGATGAAGGCGAGGTTGTCGTCGAGGTGGCGGTCGCCGGTGTCGAACTGGGCTTTCTCCCAGGCGGGCTCGGCCACGCAGACGATGACGCGGTCGCCGGGGTCGAGGCGGGCGAAGACCTGGTCGCGGAAGTAGGCGAGCTGGGGGCCGTCGATGTCGCCTTCGAGCTGGATGTCGAGGGCCAGCATCCACCAGCGGCCGGGGAGGCGCAGGGCGAAGTAGCTGCGGCGCTGGCAGGTGCGCAGGCCGCCGATGGTGCGGCCCTGGGTAAAGAGGCGCGTGAAGCTGGCGAGGCCGTCGTACCAGTCGTGGTTTCCGGGGATGGCGAGGAGGTCGGGGAGGGCCTCGCCGCCGGGGAGGGTGGAGTGCGGGTCGTGGGGGGCGGTCGAGGTGGGCGGCGGGACCACGCCCCAGCGCGGGATGGGCGGGGCGAGGCGCTCGGGGGCGGGCTTGGGGAAGATGTCGGTCCAGGGGAGGACGAAGCGGTCCTCGTACTCGCGGCGGGTGGCGGTCGGGTAGACTTGGTCGCCGCCCAAGACGATGGCGCGGCGGCGGAAGCGGGCGGCGGGGTCCCAGGCGACGGGGGTGTCGCGGACGGCCTCGGCGATGGCGCGGGTGGAGGCGTAGCCGTCGCCGGTGTCGGCCACGTAGTCGATGACGACCTCGTCGTGGGCGTTGGCGTAGTCGTAGAGGGGCTGCTCGGCGGCGAGGGCCTCGACGAGGCGGTGGTCGGCGCGGGTGCCGAGCAGGGCGGAGACGCCGGCGGCGAGGCCGGTCTGGGCGAGCTGGCCTGGGTCGTACCAGGCGACCATGGGCCGGCGCGTCGCAGATGGCTGGGAGAGCTCACCCTTGGCGGTCATGGGCGCGTCCTTCGTCGGGAAAGTTGGGGCGGACGCATCATCGCACAGCCCGGTGATCACGCCAGTTGGCCGGGCCGAGGGGGGCTGGGCCGAAAGACCCAGTCCGCACGGCCACGGCGCCGCCGACAGCGTCTGAGGCTTCCCTTCGCGGCCGGGTGTGAGTATGAGGTACGCGCCGACGCGAGCAGCGCTCGAGCCGCGGACAAGCCGAGGGCGCCAGGAGATTCGACGGATGTACGACGAGGTCACGTTCCAGCGAGACGCGCGCGCCATCTTGGTGCCAGACGGCATCGAGACGACGGTGACCGAGGGCACGCTGGGCTTCATCACCCAGGTCCTGGGCGGCAACTTCACCGTGCAGTTGATGAACGGGTACCTCGCGCGGGTCGACGCGCGCGACGCCGACGCGCTGGGGCGGGAGGTGCCGCCGGCGCCTGCGCCAGTGATGGACGACACGGGCAACATCGTGGTCGAGGACGAGCGGGTCTGGGACCAGCTGCGGACGTGCTACGACCCGGAGATCCCTGTTAATATCGTGGAGTTGGGGCTGATCTACGGCTGCGAGGTCGAGCGGCTCGAGGGCGACCAGGGCGGCTACAAGGTCGACATCCAGATGACCCTGACCGCGCCTGGCTGCGGCATGGGCGAGGTGCTGCGCAACGACGTCGAGCACAGCGTGCTGGCGATCCCCGGCGTGCGCGAGACGAACATCGACCTGGTCTTCGACCCGCCGTGGGGGCCCGATCGCATGTCCGAGGCGGCTCGGCTAGAGTTGGGGATGGACTGACCATTCCGGGCAGTCGGGGGACGACCGGCGGCGGAATGGCGCGCATCGACGGCGAGCTGGGGTTCGACGAGACGTTGCCGGGTGCGCCCGAGTCAACGCAGGCGGCGCGCTGTCTGGCGGACCGGTGGGTGCTGGGCCCGGTGATCGGGCGCGGCTCGTCGGGCGTGGTGCATCGCGCCAGCGACCGGCTGGGCGGGCCGGATGTGGCGGTCAAGCTGCTGGACCCGATGTGGGACGCCGAGCTCGAGCGCATCCGGCGCGAGACGACGGCGCTGCGGCTGCTGGTGTTTCCGGGCGTGGTGCGGCTGCTCGACGAGGGCAAGGACGGCGGGCAGATCTACGTGGTGATGGAGCTCGTCGAGGGGCTGCCCTTCCCCGGGCGGGCGACCCCGGTGAGCTGGGCGGCGCTGGCGGAGCCGGCGATCGGGCTCTTCGAGGCGCTGCAGGCGGTGCACGACGCGGGGATCCTGCACAGAGACCTCAAGCCCGCCAACGTGCTGGTCACGGCGAACGGCCGGCCGCGCATCCTCGACTTCGGGCTGGCTCGCGGGTCCGCGCTCGGCGAGACGATGACCCGCAGCGGCGTGATCTTGGGCACGCCGCGCTACGTCTCGCCTGAGCAGGTCGCGCGCACCGCGGTCGACAACCGGGCGGACCTCTACGCGGTCGGCGTCATGCTCTTCGAGGCGCTGACGGGGCGGCCGCCGCACGAGGCCGACACGGTGCAGACCCTGCTGAACGCGAAGGTCTTCGAGGACGCGCCGCCGCTGAGCGGGCTGGCCCCCGACGCGCCGGCCGAGGTCGTCCACCTCATCGACCGGCTGCTGTCCCGGCAAGCTGCGGAGCGCCCCGATTCGGCGGGTGAGGTGCTGGGGGTGCTGGCGCGGATCTCGGGCGGTGATCGTCGCGACAGCCTGCCGCGGCTGGGCGGCAGCGCGCCGGTGGACGCGCTGGTCGCCGCCGCGCTCGCCGGGCGCTCGGTGGACGTCGCGGGCGTACCCGGGACAGGTCGTAGTCGCTGCCTTCGTGAGCTCGCGACCCGTCTGGCAGCCAGGGATCTTCTGACGATTTGGCTGCCGGTGGGCGAGCGACCCTTCGAGAGTCTGATGCCGCTGCTCGACGGCCAGACGCCGGGCGGCGCGGACGCGGCCGCGGTGCGCGAGGCGGTCGACAGCGCCGTGCGCGCCTGCCTCGAAGCGGGCACGGTGGTCATCGCCGACGACGCGGAGCGGCTGGACCGCTGGAGCGCCGCGTCGCTGGCGCGCTGCCGTGACGCGGGCGTCGTCGTCCGGGCGGTGACCACGCCCACCGCCGAGAGCGTGCCGCTGACGCACCTGAGCGAGGCCGAGCTTTGGCCGCTCTTCGCGGGCCCCGATCGCTTGCTGCACCGCCGCGAAGACGGCGCGCGCCTGATGTGGCAGCGCACTGGCGGCCTGGCCCGCGCGGTCGCCGCCGAGGTCGACGACTGGGTGGGCACCGGCGCAGCCGAGCGCAGCGACGAGGGGCTGATGGTCAGCCAGGCCGCGCTGAGCCTCATCCGCCACCGCCCGCTGCGGCCCCGCGCGGCGGCCGACTCGAGCCTCCTCGAGTCGCTGGGGCCAAGTCTCACCGAGCTGCTCGACTGGATCACCCTGGCGGCGCCGCACGCGACCCCCGCGCTGCTGGCGGAGGTCTGCGGGACGCCGGCGTGGCAGCTCGCCATCGAGTTGGACGAGCTCGCCACGGTCGGCGCCATCGCCCGCGAGGCCGACGGCCACCTCGTCCCGCGCGTCGCCGCCCCGGGCGCCCGCTCGTGGACGATGGAGAAGCGCCAGGCCGCCCACGCCAGCTTGGCGAGCGCGCTGCCCGTCGGCGTCGAGCGCCGCTTCGAACACGTCGTCGCCTCGGGCTCGGCGGTGCAGGTCGCTGAAGAGGTCCTCGCCCGAGGTCAGTGGCTCATCGACGAGGGGCAGCTCGAGAGCGCGATGGGCTTGGTCCAGCGCGGGCTGGTCTCCCTGCGACGGTTCGGCGCCAGAAGAGACGAACTGGCGGTTTTGCGTCTATTGACACAGGCCGCCATCGCCACCCAAACCCCGGGCCCGCTGCAGACGGCCATGTGGGAGATCCACCGCTCCGCGCTGCCTGAGAGCGAGCTTGAGGGTCTGCGCTCTCTCATCGCCGCGTGGCAGGCGACCGTGGGGGACCGGCGTGACGAGGCGCGGCGACTGGTCCAGACCGTCCCGCCCCAGCCCGACGAGGTGCTGGAGGCGTGGCGCCACGCGATTCGCATTCGGTTGGCCATCGACAGCGACCTCGACGAGGCCGAGTCCATCATCGAAGAGCTACGCCCCTGGGCCGCCAGCGCGTCTGACGAGTGCCAGGGCCGCCACGCGAGCTGGGAGGGCCTGCTCCGCTACAAGCAGTCCCGCTTCGCCGAGGCCGGCGAGCACCACCAGCGCGCCGCCGGCCTGCGTCGCGGCAAGGGATCACGCATCGCGTCGCTGGCGAACACCGCGATCGCGCTGATCGACGCCTTCGAGCTAGAGGCCGCCCGAACGGTGGCCCACGAACTGCTCGAAGCCTCGCGAACCGCCCGCATCAGCTTCTACGAGATGTACGCAGAGTGGGCCTTGCGCGTGGTCGACTACCGCCAAGGCAAGGCCATGACCCCCGACCTCGAGCTAGCGGCGGCCGCCGAGCGCGTAGGCGACCCGGGCAACTCCGGGCTGGTCCTGCTAAATGAAGCCGCAATCGCGTGGCGCTCCGGGGACCACGCCACCGCCCGAGATCTTGCTGAACCGCATCCGGGCGATCTGGTGCGGCGAACCGTGGCGCTGGCACCGCGAACTGGCGCGCGTCCTCATCGAGGTAGCCGGGACCATCTCCCGGGCGGACGCCCAGCTCGTTTGGGAGCACACCCGAACCTGCCCCCACCCCGACGGACGCCTCCAGATTTTGGGAGCGTTGCCCGCTGCACGGGAAGGCGGCGCCCCGGCGGAGTGGGCCGCCGAGGCACGCGCCCTAGCCAGCCAGTTCCCCGCGGGCGCCTCGCACCTCCGATTCGAGCAGGTTGGCGCCCGCAGAGGCATGCCCACGCTGAGCGGTCAGGCGTCTCGGAGGTGGTGGTAGGTAGCGGTCGGCACCGTGTTCTCCGATCCGCGAGCCAATTCGTCCAAGTCAGCGGTAGTACCCAGCAACACGGGGCTGTCCCACGCTTTCACCAAGAAAACTTCCGTGTGCGCCCGACGGTCGAATTTACCGGACACGATCCAGCGTTCAGCCGTGTACCTCGGTGTGTGGTCAGCCTTCCGCAGGTGGCTGCCTTCACGCAGGATGCGCGCGGCCCAATTGAGCGCTTCGCCGTTCGGTCCAATCGTCCAAAGTTCATAGGATTCGATGTCTCTCGGCACCTGCAATGAGGCGCGCGTTTGGGGCGGCTGTCTGTCGCAGACCGAGAATACCGGATGCGCCCTGAACTGCGCGGGGGGCGAAGTAGGCATCGGCGGCCGGAGGGCCGCTGAGTGGTCGCTGGTCATTACAATCTTTACGTACTCGGTCTGACGGCGCCGGTCCTCGGGAAGTAACCGTTGTGGTTCATGGACCAAGCCCATTTCTCGCGTCGGGTGCTTCGGCGGTCCATGCCAGCCGGTTGCGCGGGTCGTAAGTCTAGTCGGGCGCGGAAATGCTGGCCCACGCGAGCTGCTCCCACGGACCAGTCCAATATCCGAGGGTCTTAAAGATGCCCACAGTGCCGGGGGAGTACTGCATGTCTCTATTCGATTGGAGCGGAGTCATAGGCAGACCGTCCTTCAAGTTCGTCGTGAAGTGCGGCGGAATTCGCGCGCCCATCGCGCAAAGGTCTGCCCCGTTCGTGCCGTCTGTCAATGGGTGCCCGTCCGCCACCCGCCCTGGGCAAACGCCCGCCGAAACGCTATGCTCCTGCGCGCGCTTGGCCTGCCTTCATGCGGCCTTGCGACGGCGCCCGGTGCTCGGGCGCGTGGTTCTAGACTGAGGAGCGAGACGTGGGCGAGACGATTGAATACCCCCGGGCTGATGGTGGAAATGTTCCTGCTTGGGTGACCGGGCCGGCTGCTGGGCCGGCGGTGATTGTGGTGCAGGAGTGGTGGGGGCTGAACGACCAGATCAAGGCGTGCGCCGAGCGGGTGGCGCAGGCCGGTTTTCGCGCGCTGGTGCCTGATCTTTTTCGCGGTCGCGTGACCCAGGACGCCAACGAGGCGAAGCACCTCATGGACGGCTTGGACTGGGAGGGCGCGGTGCGCGGCGACATCCGCGGTGCGGTGCGCTTTCTCGGCCAGGACGGCGACAAGGTCGGCATCATGGGCTTCTGCATGGGCGGCGCGGTGACGGTCTTGGCCGCCGCGAATCTGCCGGCAATCCAAGCCGCGGTCTGCTTCTACGGCATCCCGCCGGCCGAGTCCTGCGACCCCGCCAACATCAAGGCCCCCTTCCAAGGCCACTTCGCCCACGAAGACGACTGGGTCACCCCCGCGGTGGTCAACGGCCTCGAGTCCCGCCTGCAGTCGGGCGAGGTCGACTACGAGCTCTTCCGCTACGACGCCAAACACGCCTTCATGAACAAAGCCCGCCCCGAGGTCTACGACCCCGACCACGCCGGCCGAGCCTGGAAGCGAACCCTGCGCTTCTTCGGCGAGCACCTGAAGGCCTAGAACCCAGCAGCGACAATGCGAGACCGGAGGACCGAGTGGAACTGTCCGCGCCGCAGCATGCCTCCGCCACGCGGCTGCGGGCGGCGTCCCGCCGAATAGGCGCGATGTCCGAATGAGGCGCGCGAAGACCCACTTCGCCGGTCCGCCCGCCGCCGGAGAAATTGCGCTCGCCGCGGTGTGGATTGGCACGTGGGTGTGGTTCTTCGTCAGTTGGAGTCTGACCAGTATTCACATGGAGGGACTGGAACCGCGATTGGTCGATCCTTGGTTGCTGCGGGTGTCAGGGAGCTCTATCAGCGCCCTCGTCGCGGTCGTCGCGGTGACCATGCTGGTGGTTCCCCGACTGCGTGACTCCTTGATGAGCACGGGGGTCGCGGGCGCGTTTCTCGCGGTGGTGCTGGGCTTCGCCATCGTCAACTCCGGCGGCCGACTCGCCGCGGTCGACGCCAAACTGCAATGCGCCTTGCACGGCTACAACCCGGCCATGGAGACGAAGCCGAGCGGCTCAGGATTCGACGCCTGCCTCCAGTTCGCGATGCTCGTCGACCGTCCGTCCGCCCACGCCGCGCCGGTCGGCAGCGGCGCGATGATGGGCTGCGAACTCGGCATCGACGCGGAGTGCATCAGCGCGGCCGAGACCCCCGGCACCGTGTTCCGCCCCGCGGCTTGTCGCCGCCTAGCCGACCTCGGCGGGGCCTCATCGTCCTGCCCAGCCGTCGCCTCGTTCAACCCCGCTCCGCTCGAAGCCGACCGCGTGCCTCAGCGACTACCTCCGCGGTGAGAACCGGCACCGCTTCCGTAGCCGACGCGACGGCCACCCCGCCCTGCATTGAGACGCTGACTTGAAGCGGCGCGGGTTCGATCTCGAGATGTCCGTCTCTAAGACGCACCGAGAGCGCGGTCCCCGGCTGGATCCCTGCCGCCTCGCGGAGCGCTTTGGGGATGACGAGCCGACCGGACGCGTCGATGGTGGTGCGATGAGTGCTGGGCATGGCTTGACCTCACCACAGGCTTAGCCAGCCCCCCATCCGCGGTCAATCGGCGGGGCAGTCGGTCGCCTCGTTCAGCCCGGGCACTTGCCGCAGTCCGTGGGACACGCCTCGCACGTCTCGCCGAAGTCCAGGTCGCAGCTTCCGTTGCCGCAGTTGATGTCTGGGCACTCTTCGTTTGGCTGGCCGACGCATTTGCCGGTGCTTTGGCAGGCGTCGCCCTCGGTGCAGTCGAAGCCGTCGTCGCAGGCGCCGGTGAGGAAGTGTTTGATGCAGCCCTCTTCGGCATCACAAGTGTAGCTCAGGCACTGGTCGTTCAGGTCGGCGCATTCGGCGTCGGAGGTCTTGTGTTGGCAGCCGACGGTGGGGTCGCAGCTGTCGATGGTGCAAGCGACGCCGTCGTCGCAGTTCACGGGCTTGCCGACGCAGGTGACGCCCTCGCAGAAGCCTCCGGTCATGCAGGGATCTCCCGGGTCGCAGGCGCCGTTTTTCGGGGTGTGGGTGCAGCCGCCCGACGGCGCGCACTTGTCCACGGTGCATGGGTTGGTGTCGGTGCAGCTCTTCGGGGTGCCCTTGCAGACGCCGCCTGTGCAGACGTCGCCCGACGTGCACGCGTCGCCGTCGTCGCAGGGGCCCACGACCGGCGTGTGCTTGCAGCCGGCGCTCGAGTCGCACGTGTCTTGAGTGCAGCTGTCGTGGTCGTTGCAGTCTCTGGCCGCGCCGACGCACACGCCCGCCACGCACGCGTCGTTCTCGGTGCAGACGTCGCCGTCGAAGCACGCCGCGCCGTCTCGGACCGGCGCGTTTACGCAGGCGCCGCTTAGGGGATCGCACGCCGTCTCTTTGCACGCGTCGGTCGACGGCGCGCAGCTCACCACGCTCGCCGTGTCCAGCACGCACGCGCCCTCGGCACATCGCAGCGTGCCGTTGCACGCGTCGCCGTCCTCGAAGGCGGCGCAGTCGCCGTTCGTCTCGCACCCGCAGGCCGCCTTGGGCGTCCCCGTGCACACCCCGGCGACGCACTGGTCGCCCTCGGTGCACACCTGCCCGTCGTCGCAGGCGCCTTCGGTCGCCTCGTGGGTGCAGCCGACGCCCTTCACGCAGGCGTCCACCGTGCACGCCTCGCCGTCGTCGCAGCTGCGCGCAAACCCGCCGCCGCACAGCCCCGCCGCGTCGCACTTCGTCGCGGTCGTGCACTCATCGTCGTCGTCGCACAGCGCGCCCTCGGCCCGCGGCTGCACCCCGCACGCCCCGCTCGCCGCGTCGCACACCGCCTCCGCGCACGGGTCGCTCGCCGCCGGACACTCCGCCGCCACCTTGCAGCCCGCGTCCGCCACCGCGTCACCGTCGCTCGCCGCGTCCCCCGGCCCGGGCCCGCCGTCGTCGCAACCCCACACCAACGCCAGCGCAAATACGCAGGCGGCACCAGGGAAAAAGCGCGATCCACCCGACCCCGTCCGCCGCTTCAACTTCGCCATCCGGCTCGCTCCTCAAGGCCGCGCAAACGAGCCCGGACACTACCAGAATCCCACCGCCGCGCGCGCGGATTCAGGCGCCCCCTCGACCCTCGCCGACCGGCCGCGTAGCCTCTGCCCCGCACGCAGGAGCGCCCCCATGACCACCACCCCGCTCGCCGACTACCCAGTCCACGTCGACCTCCCCGTCACCTGGGGCGACATGGACGCCTTCCAGCACGTCAACAACACCGTCTACCTCCGCTGGTTCGAGTCCGCCCGAATCCGCTGCTTCGAGCTCACCGGCTTCGACGCCCACATGCGCGAGCACCGCGTCGGCCCCATCCTGGCCGAGACCTCCTGCCGCTTCCGCCGCCCGCTCGCCTACCCGGACCGCGTCATCGCCGCCACCCGCATCGCCGACCTGGGCGACGACCGCTTCCTCATGGAGTACGCGGTCTACAGCCACCAGCTCGCCACCATAGCCGCCACCGGCACCGGTTTGATCGTCTCCTACGACTACGAGCGCAACGCCCGCTGCCCGCTCCCCGCCGCGATCCGCGCCGCCCTCGAAGGCCTCGGCGGCACCTGACCGCAACGCTCTTGCATCGGCTGCGCCTGCGCTCGATAGTTCC
>JAWKRR010000028.1:0-93074 GCA_041389525.1 Myxococcota bacterium | reverse complement strand
TGGGCAAGAGCCTCTTCTACGCGGGCGAGTATTTCCGGCGCTTCGTGCTGGTCGACGGCAAGCCGTGCCAGGTCTCGAGCGACTGCGGCTCCACCGGCTATGTCTGCACCGAGGGCACCTGCCGCGACCCCTTCCGCCACTGCCGCGACAGCCTGATCGTGCTCTTCACCGACGGCGGGGAGAGCGCGTTTCAAAGCGAGACCGAGTTCTTCAATCCGGCAGTCCAGGCCAAGCGCTTGGCCTTCGGGTTGAACTGCGCGACCTCGGCGGACTGCCGCGGCGGGGCGAGCTGCGAGGACGGGATCTGTCTGGGCGCCAAGCAGACGCCGGCCAATGTCCCGACCACGGTCGACCCCGATGGCCACGGCGCGCTCTCGCGGCCCGATGGCTCGGAGGTCTCGATCCGCACCACCGTCGTGAACCTCTCGGCCGGCGCCGGCGGGAGCTTCGGGCAAAACGAGCGCATCGCGACCGCGGGCGGCGGTCAGGCGGTGCCGGTGACGGCGAGCGATCTCGCCAGCCTCAAGTCGACCATCAAGACGCTCTTGCAGGTCGACCCGAAGTGCAAACCCGAGGAGTTCTAGGCCATGGAGTACCGCTTTGTGGGCAGGACGGGCCTGCGCGTCTCCAAGCTGGCGATGGGCACGATGGCCTTTGGCGGCGACGCGGACGAGGCCACATCGCGGGCGATCTTCGAGCGGGCGCTCGAGGCGGGCGTCAACGTCTTCGACACGGCCGACGTCTACAACGGCGGCCGCTCTGAAGAGATGCTGGGCTGCTTCATGGCTCCCCACCGGGACCGGCTGGTCATCGCGACCAAGGCCTACTTCCCGACCTCCGATGACCCCAACGGCCGCGGGGCCTCGCGCTACCACCTGGTCCGCGCCGTCGAGGCCAGCCTCCGCCGGCTCTGCACCGACCGCGTCGACATCTTCTACGTGCACCGGTACGACGCCGAGACCGCTCCCGAGGAGACGCTGCGGGCGCTGGACGACCTAGTGCGCTCGGGCAAGGTGCTCTACCCGGCGGTCAGCAACTACGCGGCCTGGCAGACCTCGCGCGCCCTGGGCATCAGCGAGCGCCTGGGCCTGGCACCGCTGGTCTGCGTGCAGCCCATGTACAACCTGGTCAAACGCCAGGCCGAGGTCGAGATCCTCCCCATGGCGCACGCCTCCGGGGTCGGCGTCTTCCCGTACAGCCCGCTGGGCGGCGGGCTGCTCTCCGGCAAGTACGGCGTCGACCGGCGGCCCGAGGGCGGGCGGCTGGTCGACAACCCCATGTACAAGGTGCGCTACGCCGATCCGGGCCACTACGAGCTAGCCGAGCGCTTCACCGCGCTCGCGCGGGCTCACGGCCACCACCCGGTGAGCCTCGCCATCGCCTGGGTCGCGCACCACCCCGCGGTCACCGCACCGCTCATCGGCGCCCGCAACCTCGCGCAGCTCGAGCCGGCCCTGGCCGCGGCGGACCTGCCGATGACCGACGCCCTCTACGCGGAGATCACGGCGCTATCGCCCGCGCCGCCGTCAGCCACCGACCGCAACGAAGAATCCAGCGCCCACAACTACGGGGCTCGCTAGCTCGCTCAGCCCGCGGGCGCCGGCGTTGGCGCGGGCGCGTCCGTCGGCGCCTCGATGGACTGCACGAAGTGATCCTGGCGCCGGTTGGTCGTCCAGCGGTCGAAGATCTCCATCTCCACCGGGTCGGCCCGCTCGAGCTTCTCCATGAGGAAGTCGAAGATGTACTTGTGCTTGCGGCACCAGTTCGAGTCGGCCATCCGCCCGAAGATCGAGCCCTGGGTCTTGTAGTTGTACTCGGGCTGCTGGCCGCACCAGACCTTGTAGGTGCAGCTGACGCAGCCGGGCTGGCTGTCGTTGGTGCTGGCGAAGACCAGCGCGCGCACGGTGTCGCTGCGCACGATGTCCTGGTACGTCCCGTCGACGTGGCCCACCGCGAAGATGTCGTCGTTCATCGCGCCGACCATGCGGCCCTCGTCGCTCGAGAACACGCGCCCGTCGGGGTGGTAGCCGACCTGCCCGATGACCGCGCCGCCGGGCGTGCGCAGGTCCAGGTAGTTCGGGTCGGACTCGCGCATGATCTTCGACAGCATGATGGCGGCGTGGCGCTCCATGACCTCCACGCCCTGCTTGTTCAGCTCGATGATGTAGTCCACCGCGGTCTTGTAGAACTCGATGAACTCCTCCATCTCGTAGCCGAGCTTGCGCGCCGTCGCCTCGGCGAACCCGAAGGGGTCCAGCTTGCGCAAGAACACCGCCCGACTCCCCACGGAGACGTAGGTGTCGACGATCTCCTTGTGCCGCGTCAGCGAGTCGCGTGTGATCGTCGGCAGCGCCTCGACCCGGTAAAGCTGCGGGTCCAGCCCCATCTCGACGTAGCGCTCGTTGACCCGCTTGATCCAGCCCGTGGTCAGTTGCCACGAGTTGCCGCCCTTGTAGATGCGGATCTTGTTGTGCAGGTCCTCGGGCCCATCGAGGCTGCAGCAGATCTGCACGCGGTTCTCGATGAGGAAGTCGAGGCGCTCCTCGGTCATCAGGCTGAAGTTCGTCACCAGGGCGAAGCTCAGCTCCTTCTTGACCTCTTTGTTGCGCTCCTGCGCGTACTTGACGATGTGGACCAGGGTGTCCCAGTTCGCCGTCGGCTCGCCGCCCTGAAACTCGATGGTCAGCCACGGGCTGGTGGTCGACAGCGCCATGTTGACGGCCTTGGTGGCCACCTCGATGGACATGTCGGTGTCGACGCGGCCCATGCCCACCACCGACGAGTGGCAGTACTGGCAGCCGTGGTTACAGCGCTCGGTCAGCACCATCGCGTGCAGGGTAGGCCCGTAGGCCAGGAAGCCCTTGCGACGCCGAAAGCGAATCGCCTCGGCCGCGACGTCGATCTCCTTCGCGATGAAGCGCTTCTCGGCCAGGCGCGTGTAGAGCGGCTCGCCCGGCTTCACCTCGCCCTCGACGAAGCGCCTGAACTCCTCGGGCGACAAGAACGTGTGGTCGCCCAGGTCGTTGGCGATGAGCACCGCGTTGCCGATGACCCGGTGGTTGAAAGGCATCGCCACTGTCGGGTCGATCTTGTCGAGTCGAATCATCGACCCGTAGTCCACGCTCATCCGGTCGCTCCTGTCCTGCACTGCGCCCCCGCGCGGTCTGCACACTACATGAGACGCCGCGTGCGGGGCCACCTCGGCGCGTCGGCCGAGTAACGCCACAACGTCCTCGTTGACGCAACCGCCTGAAGCCATATGCTCCCGCGGGCCCAGGTCACAAGGTTGCCTAATGTTTCAGCGCGTACCGCAGAAGATCGACTTCCCCAAAAGCGAGCGGGAGATCCTGGCGTTCTGGCGCGAGGCGAAGATCTTCGAGCAGTCCCTTGCGCTGCGCGAAGGCCGCGAGACCTTCGTGTTCTACGAGGGGCCGCCGACCGCCAACGGCACGCCGCACAACGGGCACGTCCTCACCCGCGTCATCAAGGACCTCTTCCCGCGCTACAAGACCATGCGCGGCTACAAGGTCCCGCGCAAAGCCGGCTGGGACACCCACGGCCTGCCGGTCGAGGTCGAGGTCGAGAAGGAGCTCGGCATCCACGGCAAGGCCGAGATCGAGGCCTTCGGCGTCGAGGAGTTCACCCACCGCTGCATCGCGTCGGTCTTCCGCTACACCGACGTGTGGCGCGAGCTGACCGAGCGCATCGGCTTCTGGGTGGACCTGGACGACGCCTACGTCACCTTCCACAAGAGCTACGTCGAGTCGGTGTGGTGGGCGCTGTCGGAGCTGTTCAAGAAGGGCTTGCTTTACCAGGGCCACAAGGTGGTCTGGTGGTGGCCCCAGGGCGGCACGGCGCTGAGCTCGGGCGAGGTGGGCCTTGGCTACAAGACCGTCGACGACCCGTCGGTGACGGTGCGTTTTCGCGTCGACGGGGCTGAGAACACGAGCTTCCTCGGGTGGACGACCACGCCCTGGACCCTGCCGTCGAACTGCGCGCTCGCGGTGCGGACCTCCCTCGACTACGTCTACGCGGTGCACGAGGGCGAGACCTTCATCCTGGCCGAGGCCCGCGCCGACGCCGTCCTGGGAGAGGGAACCTACGAGATCGTGCGCCGCCTCAAGGGCAGCGAGCTCGTCGGCATGACCTACCGGCCGGTCTTCGACTACGCCCAGCCCGAAGACGGCACGCCCTTCCGGGTCATCCCCGCCGATTTCGTCACCGCGGACTCCGGTACCGGCGTGGTGCACATCGCGCCGGCCTTCGGCGAAGACGACTTCAAGGTCGGCAAAGAGGCCGGCGTCGGCATCCTGCAGCTGGTCCTGCCCGACGGCACCTTCGACCCGCGCGTCACCGATTTCGCAGGCCGCTTCTGCAAAGAGGCCGACCGGGACATCATCCGCAACCTGCGCGGCCGCGACCTGCTCTTCAAAGAGGAGGTCTACCGCCACGACTACCCCTTCTGCTGGCGCGCCGACGACGATCCGTTGATCCAGTACGCCCGGCCGGCGTGGTTCATCCGCACCACCGACGTCGCCGAGCGCGCGCGTGCGCATAATCAAGAGATCCAGTGGATCCCGGGCCACATCAAGGACGGCCGCTTCGGCGACTTCCTGGCCAACAACGTCGACTGGGCGCTGTCCCGCGAGCGCTACTGGGGCACGCCGCTCAACATCTGGATCTGCGAGGGCTGCGAGGCGCACGAGGCGCCGGCGTCTGCCGCGGTCATCGAGGCGCGAAATCCTCAGGCGTTTGCTGCGTTTCAGGAGGCTCGCGCCGCTAACCCGGAGCTCAGCGAGCACCTCATGGTGCACAAGCCCTGGGTCGACGAGGTCACCTTCGCCTGCGAGGCCTGCGGCGCCACCATGCGCCGCGTCCCCGAGGTCATCGACTGCTGGTTCGACTCCGGCTGCATGCCCTTTGCCCAGTGGGGCTGGCCGCATCAAGGCGACGCCGAGTTCAAGGGCGCCTTCCCGGCCGACTTCATCAGCGAGGCCATCGACCAGACCCGCGGCTGGTTCTACAGCCTCCTGATGGTCTCGACGCTGCTCTTCGACGAGGCGCAGTCGCCCCACCCATACAAGACCTGCATCGTGCTGGGGCACGTCTGCGACAAGACCGGCAAGAAGGAGTCGAAGTCCAAGGGCAACTACACGCCCCCGGACGAGATCCTCGAGACCGACGGCGCCGACGCCATGCGGTGGTATTTCTACGCCGCGAACCCGCCCTGGTCGAACACCCGCTACAGCGCCGACGCCGTGCGCCAAGCCCAGCAGGAGTTCCTGGTCAAGCTGCGGAACGTCTACGCGTTCTTCGTCATCTACGCCGAGATCGACGGCTTCGACCCGGCGACCTCACCCAAGCGACCGGCGGCCGAGCGAGCGCTGCTGGACCGATGGATCCTCAGCGAGCTGCAGCTGACGCTGCGCGATGTGACCACCGCGATGGACGAGTTCCGGCTCTACGACGCGGCCCAGCGCATCGTCCGCCTCGCCGACGCGGTGTCGAATTGGTACGTCCGCCGCAGCCGCGACCGCTTCTGGGCCCAGGTGGACGCAGCCGAGCCCGGCGCGCCCAACGACAAGTGGGACGCCTTCCACACCTTGTGGGAAGTGCTGACCACCATCGCGCAGATCTCGGCCCCATTCGTGCCTTTCATCACCGAGGAGATCTACCGCAACCTCGTGCTGAGCCCTTACCCGGAGCGGCCCGCGAGCGTTCACCTCACCGACTGGCCCGAGGGCGACGCCGCGCAGATCGACGAGCGGCTGTCTGAGGAGATGCAGGCCGTGCGCGACGTGGTCAGCCTGGGGCTGCAGATCCGCGCCAGCCACAAGCTGAAGGTGCGTCAGCCGCTGCCGGCCGCCGAGATCGTCCTCGGCCACCCCGAGCTGACCGAGCGGCTGCGCCCCTACGCCGACCTCATCGCCGACGAGCTGAACGTGAAAGAGGTCGTCTTCACGCAGCACGCCGAGGACCGCGTCTCCTTCGCGGTGAAGCCGAACTACCGCGAGCTGGGGCCGATCTTCGGCAAGCGCATGCCCGAAGTCCGCGCGGCCCTCGATGGTGCCGACGGCGACACGGTGCGGCGGGCGCTGGCGACCCACGGCCAGTACGAGGTCAAGCTGCCCGGCGGCGAGGCGGTGGCCCTGACGACGGCCCAGATCCAGGTGGGCGTCGAGGCCCACGAGGGCTTCGCGGCGGCCGGCGGCACCGTCGGCGTGGTCGTCCTGACCGCCACCCTGACCGACGCCCTGGTCCAAGAGGGCGTCGCCCGCGAAATCACCAGTCGGATCCAAGCGATTCGGAAGGAGCGCGACCTCGAGTACACCGCGCGCATCGCGGTGTACTTGGAGGGCGGCGACACCCTGATGGCGGCAGCCCGCGAGCATTCGGCGGCCATCGCGGCCGAGACCCTCTGCGACGGTCTGCACATCGGCGACCCGCTGCCCTCGGGCGGCGCGATCGCCGAATCCGACGTGGACGGCGAGCCGCTGAAAATCCACCTCAGCGTAGTTTGACTAACCCTGTTGACACGGCTCGGCCATGCGCTGATAGGATGCCGGCCTCGACTGGTACGACTCCGAGGAAATCCATGGGAATCAGCCTGCTCTTCCGTACCCGCCTCGGCCGCTTCGCAGCCGGCGTGGCGTTGGTTTGCCTCTTCGCGGCGAGCACCGCGGGCTGCTTCAACCGCCATCGGCTGTCCATCGAGGAGTTCGCGAGCCTTCAGCGCACCGAAGAGGTGCCCAAGGTCGTGACGTCGGAGAGCGGCAAGCAGGTCCAGGTGGACCGCGGCACCGCGCTGGAGGTCCGCTCCCTCGGCGGCCGTCACTACCCGGTGACCCCCTTCAACTTCAAGATGACCGACACCCAGCTCGTGGCGTCCGATCGCGACACCCTGCTGATGCTCAACGACCTCGACGCCTACGAGGTCAAGCTGCTCTCGACCCCGAAGACCGCGCTGCTCATCGGCGCGGGCGTCGCCGTCGTCGCCGGCGTCATCGTCCTGACCGTGCTGACGGCGGGCAAGAAGTCCTTCGCCGGCGACGCACAGTAGGATTCGCGAGGGGGCAATCGCGCGGCAAGCGGCGGCAACGTGCGGGCTCAGCCCGCGATTGCCGCCGTCAGGTTCTAGCGGTCAGCCATCAGCCTCACAGCGCCCCACGCGCGCCCACGGTCGGGCTCGCGCTCGCGCCGCACCGCGCCCGGCTGACCGCTAGCGGCTGACAGCTGAAAGCGGGCAATCGCGTCGCCAGCTGCCCAACGCGCACCCCGCCCGACGCGCGATTGCCCCACCCCGCTTTCTTGCCGGTGAGCGGGCTGCATGCTAGTTCCGCGCGTGTCGAACGACCCTGTTCGGCACGAGCTACGGGCGCGGCGATCGGTTCGACTGCGGCTGTTCGGGAGCCTCGCTGGTGAAGGTCGCGGCACGCCTCCTCCTCTTCGCGGTGGGGGTGCTGGCGGGCATGGCCGCTGGCACTCCCGCGATGCTCGAGCGCCTCGGCGCCCGGGTGGAGGCGTCCCTTGAGCGCGCGCTGGACGCCGACCTCACCGTGGGCGCGGTCGACTGGACCTACGACGGGTCGCTCGAGCTGCGCCTCAAAGACGTCACGCTGCGCCCGCACGACGCGCCCGAGGGCGAGCCGGCCCTGGTCAGCGCGGCCTCCGTCGACGTCGTGGCGGACCTGCGCTTCTCCTTGCGCAAGGTGCGTGTCGAGCGCGTCAGTGTCCACGGCGCCAAGGCCCAGGTGCTGCGTCGCGTCGGCGGCGGCGACAACGTCCGCAGCGTGGTTCAGGGTCTGCGGCGGCTGCTCAAGCCCAGCGACGCCGAGGGCGCCGACGACGGCGAGGGCGGCGGCATCGGGCGCTACATCGAGCGGCACGTGCCCGAGCTGCTGGCCGACGGCCTCGAGCTGGACCTGGACACCGGCCTCAGCGACGCGGGCCTGGCGCGGCTCCCGGCGCACGTCACCCTCGGCGGCGGCACCCTGGACGCCCGAAACACCGCCGTCCTCAAGGAAGACGACAACCTCACGGCCAAGCTCCACTTCGACACCAGCAGCGTGGACCCCGGTCACGGCCTCACCTTCGAGGCCCAGGTCAGCCTGCGCGGCGAGGTCGGCCCCGTCTCGGTGACCTTCGATAGGCCCGCCCGCATCTGGCTGGGCCAGCGCGCCCTCGCCGTCGGCGGCGTCTCGTGGGACGGTCAGCGCGTGTCCATCGAGAAGGTCGCCCTCTCCGTGCCCATCGACGCCGCCCACGCCGACAGCGGCGACCCCGTCGACCCCGCGCTGACCGCCCGCCGCGTCAGCGTCTCCCTCGACACGGCGGCCGTCGGCGAGCTGATGGCGCTGCTGCGCCGCGGCGGCGACCGCCACACCCTCATCGGCCCCATCCTCCAGCAGCTCGCCCTCATCGAGGTCGAGCGCCCCGTGCTGGTCTTCGAGCGCCGCCCCGAGGGTCACAACTTCGACGACCTCATCGCGGCCCGGCCCAAATCCGCCGAGGACGAGGGCGTCCCCGACGCCTCCCTGGGCCCGCTGCTCGACGCCACCCGCACCGCCGCCGCGCGCCTGACCAACAAGGCCAAGGGCCCAGACGGCCGGGGATTCCGGGGCTTCGTCGTTCGCGGCCTGACCCGCCTGGAGACCGAGGCCGCCGCGGTCAGCAGCTCAGCCATCGCCGCCGCCCGTCGTTTTCCCTTTCGCCACCTGATCGTTCGCGAGGGCCAGCTCGCCTGGCGCGACGCCCTCTCGCGCTACGAGGACGGGTTCTCGGTCGCTGGACGCCTGGAGAACTTCGACTTCGAGGCCAAGCGCGACGGCGACATGCTCGAGTTCTCGGCGTCCTTCCTCGCCCCGGGCGCCGACCGCGAGAAGAACCGCGTCGACGGCCGCGTGCAGCTCGGCTCCGGCGACCTGCAGCTGCACGCCGCCATCGACCAGCTGAGCCTCCAGCCCTACAGCCAG
This sequence comes from Myxococcota bacterium, assembly GCA_041389525.1. Classification (GTDB taxonomy): domain Bacteria; phylum Myxococcota_A; class UBA9042; order PHBI01; family JACKFB01; genus JACKFB01. The sequence continues at coordinate 84,102 of JAWKRR010000028.1, read as the reverse complement.
CTCTTCCCCGCCAGCGTCCCGGTCGACCGCGGCGCCGCGCTGTACGACACGGACGCGACGCTCCTGTGGTCGCCCGCCAGCCAGGTCGCGCGCTTTGAGGGGCGCCTGGGGGTGCGTGGCGCCGCGTTCATCTACCCCGCGCTGGCCACCGACCCGCTGACCGGCCTCGACGCGACCCTTGTGTTCGACGCGCAGCTCGACACGGCGCGAAAGACCGCGGTCTTGGGCAAAAGCCAGCTCGAGATCGGGCCCGGCCGCAAGGTCCGGATGGTGCTGCGCGGCGACGTGGCGGACTACGCCAGCTCGCCCAAGCTCACCGGCGCGCTGAGGCTTGAGCGGGCGCGCTGCCAGGACGTCGCCGACGCCATCCCGCGCGGGCTGCTGCCGATGCTCGAGGGCCTCAAGGTCCAGGGCACCATCGGCTGGCAGCTCGACTTCTCGCTGGACACCACCGACATGGAGTCCCTGGTCTACCACTCGTGGCCCGAGCTCAATCAGTTCCGCGTCGCCGACATGGGCACGCGGCTGAACCTGGACGCGGTCCGCGGCACCTTCCTGCACCGGGTCGAGGACGCCGACGGCACCATGCGCGACATGCTGGTCGGCCCGGGCTCCCCCGACTGGGTTTCGCTCGACGCCATCTCGTCGTTCATGGTGCGCGCGGTCATGACCACCGAGGACGGCAGCTTTTACCGCCACAACGGCTTCTCGCCCTTCGCCATCCGCGAATCCATCGTCACGAACCTCAAGAAAGGCGGGTTCTACCGGGGCGCCAGCACCATCAGCCAGCAGCTGACCAAGAACCTCTTCCTCAGCCGCGAGAAGACCATCAGCCGCAAGCTGCAAGAGCTCTTCATCACGTGGCAGCTCGAGAGCGCGATGGACAAGGATCGCATCATGGCGCTCTACCTGAACATCATCGAGTGGGGCCCCGGCATCTACGGGATTCGCCAGGCCTCGCGGTACTATTTCGGCAAGCACCCGACCGATCTGACCGCCCTGGACGCGGCGTTTCTGGCCAGCCTCATCCCGAACCCCAAGCGCTATCATCACCAGTTCTCGCGCGGCTCGGTCACCGACGGGTGGCGCACGCACCTGCGCTGGATCATGCGGGCGATGGTGGATCGCGGGCGCCTCTCCGAAGAGGAGTTCGCGTCGGCCTCGCCCTACGTCCCTGTGTTTCGTGACCGGAACGCGCCGCCGACCTTGGAAGGTGGCGACACGGACGGCGGGGATTACGAGGGCGGCGGCGGCGATGACGAGCCCGAAGACCTCTCGCCGACCGGGATACACTGAGCCCGCTGGGTCGACTGGGTCTGCGGGCCCGCGGGCGGCGTAGAGATCAGCCCTCGTCGGGCGAGAAGGCCAGGACGGGGCAGGGCGCGATGCGGGAGAGGTTCTCCGCGGTGCGGCCGAAGAAGTAGCCCGCGACGCTGCGGTGGCTGTGGCGCGGGATGACGATGAGGTCGACGCGCTCGCGCTCGGCGACCTCGGCGATGCCCTCGGCGGCGTCGCCGTGGACCTCGACCAGGGTCGAGACGTCGGCGTCGGGTAGCTTCTCCGCCGCGCGGTTCAGCTCGCCGCGCAGCTTGGCCTCCAGGCCCTCGACGGTGCCGCCTGGCAGCGCGATGGGCGGCTCGCCGGGCAGGCTGGGGATGAAGGTCGGCAGCTTCAGGACGTGCAGCAGGGTGAGGCTCGCGCCGCTGCGCTCGATGACGCCCGCGGCCACGCGCAGGCCGTCGTGGCTGGCTTGGCTGAGGTCGGTCGGGTACAGCACGCGGCTGAAGCTGCCGCCTTGCTCGGCCGGGGGCACCACAGCCAGCGAGGGCACGATGAGCACGGGGCGGTGGGCGCGACGGCCGACCTGCTTCGCGGTCGAGCCGGTGAGCAGGCGCCGCACCCCGCGGGCGCCGACGGCCCCCATCACGATGAGGCCCGCGTCGACCTCGTCGGCGTACGCGACGATGGCCTCGCTGGCGCTGCCGTTGCGCGTCACCGCGTGGGCGTCGATGCCCAGCTCGCGCGCCCGCAGCTCCAGCGTGCCCAGCAACTCCACGCGCTTGTGGGCGATGTGCTCGAGGAAGTGCGCCACGTCGCGCGAACCGTGGTTGGCGAAGAAGGTCTCCTCCTCATTGGCGTGGAGGATGGAGAGGCTCGCCCCGTAAAGCCGCGCGGCGCGAATCGCCGCCTCGAAGGCCCGGCTCGCGGGCTCGGTGAAGTCGGTGGCGAGGACTACGTGACGGACGCCGGGAGTGAGATGTTTCATAGCCCCATGGTCCAACGCTTCGGCGCCTGCCGCAAGTGGACGGGGTTCGCGTCGCGACGGTGGCGAGCTTCAGCGTCGCTTCGGGCGCCTAGCGCGGCTGGGGCTCAGCCGGGCGGCCAGGCCAGGCTTCGACCGCCGAGGACGTGAAAATGCATGTGAAATACCGTCTGGCCGGCCCCGGCGCCGCTGTTGGCGACGACCCGAAAGTCGCTCAGGCCCTCCTGCGCGGCCACCCGATTGCACACCCACAGCAGGTGGCCGACCAGGGCGGAGTCCTCCGCGGCCATCGAGCCCACGTTGACGATCTCGCGCTTGGGGATCACCAGGATGTGGGTCGGCGCGGCGGGGTTGATGTCGCGAAACGCCAAGGCCTTGTCGTCCTCGTAGACGATGTCGGCGGGAAGCTCGCGGCGGATGATGCGGCCGAAGATGGTGCTCATAGCGGGGGCTCCTTTGCCCAAAGCGGCGGGGGAAGTTCGAGGGGGGCGCCGTCGACGGTGACCGCGGGGTCGCGGATGATGAGATCGGCGTGGCGCGGGCTGTGGCGCTGGCCGCCGAAGTGCGCGTTGCCGCCGACCGCGACGTGGGCCGTGCCGGCGGATTTCTCGTAGAGGGCGCCGATCTGGTAGGGCGGCGCCCAGGGGTTGGTCCCGAAGCCCAGCTCGCACAGGGGTTCCACGCCCACGCCAAGCTCCTCGGCGAGCTCGGCGTCCTCAGCGCCCGCCTCGTCGGTCACCGAGCAGAGCAGGCCGGCCTCAAAGCGCGCGAACCGCCGCCGCCCGCAGTGCCGAAAGGCCACGACCCCGTTGGCCGAGGTCTCCACGGCCGGCGCGTAGATCTCGCCGCCCGGCAGGTAGATGACCGGCTCGGCCGCGCTGAGCAGGCAGTCCTCCCGGATGAAGCGGCGGCCCGCGACGGACAGGCGCAGGTCCGTGCCCGCCGGGCAGCGCAGAGAGACCTCGCGCGCGGCCTCGAGGTGCCCATGGAGGCGGGCGTTCCAAGCGCGGATGGTGTCGAGGTCGGCGTCCAGAGCTCGCTCGAAGACCGCGGCCATGGCGTCGGCGTTCAGGTCGACTTCGGCGTCCCGGCGCGCGCCCCGGGGCCACTCGATGAACACGATGCGGTGTCCGGCGGCTTGCAGCGCCTCGCGATTCTCCATCGCCTGAATCTCGATTCGGTAGTCGCCATCGAAGGATTCGGACCATGGGCGGGTGCCGGAGAGCACGATGAGGTCGAGCAGGGCGGGGGAGGGCGCGGGGACCCAGCCGGCTGCCGCCACGGCGATCTCGGGCTGGCGATACACCGACTCCGGGACGTAGGCGGCGATGGCCAGGACGCCGCGCGCGGCCAGGGCCTTGCAGATCGCTTGGCCGACGGCCGCGCTGGACTCGGGCCACTGGACCAGGGCCGCGGGGCCGAGGTCGCCGGGGGCGGCGTCCTCGAGCACGCGAATCAGCGCTTCGACGCGCGGCGGGCGGGGTTGGGGATGCATCGCCGGCAAGGTAGCATCGCCGCGCCGCAACTCTCCACCCGGCGAGCCACCCCCCGTGCAAACCCTGCGACCCCGCTACGACCTCGTCGCGTTCGACCTGGACGGCACCCTGGTCGCCCACCACGAGCCGATCTGGAAGACCTTCCACCGCCGCCTCGGCACCGACCCGGCCGAGCGGGCGCGCATCCTGGCCCAGGGCCTCGCGGGGGACATCAGCTACGCGGACTGGTTCGCCCACGATATCCGCATGTTGCGCGGCGTGGGCGCCCGCCGAGACGCGCTGACCAGCCTCGCCCGCGAGCTGGAGCCGGCGCCGGGTGCCCGCGGCCTGGTCGAGGACCTGCGCGCAGCCGGGGTCCGCGTCGCGGTCATCTCCGGCGGCGTCGACCTGGTGCTGCACACGGTGCTGCCCGATCTCGAGTTGGACGGCGTGTTCATCAACCGCTTCGAGTTCGACGCCGAGGGCGGGCTCATCGGCGGCCAAGCGACGCCTTACGATCGCGACCACAAGGCGGCCGGACTGCTCGCGCTGGCCGAGCGATTTGGCGTCGCGCGGTCGAGGACGGCCTTCGTCGGCGACGGGCCCAACGACGTCGCGGCGGCCCGCGTCGCGGGGCTCGCCATCGCCTGGGGCGACGCGCCGGACGCGCTGATCGAGGCCTCCCACCTGCACGAGCGGGGGCCGCACCTCGACGCGCTCAGGCCCCACCTCTTCTTCGGCTAGGCCGCGTCAGCGGACGTCGCGCAGGTCCTTCGGTCGCCGACTCCGCAGGGCGACCTCGACGTCGCCGCGCGGCCGCGCCCGGCAGGCGAGGCGCTCGTCGGCGGCGAAGCGCTTGCGGTGGTCCTCCATCAAGATCAGCTCGTCACCGGCGGCGGGCGTGACCTCGCCGGCGAGGATGCGCACGCGACAGGTGCCGCACTCGGCCTGACCGCCGCAAGCCTGGGGCAACTCGATGTCGAGGATCTCGGCATGTGCCAGCAGATTCAGCGGCCCGTAGCCGTCGGAGGCCTGCGTGGAGCCGTCGCGCAAGTGCCACAGGATTCGGTAATCAGGGCGCATCGTCGCGTCGCGTTCCATGCAGCAGGGCGGCGCAGCGCCCTTCGTCGTATCGCGTCATCCTCGCCGCGAACACGGTGTGTGCGGGGCGGGGATGACGCGACCACGAAAAAGTATGGCCGATGGTACCCGGGGGCTGGTCACCATCGGCCAGTGCGATCACAGCGATCCCCAGACAGGCCAAGGGGAGCACTGCGCGCGGTTCGGATGAACACCTTGCCCAGGCCTGAGAGGGAACGGACACGCCGTCACCTGAACCACCGCAAAATTACGCGATGGAAGCAAATAAGCCAAGTCCGGATCATCTTCCCGCACAGGGCCCTGTAACCTGTTGCAGATACGAGGGAAATCCGCTCCTGACGCGATCCGGAGCCGCCGGTCTCGGGACCCGGAACCGCGCAACGCCGCCCCTCCGCGGTGGGATCAGGCAGATTCGAAGTGCGCGCGGATCGCCTCGCGTGAGGGCAGAGAGTCCAGGTCGCGCTGGGCGAGGGGCGCCGCGCGATCGGCGGCCGACGCCAGCGCGGCGGCGTCGACGAGCGGAAAGCCCTTGGCGAGGGCGGCGACCAGGGCGCCGTCAAATACGGCGGGCCGCGAGGCGTCGCCGGGGCCGTCGGCTCCCGCCTCCGCCGCGATGGTGTGAGCCCCGCGCGCGTCGGCCACGATGACGCTGCCGTCAGAGTGACGGACTACCGCGGCGCTCACGCCTCGGTGCAGCGCCTCCCGCGCGGCCTCGGCGGCCAGGGGGCGGCCCAGCAGCTTACCCGCGGCGTAGGGGGCGCCGATGATGAGCACGTCGGTGTGCGGCAGCATCGCCTCGAAGGCGGCGCGGGCAGCGCCTGTGTCCTCGCGCGCCCACTGGCCGGGGACCAGGGTGGGGTCGTACACGGTGCGGACCCCGGCGGCGCGGGCGGTTTCAAAGGCGACCACGGCGGTCTGACGCTCGGCGGCGCCAAGGGCCTGCAGGCTGCCCGGCACGAAGACGAGGCGGGCGAGATCCCAGGGGATATCTACTAGATCGGAGGGATCCAGCGACACGGCTGAGCCTGCGCCGACGTAGCGCGCGCTCTGTCGACCGTCGCGGCCTGTGCCCAGCAGCATCACCGGGTTCGGCCCGGCGACCTGGCGGGTGTAGTCGAGGTGCAGGCGCTCGGCCTCGAAGGTCTGCAGCATCCAGTCGGTGAAGTCGTCCTCGCCCACGCGGGTGACCAGGGCGACCTGCACGCCGGCGCGGGCCGCGACGATGGCTGTCAGCAGGGCGTCGCCGCCCAGGGTCCGGCGGTAGGTCGGGGCGTCCTCGAAGGGCTCGCCCGCGCTCAAGGTCAGGTGCGCGTCGCCGATGACGACCAGCCCGAGCCCGCGCTCGTCGGATTTCTGGGCGGCGCTCACGCGGACCCCCGGGCCTTGAGCGAGAGGCGGCTCGCGTCCCGGTGCGTGCTGGCGGCGCGCGCGCGGATCGCCATCATGTCGCCGGACTCCCGTAGCTCGCGCGGGGCGATGGCGTCGTCCAACACGACGGCCCGCGCGCCCGCCGCGATCCACGCCTCCATCGCGTCCGTCTCGGCCGTCCCGCCGACGACGAGGGCCAGCGCCGGCGCGGCCCGGCGCAGCTGCCGCAAGAGCGCGGGGCCAGCCAGCGCGGGGTAGACGTGGGCGTGCGCCGCGCCGGCCGCGCTGGCGCTGCGCAGCTCGCCGGGCGTCGCGACCCCGGGCAGCCAGACCGCGCCGGCTGCGCGGGCCGCCTCGCCGACCGCGGGGTCCACGTCGGCGCCCAACACGAAGCAGGCGCCGTCGCGGCAGGCCGCCGCCACGCTCTCGGCGCCGTCGGGCATCGCGACGCCGACCAGCAGGTCGTGACGGGGCACCAGCGCGCGCACCAACTCCATAAAGTCAGGCACCAAGGCCGAGATCGCCACCACGCGGTGGCCTCCGGCGATGCACGCGCTCGCGGTGTGCATCGCCTGGTCGACGCGGTCGGCCTCGACCAGGGCGATGGCCGGGGTCGCGTCCAGAGCCTGCTCAAATTCCTTCGATCCGCCGCGCATGGTCGCCAATTCCTCGGGCTGCCGGCGAGGGCGCCTAGTACGGGGTGGGGGGCCGCGTCACGGTGGGCGCGACCAGGGTGAGCAGGCGCTCTTCCTCGGTGCGCATCTGCGCGGCCTCGTCGGGTTCCGCGTGGTCGTGACCGAGCAGATGGCAGAAGCCGTGTACGAGCAAGAAGGTCAGCTCGTCGTCGAGGCTGTGCCCGTGCTCCTCGGCCTGCCCCGCCGCCGTGTCCAGGCTGAGCACCACGTCGCCCAAGGGCCCGCCGCCACCGGGCAGCCCGCCCTCGCCCTCGTCCATCGGGAAGCTCAGCACATCCGTCGTCTTGTCCTCGCCCCGCCAGGTCGCGTTGTAGCGCCGGATGGTCGGGTCGTCGGTCAGCACGATCGACAGCTCACGCTCGCTCATCGCCGTCGCCGACAGCAGCGCCGTACCGCGCTCCGCCATCAGCGCCACCAGGGCCTCATCCTCCGAGTCGCGGTGCTCCCACAGCACGTCGACCCCACACTCGAACTCAGGCTCCGCCATCCGTGCCTCCATCAGACACTTCTCCGTCCATGTTCCCGCGGCCGAGCAGCCGGGGCGACCGAAAGCGCTCGGCCTGCGCGTCGTCGCGCTCGTAGGCGCGGATGATGCGCGCCACCAGGGGGTGCCGCACCACGTCGTCCGCCGTGAACTCGCATACCGCGATTCCATCGACGCCACTTAGGATTTTTCGCGCGTGGTCCAGGCCGCTCCGGTCGCGGTCGGGGAGGTCGGTCTGGGTGATGTCACCCGTCACGACCGCCTTCGTGTCGACGCCAATGCGCGTCAGAAACATCCGCATCTGTTCCCGCGTCGCGTTCTGCGCCTCGTCCAAGATCACGAAGCAGTCGTTGAGCGTCCGCCCGCGCATGAAGGCCAGCGGCGCCACCTCGATGGAGCCGTCGCTCATCAGGTCGGCGACGCGCCGGATGTCCAGCATGTCGTGGAGCGCGTCGAAGAGCGGCCGCAGGTATGGGTTGACCTTGTCGGCCATGTCGCCGGGCAGAAAGCCCAGGCGCTCGCCCGCTTCGACCGCCGGGCGGGTCAGCACGATGCGCTTCACGTCGCCCGCCACGAGGCCCGAGACCGCCAGTGCCATCGCCAGGTAGGTCTTCCCGGTGCCGGCCGGGCCGATGCCGAAGCAGAGGTCGTGGCGCCGGATCGCGTCGATGTACTGCTTCTGAGCGAGGTTTTTCGGGGCGATCCGGCGCTTGCCCGACGCGACCAGCACCGTGTCCAGGAAGACCTCGGTCAGGCGTCCGCCGCCCGCGACGATGTCCACGGCGCGTCGGGCGTCGGGCGGGTAGATGACGTGGCCCTGGCGCACCAACTCGTAGAGCTGCGCGAGGGTGTCGGCCACCAGCTCGGTGTCGTGGGGCTCACCGCGCAGGGTCAGCATGTTGCCGCGCGCCTGCACCTCGACGCGGCCGCGGCGGCCCACGATCTGGAGGTGTTCGTCGTTCGAGCCGCACAGGCGCTGAAAGGCGTCGGCGTCTTCGAAGGTGAGCTGGGTGGAGGGCGTCTCGGTCAAGGGTCGGCGCGGCCGGGTGTGTGAGCGGATGGCGCCGACTCCAGTGTGTAGCCGCCGTCCGCCCGAGCGTACCGCAAGTCGGCCAACAGGGTAGCCTTCTGAGTGGGCAGCAGACCGGAGTCGATGAGCTCGGCCAGGGTGTCGGGGAACGCGCCGCGCTGCAGCCGGTAGAGCTGGAGCCCGTCGTGCGTGGTCTGGATGGCCGCGTCGCGCACCCCGGCGTCGGCGGCGGGCAGCCCCAAGGTGGCCGCGGTCGCCGACGCCCCGAGCTGGTCCAGGTTGCGCCAGGCGAACTCGCCGCCGAGGCCGAGGACGGCCAGCACGATGAACCAGGTGAGCACCGTGACCACGCGCGGCAGGTGCGAGGTCCCTGAGGCGCGGTCGTTGGGGCCGCTCATGGCGGACACGACGTTGACCAGCCAGACGTCCAGCAGCTCGTCGAGGGCGACGTAGGTGTCGAAGAGCGTCAGGGCGGCGGCGTGGGAGACGCTCTGCACGCTGCGCTCGCCGTCGAGGAAGAAGTAGACGGCGCGGGCGTTCGCGGACAGGTCCAGCGCCGTCTCGCCGCGCGCCGGCTCTTCGTAGCCCAGGACCTCGCCCATCACCGAGGCGTCTTTTCGGTAGATGGCGGTTGGGTGTCCGACCCGCTGGCGCAGCGCCGCGTAGCGGCTGGCTTGGCGCTCGCCCTCGCGCAGCACGAAGGAGACCGGCAGCTGGGTGGCGAACCGGGTCGGGATGGGGCGCTCCTCGAGGAACTTGAAGTTGGCGCCCTCCAAGCGGAAAAGCGGCATCAGCTCGTCGAGGACCAGGGTGTCGGCGAAGCGGCGCAGGCCGTCCTCCGAGATGCGGCCGTGCTTGATCAGCAGATCCTCGACGTCCAGCCCCTGCTTGGTCGCGTCCCGCTGCGCGCTCACGATCTGCTCGACCGTCACCGCGCCGCTCTCCGACAGGTAGTCGCCGAGCCGCCAACGCGAGGTCGCGTCGGCCTTCGAGACGCCGACGATGTAGCCGTTTCGGAAGTGAATCCGGGCGCTGACGTCCGCGGTGACCGCCTCCAGCACGCCGGTGCGCGACTCCGACTCCATCACGCTGAGGACCCGCGCCAGGGTCCATGGGGCTTCGGCGCCGGACATCAGGTGCTCCTCGAGGAGTGGGCGTCGATGACGGAGGCCAGCCAGGTCAACAGCGCCAGGGTGCCGAACATCGCCAAGCGGCCGCCGCCGACGCCGGTCGCGCCCGCGGGATCGAGGACGATGACGTTGAGGGCCAGCCCGGCGATGATCGAGCTCAGGGTGAGCCCCAGGAAGAGCATGCCTCGCAGCGGCGCGCCTCTCAGGAACTGGGCGCCGCCGGGCAGAACCCACGACAGCCAGCGGGCGCTCCGGGCGCGGCGGGCGCGTGAGATCTCGAGCTCTTTGTCCCGAAACCACTTCTCTTTGGGGTCGGCGAAGCTGCGGCGGATCTCGGTGAGCAGGCAGCGCTCGCAGATGGAGGTGGGGCCGAGGTCCAGGCGGGTGCGTGGGTCGGCGACGGCGTGGCACTCGCGGCAGGCGCGCGAGGGGCGAATGGCCCGCGCGAGCATCCAGGCCAGCAGGCAGAGCAGCAGGGTCGCGATGGCCACGGCCAAGACGCCGCGGGCGCCGATTCGGCCGGTGACCAGCCGGGAGAAGGGCACGATCAGCGCGGCGGTCGACGCGTCGCTGTCGAGGACGTCAGCGAGCAGGCCGTGGGTGGGGAGGCGCGGGGGCATCAGGTGGCGCGCGGGCGTCTCGGTCTCCCTGCAACGCAGCAGGTTCTCCTCGTGGGCGACCTCTTTGTTCCAGCGGCTGACGAGGCCCGGCGCCAGGGCGAGGGCCTGCTCCAGGAGGCGCTGGCCGTCCGCCTCGTCGCCGAGCTGGAGGTGGGTCACCGCCGCGTTGTAGATGGCCGGCAGGTACTCCGGGTCCAGCTCCCGCGCCTTCTTCCAGCCTGATATCGCCTCGCGAAACGAGGCCTCGACCTTGGGCTCGGCCTGGGGCAGCCCCAGGCGCACACCGCTGCAGCTCGCGACGCCAGCGAAGTAGGCGAGGTTGGCGTGGAGGGTGTGGGACTCGGGGCCCGGCTCGAGCTCGGCGGCGATGCGGGCGTAGCTGTCGGCGCGGGCCTGCTTGCGCTCATCGAGGCGCCCGTCGCGCGCCACGATGAGGGCCGCGGTGAAGTGGCTGTGAAACGAGTGCCGGCCGACGTTGGCGTAGTCGACGACCCGCGCCTCGTCCTCGACGGTGCAGGGCCCGCTGGCGCAGCGCGCGATAGTGGCGGCGGGCGTCCCCGGGAAGGAGAGCGAGCGCACCACGTCGGTGGCGAGGCGGGGGAGGGCGGCCATGGCGAGGGCGAGCACCACCGTGGTCACGCGCTCGGTGGGGCGCTGGTAGAGCGCGGTCGCGCAGAGCCAGACCGCGACGGTGCAGAGCACGCCGAGGCCCGCGAAGAAGGGGGCGGCGAGCAAGACCGCGAGCAGGAGCGAGGTCTGGGCCTGGGTGACGCCGCGGGGCAGCAGGCGCCGCAGATCGCCGGCGGCGTAGCGGAAATAGCGGACGACCTGCGCGGTGGCGAAGGCGATGAGCAGCAGGATGATGACCCAGGTCGCGGCCGTGATGCCGTTGCCGGAGACGGCCAGGAGCGCGGGGAGGTCGGAGCCGAGGTTCTCAAAGGCGCGGCGTACCTCGCGGATCTGGGTGGCCACCGCGAAGGGGGTGCGCTGGAAGAGGTAGCGGGTCTTCTCGATGCGCGGCGAGGTGAGCTCGGGCGAGAGCGACACGGCGGCGCCGGCGAGGCTCTCGGCGTCGTCCACCGCGCCGCTCCGAGCCGCCTCACTGGCCGCCCGCAGCAGCACGGCGGAGAGCTGAGGGAGATTGGGCAGCCCGAGATCCCTGGCCAGCTCGATGACGCGAGACTGGCGGCCCGCGGCCTCGCTCCACGCGCCGCGCAGCAGATCGGCCTGGATCTCGCGCCACGCGGCGTCCAGCAGCGCGTACTCCGGGCGGTCGAGCACGCCGTGGATGACCTCGAGCTCGGCGGCTCCTTCGCGCGCGGCGGTGGGCGCGACCGCGCCCGCGTCGGGAGCCGACTCGGGGGCGGCCTCGGCGGGCGGTTCCGCGCCAGGCTCCGGCGCGATCTCGGCGTCTGCCGAGGGCTCCGCCGGGCTGGAGCCAGCGTCCGCACCCACCGAATCGCCAGTCGCTGGCTGATCTTTCGGGGTCGACGCGACCTCGGACTGACCCCGCTGGCGAGGTGCGGCCTCGGCCGCCGGTGCGGGCCACCCCACGACGAGCGCCAACGCCCAAAACCACACGATCCCGAGCCCGGCGACGCGTCGTGTGCGCGGGGGGCGACGCCTCATCGGGGCGACGCCTCGCGGGGGGGCCAAGCCGGCCCGCGCGGCCGGGGCGATCTCAATAGTTCGGTTCAGGCAAGTAGCGCCGGTCGAGGTGGTTGCTGACGTATACCTGTTGTTCGCCGTGATAGATCCGCAAATACTTCGCCGTGTATTCCAGCACACGGCGCGCGTAACCGCGGGCCTGGCGGTAGGGGATCTCCTCGAGGAAGGCGTCCATCGGCTCGTTGGGCCGCTGGTCCAGCCACTTGGCGACGCGGTGCGGGCCGGCGTTGTAGGCCGCGGCCGCGAGCAGCTCCTGGCCGTGGAACTTGCGCAGCAGGCGCCCCATGTAGTGGCTGCCCATATAGATGGCGACGTGGGGTTCCAGCAGGATCTCGGGCGAGAACTCGCCGAAGCCCAGCTCGGCGGCGACGCGGCGGCCGGTGCGAGGGATGACCTGCAGCAGCCCGTAGGCGTCGGAGACGCTGACCGCGTGCGGGTGGAAGGTGCTCTCGACGGTCATGATGGCGTACATGAAGTAGCCTGGGACGCCGTAGGCCGAGGTGAAGGTCGCCATGGTCTCTGGCCACGCCAGCGGGTAGGCGGCGCGCCACTTGTCGAGGTTGGCTGGGGTCGGCTCGTCGCCGAGGCCGCCGGTCTCGATGGCCGTGCGGCGCAGGGCGTAGGCGTCGGCGAGGCCCACCTGGGCGGCCCGGAGCGCGGTGCGGAATTCGGTAGTGTTGCCGACGCGCCCGAACTCGCGCGCTTCGGACGCGTCTCGCCGCCCGCGTCGATAGGCCGAGGCGCCGCCGCGCGCCTTCGGGTCCCGGCGGTTGTCCAGGAGGTCCGAGCGGGCGCGAGAGATGAGGCCGCGCCAGCTGCGGCCGCGCATGATCCGGCGGTCGTTGTCGATGACCCGCAGCTCCTCGAGCGCCTCCTGGTCGAACCCGAGGCGTGCCAGCTCCAGCGCGCGCCGCGCTTCGGGCGCCGCCTCGCCGTAGTCGCGGGCCAGCGCCTCCAAGCGCGCCAAGCGTTCGGCGCGCGGGAGGCGTTGGGGGGCGGCGTCCCAGGTGGGCACGCGCGCGGCGCTCTGCCAGCGAATCGTCGACTCCGGCGGCGCGGGGGCGACCTCGTCCGAGGAGGCCACGGCGACCGGCATCTCGGGGACGGTGCCGCGCAGCTCGGCTGAGCGGCTGGCGGCCATGATCCCGTAGTACTCGAGCGGGGCTGACTTCACGAGCCTGTCGAAGCGGGCGAGCGCCGCGCTGGTGTCTCCGGCCAAGGCCAAGGCGCGGGCGCTCCAGTAGCTGGACCACTGGCGCCGACCCCGATCGCGCTCGCCGACTTTCTCGAGCAGCGGGACCGCCTCGGCGGCCTTGCCGGCCCAGAGCGTGCACCACGCGAGGTGGATCAGGGTGTCGGTCGAGATGCGGCGCCCGGCCACGCGCTTGTAGGCTGCCAGCGCCTCGGGATAGCGGCCGTACTCCTCGCGAAGCTCGGCGACGTCACGCCACCACGCGGCGGTTCGGCGTCCGCCGCGCATCGCGAGCAGCGCCTTCTCGGCCTCGTCGTGGCGCCCCGCGGCCGCCAACAGATCCACGATTCGACTGGTGCTGACTGGCTTTCCGTGGCTGTCCAGCCAGCGGTACAGCTCCAGGGCGCCGGCGTGGTCGGCGGTCTCGCGGAGCAGCCGGGCCATCAGCTCGGTCGCGCGCAGCAGCAGCGCGTTGTCGCCGGTCGTCTTCGCGCGGTCGCGCAGGGCTTGGAGGGGGGCGCGGGCCTCGTCGAAGCGGCGCTCGCTGACCAGCCACTCGAGCTCGCCCTCGCGCGCATCGCCTTCGGGTGGGCGCGCCGCCTCCACGCCCTTCTCGGCGAGGCCCTCGAGCTCCAGGGTCGCCTCGATGCCCGCACGGCTCCGCGTGTGCAGACGCAGGACCTCCCGATACTGGGTGATGGCGCGATCGACGCGCCCGGCCTCAAGCTCGAGCCCGGCCAAGCGGACCCGCGCCTCGTGGTTGACGCGCTCGTCGGGCCAGCCCGCGATCTGAGCCGCGAACGCCTTCCGCGCCTCGTCCGCGCGGCCCGCGCGCTCGAGGGACACCGCGCGGCGATAGGCGGCCTCACCGGCCCGCGGCGAGTGCGGGTCGTCCGCCACGGCGCCGAACGCGGCCGCGGCGTCATCGTGGCGACCGACGCCGTCCAGCGCTCTCCCGAGCAGCCACTGGAGGTGGTCGACCAGCACGGTGCTGCCTTGCTCCGCGGCCGCTTTGACCGCGGGTTCGAGCACGACGACGGCGCGCGCTGGCTCGCCGACCGCCAGGTAGGCCCGGCCCAGCAGGTGCCGCGCGTCGGCGGTGGTGATCGGATCAGGCGAGCCGGCGGGGTCGGGCATGGCGACCCGCAGCGCGTCGATGGCCTCGCCGAAGCGGCCGCTGTGAAATGCGTCGCGGGCGGGGCCCAGCGGGTCGGCGGGGGCGGCCGGATCCTCTCCCGCCGCCACGGACGTCCAGCCCAAGGCGATGAGAGCACACAGAGTTCCCGGGAGCCCAGGACGCATGATCCTCCGGCGCGTGGAATGCCTGTCAGCCCGAAACGCTCACCGACCCGGGAGGCTGCCGCACGGTTCCATCCTGTATTCTCGGGGCCGCGGAGGCAAATTTCCGGCAGGGAGCGCGGGCGCTCCGGGCGAGGGCGGACGCTGTCTGGGCGGGTCCCGAGGCGTCGCCGACGGGGCCCCGCTGGGCGCGCTCGGAGGGCGTCGGCGCGGGTCGAGCGCGTGGCGCGGCCGGGGGGAGATCAGCCCTTGGCGGGCGGCTTGGCGGTCTTCGCGGGTTTCGCTGACTTGGCGGGGGCCTTGGCGGCCTTCGGGGCCTTGGCGGCCTTCGGGGCCTTGGCGGCCTTCGGGGCCTTGGCAGGCGCCGCGGCCTTGGCTGGGGCCTTGGCGGCCTTCGGAGCCTCGGCGGCCTTCGTCTTGGCAGGGGCCGCCTTCGCGGGGGCCTTGGCGGCCTTCGCAGGCTCGGCCTTCGCGGGCTCGGCCTTCGCAGGCTCGGCCTTCGCGGGCGCGGCCTTCGCAGGCTCGGCCTTCGCGGGCGCCGCCGCCGTCGCCTTCGCGGGCTCGGCCTTCGCGGGCGCCGCTTGGCTCTTCGCCCCGCCGCTCGCCGCCACCTTCGCCTCGGCCGCCTCCGCCCGCGCGGTCTCGCGCTTGAGATCCCACTCGAGGTTGGCGATCTGATTCTCCAGCGAATGCACGGTGTTACGCAGTTGCCGCAGCTCCTGCCGCGAGGCGAGATTCAGCGAGCGCGCGAGCCCCTCCGACTGCTTGTCCCAGTTCTCGCGCAGGTCCGACTGCAGGCTCAGCGCGCGCTTCACCGCGTCCTGGAACTGCGGGTTCGAGAACACACGGAGCGCGGTGGGCGACCCGAAGAGCTGCCCGGCCTTCTTCAAAAGCGTCGTCTTGACCTGCTCGATCATCGCTCACCTCCGCATCGGGCTGTGCCGCTCGCGCCGCGCGGGGTGGCGGGCGCCAAGGGGCCGGAATCATCGGCCAGCGCCCGAGACCCTGTCAATTCACCGGTTCACGCGCACGCGCTGAGCCCGCGCCCCGTCCCGGGATCCGCCCGTCGGCGCCGGGCCCGCCGATGGACTCAGGTCTTGCTGGGGGCGGTGTGTCGGCCCTATGGTCGACCTGTGCTCGAACCCCCACGCCCACCTCTCGCCGAGACCGCCGCTGACGCCCAGTCTGCGGAGCCGGCGTCTCTGGCCACGGCAGAGCGTCTCCCCCTCAGCAGCCTGTCGCTGAGCCGCGCTCCCGGCCCGCGGGTCGCCCCGCCGCTGCTCGTCGACGGCCACCGCCGCCCCATCCACTACCTGCGGCTCTCGGTGACCGACCGCTGCAGCTTCCGCTGCGTGTACTGCATGCCCCACGAGGGCGTGTCCTTCGTGCCGCGCGACGAGATCCTCAGCTTCGAGGAGATCACTCGGCTGGTCCGCGGCTTCGTGGCCCTCGGGATTCGGCGCCTGCGCCTCACCGGGGGCGAGCCGCTCCTGCGCCGCGACCTGCCACGGCTCGTCGAGACCCTCGCCGCCATCCCGGGCGTCGAAGATCTCGCGATGACCACCAACGGCTACGCCCTGGCCCCGGTGGCTCAGCGCCTGCGCGACGCCGGGCTCAAGCGCCTGAACATCAGCATCGACACGCTGGACGCCGCGCGCTTCGCCCAGATCACGCGCACCGGGACCCTCGACCGCGTGCTGGACGGCATCGACGCGGCCCGCAGCGCCGGCTTCTCGCGGCTGAAGTTCAACGCGGTCATGGTGCGCGGCTTCAACGACGACGAGCTCCCCGCGCTGGTGCAGTTCGCCGCCGAGCGCGACGCGGTGATGCGTTTCATCGAGTACATGCCCATCGGCGTCGACGGCTTCTGGACGGACGCGCGCTTCATCGCGACCGACACGATGCTGCAATCCCTCGCCACCACCTACCGAATCGAGGAGCCCATCGGCTACGGACCTGCCGCGGGCATCGCCGGCGAAGGCCCCGCCGTCTACCGCGACCTGACGCCGCTGGCGGGCGGCAAGACCACCCGCGTGGGCTTCATCAGCGCGGTGAGTCACGGGTTCTGCTCCACCTGCAACCGCGTGCGCATGACCGCCACCGGGACCCTGCAGGAGTGCCTCGCCCACCCCGGCCAGCTCTCGCTGCGCGACGCCATGCGCGCGGGCGTCGATGACGCCGAGCTGACGCGACTCATCGCCGACGCGCTCTGGTCCAAGTCGTCTGGACACAGCTTCGCCCCCCGCGGTGGCGGCGACGTGCTCCAGACCATGAGCGTGACCGGCGGATAGGGCGCGGTGGCGAAGACCTCCCAGCCATTGGGGCGGCGGCCGCGCGTCACCAGCTTTCGCGGGCCCGCCGCCGGGATCGGGGCGCTACGCAGCGTCGCCGGCTTCGTGTTTCGCCACACCGGGCTGCGGGCCGGCGTCGGGCTGCTTCGCCGCGTCAATCAGGTGGGCGGCTTCGACTGCCCCGGCTGCGCGTGGCCCGACCCGGCGCAGCGCAGCGTCGCGGAGTTCTGCGAGAACGGCGCGAAGGCGGTGCTCGACGAGGGGACGACCAAGCGCGCCGACCCCGCCTTCTTCGCGGCGCACACGATCTCGGACCTCGCGACCTGGACCGACCGCGCGCTCAACGACGCCGGGCGCATCACCCACCCGATGCTCCGGGAGGCCGGCAGCGACCGCTACGTCCCGGTCAGCTGGGACGAGGCCGTGGCCGTCGTCGCCACCGCGCTGCGCGGCATCCGTCACCCCGACCGCGCCGTCTTCTACACGTCGGGGCGCGCCTCCAACGAGGCCGCGTTCCTCTACCAGTTGTTGGCTCGCCAGCTCGGCACCAACAACCTGCCCGACTGCTCGAACATGTGTCACGAGTCCACCGGCGTCGGCCTCGAGGAGGTCATCGGCGTCGGCAAAGGCACCGTAAGCCTCGAGGACTTCGACCACGCAGACTTCATCTTCGTCATCGGACAGAACCCCGGCACCAACCACCCGCGCATGCTCTCAGCCCTGCAGGCCGCGGCGCGGCGCGGCGCCCGCATCGTCTCGATCAACCCGCTGCGCGAGGCGGGGCTGACGCGCTTCAAGCATCCGCAGGAGGTGTTTCGGATCCTGGGGCCGGGCACGCCCATCGCCACCGACCACCTGCAGGTGCGCATCAACGGGGACGTCGCGCTGCTGCAGGGCCTGGGGAAGGCGCTGCTGGAGCTCGAGGCCGCGCGGCCCGGCGAGGTGCTCGACCAGGCGTTTCTGCACGCCCACACCTCGGGATTTGCCGGGTACCGCGCCGCCCTGGCCACGCTGGATTGGGAGATCCTCGTCGAGGAGTCGGGCATCAGCCGCGCGCAGATGGTCGCGGTCGCCGAGGCCTACGCCGCCTCGCACGCGGCCATCGGCTGCTGGGCGATGGGCCTGACCCAGCACGAGAACGGCGTCGCCAACGTGCAGGAGGTCACGAGCCTCCTGTTGATGCGCGGCAACATCGGGCGTGTGGGCGCCGGCGTCTGCCCCGTGCGCGGTCACTCCAACGTGCAGGGCGACCGCACCATGGGCATCTGGGATCGCCCCACGGAGGCCTTCCTCGCCGCGCTGGACGCCGGCGTCGGCATCACCTCGCCGCGCGGCCACGGCCTCAACACCATCGAGGCCATCGCCGCCATGCACACCGGGCGTGTCGACGTCTTCGTGGGCCTCGGCGGCAACTTCGTCTCGGCAGCGCCCGACACGCCGCACACGTCCGCGGCCATGGCGCGCTGCGGGCTGACCGTTCAGATCGCGACCAAGCTGAACCGCTCGCACGTGGTCACCGGCGCGAGCGCGCTGCTGCTGCCGTGTCTGGGCCGCACCGAGCTTGATCTGGGCCCCGACGGCGCCCCCCGCGCCGTGAGCGTCGAGGACTCCATGAGCGCGGTGCACCTCTCCGCAGGTGCGGCCGCCCCCGCCGGGCGTGAGCTGCGCTCCGAGGTGGACATCATCGCCGCCATCGCCGCCCGCACCCTCGGCGAGCGCGCCGCCATCGACTACAGCGCGGCCGCCGCCGACTACGACCGCGTGCGCGACCTCATCGCGCGGTCCATCACCGGGTTCGCCGACTTCAACCGTCGCCTCCGCGAACCCGGCGGGATGCAGCTCCCAAACCCCGCCCGTGAGCGCGTCTTCCGCACGCCCGACGGCAAAGCGCGCTTCCTCTTCCACGCCTTGCCCCACCGCGCGCTGCAGCCGGGCGAGCTGCTGATGATGACCATCCGCAGCCACGACCAGTTCAACACCACGGTCTACAGCGACGACGACCGCTACCGCGGGATCCACGGCAGCCGCCGCGTGGTGCTGATGAACGCCGACGACCTGCGCGAGCGCGGCCTCGTCGATCGCGCCGCCGTGGACGTCCACAGCCACTGGCGCGGAGCCACCCGCACCGTGCGCGGCTTCTACGCGGTGCCCTACGACATCCCGCGCGGCTGCTGCGCCATGTACTTCCCGGAGGCGAACCCCCTGGTGCCCGTCGGCCAGCACGCCGCCCGCAGCTTCACGCCCGCCTCCAAGAGCGTCGTGGTGACGATTGTGCCCGCCACCGCGCCCGCGGGCCTGCTCGACGCAGCGCCCGCGGGTGCGGCAGAGACTACGCCTCGCGAATCGTAATCGAGCGGACCTCGATGGGGGTCTTCGGACGGTCACCAGGGCCGGTCGGGGTGCGGCCGATCTGGTTGATCACGTCCATGCCCTTCACGATCTTGCCGAAGACCGGGTGCTTCGACGCGCCCGGCGAGAACCAGTCCAGGTAGCTGTTGTGGACCGTGTTGATGAAGAACTGGCTGCCGCCGCTGTTCGGACGGCCCGTGTTCGCCATCGAGAGGGTGCCCGGCTCGTTGGAGAACTTGGCGTTCGGCGGGTGCTCGTCGGCGATGTTGCCGGAGGGCGGGCCGCCGGTTCCTGCGCGCGGGCTCTCGGGATCGCGGCTGTGCGGGCAGCCGAACTGGATCATGAAGTCCTTGATGACCCGATGGAAATGCAGGCCGTCGTAGTAGCCGGCCTGAGCGAGCGTCAGGAAATTACCGGCGGTAATCGGCATCTCGTCGCGGAAGATCTCCGCTTCGAACGTGCCAGCGCTCGTGTCGAAAGTGGCGATGGGGTTGGCCATGGGTTGCTCCAATCGTGCCGTGGAGACGATGGCGTACCGCGTCTGCGGCCCTCGGGCAACCGCGGTCGCGGGGCGGCTTTCGGCGCGCGGGGTCCGCAGAGCGCGCACCTGGCCGCCTTCGTTCCGGGCGCCAGCGAAGGTTTCCGGCGCCGCACCCGCGCTCGTGTACCATCGCGGCTACGCTGAACCTCATCAGCGCGTGATCCGCTGGCCATCGACGTGGGAGCGCCCGTGACCCGAACCGAACCCGTCTCTCTCGGCGCCCTCGCGGCGGTCGCGGCCGCTGTCGCCCTGCTCGGCGCGTGCACCGACCGCGTGGACGTGACCGGCGTCGTGGTCGATCGCGTGGGCGGCGGTCCGCTGGGCGGGGTCCGGATAGAGGCGCGACCGATCGCCGGGCCGGGCGAGGAGGCCACGGTCGACGCGGTCACCGACTCCGAGGGCGCCTTCAGCCTCGACGGTCTCAGCCGCGCCAGCACCTACCGCGTCCTGGCGACCGGCGCAGGGTTCGCCGACGCGGGCATCGACGCCCTCATCCCCTCCGATTCGCCCGTCCGCATCGAGACATTTCGCGCCTCCGGCGTGCGCGGACGGGTCATCGACGCGTTCTCTGACGCGCCGATCGCCGGCGCCCGCGTCATCGCCGTCCCGCGAGGCGACCCCGAAGGCAAGGCGCGCACCCGCGTCGTGATCACCGACGCCGACGGGCGCTTCGCGCTCTTCGAGGCGCGGCCCGGCCTGATCTGGGAGCTGGAGGCCACCGCCGACCACCACACCACCGACGGCCTCGTCACCACGATGCCCGAGCTGGGAGTGGCCACCGAGCTCGATCCCCTGGTGATCAACACCCGCCCGAAGGTGGTCGCCTGGGTGGTCCACGCGCTGACGCTCTCAGCGCTCGGCGGCTGCGACGTGCGCTGGGGCGCGGTCCAGACCACGACGGATGAGTCCGGGAAGTTCTCGCTGCTCGACGTGCCGAACGGGGTGCAGCGCATCGAACTGACCTGCGGAATCGAGAAGGTGACGGCCGAGATCCGCGTGCCCAAGCGGGTGCGGGAGCACTTCGTACACGACCGGATCGAGGTGCTGGGGGTCCCCGAGTCGGCGTCGAACCTGTGGAAGATCGAGGGGCAGAAGCTGGTGCCGTTGGCGACGGTGGTGCCGCTCCCCGCGGGCCTGAATGTCGAGCTTCCGGCGGGGACGGTGACCGCCGGGCTGACCAGCTCGACCCACGGGACCAGCTTGCCTCAGGCGCTGGTGGACCCGGGCGTCGCCGAGCAGGGGCTGGCCCACGCGACGCCGGTCTACGGGACCGAGACGGTGGTTTGGAGTTTGCCGCCCGGCACCCCGGAGGAGCTCGGTGAGCTGCGCGGCACGCCCCTGACGCGCCTCGACGCGGCGGTCTACGACGGGGTGAAGGTGGAGGGCGGCTACTACGTGGGGGTCGTGGCCATCGAGTATCTCCCGGCGCATCTCTATGTCGGCAGCGGCGGGCGGCGGCTCATCCGCAAGTCCAGCCGCCCCCTGGTCGCGACGCGCCGCATGCGGATCGGCAAGGGCGAGTACGGCGTGGCGCGGCTGGACTGGGACCACGGCGCCTATTGCGTCGGGCGGGTGCACGGGGACCGCTGGACGGCCGAGACCGGCTGCGGGCTCATGGTCCTGGCGGGACACGCGCGCTGAGCCCGAGCCGGGTACCGAGCGACCGGCGTGAATCCTGGATTCGAGCACGACGACCGTGGGATGCTGAGCGCGAGCGATCCGCAGCGACGCCTGCGTCGTACCGTAACCAGCCCTACCGCTCTCGACTACACCGGTCGTGCATCGGCGAGCGGCCGACGCGGCGCCAGGATTCGGAGGTGGTCATGTCCCTAGAAGGTGTTCCCCGATCGCGTCGGATCGCGTCGCTCTTGGTCGTGGCTTGGCTCATGGCGCCCGCCTGCATCAGCGTCTCGCGTGCGCCGCGGGCCTATCCGGCGAGCCCGGACGGCGCGACCGCGCTCTTGCACGTGGCCGCCGACGCCGACTCCGCGAGCGCCGATGGCCGACCCGAGCGCCCCTTCCGCACGATCCAGGCGGCGCTGGATGCCGCGCCCGACGGGGCGGCGGTCCTGGTCGCGGCCGGTCTCTACGAGGAGGCCGTCAGCATCGAGCGGACGGTGATCCTGCGCGGCGCCGAAGGCACGCGGCTGGGCTTGGCGGCGTACAGCGTGAACATCAGCGTGCGTGGGGCGAAGACGTCAGCGCGCATCGAAGACCTCACGGTGGCCGGTGGTGCAGGCGCCGGCGTGCTGGTCAGTCGCGCCGTGGCGCACCTCTCCAACGTCAAGATCCTGGGTGGCGCGAGCGTCGACCCCTTCGCCCAGGGCATCGGCGTGGCCGCGCTGGACGGCGCGAAGGTCGAGTTGGAGGGCTGCACGATCTCGGGCGGTAGCGGCCCTGGGGTGGTCGCGCGCGGCTCAGACCTCCGCATCACCGACAGCGTCGTCGACGAGAACGAGGGCGGCGGAGTCTTCATCGAGTGGGCCCCAGAACAGGTGATCTTGGACGGGCTCATCGCGCGCAACAACCGCCAGTTCGGCGTCGGCATCATGTCGACGCGCGCCGTCATCGCCCGCAGCGATATCTCCGAGACCTTGGGCCAGGGCGACGGCATCGTGGTCGCGGTCGGGGGCGGCCTGGGGCCGTCGGAGGTCATCATCGGCGGGGCCGAGGCCTGCATCGCCATCGGGGCCGCGGCCGGTGAGGACTGCGGCAACACGCTGAACGACAACCTGCGCTTCGGGGTCTTCATCGACTCGCCCGCGTCCGGCAGCATCGTGGGCAACCAGGTGCACGAGAACGGGCGCGGCGGGATCTGGCTGCAGAACGGGTCAGGCAGCGAGACCGTCCGGGTCGCGAAGAACGACATCGCCGCGAACACGTCGACCGGGGTTGGCGTGTCCGGCGGGGTGCGCGCCGAGATCCGAGACAACCAGATCGTCACGACGCGAGCCGCCATCGGGGGGACCTCCGAGCTGGGCGACGGCGTCGCCGTCCTCGCCGGGGCCAGCGCGCTGGTCGTGGGCAACACCATCCGCGGCTCCGACCGCGCTGGCGTCTTCCTGAGCCACGTGGGGCCGGACACCGATGTGCGGCTGAACGTGCTGCTCGACAACGGCGTCGACATCATGGTGCAGGGCGACCCGATCGCGCAGATCGTCGGGAACTTGGGGAGTCCGCAGGCGGGCGGTCTGCCGGTGCCCGCGCCCGACGTCGCGTCGGTCGGCGACGACGAGGCGGCGCCGGACTCGAGCGCGCCGCTCGACGTGACGAGCGCGTCGGGCGCGATGGACAAGATGGAGAAGGACGCCGAGGGCGACGACACGCCGTAGACCCGTCCGGGTCCTCAGAGCGCCGGTCGCAAGAAGCGTTCGATGGCCTCGGCGGTCGACGCCGGCGCCTCGAGGTGGGCCGCGTGTCCGGCGTGAGCGATCGGCACGTGGCGGGCGTCGGGCAGCAGCGCGCACATGGCCGCGGCTTCGGCGGCGTAGCGCGTGTCCTCGGCGCCGGTGAGCAGCAGGACCGGCAGCGCCAGCGAGGGCAGGGCCCCGTGGAGCGGCGTCATCTGACCGACCCCGCACCCGCGGAGGCTGGCGGCGAGCCCGCGGGCGTCGTTGGCCGCGCGGCGGGCGGCCATGGCGTCGCGGTGAGGCTGGGGCGCGCGGCGCTGCGAGCGGATGAGCGGGTGCTGCGCCCACTCGGCGGCGAAGGCGGCGGCGCCGATGGACTCCACGCGCGCGGCGAGCTGGGCGTCGGCGAGGCGGCGCGCCGCGCGGGCGTCGGCATCGGCGAGGCCCGCCGTGGCGCCGACGAGCACCAGCGCCGAGAAGCGCTCGGGCGCGGTCAACGCAAGCGCCAGGGCCAGCCGCCCCCCCATGGAGTAGCCGAAGAGGACGGGCGGGCCGCCCGCGCCCAGGCCCCGCAGGGTCTCGGACACACTCCCCGCGGGGCCGCAGAGGTCGGCCAGCTCGGCGATGACCTGCGCGAAGCTCGGTCCCGCGCCGTCCGGGTCGGCGGCCGTGCCCCCGTGCCCCGGCAGGTCGAGCCCGACCACCGGGCGCTGCAGGTGCTCGGCGAGCGCCTCCATGTCACGGCAGCCGCCGGTGTAGCCGTGCAGCGCCAGCACCGCGTCGCCGCTCTGTGCGATTTCGCACGAAATGCCGCCACTGTACTCGCGCCCCGGTCGGGCATCGGGATTTGACGCGATGCGAAAAGTTACAGGCTTCACTGCTCGATTTCGTCCATGTGGGAAGCGCGGTTCGAAGTTTGATCCATCGCAGTATTTCTCGAGATCGCGGCGGCGCGCGCGCCGGGGTGTCACACTCGCAATCGCCTTCCTGTGGCCCGAATGCTAACCTGAATTCGCCCCGAACTCGCGACGCTCGATCCCCCTGCGGGAGGTCATCATGACGACGGCAGTCGAAGCCGATGGTGCCACCATCTTGCTGGTGGAGGACGACCCGCTCGAAGCGGCCATCGTCTGCGCCATCTTGGAGACCACCGGATTCGAGGTCGTCCACTTCGCCGACCCCGTCCGGGCGGCCGCGGCGCTCGAGCAGCGCTCCTTCGACATCGTGCTCAGCGACTACATGATGCCGCGGATGAACGGGCTGCAGGTCTTGCGCCGCGCGCGGCTGCACTGGCCCGACTCGATGCGAATCATCATCACCAGCCGAAGCGACTTCGACATCGCGGTGGAGGCCATTAACCAAGGCGAGATCTACCGATTTCTGCGAAAGCCCGTCGATGAGCGCGAGCTGGTGGTGACGGTGCGGCTGGCGCTCGAGCAGGTGCGGATGCGCCGCGAGGTCAGGCGCCTGACCGAGGCGCTGCGAGCGCGAGAGGCCGAGCTGGCTGCGCTAGGGCGGACGTGAGGCGGCACGGGTGTTGCGAATTCGCCGCCGCGGCCTCTTCTCGGTCGGGCAGCCGTGCGCACCATCCGGATGCTCTGGGAGCGCGGACGCCGCGGCCCCATCCACGCCGCAAACGCTGTAGAGGACCCGTCCCATGAGTTTCGCCAAGGTCACGGTGGTGCTGCCCGCGCCGCCTGACGGACCCACCGCCGAAGAGGAAGAGTTGTACTTTGTCCTGGCGGGCCTGCGCCGGAGCCCGGTGGTTCGGCAGGGGATGATGAGCGCCGCCGGAGCGCATCCGGCCAGCAAGGCGGCGCGCGTGGCGCTGGCGGCGGCGCAGGAGCGGCTGGCGAGCCTGGAGCGATACGGCGAGCTGGCCTGCCAGGCGGTCGGTCGGGCGTGGCTGGAGGCCGGGGCGCCCGGGAGCCCGCGTCTGAAGGCCGCGGTGGACCAGCGTCTGGAGGCGGCCCGCAGCGCGTGGCGCGAGCGCTATCAGGGCCTGCTCCACACCCGGGAGGCCTCGCTGCAGGCCGCTGAGCGCCGTGACGCGGAGCTGCGCGAGCTGGAGGCGAGGGCCCGCGGCTCGATCGCGAGGCTGGACCTCATCCTGGACCTGGTGGAGAGCTCGCAGTTCCTGCTGGAGGAGTCCGGCGTCGCCCGCGCGTGGGCGATGATCGAGGCGCTGCCGCTGGCGATGCGGGCGGGCGCGGCCCGCGATGACGCGCCGGCGCTGGGCCGCTGGCTGAACACGCTGCGGAAGCGCCTGGTGCTGGAGCGAGAGGAGGCGCTGCTGGCCGACCACAAGGTCCAGACCCGGCGCCTGAGGAACATCACAAGCGGCGTGGGGGTGGACGCGGAGATCCTCGGCGGCGTGCGTGCGCTGGGCGACGTCCGCGGCGAGCAACACCAAGCCCTGGACAAGTTCCTGGGCGAGCTCGGCGCGCACCTGCTCCCCCACGTCGTGACCTTCGCCAACGGCCACGAGGCGCAGGAAGCGCTACACGCGGTGCGAGACCAGCACACCGCCACCTCGCAGCGCGTCGCCGAGCTGACCGAGCTGGTGACCGAGCTGGGGCTGGGTCCGCAAGCCGGCTGAGCGGAGCGTCGGCGAGCTCAGCCGTCGCCGTCCGGCCGCAGATCCGCCAGCTCCTCGCAGGCGAGCCGATGGGCGTCGCTGAGCGCGTCTGCGGCCGCACGCACCTCGGCGCCGATCGCGAGGCGCGCCCCCTCCTCGATCGTCTGGCAGAGCGAGCGGACCCGGTGCGCGCCGACGTTGCCCGCCATGGACTTCAGGGAGTGCGCCGCGGCCTCGGCTCCCGCGGCGTCTCGGGTCGCGACGGCGTCCAAGGTCGCGTCCAGCCGCGTCACCGCCTCGCCGGTGTAGAGGTCGATGATGCGTCGCAGCAAGCTCGGGCCGCCGATGCGCATCAGCCTCCCGATGGCCACCGGATCAATGGGCGACTCGTCCTCCCCGCCGATTTCGTTCGCGTCGGATGGGCTCATGGCGGCACCTCCACCCCCCATGTTGCCTCGCAATGCGGACAACCGCCAGCGCCGCGCGGAGGCCGAGACGGCCATTTCCTGGCGGCCTCCCCCCGCGGCACTTAGGCTCGGGCCGTTCGGGGCGACCGAGGAGATTCGACCGATGCATGACCTACCTACCGAGGGCGACCGTCGCGTGGCGGCCCCCACGGAAGTCGCGCTCTTCCCGCTGCCAGACCACGTGCTGCTCCCCGGCGTGGTGACGCCCTACCGCGTCTTCGAGCCGCGCTATCGCACCATGGTCGAGGAGCTGATGGCCGCGCCCGAGGACGAGCGCTGGCTGTCGGTGCCGCGCCTCGCCGCCGGCTGGAAGCGCGACTACCACGGCACGCCGGCGCTGTGTGAGACCGCGACCGTGGGCCGAGTCACCTCCTGCGAGGAATTGGCAGGTGGGCACTACCTGATCTCGGTCGAGGGTGCGGTGCGCTGCCGCCTGCTCGAGCGGCCCTCCGACCGCCCTTACCGCGTGGCGCGCGTCGAGCCGATGCCCGACCTCGCGAGCCGGCTGAGCGCGAGCGAGCTGAACCGCCGGTGGGACGCGATCGTCGAGGCCGTCTATACCCTCACGCAGCTGCTGGGCAGCGCGGTGTCCGACCTCGCCTCCGCGGCGGCCGTCGCCGATCGCGACAGCCTGATGAGCTTTCGGCTCGCCGGCGCGTCGGTGGACGCGGCGGACGACCGCCAGGAGATCCTGGAAGAGCGCTACATCGAGCAGCGCCTGGAGCGCGTGCTCGAGGCGCTCGCGGGTTTGGTCGCGCTGGCCAGCCGCCACGTCGGCGCCCGAGCGAACGGCTAAGCCCGCCTCGGCCGCCGCCGCCGCGCGCGACGGCGCCGGGTCACTCGCGCTGCAGCCATTCCTTGTACGCGTCGAGGCCGAAGGGCCGGCCGAGGAAGGGCGTGACCAGGTCGCTGGCGTCCACCGAGCCGCCCGGCTCCAGGATGGCCTCGCGATACGCGCGCGCCACCTCGCGGTCGAGGATCCCGGCCTTCGCGAAGCGCGTGAACAGGTCCTTCGCGATCACCAGCGACCACTGGTACGTGTAGTACATCGAGCTGTAGCCGATGAGGTGGCCGAAGTTCGCGTAGACCTTCGCCTCGGGCAGGCGCGGGTAGGGGTTGTACTCGCGGTAGATCCCGTCGGTGAAGGCCTCGATGTCGAGGGTCTTCGGGTCCTGGATGTGCAGGAAGTACGAGTAGGCGGCGTAGAAGACCTGCCGCATCACGGCGACGCCCTTGCCGAACTCCTCCGCGCCACGCATCCGCGCGACGAGCTCGGCGCTGATGGGCTCGTCGGTGTCGATGTGGCGGGCGAAGCGCTGCAGGACCGTCGGGTCCCAGGCCCACTCCTCGAGGATCTGGCTGGGCGCCTCGACGAAGTCCCACTCGACGTTGATGCCGGCCAGGGTCACCCACGGGCTCTTCTGGGCCAGCAGGTGGTGGATGAGGTGGCCGAACTCGTGGAAGTAGGTCACCACGTCCCCGTGCTCCATCAGCGCGCGGCCGTCGCCGGTCGACGGGTCGGGGAAGTTGCACACCAGCGTGGCCAGCGGCGTCGGGCCGCCCTGTAGCCCCGTCTGGATCGGGAACATCGCCGCGTGCTTGTACTTGCCCTCGCGCGGGTGCATGTCGAGGTAGAAGCCGCCCAGATCCTCATCGCCCGACCACACTCGGTAGGCCTCGACCGACGGGTGCCACACCGGCGCATTGGGGTCCAAGACGAAGCGCAGGCCGAAGAGCTCGCCGTAGAGGTCGAGGATGCCTTGGCGTACCCGCGGATAAGAGAAGTAGGGCCGCACGTCGCGGGCGTCGAAGTCGTACTTCTGCTCGCGCACCTTCCCCACATAGTAGAAGCGGTCCCAGACCTCGATGGCCTTGGCCTTCTTGTCGTCCTTGCGCTTGCGGGTCAGCAGCTGGGCGAGGTCCTTCTTCGCCCGCGGCCGCGCCAGCTCGGCGACCTGCTTTAGGAAGCGCTCGATCGTCTTGGTGTCCCGCGCCATCTTGTCTTCGACGTTGTAGGTGGCCCAGTTGGGGTAGCCCAAGAGCCCCGCGTACTCGCCCCGCAGCTTCAAGAGCTGAACCAGCAGCTCGGTGTTCGCCGGCCAGCCGCGCTGCATGTACGTGATGTACAGCTCGCGCCGCAGGTCGCCCGACTCGGCGTAGGTCTGGACGGGGAAGAAGTCCGGGTAGTCCGTCGAGATGTGGATGCGGCCGTCCGCGCCGGCCGGGTGGGCCGCGATGTAGTCGGCGGGCAGCCCGGCCAGGGCCGACGCGTCGGCGACGGTGATCTCGCGGACATCGTCGCGGACGTTCTTCTGGTAGTCCTGGCCCAGCCGGACCATCTCCTCATGGATCTCGGCCAGCCGCTTACGGGTCGCCTCGTCGCGGTCCACCCCGGAGCGCCGAAAGTCCCGCAGCAGGTGCTCGGCGAAGCGCTTGCTCTGCGGCGACAGCGGGGCCAAATCCACCGCCGCCACCGCGTCGAAGAGGCCGCGATCCAGGTTCACGTCATTCTGAAAGCGCGACAGATCTTCCTGGCAGGTCTGGGCGGCCTGCCGCACCGCCTCGTCCGGATGCACGCTGAACATCAGCCCGGCCCAACCCGAGGCCATGTCGAGCGAGCGCAGCATCGTGTTGAAGGGGACCAGGGTGCCCGCCTCGGTGCGCGCGCTGGCGTCGGCGGCGCTGATCTCCGCCCGCAGGCGCTTGGCCTTGTCCAGGGCCGCCGTGCACTCGCCCGTCAGTCGCTCAGCGCTTTGCCAGACGGGCCCCGCCGCCTCGCCAGCGCTCGCGTCGGTCGTCGTGTTCAAGGAGCTCTCCTCGGCGGATGTGGCGTCGTCGCGGGTCGATCGCGTGTGCGCGCAGGCGGTAACGAGCACGCCCGCGGCGAGGGCGACGGTGATGAGCGAGCAGCGCATCGCGAACCTCCGTGTGCGGCGGGCCCCCGGTTCTACCCACCGTTCGGTCGCGCGACAAGGTGCAAACAGCCCTCAGCCACCAGCCGCATCCGCTAGTCGGGGCGTCCGCTGCGGGCTGAGCGCTGAAAGCTGGCCGCTGACAGCGGCAATCGCGGCACCAGCGCAGCGCGTCGCCCCAGCCTGCCACGCGATTGCCTACGCGCCTGCGGCTCTGCGATACTGCGGCGTGACGGCCTGACCGGAGCAACGCGTGGGCAACATTCAACTCGCGGGGCCCGCGTCCGAGTCCTCGTTCCGCCGCATGGCCATGGGGGCGTGGGATCGGCCCGGGGATCCGACGATCTACGGCTTCCTCGACATCGACACGAGCGCTGGGCAGCGGCGTGTCGACGAGCTGCGCGCGGCCGGTGAGGCGGTCACCTGGACCCACATGGTCGCCCGCGCGGCCGCCCTGACCCTGCGCAAACACCCCGACGCCAACGTGGTGCCGCGCATGGGGCGCATCTACCGCCGCAAGTTCGTCGACGTCTTCCTGCAGGTCGCCATCCCGCGCGGCGACGGCGACGTCGGCACCGCCGATCTCTCCGGTGTGAAGATCGCCGAGGCCGACACCAAGCCGCTGGCCCTCCTGGCCGCCGAGCTACGCCAGCGCGCCGAGCGCGTGCGCCGCGACGAGGACCCCGAGCTCGAGCGCAGCAAGCGCGGCCTGTCCCGGGTGCCGCGCCTGCTGATGCGCCCGGTGCTGCGCTTCCTCACGATGCTCCAGATGCAGTTCAACCTGGATCTCCGCTTCGCCGGGCTGCCCCGCGACGCCTTCGGCTCCATCGCCGTGACCAGCATCGGCATGATGGGCATCGACACCGGCCTCGCCCCGCTCTTCCCCATCGGCGGGCCCCCGATCGTGCTGCTGGTGGGGGCCGTGACGCCGCGGGCGGTCGTGGACTCGGCCGGAGACGTCGTCGCGCGTCCGATCTTGCGTCTGGGCGGCACCTTCGACCACCGTTGCTTCGATGGCTTTCAGATCGCTCACTTCACCATGGAGCTGAAGCGCCTGCTCGAGGATGAGGTCGATGCGCTTTAGCCGTCTCTCAGTGGTCGCCGCCGCGGCCTTGTTCGCGCTGGTCGCGCCCGCCCACGCCGAGGCCCCCGACGCCGGGCCGCCCGCCGACGGCTACGAAGACGACGCCGATCGCGGCCTGCTCGAGTGCCCCGCCGACCGGATTCAAGCGCGGAAGGCCCACGAGGCCGCGCTGGCCGGCGCCCGCCGCCTCTTCGTCACGGTGACCGGCGAGACGGTGAACCTCGCCCAGCTCCAAGCCTCGGCCTGGTTCGACCAAGCCGAGTACGCCTTCGTCGCGCCGGCCCTGGTCCGCGTCCGCGAGGCGCTGGTGCCGCTGGCGGTCGCCGCCCGAATCAGCCAGCCCCCGCCTGAGGATCTGGCCCCCAAACGCGGCCGGCTCAGCGGCGCCGCCTGCCGCGCCATGGCTGGCCGCGAGGACGCCGCCTGCGCCGCCCTCGACCCCGTCGAGCAGCAGCCCTGCCTCGACTGGCTGGCCATCTGGCGCGCGACCCGCGGCGGCGTCGAGGGGTGCGCGGCCCTCGGCGGCACGGCGGCGAAGCTCTGCCGCGCGGTGTGGACCGGCGACGTCGCGGACTGCGGGGGCCTCACCGGCGAGGCGAGAGCCGGCTGCGACGAGGCCGTCGCCGCGCTGGCGGCCGCGGACGCCCACTGCGGCGCCGCCCTGGACGCCTCGCGCTGCGGCTGGGCGCTCTTGGCTCGCGGCCTCCGAGCAGACCGCGCCGCCTGCGACGCCGCCGCCCCCAGCCCCACGCGTGGCACCGCCGAGCACCAGCGCACGCACCAGCTCTGCCAGGCCGTCCTCGGCGGCGAGGCCCACCGCTGCCCAGCCGACGGTCTGTACGCCCGCCGCACCCTGCCCGCGCCCGCCGAGGTCGCGGTCGTCGGCAGCCTGACCGGTCCCTGGGCCGTGGTGGTCGTGGCCAGCCCGACCCCAGCCATCTGCCACCTGGAGGTCACCGTGCGCTCCGCGGGCGCCGTCCGCCCCTTCATCGCGATCGTGCGCCAGGGAAGCTGGGCGCCCACCGTCTGGCGGCTGCCCTTGCCGCTCAGCGTGGACTCGTTCTCGGCGACCGCGACGGTCTCGGCGCTGTGCGCGCCCAGCGCCCCGTGGTGACCGCGAAGAGCGCGCCAGCCCGAGATCGGCTGCGCGTCATGATCGTCGTGCCGCCCGAGCGGTGGGAGGCGACCTGCCGCTTCTACCGCGAGGATCTGGGCTTCGAGGCCGAGTACGTGCGCGGCGGCGAGGGCGCGTGGCTGGCCGGCTACGCGGATGGACCGACGCGCTTGGTCCTGGCGACGCCTGAGGTGGTGAGCGCCGTGCCGGCGGCGGCGACCGTGGGGGCGGTGCTGCTGCTCGAGGTCGCGGACCCCGCGGGCAGCCGGGCGGCCCTGATCGCGCGCGGGGTTCAGCGCGTCGGAGCCCTCAACGAACAAGACGGCGCCTGCTTTTTTGAGCTGTGCGACCCGGCCGGCAACCGCGTCTGGTGCATCCGCTACCCGGCTGAGGACTCTGAGCCGCACAGCCCGGAGGCCGCGAGCTCCGACGCGCTGACCGGGGACAGCTCGGCGAGCCCGAAGCGCTCGGCGTAGGCGACGTAGACGGCGCGCGGGCAGACCTCGGCGAGGGCGCACGCTTCGATGTGCGGGCAGCGGACGACCGGGATGGTGAAGGCGCGGGTGGCGGCGCCGTCGTCCATGCGCTGGTAGGTGCCGAGCTCAAAGAGGTTGCCGTCGAGGGCCGCGACCGGGCGCAGGCCGCCGAGGGTCCAGGCGGGCTGGCTTGTCTCGCGCTGGTGGTGAAAGCGCACGCAGGGCAGCAGCGCGGACAGGCCGAGCGGTGGGTCGCAGGCCAGCATGGGCGCGACGAGATCCCGTTGGGGGAGGGCGACCTCGAAGAAGCGATCGCGGGGGTCGGGGGTGGCCGGGAAGGGCAGAAAGACGTGGACCGGGCGGGCGTAGCGCTGGGTGAGGCGGCGGAGATCGGGCAGGCCGGCGGCGTTCTCGGCGGTCACGACGGTCACGAAGAGGACGTGGGCGAGGCGCTCGCGGGCGGCCAGGGCGTCGAGGCCGGCGACGACGCGGGCGAAGCTGCCGGGGGTGGCGGTGACCCGGTCGTGCAGCTCGGGGTCGCCGCCGTAGATCGGGACGTGCAGGGTGAAGTCGGCGGGGGCCAGGGCGCCGAGCAGGGCGTCGAGGAAGGCGGCGTCGGCGTAGCGGGTGCTCGGCGAGTAGATGTGGACGTGGCGAAAGCCGAGGGCGACGGCGTGGCGGACGGCGTCGACGGCGCGGGGGTGGGTCAGGGGGTCCAGGCCCGACAGGCGCAGGACCTCGAAGCCGTCGGCGCGGGCGGCGTGCAGGGACGCGGTGATGCGGGCGAAGGCGGCGTCATCGAAGCGGGCGACGGGCGAGAAGCGAGTGCGGGCCGAGCAGAACGAGCAGCCCTGGTGGCAATCGCTGGCGAGGTCGAGGACGTGGACGCGGCCGAAGTCGTAGAGGCTGGGGGCCTCGTCGCGGCGCTCGGGGGGGAGGTCGAGGCGGCGCGGTGGGGGCGGCGGGACGCCTGGGCGCGGGGGGGCGGTGACGCGGGTGTGGGGGCCGTCGAGGGCGTCGAGGCGGTCGACCAGGGGGCCGAGGGCGGTGAGGACGGCGGCGGCGTCGAGGTCGTCGGGGATGTGGGTGACGAGGTCGATGTGGGCGGTGCGGCGCCAGACGGGGAGGGCGTCGTCGCGCTGGCGTAGCTGGAGGCCCACGGTGTGGCGGCCGGGGGGGACTGGGAAGCTGAGGAGCAGGCCGCCCTCGGGGTGGGGCGAGGCGTGGCCGACCTGGAGGCCGGCGCTCAGGGGTTGGCCCTCGTGGAGATCGAGCAGGGCCAGGATGGAGGCCGGCTCGAGGGCGATGGTCTCGGTGGGTTCGGGGGGGGTCAGCATACGCGGAGGTAGAGACGGCGGCCGTCGAGGCGGGTGCCGAGGGTGGTCGGGTGCAGGGTGAACTCCGGCGCGGCGAGCAGCGCTTTTAGCGTGGTGGCGCCTGATGGATCGGTGAGTTGGAGGGCGGCGATCACCGCGTCGTCGTCGACGGCCTGCGGCCAGAAGGGGAGGTCCCACTTGCGGACGGCGGGCGGGGCGTCGGCGGTGACGCGGAGGGTGGCGATGGCGTCGAGGTGGCCGGCGGCCGGCGAGTCCGGGGGCGGGGACCAGGCGGCGGGGCTGCGGAGGTCCAGGCGGGCGTAGAGGTCGAGGGTGGCGGCGCCGCGGGCGTCGAGGTGGGCGGAGAGGCCGAGCAGGCGCGGGGCGGCCGGCGGCGACGCGAGGGTGAGGCCGAGGCGGATGGCGACGGATTGGGCTGCGGCCCAGGCCTCGGCGGCGGGGAGGTGGTCGGTGTCGAGGTAGACGCTGAGGGCGGCGGAGGCGCCGGTGGGGGTGGGGTCGACCTGGAGGCCCGGGTAGGCGGGGAGGCGCGCGGCGGCGGGGGTCAGGGCGTCGCGGAGGCCGTGGGCGTCGGTGGTGAAGGGGGTCGCGGCGGACTGCGCTGTGGCGGCGAGGGCTGGCAGCGCGTGGAGGAGGGCGGCGCCGGGGGCGCGGGTGCCGTCGCGGCGGCCGTAGAAGGCGGCCAGGCGCCAGCTCGGGTCGAGGCGGCCGGCGGTCACGTCGACGGCGAGGGTGGGGGACCAGAGGGTGTCGCCGAGATCGGGGCCGCGGCCGAGGTCGTGGAGGGCGGCGGCGAAGGCGGGCCAGAGGGCGGCCGGCGGGGTGGCGAAGTGGGCGCGCCAGGCGGTGGCGAGGCGGTCGAGGGGGAACCAGGGCGTGTCGGAGGTGCGCGGGCGGAGGCGGTGGGGGCCCGGGCCGGGGCACACAGGGGCGCGGACGCAGCGGTGGCAGGCCGCGGCGGGGGGGCGGACGGGCTGGCTTGAGACCAGCCAGGCTTCGTCGCTGGGGAGGGCGCAGTGGGCGAGGCCGCTGAGCTCGAGGGTGAGGCGGCGTCTGCGGGCGGTGCTGAGGGCGGCGGCGAGCGCGGGGGCGGCGGGCGCGGCGGTGGCGTCGGGTTCGAGGTGGACGCGGATGGGGCCGGAGGCGACGGGCGCGGCCTCGAATCGTGAGGCGAGATCAGCGAAAACGGAGGGCATCGCGGGCTCAGGGGGAGCGGACGGCGGGCGCGCGGCGGGCGGGGGTGGGCCTTGGGGGAGGCGCTCGGCGAGGCGGTGGGCGAGGGCTCGCAGCGCGCGGGCCTCGGCGGCGTCGGGGGCGCGGGGGCCGCGGTAGCTGACGCTCCAGGGGCCGGCCGCGCAGAAGGCGGGCTGGCCTGCCTCGGTCGGCCCGAGGTCGAGGGGCAGCTCGCCGGCGGGGCCCACGAGGAAGGGGCGCAGCGCTGAGGCGAGCTCGCGGGCGACCAGGGTGTGCTGGACGTCCAGCGGGCCGGCGAGCAGGGGCCAGCTCGCCGCGGTGTCGGGCATCGGGGCTGGCGCGGGGCGGGCTGGCGGCGCGGCGGGCAGGGGCAGGCCGAGCATGCGCGCCAAGGCGTCGACGGCGAGCGCGGTCGAGAGCACGGGGCCGCCGAAGGATGGGCGCGCGAGGGTCGCGCCGCCGGGGAAGCCTGTGCGCGGGCCGCCGACGAAGACGGGCGCCCAGGGGAACGCGCCGTCGGGGGCTTGGAGCGAGAGGAGGGCGCGGGCGGCGAGGGCCGCGCTGGGTTGGCCGGGGACGGCGAGGGCGCAGGCTCCGAGGAGCGTGTGAATGTCGAGGTTTTTTGGGGTGGCGGCGCGGTGGGTGGCGCCGAGATCGACGGCGCGACGGAGGAAGACCGGCAGGGCGGCGGGGTCGGGGTAGTAGGGGGTGCCGGCGGCGCGGCGGCCCTCGGCGACCGGGTTGTCGGCGAGGTGGGCCGCCAGCCAGGCGTCGGGCTCGCGGTGGCCGAGGGCGGCGAGGTAGGCGACGACGTTGGTGTGGGCCACGGCGTCGATCTCGGAGGGCGGGCCGTCTTCGGGCGGGGAGGGCCAGGTGTCGAAGGCGCCGCTCGAGCGTCGGGCGGCGAGGACGGCGGCATGCAGCGCTGTGGGGGGCTCGTCGCCGGTGAGCGCGCGGCGCTCCGACCAGGTGAGCGCGGTGTCATCGAGGTCGGGGCCGATGAGATCGGGGTGGGCGGGGCCGAAGAAGCGCACCCAGCCGTCGGGGTCACAGGCGTCTTTTAGCCAGGTGGCGACTCGCGAATCGGGGGGCGCCAGCGCCGCGGTGCGGCGGGTGAGCCAGGCGGCGGCGGCGGCGGCGTAGGGCAGGTCGCTGCAGCGGATCGTGGCGCCGGTCGCCGCGCGGGCCTCGAGGATGGGGAGCCCGGGCTGCGCGGCCAGCCATCCGGCGGCGCGGGCTAGGGCCTCGCGCAGGGGGGGCTCTGGGAGGGTCACGCGGCCCCCGGCGAGTCGGCGCCGAAGTGCGCGGGTGGCGTGCAGTCCACGCCGTGGAAGAGCTCGCGGACCGCGGTCCGGAAGTCCTCCGGGATGGCGGGGCCGCCCAGACCGTCGGCCTGCGCGGCACGGAGCGTTCGGACGCTGCCGTCGAACCGGTGGGCGAGGGAATCGAGGTCGTGGGCCAGCGCCGTGGCCGCTCGCTCGAGCGTCTCGGTGTCTCGCGACTCGGAGGGTCGGCCCTGGGCCGCCTGGGCCGCGGCATCGCGGACAGCCACCAAGCGCGCGCGCAGCTCGCGTGCTTCGCCGGCCACCGCGTCGAGGCCCGCGCGGCGGGCCAGCTCCGGGGCGCCCTGGCGCTGGGTCAGGTGCTCAAGCTCCGCGCACTTCTGCGCCAGCCAGCGGGCGCCCTCCGCGGCCTCGGCGGCCTGCCCGGTCGCCGCGAGGTCGGTGGTGCGCAGGTCGACGTCCTCGGCGTCGCGCACCATGCGGTCCACCGCCGCGAAGGTCTGGCGGAGGCTGCCGGCGAAGCGGTCGCTCAGCAGCCCACCGAAGGCGTGGAAGGCCGCGGTCTCGTAGCGGGCGTGCAGCCCGTCTACCCAGGCGGCGTCGAGCCGAACGTAGCGCCCGTAGCGCGCGATGAGGCGCTCGGCGGCCGCGGGCGACACCCCGTTCGGGACCAGCGCAGCCCAGACCGCCGCCGCGTCGCCGGAGAAGCGAGGGTGGCAGACCAGCCCGAGGATCCGAAACGCGGCGAGCTGCTCCGGCAGCGTGCTCAGCCCGAAGGCTCGCTCCATCGCCTCAAAGAGCGCGTAGCCACGCCAGCGGGCGTGCCCGTCGTAGGTCGGGCCCAGGTGGCGGCCGTCGAAGACCAAGCCGTTGAAGGCCTGAGCGGCGGACTCGATGGCCAGGAGGCCCCACTCGTCGGCGCGCCGTGACCCGGTGCGGGGCATCGGGCAGAGCCGGTGGAAGAGGTCGTGGTCGAAGCCGCCGCCGTAGATCTCGCGGTCCAGGCAGAGGACCGGCAGCTCGGGCGCGAAGGCCTCCAGGGCCTCGAAGTCCGAAAACCGCATCTCGGCCAGGGCGCAGCCGCTGCGGTCGGCCAGCCGCATGAGATTTCTCAGGGGCCACAGGGCGCGACAGTGCTCGGGGACCCGCTCGATGAACCACGAGCGGCCGCCGGCGTAGGCGTCGAGGGCGCGGTCCAGGCACTCCAGCGCGATCCAGGCGCCGCGCCACGGCGGGGGCGGCTCCGGGTCTTCGCCGAGGCCCCAGGCGGCGATCTCGGCGTCGTCGCCTTCGAGGCTGGGCTCGCTCCGCTGCGCCATCCACGCCTCGAGGACCGCCAGCCGCGGCCGCGTCTTCGCCGCTCGAATCGCCGCCAGGGCCGGCGCGTGCTCTCCGCCCAGGTCGGCGTCACCACCGCCTACCCACGCCGCCTTCGCACCCACGTGCTCGAACGCGCGCACCAGCGGGCGCAGCCAGCCCCGCGCCCCCAAGCGCGCCATCGCCGCGAGGTCGGCCGGCTCCGGCCCGCGGCCGTCCACCCTCCCGATCCGCGCGTCCGCGACTCGCGATTCGCCCCACTGGGCCGCCAGCGCGTCGAGCCGGTCGCGGTCGCAGACCTCCGCGAGCAGCCCGTGCTCCCAGCGCTCCGTCGCGGCCGCCGCCAGCCCGCGCCCCGCCCAGGCCCGCGCGGCCGCCTCGCTGCCGGCGGCGTGCAGGTAGGGCTCCGGCCACAGCGGCTCACCCAGGTGCTGCGGGCCGTGCAGCGCGTGAACCGTCCGCTCGCCCCCGACGACCCGGAACGCGTCGGCGCCGTTCACCGAAGACGCCGCGTCTCGGTTCACGTGGTCGCGCGGCGCCGCCGCATCATCGCCAACGCCAGCAGCAGCCCGCCGAGCCAAGCGACCCCGCCAGCGCCACCCGCGCAGCCGCCGCTGCCCTCGGTGGCGCCTGAACCCGGCGTCGAGCCCTTCACGCAGCTCGCCGCCAGCGAGTCCCAGGTGAAGCCGGCGGGGCACTCCGTCGAGCCGATGTTGCCGCCGGGCGTGCGCGGCGTCGTCACCACGCAGCGGCCGTTCGCCGAGTCGCAGGTCTCCCCGGTGCCGCAGTTTCCGCAGATCCCGCCGCAGCCGTCGGGGCCGCACTCCTTGCCGGAGCAGGCGGGGACGCACGCGCAGGACCCGCCGACGCAGCTCAGCGCCGAGGGGCAATCGCCGCAGGAACCACCGCACCCGTCAGGTCCGCACTGCCGCCCCGAGCAGTCCGCCTCGCAGCCGCCGATGCACTTATTGTTCGAGCAGCTCTGGTCGGCCGGGCAGCTCCCGCAGGAGCCGCCGCACCCGTCGTCGCCGCACTGCTTTCCGGTGCAGTCCACGCTGGTGCACTTCGCGCAGACCCCGCTCTCGCAGGTGTTCCCTACAAGGCAGTTTCCGCACACGCTGCCGCAGCCGTCGGGGCCACAGTTCTTCAGTTCGCACTGCTTCACGCAGGCGCCGGCCTCACACTGATAGTTGATGCACGCGTCGGTCACCGGGCCGCCGCCGCAGGAGCCGCCGCACTCGTCGTCGCCGCAGGTCTTGCCCGAGCAGTCCGGGATGCACTCGCCGGTGCAGACCCCCTCCTCGCCGCACTCCTGGCCCGGTCCGCACTTGCCGCACTGCCCGCCGCAGCCGTCGGGCCCGCACTTCAGATTCCTCGCGCCGCACCAGTCCTGGCAGGTGGGGATGCACTGCCCGGTGCCGTTGCAGATGAAGCTCTGTGGGCAACCGCCGCAGGTCCCGCCGTCCCCGTCGGGCCCGCACTGCTTGCCGTTGCAGTTGCCCACGGCGTGCGCAGGCGCAGCGACCATCAGGCCCAGCCCGGCGACCGCCGCGAACGCGAACGCGGCGGCGAGCAGCCCCATCCGGGATCCACGCAGCGCGGAGCTGACAGCGAAACGCAGAGCCTGCGGCAGAGAGCGGGGCGATCTAGATGCGGTCATGCTCGACCTCGACATGGCGACATGGCGACGCACCAGATATCACGAACGCGGCCGCCGATGACAGCGTTCGGCACCCCCCGCGGGGCGAGCCGGTCGAGTCACGGCGGCGTCCCGCGTCGCTGCGGCAGGGCAGGGCGAGCACGCCCCGCGTTCCTCCCAGGCGACCCCGATCTCCCTGTAGACGGCGGCGCGGCGACGTGCGATGGCCCGCCCCACGGGCGCTCGGTCGGCGAACACCCGCGAAATCTGACGACGCCCCGCTTGTAGGCGACACTCCCCCCGATGCGACAGCCCTTCATTATTATTGGCGCGGGCACCGAGGTCGTAAACCGCGTGGTGCTGCCTACCTGTGTGCGTCTTCGCGACGACGCCGACGGGTGGCCGGATCACGTCTACGCGCTGGCCACGGACGGCGACGAGCAGACCCGCTCGCGCCACGCCGCGGCCCGCCTCCCCGCCGACCGCGTGCCCTTCGTGCCCCTCTCGATGGTTCAGGTGCGCGAAGCCCTCGCTTGGCGCCGCACCGAGTTCCGCGACGCATGGCGCGAGGACTGGGAATCCCTCCTGGTCCACGGCCCCGACAACGGCGCCTGCATGGTCCCCGCCATCGGCCGCCTCATGGTGAAGGCCGCGCGCCCGATGCTGATGCAGCATCTGCAAGCCTTCGCCCGTCGCCTCGCGGCCCAAGGTGGCAAAGCGCCCGAGATCTTCATCGTCTGGTCACCGGTCAGCGGCACCAGCCGCGGCAGCGTCCTCGACCTGCCTCGCTACGTGCGCTCGGTCTTCCCCGACGCCGCCATTCAGGGCGTGATCCTCTTCCCGGTCGGCGCCGAAGAGCTGGACCCCGCGGTCGGGCGCATCTTCCAGGCCAACTTCGTCGAGGCCCTGCGCCTCATCGACCACCACGCCCGCGTCCACACCTACGACACGTGGGTGGACGACTCCCAGGGCTGGCAGAGCTTCGACGGGCGGCTCGTCGACAACGTCTTCGCCTTCGACGAGCGCTACGGAAACACGCGCTGGCGCCACCTGGGGACCACCGGGCGGCGGCTGGGCGGGCGGCTGGAGGCGCTTAGCGACCGGGTCGTCGATTTCCTGGTCGGGACCATCGGCGGCGACCGGCTCTACGAGCGGACCCGCGCGCGATTCGCCGACGCCGAGATGCACTGGAGCGACCGGGTGCTCGCGGGCCACCGGACCTACGTCCACGCCGTCCACGAGACCCGCGCCTGGGTGGACCTTGCCGACTTCAAGCGGGCGCTGGCTGAGCGGGCGCTGATGCGGCTGGGCGGCAAGCTCTTCGAGGCGCTGCCCGAGACCGGCGCGGCCTCGGGCCTGCGCGGGCTCTTCGGCGTCGAGCCTGACGAGGTCGCTTCGAGCGAGCGCGTCGCGGTGCCGTCTGCGGCGGCCGAGAGCGCCGGCGCCGAGGTCGCTGCGGCCGAAGTGGCGGCCGAACCGGAGGCGGCGTCGTGAAGTCGGGAACCCAGAAGAAAGAGCGGCATTTCGCGACGCTGAGCACGCCCGCGCCTGGCTGATCGAGCGGCTCGACCGCCTCGAGGAGAGCGTCGCCGACGCCGCCGACCTGCACCACATCGCGTCGGAGATGGGCGCGGACGCCATGAGCCAGCTCGAGGCGGACCCGCTTGGGTTTCGAAAGACCGCGGTCGTCCATCTGCGCGACGTGCAGGCCGCGGTGACCGAGGCGGCGTCGAGCCGGGCGACCCGCGAGGGCTTCAACGTGGCGGCCCTCGAGCGGCTGATGCTCGAGACCATCGGCCGCGATCCGGCCCACGGGCGCGAGGTCATCGACGGGCTGCTCGCCGGACTGCGCGACCGCGTGGAGCAGCTCGCGGCCCGCGCCGGCAACGGCCACGACGAGGCGCAGGAAGGCCTCGACGAAGGCCTGGTCGCCCTCGACCAGTCGCTGCAGCGGGTGGTGCGACGCTGGGAGGGCGAGGCCCTGGGCGTGTGGAACCGCTGGCGCCGCCGTCGCCGCATGCGTCTGCAAGGCATCGAGCAGCTCGCCGGCCTGCCGGAGCTTCAGCTCGGCCTGGCGGAGGCGGCGCGCGAGCTGCGGCCGTCCCTCGAGACCGCTTGGGACACGGGCGTGCGCGGCGCTCGGGCGCTGGGCATCGCGCGCAGCTACACCGAGGTCCTCGACTGGCTGACCGACGTGTCCACCGGGCTCGGCGCCATGGCGCGTCAGGGCGGCGAGATCGCGCGCGACGCCGAGCAGCGGCTGCGGCGGGTAGATGGCGCCTGGTCGCAGACCGCGGTGCCCGATCGGCGAAATCTGCTCGATTTCGACTTGCTGGATCGCGTGCTCGAGCATCTCGGGCTCGATTCCGCGGGCTTCTTCAGTCGCTCCGATCTCGGCGCGGTGGATCTCGGGCGGCTGGGTCGCCAGGGGCTGGAGGCCGAGCTACGGCGCTGGGTCGAGGGCGAGGTCGCGCGGCTGCCGGACCCGACCCTGGCCGAGGTCCTGGGCGGGTACGCGGCGGAGGCTGACGTGGTCGGCCCGCTGGCGCGGCTGCTGGCCGACGGGCAGCCCCTGCTCGGCTTCAACGACGACCTGCACCGGATGTGGCCGGGCGGCCTGTCGGCGCACTACCACGTGATCGTCGAGGCGACCGACGGGACGCTCTCCGACGCCCTTGGCGACGCCTGCATCCAGGTCGGGCTCCCGGCGCCGCAGATCGAGCTGACCGAGGCCTCGGCGGCGCGCCGGGTGATCGCCCTGCGCTTTCAAGA
The DNA here is from genome assembly GCA_041389525.1 of Myxococcota bacterium. GTDB lineage: Bacteria > Myxococcota_A > UBA9042 > PHBI01 > JACKFB01 > JACKFB01. Next base: position 43,073 of record JAWKRR010000028.1, on the reverse strand, counting down.
GATGGTCAGCGGGCTGGCGTGGCCGAGCGCGGCGGAGCGCCTGATGCCCATGACCAAGGTGCACGAGGAGGTGATGGCCGAAGCCGATCGCCACCTGGAGACGCGCGAAGGCCTCCGGGCTGCGCTGCGCGACTCGGTGCAGTCCGAGGAGCTGGGTCACCTGCTGCCCGAAGAGGTGCGCTCCGCGCTCAATGAGCTCGATCGCATCCGGGCCAAAGCGCAGGCCTCGCGACCCGCGCCGAGCGAGCCAGCCCGAGATCCGTGACCCCCAGGGCTTGAGACGCGCCGCCGGCGAGCTCGCTGCGGCCTCGTCGCTCGCTCGCGCTCGACTTCTCGGCTGGCCCCTGCGCTACTTCCCGTAGCTGCGGCGCAGCGCCTCGAAGCGGGCGGGCTCGGCCTTCTGGAGTCGGTCGACCTTGAGCTGCTTGCACAGCTCTTTGCCGTCGCCTTCGCAGAGCGAGCCCAGCGCCTTGAGCAGGCGCGCGACGAGGTCGGGGGCGCCGCCGTTCTGGCCGACCGACACCATGGTCAGACCGGGCAGCGCTGGCGACTCGTGGATCGACACCAGGGCGGTGGGCAGGGACAGCTCGGCGAGGTGCGCGAAGGTCTCGCCGTCGACGATGGTCGCGTCGGCCTCCTCGCGGGCGACGGCGCGCAGCCCCTTGAGCGGACGAGAGGTGAACGAGACCTTCCACGAGGCGGGGTCGCCCTTGCCGTCCAGCACGATCTTGCTGAGGAAATCAGAGTCGTCGGGGAGCGCCGCGATGACCTGCTTGCCGGTGAGCGCGCCGAGGGCGGCGTAGGTCCCCTTGCGCACGAGCACGTGGTAGCGCGTGGGCGCCGGCTCGCCGACGTGGGCGATGGGGGTGAGCTTCCAGGCCGCGCCGTGGCGGAGCAGGGTCGCGAGGTCCAGCACGCCGATCTCGGGGCGCTTGGCGTCGAAGTAGCGGACGCAGCCGGCGTGATCGGTGTGGTACTCGCCGCTGAGGCTGCCCGCGGAGAGGCCGACGGTGCGCTCGATGTGGCGGAGGAACTGGGCGACCTTGGGCTCCGCCTGGGAGGTGTTGCCGGGGCCGCCGTCGTGGCAGAAGGCGAGGGTGGCGGCTTGCGAGGCGGGGGCGGCGAGCGCGACGAGGCAGAGCGTAGCGAGCGCGCTCAAGGCGGGTCGGGTCAGGTGACGCATGGAGGGCTCCCAGGTTCGGACGAGTAGGCGTGCCTTTCTACGCGTCGGCGGCCGCAAGATTCAATTGGCGGCGGCTTCGCGGCGGCGGCGGAACGCTGCGAGCAGCGCGGGGAGGATGAGCGTGGCGGTGACGAGGCAGGCGCTGACGCCGAGCAGGAGCACCGTGCCGAGGGAGGACATCCCGCGGTGGGTGGCGAGCGCCAGGGAGCCGAAGCCGATCATCGTGGTCGCCGATGAGATCAGGATGGCGCGGCCGGTGGTGCGCACGACCGCGGCGATGTCGCCGTCGGTCTGTTGGTGCCAGCGGTGGAGGACGTGGACGCCTGTGTCGACGCCGATGCCGAGTATTAACGGGAACGCGATAATATTCGCGGGGTTATAGCTCATCCCCATCAGGCTCATGCCGCCCCAAGCCCACAGCACACCGACGAAGAGGGGGATGAGGGCGAGCAGCGTCGTGCCCACGCGCCGGAAGTCGATGAAGAGCAGGATGAAGATGGTGATGGTGGCGAGGATCGTCGCCTCCTGAAAGCCGGCTTCGATCGCCTGAATCGAGTGCCAGTGGGTGACCGGGAAGCCGGTGGCCGTCTCCGACACCGACTCGATGTCGGAGACGAAGGAGAGGCGGAAGGTGCGCTGGCCGATGTTGGCGGCCGGGTAGACGTAGAGCGCGAAGCGGCCGTCTTTGTAGAGGCGGTCCTGGAGGCCCTGCGGGAGGTCCTTGATCATGGCGGCCGCGGTCATCGGCTCGCCGGTGGTGACGACGCGCAGGCTTGCGAGGACGCGGCGGCGGATGTCGAGGATCTGAGCCTGGAGCTCGCGCAGGGTGGCGGCGCCGGTGTCGCCTTCGAGCGCGGCGAGGGCTTTGCTGAGGCGTTTCGCGGCGGCGACGGGCGCCTCGAGCCAGGCGGCCTCAGCTGCGGCGCCGCGGGCGGCTTCGAATTGGGCGTCCTCGAGGCTGTCGGCGAGGTCTTGGGCCGCCTCGCGCGTGGCGGCGATGTCGACCTCGGTGCGGGCGGGCCGATCGCCGTCGGGCGTCCCCAGCGCAGGTCTCAGGGCCGCGAGCGCTTTGAGCTTCGCCGCCTGGTTCTCGGGCAGGTAGCCGAGGGCAGAGTCGACGCGGGCCACCGAGGGCATGGCCTCCAATTTCTCAGTGAACTCCTGGGCCTGCGCCTCGCTGGTCGCGACGATGGAGGCGGTCTCGCCGCTGTAGTCGGTGCGCTCGCGCAGGACGTCCCACGCCTTGAGCGACGGCACCCCGTCAGGCAGCAGCGAGGTGATGTCGTAGTTCCACTGAAGTCGCTCGCCCTGAACGGTCATGGCGATGGAGACCACCGCGCCGCCGATGATGAAGAGCCAAGGGTGGGCGACGACCCACTCGGGGACGCCGCGGCGGTTCGCCATGCGCGACGGGAGATGGATCTTGCCCTGGAGGCGCTCGAAGCGGGGGATGACGAGCATCGCTGGCAGCAGCAAGAAGGTGGCGATCATGACGATGACCACGCCAAAGGCCGTCATGATGCCGAGCTCGGAGAAGGCCTTGAAGTTCACGGGGGCGAGCGCGAGGAAGGCGCCCGCGGTCGTGATGCCGCCGGTGAGCACTCCCGGGCCTGTGCTGCGCAGGGCGACCTCGACGGCGTGGGCGGCGCTGCTGTCGTCGCGGCGGGCGTCCTGATAGCGGGCGAGGATGTGCACAGCGAAGTCGATGCCGAGGCCGAGGAGGATGGCCACGAAGGATGACGTGAGCAGGTTGAGGGAGTCGAAGGCGAGGTGGACGAAGGCGAGGGTCCAGACCAGACCGACGAGGAGCGGGACGAGGCCGAGGGCCACGGAGCTCACTGAGCGGAAGCCGATCGCGAAGAGCAGGGCGACGCCGATCAGGGCGATGATGCTGGTGAGCGGGAGGTCGCGGTTGAGGGTGCGTGTCTCGTCGGCGACGAGGGCGGGCATGCCGGTCAGCGCCGCGGTGAGCTGCCCGTCGGGGCAGGCGGTGACGTCAGGGTTCGCGAGCGCGCAGGGGCCGCCGACCTCGGCGATGATGGCGGCGGTTCGGTGCTCGACGTAGCCGACCAGGGCCGACACCGGCCGGGGCGCGTCGGTCTCCGTCACCGGCCGGATCAGCGCCAGCTTGAGCGAGCCGTCCTTCGACGAGAAGTAGCCCTTGCGGTCGATGCCGCGCATCTTGCCGCCGTCGCCACCCATCGCGTCGGCGAGCTCGGTCTGAATCGGCGTCTTCAGGCGCGCCGGGTCCTCCAGCCGCGCTGCCATCCCGTCCAGCAGGCTGGCCAGCCCCTTCATGACGCGTTCGGCGCGGTCGCGCGCCTCGCCCTTGGGCTGCTCAGCGTCGCCGCGGGCCTCGATGCCGGCGGCGAGCTTCTGGAGGAAGGCCTCGATGCCGTCCATCTGACGCAGCGTCGCGATGCCGAGCTCGGGATCTTCGAGCGCCGTCACGACGCGGTCGATGGACGCCTCGTCGAGGAAGAGCAGGCCGTGGTCGGCGAACTTCTCGAGATCGATGTAGCCCAGGATGTCGCGCACGCAGGAGGGCGCGTTGGGCGGCGCCTGGGCATCGCACCCGTCGGGATCGTCGACGGGCGTCGTCGCGGGGATGTCGGTCAGGACGCGGGCGATGACGGTCTGGCGCAAGGCCTCGGTGCCGCCCTCGACCATCAGCACGAGCTGGTTGGGCGAGCCGAAGTCCTCGAGAAACGCTTCCAGCTTGAGGAAGTGCGGACTCTGCGAGTCCGACATGCTCTTGTGGCCCGCCTCGACGCGCAGGCCGGGGATAAAGAGGGCGGCGCCGAGCGTCAGCGCCAGCGTGGCGAGGATGACTCGACGGGGGTGTCCGAGGACGGCCCGGAGCATCAATTGGAAGAGGCGCTCGCGCATGGGGCGCGAATCCTAGTGGCAATCTGTCAGCGAGACAACGCCCGAAATGGGACCATTCCGCGCTGGAACGCGCGAGGGATCGGCGTCACCGACGCCCGCCCCCGCGGCCGTTCACCAGCTCACATCGGCGAGGACGCGCCACTTGTGGATCATGCCCGGTTCGGGTCGGCCGTCGCGTGCGCGGAGGGCAGGGCCGCTTCGAAACACGCCGTACTGGGTGCCGATGGAGAACTCGGCCGTGTCGGGGAGGGCGACGCGGACCTCGGCGGAGAGATTGACCTCCCAGCCGAGCAAGCCCTTCGTGGCCTTGCCGCCGTAGGGGTTGGCGTTCTTGGAGGTGGAAGCGGCGGGGTCGGGGGCGGGGATGCCGACCGGCGCGAAGGCGACGAGGCCACCGACGTGGCCGATGAAGCAGCCGTTGCAGGCCTCGACGCGAAAGAGCGGCGCCGCGTAGGCCGCTGAGCTGATGCTGCCGCCGGTGGCGAAGGCGTCGACTCGGCCGCGCGGTGCGTCGGAGTCGCCGGCCAGGAGATCGCTGCGCGTCGCGGCGGTCGCGCGCGCGAGGACCTCTTCGAACAGGATCATCCCGACGCGGTGCGCCGGGTCGAAGCGAAACGCCGTGTCGTTCCCGTCCAGGGCGTCGTCGTCGCCGCTGGCCGCGCCCAGCTCGAGGGAGGCTCCAATCCCGCGGGCTGGGGCCTCCAACTCCACCCGCGCCATGGCGCCGAACTGCCGGACCCGGGTCTCGGTGCGACCCGGCGCTCCGGCGCTCTCGCCCTCGGCTGGGGGTCGCGGTCGCTCGGTGATGTCTCCGACCAGGGCCGCTCCCTCGGCGCTCACGATGAGCTGCAGGTCCCGCGCGATGGGGCGGGTCACCGACATGGTCACGTCGAAGAGCGTGTCACTCCGCTCGCCCCACGCGAGGTCGACATTGCGGTGCACAATCATCGCACCCGCACTCGTCAGACGCTCCTCCCACAGAATCGCGCCCGAATACCGCAGCGCGAGATCGCCGTCTTTCCGGTCGACCAGCTCGTCGCGCTCGATGACGTCAAAGCCCAGGTGCAGCCTCACGGCCTCCCCGGCGCGACCCTTGACGAACGCGCGCAGCGGCATCGCGTCGACGATGATTCCATTATAGATGTCGCCGTCGTGCGGATCCGCGAAAGGCGAGCTGGTCGCGCGCCCGTCGTGGATAGCCATCCCGAGGCCCCAGTCGCCGGCGCGCCGCCCGACGCGGACCTCACCGAGGCCGATGGGCACCTGAACGACGGCTTCGCGCAGGAAGAGGTCGTCTCGGAGGCTGCCGTTGTGCCAGAGCCGCGAGCGGGGGCCGGCGTGCAGGGCGCTCTCGTCGCCGAGCACCTGCCCGTCGAAGACCTGCAGCGTCGTGCGCATCCAGAGCTGGCGCGACACCTCGAAGCGGCCGCCCACGTCCAACTGGACCACGTCGCGGCTGCGGTTGCCGTGGGCGCCTCCCCGTGCGTCCGCGTCGAAGGGCGACAGCACGACGTAGCGCTGCTTGAGGCCACCGTGCGTGCCGACGGTCACGGCCGACGCCCGGTGCGTACCCCCGATGGATAGCGCCAGGAAAAGCCCCGCGGCGCACGCTGCGCTGATTCGCTTCACACGGCGGAGGTTTCCACGGCGCCGCGCCCCGGTCAATTCGCATGGGCTGCGCGCGCGTGTCCCGTTTGACCGTCCAGCGCCCGTCGGCTAAGACAGCGCGAACTGATCACGCGGAGGAACCCCGTGAAACTCAACGGCGCTATCCACCGCGTCGGCCTGCTCGCCGTCGTCCTCTGCATCGCGGCCTGCACCCCCAAGTTGGTGGTGTTCGACCCCCCGGCCGATCGCCTGGAAGGCCTGCCCGACGACGCCGTCGCGCTGCTTGAGATGTCCGACCAGGTCGCGGCCTCGCACCCGAGCACGCCGGCGGAGGCCGACCGAGGGCTCGCGGCCGCCGAGAAGGCCTTGAGCGTGGGGGCTGATTCGCCCTACGAGGCGCTGTGGCGCGTGTCGCGCGACGCCCACACCATGGCGGACCTCATCACGCAGAACGCCCAGCGGGAGGCCTACGCCAAGCTCGGCCGCAAGTACGGCGAGCAGGCGAGCGAGCGCGACGGCGCGCGGGTCGAGGGCTGGTACTACGCCGCAGTCAACGCGGCGCGGGAGGCGGAGGCGACGTCGCAGACGGGTCCGCTGAGCCGCGTCGTGGAGTTCGCCGAGAAGGCCATCGCCATCGACCCGGCCTACGACGACGCGGCGCCGCTGCGATTGCTCGGCAAGGTGTGCATGGTCGCGCCGGAGTGGCCGACCAGCGTGGGCGACCGGGACAAGGCTGTCGACCTGCTCAAGCGGGCGGTCGGCATCTCGGCCACGCCGCTGAATCGCCTCTTCCTGGGGCAAGCGCTCTACCACGCAGAGGACCACGCGGGAGCCGCGGCTCAGCTGCGGCGCGCCCTGAAAGACGGGGAGGCCGGCGGGCTCGAGAAGCGCTGGATCGAAGAGGCGAAGGACTACCTGCGGCGCCTCGGCGAGCGCTGAGCAGGGGCGGCTGGCAGGCGGGGCCACCGGTCGATCGGCCTGCTGATTACGGCGCGTCTTTGGTGTGAGAGACGCAGCCGTGAGACCTTGACGGGGATGAAGAACGCGCCCCGTGCATCGCTGTCGAGATCTGCGCCCCGTGCGCTCGCCGCGCTGATCTGCGCGGGCTGGCTTATCATCGGGCCGCTCGGCGAGGGCGGGCTGGCCGAGGCGCCACCGTCCTCCGCGGCGGCTGTCGAGGCGTCCGCGGTCGCGCCTGCGGTGGTGGCGGAGGTGCCTCCCGCGGCGGCCGACCCCGCGGACGCGCCGGACCTCCCCGGAGCCGCCGACCCCACGGACGGCGCCGACGAGCTCGGCGCTGACGGCGACGGCGACGACGCCCACCCCAGCGACGCCACGGCCGGCCCATGGCTAGACCGGGTCAAGGCGCGCCTCGCCGACGACGACGCCGAGGGGGCGGCGCGCTTGCTGCACTGGCTCAGCGAGTCGACGACCGTCCCGCAGACGCCGGCCGTCGACGTGGTCCGCGCGCTGGGGGGCAACGTCGCCGCCGCGATGCGGCTCGTCTTCGGCGGCTTCGCGATCCCCGGCGTGAGCGCGTGGCTGCGGGTCGCCGCGGCGCGCGGTGTCTCCCGTCCGTATCCGCTGCTGGGTGCGGCGCTCGCGCTGCCCTTCGTCGGCCCCGGGCCCGCGGGTCGCGCGTCTCGGCTGGTCGCCGCCGAAGCCCTGGCCGCCGCGGGCGCTCGTTCGGCCGCGATTCGCCTGCTCGCCGGCGGCATCGGCGAGCAGGGCATCGGCCTGAGCGAGGTCCCCGACAGCCTCGCCAACGCGCTCCCGCCGATGGACTCCGCCGCCGCTGAGGCCCACCGCGCGCGCCTGCTGCTCGTCTCGCGGCGATGGGACCAGGCGCGCGACGCCAGCGCCCGCGCGCTCACCCTGGTCTCGGGCGGCCCCCGCGACGAGCGCGCGCGCTGCGACGCGCTGGTGACGCTGGGGCGCTCGCGCCTGTACATGCGCGACCACCCCGGCGGCGCCCAGGCCCTCGGCGACGCGCTGGCGACGTGCCCAATCGGGGACGTCCCCTTCGAGGCCGAGGTCCTGCTTGCGCGGGTCGCCTTCCTCGGCTTCAGCACCGGCGGCCCCGAGGGGACGCTGGACGCGCGCCTCGCCCACGCCGAGGTCCGCGATCCCGTCGCGTTCCGTCGCCATGGCCTGCCAGCCCTCCGCGCCCTCGACGGCGCGAAGGGCGAGCTCGGGAGGCTCGCGGCCAAGGTGCGCGGCCGATTCCGTGGATTCATCTTCTACGACCCGGTCGGCGACGAAGCGATGGAGATGTGGACCCGCCTCGATCGCCAAAAGAGCCTGACGCGCGCTGCCGCGCTGCTGGGTCCCTTGGTCGCCAGCGGGTATCGCCCCTCGCGCGAGCGCACCTGGGGCCAGATCGACTACTGGCACGCTCACACCCTGAACCGGCTCGGTCAGCAGGAGGAGGCGGCGACCGCCTTCGCTGAGCTCGCCCTCCGCTTCCCTGTCGCCTGGTACGGCCTCGCCGCTCTGGTCGCCCTCGACGGGGTCTCGCCCGAGAAGGCCGGCGCGTTGAGAGCCCGCATCGCTGCGGCCACCGCCGTCGAAGACCTCCCCGCGACGCGCCCCGCGAACTGCGAGGCCATCTGCGTGCTGCTGGAGACGCTGGCGCAGCTCGGGCTCGCCGACGCGGTCGCCGCCGAAGCCGACGAGGTCGATTTCTCGGCGACGCCCGACCGCGCGCTGTGGCTCTCGCACCTGCTCACCCGCGCCGGCGCCCCCCGCCGCGGCGCCCGTGTGGCCGCCCGCGCCCTCGATCGCCTCGGCGTCTCCTCACCGGCCGACGGTCAGACCGGGCTGTGGCGCGCCGCGTATCCGACGCCATTTCGCCCGCTGGTGGAGCGCGAATCCGCCTCGCACGGCGTGGATCCATTGCTGGTGTGGGCGGTGATGCGCATCGAGAGCGCCTACCGGACCACCGCCGTCAGCCACGCCGGCGCACGGGGTCTGCTCCAGCTCATGCCGGGCACCGCCGACTGGCTGCGCAAGATCAGCGAGCGCACCAGCCCCTACGAAGATCTCCTCGATCCGCCCGACAACGTGCGGCTTGGCGTCGAGTTTCTGGCCCGCATCGCCGAGCGCTTCGACGGCTCACTGCCGCTGGTCGCCGTCGCGTACAATGCGGGGCCGGGGCGGCTTCGAGGCTGGCTGCGCTCGACCCGCCAGCGCGATCTGATGCGCTTCGTCGAGGAGATCCCCTACCAGGAGGCCCGGGACTACGTCCGCTCGGTCTTCAGCGCTTGGGCGGCCTATCGCTACCTGTACGGGGGCGGTTTCGCCGGGAGCGCGCTGAGCGAGCTGGCCGATCAGCTCGTCAAGGAGCTTCCGGAAGAGGAGCGCCCAGCTCGAACTCCGAAACGACGGCGTCGCTGATCAGGTCCAGGGACGCGGTCATCGCGTGGTCGTCGTCGAGGGTACGGACCCGCACCAGAGGGCGCGATTCGCCATAGGACACCGAGCTGTTCACCGGGATCGTCGCGTCGCTGCGCCCATGCAGGATCAGGGTGGGGCAGGGCACCTCGGGGAAGGCCGGGTGGGTCAAGGCGTCCTCGATGAAGCGCCAGTGCACGGGGGTCAGCACGCCGTGGGCGTCGGGGAGCGCCAGGCGGCCGTGAGCGCGCCAGCGCGCCATGCCATCGGAGCCCACGACGCGCGGCCACCACTCGTTCATGTTGAAGGCCGGGCAGAGCAGGACCAGCCGGTCGACCCGGGTCGGGTTCAGCTCGGCCCAGCGCGCGGCGAGATAGCCGCCCAAGCTCGAGCCCACGAGGCACCAGCGCGCGCCGCCGCCGTGGTCGGCGTCCAGCTGGTCCAGCACCTCGAGGCTCGCCGAGATGGTGAGGTGAGCGAAGTCGGGCTGGGCCAGATCGGGCCGGTGCAGGGTGAGGCCGCGCGCCGAGAGGTCGCGGGCGAGGCGCTGGCCCTTGGTCGACGAGGGGCTGGACGCGAAGCCGTGGAGGTATGCGATGGGGCGAGACATGGGCGCACAGTGCCCACGGAGCGCTGGCCCGCGCAAGTCCAGAGCGGGGCGTCTCTTCCTTGGCTGGCTCCGGCCTTTCGTGGCAACCTGCGCCACTCGGAGGTCCAATGGCGACGCGATATTTCACCCTCGACGAGGCCGATCGGATGGTGCCGCGGGTCACCGCCGCGTTCGAGCGCCTCATCCAGCTCCGGATCCAGATGCGCGGCGTTTACACGCGCCTGGAGGCCGCGGGTTTCGCCCCGGTGGGCGATGACTTCCCGCTCAACGTCGAGGGCGCGTCGCGCTCGGTCGTCAGCGACCGCGCGGCGCTGATGGCGCTGATCTCGGCCTTCCGCGAAGAGTCCGACGCGCTGGAGGACGCCGGCTGCGTGCTCAAGGGCTTCGAGCCGGGCCTCGTGGACTGGCACGCGCGCGTCGCCGGCCGCGACGTGTTGCTGTGCTGGCAGTTCGGCGAGAAGTGCGTGGAGTGGTGGCACGAGGTGGACTCCGGGTTCGCCGGGCGGCGGCCCATCGCCGAGCTTGTGGAGCTCGAGTCCTCCGGCGAGGACTCGCGCTGACCGCGCCGGACCTCCGGACGAGCGTCGGTAGCCTCCTGCGCGACGCGGTCGGGTCCTTCGGCGAGCGGCCCGCGGTCGTCGAGACGCTGCCCACCAGGCGCTGCCACACGGCGGCCAGCCTTGATCTTGGCGCCCGGCGCGTGGCCGCGCGCTTGCTGGCGCTGGGCGTGGGGCCCGGCGCCCGAGTGGGGCTTCAGATGGAGAACAGCGCCGCCTTCGTCGCGGCGTGGTTCGGCGTGATCTACGCCGGCGCGACCGTCGTGCCGCTGCCTGTGAAATCGACCCGCGCCGAGGTCGCCGTTCGGGCCAAGACGGCTGCGCTGGGTGTCGTCCTCGCAGCGCCCGGCGGCTCCGCGGCCGACGGCGGGGGCTGGCTCACCATCGATCCCCACGAGGCCGCGGGATCTTCCGATTCCGCAGTTCCCATCGAAGGAATCGTGGCGAGTTCGGCGGGGTCCGACGCGATGATCTTGTTCACGTCGGGCACCACCACCGGCGCCCGGGGCGTGCGCATAAGCCACGGCGCGCTGCTGGCTCACACTCGGACGCTGGCCAGCCAGACTCTGCGTCTGGGGCCGGACGATGTGCTGCTGGGGACGCTGCCGCTGACCCACAGCTACGGCATCCGGATGGTCATGTTGATGGGGTTGGCGACCGGCGCCCGCGTGGTGTTTGACGGGCCCTTTTCGGCGTCCCGCTCGCTCCAGACCATCCGGGACGAGGCGGTCACCTGGGTGCCCGCGGTTCCCACGATGTTCGCCGCCTGGGCGGCGCAGCCCCAGCCACCTCCCGCGCCGTCGCTGCGCTGGTGCTTGAGCGCCGGCGCGCCGCTGGCGCCCGCGATCCTCGACGCCGCCGAGCAGCGGCTGGGGGCCGAGATCCGGCAGGGCTACGGGATGACCGAGGCGACCTTCTCGACGGTGGACGCGCCGCCGGCTGCGCGCACGGCCGGCTCGGTGGGTCCCGCGGTCCCGGGCGTCGAGCTGCGCGTGGTCGACGAAGCTGGCAGGCCGGTGCCCGCGGGGACGGTCGGCGAGGTGCGGGTGCGGGGCCCCCACCAAATGAGCGGTTATCTGGGAGACGAGGCCGGCCGCGAGCCGGTCGATCCCGACGGGTTCATCCGCACCGGAGATCTCGGCGCCCTCGACGCGGCCGGCCGGCTCCGCGTGGTCGACCGCACGCGCGACCTCATCATCCGGGGAGGCGAGAACGTCTACCCCTCCGAGGTCGAGGCGCATCTGGCCACCCACCCGGCAGTTCGCGAGGTCGCGGTCATCGGGCGGCCGGACGCTTTTTTCGGCGAGGTGGTGGTCGCGGTGCTCGTCGTCGACCCGGTGGTCGCCGTGACCGCCGACGCGCTGATCGCCTTCGCCGCCGAGCGCCTATCACCGCACAAGGTCCCGGTGGCGATCGTGTTCGTCGACGCCATGCCGACCGGGCCTTCAGGCAAGGTCCTCAAGCGTGAGCTACGACGCCGCGAGCTGCCCGCGTGACATCAGTCACCGGGCGCTGTAGTGTCCCTTCGAGTCGCGGTGCTTTTTTCGAGGCCCAGCGATGACGATTTGTAGCTGCCGGCGAGGGGTTCGGTAGCTCCCGCAGGTCTCGGGCACACGAGGCTGCGGTACTGCGCAAAAGGGCGTCGCATCGGGTGATGCGAGGGTCTCGGCGCAGTTCGGCCCCACTCTAGAGATCACAATTTATGCGTATCCCCGAACGGTTCGTCGGGGCCCAACAGCTCTCAGTCGACACGACTGATGACCTGGGCGCCGTAGCCGTCTTCTTCGATTTTGAAAACATCGTCCTTGGCGTTCGAGACGAGTTCCGTGTCTCCACGGTCATCGACGCCCTCAACGAACGCGGCGACGTCATGGTCCGCCGCGCCTACGCCGACTGGGGTCGGTACCGCCGCTACCAGCGCCAGTTCCTGGAGCAGGGCGTGGCGATGGTGTTCTTGCCCAGCTACGGCATCGGCGACAAGAACCGCACCGACACGGCCATCTGCGTGGACGCGATGGAGATCCTCTTCACGCGACCGCACATCGACACCTTCGTCATCGCCAGCGGTGACTCGGACTTCGGCGTGCTGGCCCACCGGCTGCGCGACCACGGCAAGCGGGTCGTCGGCATCTCGGCGAAGTCCGCGGCCAGCGACATCCTGGTCAAGATCTGCCACGAGTTCATCTTCTACGAGAGCTTGGTGGGACAGCGCGTCCAGGGCGTCTCGATGGAGGAGGCCGAGGAGCGCGTACGGCGCGCGGTGCAGGTCTGCGTCGACCAACACGGTCCGCGCTTTCGGGCCAGCGTCATCAAGGATCGCATGCGGAAGCAGGATCCGACCTTCTCCGAGCGCAACTACGGCGCCTCGTCGTTCACGCGCTTCTTGCGGAACTTCGACCACCTGGTCGAGCTTCTCGACGGCGGGATGGTCCAGGTGACCGGCGCGTCGGCGTCGCCGAACGGTGGCCCTCAGTCCCGCCAGGTCGAGGCGACGCCCGCCAAACCCCCGGTGCTGGCACCCGAGATCGAGGCCGAGGCCGCCGAGCACGTGCGGCGGGCCATCCTCCTGGCGAGCCCCGACGGCGAGCCGGTGAGCCTGGCGCGTCTGAAGGACGCCCTGGGCGAGGTGGCGCCCGATTTCGATGAGATGGCGCTCGGTTTTCGGACCTTCACGCGCTTCCTCAAGACCTTCCCGACCGTGGTGGAGGTCGAGCGCGACCGCAACCGTGTGAGGGCGGTCGTCGACGAGCGACGTGGTGGCGATAAGCCGGCCCCCGCGGCGAAGTCGTCGCAGGGCAGGCCGCCCGAAACCCGGCCGTCCCAGCGCGAGCAGGGGCCGGACGAGGCAGATGCCGAGGCCCCGGTGGCCAAGGCCAAGCAGAGCGACGCCAAGCCCGCGGAGGCCAAGCCGGCCGCCGAGGCGAGGCCCCCGAAGGGCGCCGACGCGGCCCCCGACGAGGCTCCGAAGCCGTCGCGCTCGCGGGCCCAGCGCCGCAACGCCCGCGGCTCCGTCAAGCCCTTGGTCCCGGTCGCCGAGAAGGCGGCGGCGCCTGCAGTCGAGGCGAAGGCCCCGCCGAAGGAGGCCGCGAAGGCCGAGGCCAAGCCCCCGCAGCAGCCGCAAGCCGACGACGCGAAGCCCGCCGAGAAGAAGGCCCCGGCGGCCGAGGCGAAGGCGAGCCCGGCCGAGGAGAAGCCCAAGGGTGGGCGCCGCGGGCGGTCCTCGAAGTCGGCGAGCAAGGCGAAGGCGCCGGAGAAGGCCAAGCCGGCGGCCAAGAGCGCCACCGACGACACGGCCAAGGCCAGCGCGGGCAAGGACGCGAAGGCCAGCGCCAAGCCCAAGGCCAAGCCCGCCGCCGAGGCGAAGGCGAAGCCCAGCGCCAAGGCCGATGACGGCAAGGCGGCCAAGGCGGCGCCGAGTCGAGCGCGACGGAAGCGCCCCGCGGCCGACAGCGCAAAGGACTGAGTTAGCACGTGCCGCGCGAGACGCTCACGTGGGAACAGCTCTTCGCGGGTCTTGAACCCCAGCCGGCCTTCGTCTCCGAGATGGAGCGGCTGGGGCTCTTGCGCGTGGTGGCGCGAAACGCCGCCGGGCGACCGCTGTACAGTGCGGAGTCGCGCGAGGAGCTCGAGAAGGTCCTCGAGTTGGTCGAGCTGGGCTACCAGCTCAAGGATATCGCGGCGATCGCCAGCCGCGTGGGGCTGCCTCGGCAGCGGCGGCGGCTCTTTCGGCGGCCGCCCACCTATCTGCGTCTCGACGAGCTGGCGCGCGCCTGCGGGGCACCGCTGGAGCGGCTGACCGCCTGGCTTGAGAGCGGCATCATCGAGCCCGACCTCGTGAGCGACGGCGACGGGATGCACTTCGCGCCGGCCGCGGTCGAGCGGGTGCGGCTGCTCGAGGACCTCATCGCGCTGGGCGTGGACGAGGTGCAGCTCCCCAGCTACGTCGCGATGATGCGGTCCCTCGACGAGCCCCGGGATTCCGGCTCGCCCGTCGTGCACGAGGGCGGCGCCATCGACGCGGCGGCGGCGGCGGTGGCCGAGCTGAGCGACCGCTTGGAGCGCATCAGCCGCGCTTCGCGTCGCTGGGAAAAGCTGCTGACGGCGTATCGGAAGCGGCTGGCGCGCATCGAGCGTGCGAGGCCAGCGCCCGCGCCTCGTACGGCCCGCCGCAGCCGCGTCCACACGCGCACCCGCGGCCGCAAAGGGCCCGGCAACGACGGCGACGAGGGCTGAGACGCGCTGGGCGCCGCCGGCACAGCGGCGCCCGCACGCGGGTCAGGGGCAGACCGACTGCGGGTAGTCCAAGAGCAGCACGCCCGACTCCAGGCGCGCCGCGAAGGGGACGCCGTCGAGGTCGCTGGCGAGCAGGTCGGTGAGATGAACCGAAGAGGGCGTGGCCAGCGGCGACGCGGTCAGCAGCTCGAAATGCGCGCGCATGACAAGCACGGTGGCGGAGGGGTCGAGGCTCCCGCCGCTGCCCAGGGCGCCGTCGGCGATGGGGTCCGCGGGCGGCGTCGAGTCGGTGATCGCCAACGTCATCTCGCCGTTCCAGGCCGTGAAATCCTGGCTCGGGGTCACGGTCACCGCGTGCTTCGCCGTGGGGCCGTCCGCGGTCGGTGCGTAGTCGGCGGCGCCGACCCCAGTCCCGGGCGCGTAGGCCGGGTAGCTGTAGGCGGGCGGCGAAGTCAGCGGGTCCTGGTCTCGGTCGGTGTAGTAGAGCAGCCGCGTGACCGCAGGGTCCCAGCGGATGGTCCAGCGCACGCTGGCCGCCGGTGGGACGGCGCCGCAGGTACGCACCGCCGTGATGTCGCAGTGCAGCATGTCGCCTTGGGCGCCGCTGAGCTCGCAGAGCAGCGTCGCGTCCTCGGGGCTACACCCCTCGACGGGCTCGGCCACGCACACCGCGTCGGCGCAGGTGCCGGCCATGCAAGATTGGCCCGCTCCCGCGGGCTGGCAGGCCTCGCCGTCGGCGACGGCCTCGACGCAGCCGCCGCTGAGCTCGTCGCAGACCCCGAGCACGCAGACGGCGTTGAGCTCGGCACAGGTCGGCGCCGCGCCGGTCTGGCAGACCGCGCCGAGGCAGGTGTCGGTGCCGTTACAGACCAGCCCGTCGTCGCAGGACGCGCCGTCCGGCGAAGGCGCGGGGACGGTGCACAGACCGGTCGCGGGGTCACAGCTGAACCCGTCGCAGGGTGGGCCGGCGCCTGAGCAGTCGACCGGATCTCCGCCCACACATGCGCCGATCTGGCAGCTGTCGCCGGTGGTGCAGGGGTCGCCGTCGTCGCAGGCGCCGCTGTCGTTGATCGCCGCGACCTTGCACTGGCCGGTGCTGGGGTCGCAGAAGCTGACGCTGCACGCGGTGTTGCCGGCCGCGCAGCTCTTCGCCACGCCGTTCTTGCAGAGCCCGCCCGCGCACACCTCGCCGCTGGTGCAGGCCTTCTGGTCGTCGCAGGCCTGCCCCTCGGCCGTGGGGACCGGCTGGCAGAGCCCGCTGGCCGGGTTGCACTGGCCGGCGAGGCAGGGCGGGATGTCGAAGGCCGAGCAGTCCACCGCCCCGGCCAGGCACTCCGCGCCCGAACAGGTCAGCGTCCCGCAGGTGTCCGCGCTGCCGCAGACGGCCCCCTCGTTGGCGGCTTTCACCACGCACTCGGACTCGGCCGGGTCGCAGACCCCGGTGGCGCAAGGGCCATCGAGGCTCGAGCAGTCCAGCGCCGTCCCGACACAGGCGCCGCCCACCCCGCCGACACACGCGTCGTCCACCGTGCAAGGATCGCTGTCGTTGCAGGCCGCCCCCGCGCTGGCGGGCACGCCGATGCAGGCGCCGGTCGTCCCGACGCAGGTGCCGATCAGGCAGGCGTCCGGCGACCCCGCGCCGCTACAGTCCTTCAAGACCGCCAGGCACAGCCCCTCGCTGCAGCTCCCCGAGACCGCGCACGGGTTGCCGGGATCGCAGGCGGTGCCGTTGGGGAGATCGCTGAGCTTGCAGCTCCCGAAGGCCGCGTCGCACGAGGCGACCTGGCAGGGGCCGGGCGCCAGGTCGCTGCAGTCGGGCTGGTCACCCGCGCAGGTGCCGCCAGCGCAGACGCCGCCCTCGATGCAGAGGTTGCCCGCGCCGCACGGGGCGCCGTCGTTGGCCGCCACGTTTACGCAGCTCCCATCGGCCGGATCGCAGCTCGCCGAGTGGCAGGCGTCGCTGCCCTTGCAGGTCCTGGGCGTGCCCTCGCACCCGCTGGCCCCGCACGCGTCGGCCACGGTGCACGCGTCCCCGTCGTCGCAGCTCAAGCCCGCGGGCGCAGGCGCGGCGACGCACCCGCCGGCGTCCGAACACACGCCGATGACGCAGGGGCCGTCCAGCCCCGAGCAGTCCGCGCCGCTGCCGACGCAGATCCCGCCGCTGCATTTGTCCGTCGTCGTGCACGCGCGCCCGTCGTTGCAGCCCGAACCCTCGTTGTCGGGCACGGCCACGCAGGTCCCACTCAGCTCGTCGCAGGTCCCCGTCCGGCACGGCCCGGTCAGGCTCGTGCAGTCCACCGGCGTCGCGTCGCAGGCCCCCGCCACGCAGGTCCCCGTCCCCCCGCAGGGCGTGTCGGACTTGCAGAAGGCGCCGCCATTGGCCGCCTTGCTCTTGCAGCTCCCGGCCACGGGATCGCAGTACCCCTCGCGACAGGCCGAGTCCAAGACCGAGCAGTCCGCTGGCGCGCCCACGCACTCGCCCGCCGCGCACACGTCAGCCACGGTGCAGGCGTTGCCGTCGCTGCACTTCTTGCCGTTCGCCAGCGGCACCGCCACGCAGCCCAGCACCGCGTCGCAGCTCCCGACGCTGCACGGCCCCGACTTCGCCGAGCAGTCCTTCGCGCTCCCCAGGCACACCCCGGCCGAGCACTTGCCGCCCACCGCGCAGATGTCCCCGGTGTCGCACGCCGCGCCGCCGTTGGCCGCGATCTCCACACAGGCCCCCGACGCGGGGTCGCACTTGCCCGCGGTGCAGGCCCCGTTCATCGAGGAACAGTCGACCGCCTTGCCGACGCACACCCCCGCCTGACACGTCTCCGCGGTCGTGCACAGGTTCGAGTCCGAGCAGCTCGCCCCCTCGTTGCGCGGCATCGACACGCAGGCTCCGCTAGCCCCCTGGCACACCCCGATCGTGCAGGCGCTGTCGAGGTTCGCGCAGGACTTCGCCTTGCCGACGCACACCCCCTCGCTGCACGTGTCCTGGCTGGTGCACGGGTTCCCGTCCGAGCAGGCCAGCCCGTTCTCGGACTGCACCTCGCAGATCCCGGTGCTGCCGTTGCAGACCGTCTTCTCGCACGCCGAGTCGCCCGTGGTGTTGCAGGGCACGACCGTCGTCGGGTCCACCTGGCACAGGCCCGAGATGCAGACCAGCGTCCCGTCGCACGAACCCGGCGTGTCCTTTGACGCGCAGTCGGCGGTCGTCGCGCACCCACACGCCGGGTTGAGCGTGTGAACGCAGCCGGTCACCGCGTCGCAGGTGTCCAGCGTGCACGGGTTCAGGTCGTCGCACTTCTGGGCCTTGCCCTTCAAGCAGCCCAGCACCGCGTCGCAGGTCTCCTGGCCGTTGCACGGGTTCCCGTCGTCGCAGCCCGCGTCCGCCCCGCCCTTGCAGCTCCCGGTCGCGGGGTCGCAGGTCTCCAGGCCGTTGCAGGCGTCGCCGTCGTCGCAGAAGGGCGGGAACCCTCCCTGGCACGCCGCGGTCACGGGGTTGCAGGTCTCGACGCCGTTGCACGGGTTGCCGTCGTCGCAGACCAGGGCCTTGCCCGGCTTGCACCCGCCGTCTCCCGAGTCGCAGGTCTCGATGCCGTTGCACGGGTCTCCGTCGTTGCAGATCACCGGCCCTTTGGCCGTGCACTGCCCCGCCACGCAGCGGTCACCGGCGCTGCAGGGGTTTCCGTCGTCGCACAGGTGTCCGTTGGGCCGGACCTCGGAGATGCACACGCCCGACTCGAGGTCGCACACCCCCGCGAAGCATGGCCCGTCCAGGCTGGAGCAGTCCGTCGGCGTCCCCACGCACGCGCCCGCGGTGCAGACCTCGCCCGAGGTGCAGAGGTCCCCGTCATCGCAGGCGGTCGCGTCGGGCAGCGTGCTGGCCTTGCAGTCGCCCGTCTCGCCGTCGCAGTCGCCCACCGTGCACGGCCCGTCCAGCCCCGAGCAGTCGCGCGGCTGCCCACCGCAGGTGCCGTCCGCGCGGCAGACGTCCACCGAGGTGCAGATGTCGCCGTCATCACAGGGCCCGCTCGCCGGGAGGTGGACGCAGCCCTCCTCGCCGCACGAATCGACCGTGCAGAACTCGCCGTCGTCGCAGTCGGTCGCCTCGCCGTTCGCGCACACGCCCGCCGCGCAAGAGTCTCCCGTCGTGCAGGGGTCGCCGTCGTCGCAGGGCTGGCCGTCGGCCTCCGTGGTCACGACGCAGGCGCCGGCCTCGCAGGTCGCGGTCTGGCACGGCGCGAGCCCCTCGAGGCAGTCCGAGGCGTCGACGCAGCCGCCGTCGACCTCGACCGGGGCGTCCAGCTCGCCGCCGTTGTCCGTGGCGACCTCGGCCGGGATGTCCGGCGTGGAGATGTCCGCGTCCGCCTCGCTGGAGCCGCCACCGCCGCACGCCTGAAACAAAGCCAGCGCGAGGGCCGCAGCCGCCCACGCGCAAAAGGGTATCGTCGCTTTCATCGTGCACCCGCCGCGTCGTCGGCTGTCGCGTCCGGCCCGCGCGTTCCGAGGCCGTGTACGCTGGGTCCACCGTGGCAGAAATCCGCACTGGTCGCCAGTCGCGCGGCTCGAACACCCCGTCGGCGCCTGGAGATTCGACCCAGGGATCGCCCGCTGCGGGTGCGCGCGGCCCTACCGGCTCGGGAGGGTGAGATCCTCGACGCGCAGCGTGTACGCGCCCGCTGTGACACCCGCCGGAGCCGCCACCGCGAAGAGCCAGTTCTGCGCCCCGGTGATGTTCTGCAGGGTCAGCCCCTCGACCTCGCCGGCACCCCCAGTGTCGCTGGGCCTGCATTCCCGGGCCGCGGGCATGTCGGGCGGCACGTAGAACCCGTCGGTGGTCTGGGCGAGCGCGTAGAGGTTCGCGTCGACGCCGGCCGAGGGCGTCAGGGTGAGCTGAAGGCGCTTCGTCTTGGCCAGCGGGACGGCCAGCGCGTAGAGCACGTGGGGGCCCGCGAAGCGCTGCTGAGCCGAGAAGGTCCAGCAGTTGACCGTGGGCTCGTCGGCCCAATCCAGGTCGATGACCGCGCCGTCCGACAGGTCGCCGCTGAGGGTCTGGTCGGCGATCAACTGGACGACGGTCACCGCGCTCGACCATGAGGTGGGGGGCGCCAAGATCTCGGGCTGGCTGTCGAGGTCGGCGTCGGGCGTGGCGTCGGCGACGGCGTCGGGCTTCGCGCTCGAGTCGTCGCAGGCCGCGGCGCTCAGGGCGAGGGTGGACGCGGCGAGGGCGAGCAGCGCGAGTCGTCGAAGCTTCATCGGGTGACCAGGGCGCGGGCGTAGCCGGCCAGGGCGGCGGCTGGGTGGTGCATGATCGTCGGGTAGGCTTGGCAGGGAGTCCAGCACTCGCGGCACCCCGAATAGGGAGCTAGCGCCTCGCGAAAAGACGCGGAGCGGCACATGGCGGGGATGTCGAAGTCGAAGTCCTGAAGGCGCGCCAGGGGGCGATCGCGGCTGTCGCACTGGAGCACGCCACCGTAGGGGTCGATGGTCAGGGTGGCGTGACCGGCGGCGCAGGGCAGGGGCGCCTCGCCGGTGGCGAAGAAGCGGCGGGTCAGGCCCAGGTGCAGCTTCGGCGGCAGGTCTTGCAGTGACGCCTTGGGGTAGCGGCGCCACATGCGGCCCAGGGCGGCCTCGACCTCGGGGCCGGCCTTGCGCACGTCGACGTCGGCGCGGCCGCCGGTCAGGGTCAGGGCGTTGGTGGCCATGGTGATGATGGGGCGTTCTTTGCCGGCGGAGGCGTCGTCGAAGAGGGCGTCAGCCTCGTGGACGTTGAGGCCGGACAGCGTCACCTGGTAGCTGCTGGTGAGGTGATCGTGCTCGCGGCCGAGGGCCTCCAGCGCGGCCATGGAGCGCTTGACCTTGGCGTAGCCGTCGGGGACGCCGCGGACGCGCTCGTAGGTCTTCCCGATACCGTCCAGGCTCATGGTGACGTAGGTCGGGATGCCGCGGGTGGCCGGCAGGATCTCGGCAAACTTCGCCTCGGTGCGCTCCGGGTCGATGCCGTTGGTCGTGAACTGGATCAGCGCCAGGCGGTCGCCGACGGCCTTGACCAGCTCGCGGACCAGGTCCGGCAGGTCCTCGCGCTCGGTGATCTCGCCGCCGGTGAGGCTGAGCCAGCGCACGTGCGAGCGGGCCGAGCGCACGGCGCGGACGATGTCGTCGAGCGAGAGCTCGTCGGCGCGCTTGTCGGGCTCGTCGATGTAGCGCTTCCAGATGCTGCAGGTGCGACAGCGGCTGCCGCACGAGAACGTCACGATCAGCTCGAGCTTGTACGGCAGGGTCGCGCGGCCCAGGCGTCGGGCCACCTCGACCTTGGCGGCCCCCCCGACGATGGCGGCGTAGTCGCGCGCTCTCACGGGCGCGCCAGAAAGAAGCGGGTGGTGCGGGCGACGAACTCGGCCTCCTCGCCGAAGTTGTGCAGCAGCGGCCGCCAGCGACGCCGCAGGGCGCGGCCCAGGTAGCGCGGGCTGAGGTAGTAGCGGCGATAGAAGCGGCGCCGCTCGCGGTCCAGGTCGATCATCCGCTGGTCCAGACCGCGCGGGCCGGTGAACTTTGTCGCCTCCTCGATGTAGCGCTCGGGGAACATGTCCATGGCCGGAGCGCCCGGGAACACGTTGAAGATGTGCAGCTGCACGAGGTCGGGCGCGATCTCCTCGATGAAGTCGTAAGTGCTCTGCCGTTCGGCGTCGGACTCGCCGGGGATGCCGACGATGAAGTAGCCGACGAGCTGGATGCCGGCTTGGCGGATGCGCGCGGCCTGCTCGCGCACCTCGGACACGGTGACACCTTTGCGCAGCAGGCTCAGGACGCGGTCGCTGCCCGACTCGGCGCCGAAGCACAGCGTCGAGCAGCCCGCGCGGCGCATCAGCCTCAGCAGATCCAGCGAGATACCCTGCGCTCGAATCTGCGCACACCAGGGCATCACGACGTCGCGGGCGATCATGGCCTCGCAGAGCTCGCGGATGCGGCGAGGCGAGAACCCGAAGAAGTCGTCGATGAAATAGACGGCGTTGGCGCCCAGCTCGCGAAGCCGCAGCAGCTCGTCGACGATGTGGCTCGCCGAGCGAAAACGGTACTTGGTGCCGAAGGTCTCGCGCTCGACCGGCGCGCAGAAGATGCAGCCCAGGGCGCAGCCGCGGCTTGTCAGCACGTAGCCGATGCGCAGGGGCCCGTCGACGTCCAGCGGGTAGCGAAAGCGGTAGCCGCGGTCGACCAAGAGGTGCTGCGACGGGATGGGCAGGCTGTCGAGATCCTTGAGGAATCCTCGGGGTTTTTCCCGCTCGCCGGCGCGCTGTCGCAGGCCGGCCATGGCGTCGGGGAGGCGGCCTTCGCGCAGGAATGGCAGCAGCTCGAGCAGGGTCGGCTCCGGCTCGCCTACGATCGCCGCGTCGGCGGCGCGCCCGTCGGGCCCGTCGGTGAGCAGATCGTTGGCGATGTGAGGCACCAGCGGGCCCATGGCGACGCGCAGGCGGGTCGTCTCGGCCTGGGAGCGCAGCAGCGCCTCGGCGACGTGCAGCGAGGCGTGCAGCGGCCGCACGATCAGCAGGTCCGGGGCCTTCTGGCGGACCCGCGCCTCGATCTCCGCCGCGGGCGCCATCGGCGTGAGCACGGTGTCCCACAGCTCCACGCGCCAGCCGTCGGCCTCCAAGATCGCCGCGCACTGGGCGAGGTCCATGGGCGCGACGTGGTGGCGCGGGTGAGGATCGGCGGGCTCCTGGCCGTGGCCGACGTTGATGAGCAGCGCCCTCACGCGGCACCTCGGGAGGCGGCGCGGCCGGCAGCCTCAGGCCTGTGGGAGCGCGCGCCGAGCACCTCGAGCAACGCGACCGCCATGGCCTCGCGCTGCGCGTCGGTCAGCGCCGTGTAGGTCGGGAGGTACATGGCGCACTCGCCGACGCTGCGCGCGACGGGGCAGGGCGGCGACAAGGCGGAGGCGAAGGCCGGGAGCGCGTCGCAGGCGTCCATCCAGGTCCGCTGGGTGTCGACGCCGCGGGCGAGCAGCGCGGCTTGGCAGGCGTCGCGGTCCTCTACCAGCGCGGTGAGCTCCAGCCAGACCGGCTCGGCGCCCGGGACGGCTTGGGCCAACGCGACCGTGTCGCCGAGCCGGGCTCGCAGCCCGTCGGCGTGTTCGCGCCGCCGCCGGAGGGACGCCGCGTACTCGGGCAGCGCCTCGAGGCCGAAGCGAGCCTGCAGATTCGACAGGCGCCGCCGCATCGGCTCGGGGATCGCAGCCATCGCCGACTTGTCGTCCTCAAAGAGCGCGGTCATGGGGTCCTTCCCGAACCGGCGCGCCAGCCGCATCGCCGGCATCGCCAACGCGCCGAAGAGCGCTGGCGCGGTCCCCGTCTCGATGACCCCCTCGAGCAGCACCTGCTTGAGGAGCCCCGCCGAGGCGGGCGACGGCAGCCGGTCGGCCAGCCCACGCAAGCGCCGGCCGGCCTCGGGGCTGCGCACCACGGCGAGCCCGCCCCCCAGGGTGTTGAGGTGCTTGCCTCGCCCGAGCGAGAAGATCGCGCCGTCCGCCAAGCTGCCGACGGGCCGCCCGTCGAGCCGAGCCCCCAGCGCGTGGGCCGCGTCCTCGATGACCACCAGGCCGTGGCGCTCCGCCCACGCCTTCAGCGGGCCAACCGACGCCGGGCTGCCCTCGATGTGCGTGATGATCAGCGCCTCCGCACCCGCGGGTGGCGCCGCAGGCAGGGCCGCCGCGTCCATGTGCAGCGTGTCCTCGCGGATGTCGACGAACCACAGCGCGTAGCCGGCGGCCTGCAGGATGTTCGGGACGCACGAGGCGTTGTAGGCCGCCATCATCACGGTGGCCCCCGGCCGCACGCCGAGCGCCTCCAAGACCAGCACCAGCGCCAAGCGCCCCGAGCCCACCGCGGCCACCGTGGCGCCGTCGAGCCGCGCCGACACGGCGTCCTCGAAGCGCGCCACGTCCGGCCCGTCCTTGAGCGTCCCGGTCAGCAGACTGCGGGCGGTGTGTCGGGCCAGCCCAGACACCGCGGCCGGTCGTTTCCTGGGGACGACGAGCACCGGACCTCTTTTGCCTGTTGGCCGTGGGAGTGGCTTGGTTGCGCGGCTCCAGACGCGAGCCCCCGACATTCCGGACCGTGCAGGTCCGACTCTACACGATGCGCTCGCGGGGCCGCCACACTCGGGCGGCCGGCGAGGTATCCGGGCTCGCCTCCGGGCCGCGGCGACCGACCCGCCAACGCCTGGGGAACGTGACGATCCGCCGCGGGCCATGCTATGGTTCCGCGTTGAGCTTGGGCCCGCGAAACCTCGGCAGACGCCGACTTGGCGGGGCTCTGCGGCGTTCGACACCGGACGGCAACCCCACTGCAATGGAGAGAGGCGCCTTGGTCGACCGCAGGATGGAGCCCCACGACGCGAACCAGCTCGAGCTCAAGCTCGGCTATGTGGTCGAGCGCGGCCGAAAGCGCCAGCGCTACCGGGTCGAGTGCTTCACCTTCGTGCCGCGCACCCTCGGCATCAGCCGCGCCACCTACCCGGCCGCCCGCTTTTACGAGGACACCGCCGCCTTCGTGCGGATGAAGACCCCCACCGTGGCCCTGTCGGCGCTGGCTCGGGCGCCCAAGGCGTCGGTCTGGTACCAGCCCCTGGCCGATCGGCTCGACCGCCTGCTGGCCGGCGAGGTGCGCGTCGACGGCACGGCGACTCACCGCCTCAAACTGCTAGGCTGCATCTACCGATCCGCGATCCGCGACGAGTCCGACGACATCGTCCGGCGCTACTCGCCACCGTCGGGCCGAGATCCCGGGATGCCCGACACCACTCAGGGCGCTCGCGACGCGGACCTGGCCCGCACGGTCGACCGGTTCCTCAGCGATCTGGCCGCCGCCCTCGAGCGCTTGCGCGTGCTGGGAGAGCGCTGCGACCACGCGGCCATGGACGGCTCCGTGCGCGAGGTGTGGCGGGCTGTCGACGAGTACGTGGCGCTCTACAGCGAGGAGGCCCTCACCCGCCTGGTCGAGCTCATCGCCCGCCGCCCCAGCCGCCCCGACGACGCTGGCCCCGCCGTCGGCCTGCGCGATCGCGTCGCCCAGGCCGCCGTCGACGCCTACCGCTACCGCCGCGCCCGCGGCTACCCCAGCTACGTCGAGAAGGGCAGCGACAACGAATCGCTCCCGTACAGGCGCCACCTGCTCAAACGCATCGTCTCAAGCGCGCTCTACCTCGACATCCGCCACCAGCAGAGCGGCGGCCTCGTCACCAACGTGGTCGGCATGGTCGCCGCCGCGGTCGCGATGCTCTTCGCGATGCTCGCCGCCATCTGGGCGCAGGGGCGCTGGGGCAGCTTCAGCGCGGCCTTCGTGGGCGCGATGGTCCTGTCCTACATCATCAAAGACCGCATCAAGGAGTGGGGGCGACAGCGCCTCGGCCGCAGCTTTCAGCGCTTCGTGCCCGACCACGTCGTCGAGATTCGCGATGTGGACAGCGGGCGGCTCGTCGGCGAGTGCCGCGAGTCGTTCAGCGTCGTGCAGCCCTCGAAGATCGACGCCGAGGTGCGGCGCCTGCGCCACATCGATCACCCGAGCGCCGTGGCGACGGACGGCCGACCCGAGACGGTGCTGCGCTACACCAAAGAGATCAACCTCGACTCGGCCGAGGTGGAGCGCCTGCTCGAGGGCGTCGAGGGCCTCAACGACATCATTCGCTTCAACCTGAGCCGCCTGCGCGAGCGCATGGACGGGCCGGTCGAGGCGTACCATCACATCGACCCCACCACCCTCGAGCTCGTCAGCGTGCCCTGCGCGCGGGTCTACCACGTCAACATCGTGCTCCGCTTCACGACCGGGCGCGGCTCGTCGGCCACCACCGAGGTCGAGCGGGTGCGCGTCGTGATGGACCAGCGCGGCATCAAGCGGATCGAGTCCCTCACGGTGGGCGCGCGCGTCGGCGTCGTCGATCGCGTCGTCGACACGACCATGGTCGACCGCGCCGAGCTGGCGTGAGCGCATGCGGATTGCGCTCGGTGTGGCCCCGGTGCTACAGCCACGGGCGAGACCTCAACGGGCCTGTGAAGAGTGGGAAGAGACCGATGACGCGCCTACGAATCGTTCAAGTCCGCCGGTTTGCCACGGCCCTGCTCTTCGCGGCGCTGACCCTCGGGAGCGCTGCGTGCAGCGAGGGGAATCCTTGCGAAAAGCTGACGGCGCAGCTGTGCTCGGCGGTGGACGCGGAGATGTGCGCCGAGCTCTCCAAGGCGCCCGCTGGCGACGGTCAGGACGCGGCGTGCGCGGCGGTGTTGGGCGACGAGCGCAAGCTGGCCGAGTACCTCGCGGTGGCAAAGTCGGCGGCGGAGCAGCGTAAGGCACAGCCGGCCACCGAAGCACCGAGCGCCGAGTAGCCTCCGCGGGCCGCGCTGACTGCGCGCCGTTCGTTCGGCGGAACGCGGTTGGCCCGTCGAGGCCCGATCGCTATGCTGCCGCGGATCTTGGGGCCGGCGCTCGCGTCGTGGTCGCCGAACACCTCCGGATGTCCAGGAGAGCCGAAGTTGCGCAGCACGAACCTCATCGCCGGAATACTCCTCGCGCTGGTCGCGTGCGGCGGTGACGCGACGCCGAGCGCGGACGTCGCTGACGCTGCGGAGACGCGCGTCGACGTGGCCGGCGACACCGACGCCTCCCGGCCGACGCCCAGCGACAGGTGCTGCCCGTCCGGGCTCTGCGGTTTCGGCGAGGTCTGCATCGAGGGGGGCTGTCAGCCCGCGCCCGCGGCCGGCCAGTGCTACGCCGCCGCCGAGTGCGCGAGCGGCCAGATCTGCGATGCCGCCGTGGTCTGCGGTTGCGACGATGACGCCTGCGTGCCCCAGGCTGGGCGCTGCGCGTACCCCGCGGGCTGCTGCAACGCCGACGGCGACTGCGGGGCGGGCGAGCTCTGCCACGAGGGCCAGTGCCGCGCGCTGCCCACGGCGACCGGCGCCTGCTGGACGAACGCGCAATGCAGCGGCGGCCTGATCTGCGAGGGTGGGACGAGCTGCCCGTGTGGGATCTCGGGCTGTGCTGCGACGCCGGGCCTGTGCGGGGTCGCCGGGGTGTGCTGCGCCAGCGACGGTGAGTGCGGGGCCAAGGGCCGCTGCGTCGCCGGGAGCTGCAGGCCGCGCTCCGACGGCAAGCGCTGCCTGCTCGACGGGGACTGCGCGGCGGGCTCGCGCTGCGCAGGGGCCTACCTGTGCCCCTGCGGCAAAGAGAACTGCTTGGTCCCGACCACCGAGGGCGTCTGTACCGCGGCCGCCACATGCTGCGACGACGTCGACGATTGCGCGTCCTCGTCGGTGTGCGTGGACGGCAAGAACTGCTTGGTGAAGCCCGGGGGCGATCGCTGCTACGCCGACGGCCACTGCGGGCGCGGGCGCAAGTGCGACGGGGCGATCATCTGCGACTGCGACGGCCTCTGCCCCACCGGCGTCTCCCAGCCCGGGAACTGCCGGACGACCACGACGGCCTGCGTCAAAGACGCTGACTGCGCCGCCGGGACGCGCTGCGTCATCCCCGACCGCGCCTACTGCATCGACTCGCCGCCCCCGACCGTGGGCGTCTGCGTCGAGCAGGTCGACGAGGGCTGCTGGTCCGGCGACGACTGCCCGAGCGACATGCGCTGCGCCAGCGAGCGCATCTGCACCGACCCCGCCGGCTGCTCCGAGACGAACCAGCCGGGCAGCTGCGTGCTGCCGGCGCGCGAAGACGAGTGCTGCAACAGCCACCGCGAGTGCAATCCGGGCTGGCAGTGCCGAAACGCCAGCTCCGAGATCACCTGCCCGCCCACCTACACCGCGGTCTGCGTGCCCGAGCCGATCTACGGCGAGACCTGCTGGAACTACGACGACTGCCCGCCAGGGCTGGTGTGCAACGGGGTTCGCCTCTTCGCGTGCGGCTCGTTGACCTTCAACCGCGGCGGCTTCTGCGAGCAGCCCGACGGCATGCCGTGCTTGACCGGGGCGGAGTGCGGCCTCGGCTACGCCTGCGCCAAGGACGAGAACTGCGCGGTCAACCCGTGCGTGAACGGCACCAACTGCACGGTCTCGGGTGTGTGCCGCGCGCGGCTGCCCGACACCTGCTGGAGTCACAGCGGGTGCGGCGCGGGCAAGTGGTGCAAGGGCCTGCAGGTCTGCCCGACCGACGACACCTGCACCTTCAAGGACACGCCCGGCGTGTGCGCGCCCTACGCGCAGAGCGGCGAGTGCTGCTCGAGCTACCTGGGATGCGCGCCCGGCCTGCGCTGCATCTCTGCGGCGACCAAGACGGGCTGCGTCCTGGACGTCAGCTCGGTGTGCGTCCCCAACCCGGTCTTCAACCAGAGCTGCTTCTCCGACATGGACTGCCTTCCCAGCCGCACCTGCGTCGGCGCGACGGTGTGTCCCTGCGGGGTCGACTCCTGCACCACGCCGCCGAAGTCCGGCACCTGCGTACTGAAGGCTCCCTGAGCGAGCCCGCCTGACCGTCCCGACTGTCCGCCCGCCCGGAGCCCACGTGTCCAAGCCCACGGCCGCCCCAGGCCGCCCCTCGCACACCGCGGCTGAGCCGCTGACGCTCTCGCCTCACCCCACGATGCGGCGCCCCGATGGCCCGGTCTGCCTCGTCGTGATGGACGGCGTCGGCCTCGGCCCCGCGGACGCCGGCAACGCGTGGCATCTGGCCCACACGCCCGTCCTTGACGCCTTGATGGCGGGGCCGGTCGTCGGCAGCGTGCGCGCCCACGGACGCGCGGTCGGGATGCCCAGCGACGACGACATGGGCAACAGCGAGGTCGGCCACAACGCGCTGGGGGCTGGCCGCGTGTTCGACCAGGGCTCGAAGCTGGTCGGGCGCTCCATCGCCTCAGGCGCCATCTTCGAAGGCGAGACGTGGCGCTGGCTGCTCGAGGCCTGCCGCGGCGGCGGGACCCTGCACCTGATGGGGTTGTGGAGCGACGGCAACGTCCACAGCCACCTCGACCACGTCTACGCGATCCTCGATCGGGCCGTCGCGGACGGCGCGAAATCCATACGGCTGCACGCGCTGCTCGACGGGCGCGACGTGGGTGAGACGACCGCCCTGGACTACGTCGAGCCAGCCGAGGCCCGCGTGGCCGCGCTGCAGGCGGCCGGGCACGACGTCGCCTTCGCGTCGGGCGGCGGTCGCATGGTCACCACCATGGACCGCTATGACGCGGACTGGCGCATCGTCGAGCGCGGCTGGCGCAGCCACGTCCTGGGCGACGCCCGCGGATTCGCCAGCGTCTCCGAGGCGGTGCGCACCTTCCGCGCCGAGCAGCCCGGCGTCATCGACCAGAACCTGCCGCCCTTCGTCGTGCTCCGCGACGGCGTGCCGGCGGGGCCGATCAATGACGGCGACGCGGTCATCTTTTTCAACTTCCGCGGCGACCGGGCCGTGGAGATGACGCGCGCCTTCGAGACCCCCGCGGGTGCCCCCTTTCCCTTCGAGCGCGTCCGAGTGCCCGCGGTGCGCTACGCCGGGATGATGCAGTACGACGGCGATCTGCAATTACCCAGTCGCTACCTGGTGAATCCGCCGGTCATCGAGCGCACGATGGGCGAGTATCTGGCCCACGCCGGGGTGCGCCAGCTCGCCGTCAGCGAGACCCAGAAGTTTGGCCACGTGACCTACTTCTTCAACGGCAACCGCTCCGGCGCCTTCGACGCGGAGCTCGAGCGCTACGTGCAGGTGCCGAGCGACCGGGTGGAGTTCTGGGAGCGCCCGTGGATGAAAGCGGCCGAGATCACCGACGCGGCGCTGGAACACATCGACCAGTTCGCCCCGGCCTTCGTGCGCATCAACTACCCCAACGGCGACATGGTCGGTCACACGGGCGTGCTGCGCTCCGCCATCATGGCGATGGAGGCCCTGGACCTCTCGCTCGGCCGCCTCGTGAAGGGCGTCCTGGCCCGTGGCGGCGTGCTGTTGATCTGCGCGGACCACGGAAACTGCGAGCAGATGGTCGAGCGCGACAAGAAGACCGGCGCGCTGGTCAAGGGAAGCTCGCCCGAGGGTTTCAAGGCGTCGACCAGCCACACCCTCAACCCCGTGCCGGTCATCTGTGTCGGCGCGCCGACGGCCGTTTGGGACCCCACCGTGGCCGCGCCGGGGCTCGCGAATCTCACGGCCACCTGTCTGAATCTGCTTGGCTTCGCACACCCCGCGGACTATGAGCGGCCGGTCCTCACCGCACCCGTGATTGCCCCCAAGGAGGCGCTATGAGCACCTTTTCCGTCGTGACCATGCCCTTCGCCCATTTCCTTGAGATGGCGATCGATCCCGAGATGGACGCGCCGCCGACCATCGAGGACGTGCAGGAGGCCATCGCCGACCACACGGGCGAGCCGGCGAGCTGGGACGAGGCGTCGCACGCCGATCACGAGTCGGACGCCTGGGAGCTGGAGGCTCACTGCCTCTTCGCCCTGAAGGCGGCCGGTGCGTGGCACGCGCTGCACGGGACCCTCGAGGGCTTTGAGGTCGGCGAGGACCCGCTCGACCACCCGATCTGGGAGCAGATCGCCGAGCGCGAGCCCGACGAGATCATGCCGCAGCTCGTCAGCAGCCACGCGTGGGACGCGGCCTACGTGCCCGTCGCCATCGACGGCCTGGTCGAGACCACCTGGAACACGCCCGAGGACGAGGACGGTTACGTGCTGCTCGTCGGCAGCCTGCCCGCCCTGGCCGCCGAGCTCGAGCTGCTCGCCGGTCCCCTGGGCCTCGAAGGCCTCGAGGAGCCCGCCGAGGACGCGGTCTTCGACGAGGAGGCCGACCCGCTCGCCGCGGTGAAGTACGCCTTCTACGTCCTGGGCTCCGAGGTCCGTCGCGCCATCGAGATCGGCCTCCCCCTCTTCGTCGTGTACGACGGCGAGGAGGACGACGAGGACGGCGAGGGCCACGACCATGAGGGTCACGACCACGCGGGTCACGACCACGGCGACCTGAACTGATTCTGGTGCGGCTCCCCGGCGTGGGGAGCCGCCCTTTCGTCAGGCGCTACTTGCCCTTTTTGTGCGGTTTGGTCGAAGCCAGCGCGCGCTCGATGGCGTCTCGCGGCTCGGCCAACCCGGCAGCCAGCGCGTCGATTCGCGCCTCCAGCGGGTCGGAGGCCGGCACCGTGTGGGCGAGGTCCTCGAGCGCTGCGACCGTGGTCTGCAGGGCGTCCGGGAAGTCCGACATCACCTCGTACCAGTAGCCGCCGCCGCCATTGGCGACCAGGGCAAGCCAGCCCGGGCGCTTGCCGCGCTCCGGCAGCATGGGCGCCAGCAGGCGATCCAGGTGGCGCGCGATGCCGTGGAGGTTTCGGTCCGCCTCCAGCAGGACGCCCTCGATGGACTCGCGCTCCAGCCGCTGGTCAGGCCCCGGCAGCGGGACGTAGGGCAGCAGCGCCAGCAGCGTACCCAGGGGCGTGCCCGGTAGGAAGTGGTGGAAGTTCGTGGAGATGCGCGTGCGCCAGGTCAGCGCGCGGGCGGGCACCTCGTCCAGGGACGCGCCGATGAGCGCCGAGACCGCCTCGACGGGGATGTCCAGTCGCGGCTCGCCCCGGATCAGGGTGATCGGGATGATCACCGAGCCGATGGTGAGCTGAACGGGCAGGGTGGCCGGGTCGATGGCGCCGCTGGGATCTCGGCCCTTCTTGGGGCGGATCCCGACGCTGCGCGCGACGTCGGGGTCCAGCTCGGCGATCCACTCGGGCTTGAGCGACGAGACCTGCCGCGCGTAGGTGCGGCGGGCCTCGACGATCTCGGTGGCCACGACGTAGCGGTGGCGCGCGCCGAAGAGCGAGCTGGAGGGGTGGATGTGTATGCGGTCTTCGCCGGGTCCTTGGTAGCCGCGCCCGTCGCCGGAGACCAGGATGCGATCGGCGTACCCGGCGGCCAGCGAGCGCACGATGCCGCTGACGTCGCCGCCGTGGTCGATCACGATCCCGTGTCGCTCGGCGATCTCGACGAGCTGCGCGTGGGTCTTCTGGATGAAGCCCATGGCGTGCGCGTCGAGGTAGTGGTGCTTGCAGAAGGCCTCGGGGTCGCGCGCGGTGCGCCAGCGGTGCCACGCCTCCACCGCGCTCACCGCGTCGCCGAGGGGGTGGTGCAGGGCGCGGTGGCCGTCGCGGGCCTCGACCTCTTCGCCCGCGGGGAAGAGGTAGGGCGGGCGGCCGCTCATGAAGGCGCAGACGACCAGGACCTCGTCGACGACCTTCGGGAAGTTGTCGGCGGCCTCGACGATCATGCGTGACAGCGACGGGTCGAGCGGGAAGAGCACCATCCGCTCGCCGATGGAGGTGAGCCGCCGATCTCGGTCGATGGCGCGCATCAAGCTCAGCCTCGCCAGCGCCGCTTCCAGCTTTTTGCGAGGCGGCGGCGTGGGAAACGGGAAGGACTCGAGGTCGCGGATGCCGTGGTCGATGAGGCGCAGGCAGACGTCGGCGAGGTCCAGGCGCAGGATCTCCTCGTCGGTGAAGTCGGGCCGGCGATCGAGCTCGCGGGCGTCGTAGAGCCGGATGGCCTCGCCCGGCGCCGTGCGGCCGGCGCGACCCGCGCGCTGAGCGGCCGAGGCCTTGCTGATGCCTTCCTCCAGCAGCGTCGTGATGCCGGTGCGGGCGCTGACGCGCGGGACCTTGGCGAGGCCGGAGTCGATGACGAAGCGCACGTCGGGGATGGTGATGGAGGTCTCGGCGATGTTGGTGGCCAGGACCACCTTTCGCTTGCCGGGGAAGGTCAGAAAGACCCGCTCCTGCTCTTCGCGGGTCAGCCGTCCGTAGAGCGGCAACACCAAGAGATCGCTGCCGGGCTGGCGGCGCAGGATGGCGTCCTCGACCCCGTGGATCATGCCCTCGCCGGTCAGGAAGCCCAGGATATGTCCGGGCTCTCCGGAGCGGTGGATGCGGAGGACCTGCTCGGCGAAGGCCTCCTCGAGGTCGCCGGGGTGGTCGCTGACCGGCGGGCGATGGGTGATCTCGACCGGGAAGGTGCGCCCACCGATGGAGAGCAGCGGGACCTCGCCGGCGACGTCCTTGAAGAAGTCCTGGAACATCTCCGGAGCGATGGTGGCCGAGCTGACGATGACCCGCAGGTCGTCGCGCTTCTCGATGGCTTGGCGCAGCAGCCCGAGGGTGACGTCGATGTTGAGGGTCCGCTCGTGGGCCTCATCGACCATGATGACGCTGTAGGCGCTGAACAGCGGATCGCTGCGCACTTCCTGAAGCAGCAGCCCGTCGGTCATCACCTTGATGCGGGTGGTCGGCGTGGTGATGTCGTCGAAGCGGATGGCGTAGCCCACCTCCTCGCCGAGCGGCGTGCCCTCCTCGGCGGCGATGCGCCAGGAGACCGAGACTGCGGCGATGCGGCGGGGCTGGGTGACGCCGATCTGCCCGGTCTCGGCGAGGCCCGCGTGCAGCAGGATGCGGGGTAGCTGCGTGGTCTTGCCTGAGCCGGTCGGGCCCTCGACGACCACGACGCGGCTCCGCCGGATGGTGTCGATGATGTGCGCCTCGTGCTCGTAGATCGGCAGGGTGCGCGCGGCGGCCTGGAGCTCCTCGACGCTCTGCGCCGGTGGGGGCGGTGGCGGTGGTGGGCGCGGCATGGGTGCGGGCCGGCTGAAGCCGCCGCGCCCACGAGACGGCGCGCCGCCGCGGGAGCGATCGCCGCCGCGCTGGTCGCCTCGACCGCCGGAGCGCCCGTCGCGCCGCCCACCCGAACCGGAGTCGGGCCGATCGTCAGCCCGCCAGCTCGAGCCCGAGCCGTCTCCCCGGGGCGGGCCGCTTCTGCCGCCGCCGCTTGGTCCCCCGCGAGCAGGGCCCTTCGGTGCGTCCCCACGTTTTCTGCCGCCGCCGCCCTTGCGTCCTGCCACGAATCACCCGTCCAGAAGGCCGGGGAGACCGGCCGGAATCAGCGGCGAGGGCTGCCCCGTCGACACAATCCAAAGTTGATGTGCGGCGCGAGTCGCCCCTACGTGCAGCAGGTGTCGTGCGCCGTCCCGCAAGGGGAATCGCGGCCCATCTACGCCGAGCAGCACCACATAGTCGAACTCAAGGCCCTTGGAGGACCGAATATCGGTGACCTCGATGCCGGGGCGAAAGCTGAAGTCCTGGTCGCTGATGAGGTTGATCCAGGGGACCTCGGCGCGCTCCAGCGCTTGGTACCAAGCGATCGCGTCGTCGAGATCCGCCGTCAGCAGCGCGATGTTGGCGTGGGGCTCGCGGTGCGCCAGGTCGCTGAGCGCGGGTGCGAGCCAAGCGACCGCCTCGCCCTCGCTGCCAAAGGCCAGGTGGGCGACCGGCGCGCCGACGCGGGTGGTCGCCGCCATCTCGTCGGGCGCCAGCGGCCCCAGGATGGCGTGGGCGACCTCCATGATCTGGCGCGTGGACCGGTAGCTGACCTGCAGCGGCGACACGTCGACGTGGGGCAGCTCGAGGGCGTCGAGGACGTGGCGCCAGTCTTGGAAGTCGCGGCCCTCGTGTACCTTCTGCGCCACATCGCCGGCGAGGGTGACCGAGCGCCGGTCGCCCGCGGTGTCGATGAGGACGGCCAGCTCGACCGGGCTGAGGTCCTGCGCCTCGTCGACCATGACGTGGTCGTGGCGCAGGGGCCGGCGGTTCGGCGCGATGAGCGAGCCACGGATCGTCTGGTAGAGGCGCACCAGCAGGGTGTCGTCTTCCCGGTCCAGGCTCGGCGTGTCGGCGCCCGTCGGGCCCGGCCCGTCGACGCGGATGAAGTGCTGCAGCGAGCACCAGCGGTGGATGACGCCGGCCTGCTCCTCGCTGAACTCGCCGGGCGCCCAGCGGCGGATCGCGTCGTCGATGAGCGAGCGGTCGGTCATGGTCTCTTCGAAGACCATCAGCGGGTCCTGCCCGCGGCTCTTGCGCCCGACCTCGTCGAGCATCCGCAACGCCGCAGCGTGGGTCTTGAAGCGGCTCACCACGCCCGGCGTGTCGTCGGAGTACACGTCGGGCAGCCCGCGGTAGTGCCCGCGCCGCACCCGCTCGATCCACGCGTCGTACTGGACGACCTGCACGCCTTCGACGCCCAGGGCAGGCAGCACCTGCGAGATATACGAGGCCAGCGCCCGCGAATAGACGACCACCATCATGCGCTGGGGGCGGAAGGTCTCCGGCGATTTGAAGGCCAGATACGCGATGCGGTGCAGGCCCACCGTGGTCTTGCCGCTGCCGGCGCTGCCCTGGATCGCGACCACGCCGGCGTCCGGGCGCGTGATGAGGCGGAACTGCTCAGGGTCAAGCAGCGAGGCGATGTCGGGCAGGTGCTTGTCCTGACGCCCGCTGGCCGCGCCCGTCCCGAGGTTCGAGGGGCGCACGGCTGAGCCCGCGCCGCCCGCCAGCCGCGCCTCGCGCTCGCGCAGGTCCTCCCACGCGCCGGCCGCCGTCCGCACCCAGGTCGCGTCGTCGGTCCCCACGCGCCGCAGCTCGCCGCCGGAGATGGCCAGCGTGCGGCGCACCAGCACCTCGCCCGACACGTCGCGGTCGGCGATCTCGAGGTCGTACTCGTCGCCTTCGGAGTACTGGTAGAAGATCCGGCTGATGGGGGCGTTGCGCCAATCGACGATGCGGATCCGGTCCGACAGGAAGGTCTCCTTCCCGATGAGCACCGAGCGGCGGCCGTGGTCGTCGTCGACCACCAGGTGCCCGAAGTAGGGGCTGTCGGCGTCGATCTTGCCCTGCATCGAGGTCTGCTGCTGCGCGCGCAGCGCCGCGAGCCGGTCCATCTCCTCGAGGATGCTGGCGACGTCCTCGTTGAGCCGCTCCTCGTTGAGCGAGTCCCGCAGCTCGAGCAGCCGCTTGTCGTGGTCGGGTGCCGCGGGCGCGGAGTCCAAGCGCGCGATGTTCGCCCGAACCACCTTGAGCAGCTCGACCTCCTCCTGCACCTCGACGGGGGTCAGCCCGTCGGTGTCGGGGGCGTCAGATCCTGGTGTTTTATCGATTTGCGACATGACAGCCGACTATGGGCTGGGCCTGAGACAGAGGCAAGCAGGACCGGCGGCCGGACCCTCGCGGCGGCGCGCCCAAAAACGAGCGACAACCTCGCGATTTTCCGTCTCCAATCGACCATCCCGGCTATGCTACCCTCCGTCGCCGGCGTGACGCCCCATTCGGGCGTGCCCAGCCTAGGGAGGGGATCGATGGCTCGTCTTTCCGCCGTGCTCTGCTCAGCACTGGCTCTGGTGGCGTGTATCCAGCTTTCGGGCTGCACCGGATCCAAAGTGTCGGGCAACGTGGCCGACCGGGTGACCACAGCGCTGGCGCCCCAGTCTATCGCGGCCGGGGAGTCCTCCGCCGTCACGTGCACCGTGTTCGACGACCGCGACCGGACCGTGCCATCGGTCACGACCTTCGAGGTCACGCCCGCCGAGGGGCGGACCGTCGACGCGGCCCAGGTGCTGCCGACCAAGGTCGGGACCTACAAGGTCATCTGCGCCGCGCCCGAGCTGAACCTCGTCGACCCCACGGGCGCCGATCTCGTGGTGGTGGCGGGGGCGCCCGCGAAGGTCACGACCATCCTCGACCGCCCGCAGATCGCGGTGTTCGAGAAGACCACGGTGACCTGCGCGGTCGAGGACGCCTACGGCAACACGGTCACTGGCCCCACCCAGGTGGGCGCCGACGAGGGCGTGTCCATCGCGGATCATCAGATCACAGCAGGCGAAATCGGCCAGTACGAGGTGCGCTGCGCCGTGCCCGGCTCCGCCGACATCGAGGTGGTCCCGGCCACCCTGGACGTCACCCACGGCGACCCCGCGAGCGTCGAGCTCATCGCGACCCCGATGCGCGACTCGTACATCATCGGGCTGCAGACCACCCTGAGCTGGATCGTCCGCGACGCCCACGACAACGTCATCCCCGACGTGCCCGGCACGCTCACCATCCCGCAGCCGGGGATCTTCGTGGTGGACCCGGCCATCCACCGCGTCCGCTTTGAGGCGGAGGGCAACTACACCTTCGTCGTCCGGCTCGACGCGCCGTGGGACTCGCTCACCGACGACCTCACGCTGACCTGCGACGAGAGCGGGCCCGTCATCACCATCCCATGGCCCCAGCGCGGCGAGACCGTCATGGGGCAGGGCGGCTTCATGACCATCGAGGGCAGCGTCGTCGACGCGTTCGGCGAGGTCGACACCTTCATCATCAACGGGAAGAACGTGCCGCTGAAGGCGGACGGGTCCTTCACGACCCAGCTCCTCCCCAAGTGGGGCGTCAACCTCATCGACGCCCACGCCTCCGACGGCTTCGGCAACCTCACCAAGCTCACGCCGACCTTCGCCTACAGCTCCAAGTACCTCGACTACGTTGAGAAGAACGTCCAGGGCGTGAAGCAGGACGACGGGCTGCAGCTCTTGATCGGTCAGGACTTCCTCGACGACGGCGACCACGACCCCGCGCACCCGAACGACCTCGCGACCATCCTCGAGGTCCTCCTCGGCGACCTCGACTTGGTCTCGCTCATCCAGGGCTTCGGCAACTTCAACCTCGTCTCGCTGCCGCTCTTTCAGCAGAACTTCAACCTGGGGCCGATCTCGGTCGTCCTCGACGGCCAGCTGCAGGTCACCGCCTCCATCATCGACCCCACCGACATCGGCCCGACCATGGTCACCATCGACAGCCGCCTCGGCGGCATCGACACCTCCATCGAGATCGGCGACGCGGTGGACGAGGCCTTCATCTTGACGCTGCAGCTCGAGGCCAAGGTGCCCGTCTTGCTGCGCCTGTCGGTCTTCGGTCTCAACGCCGACACCAACATCACCGGCTCCGCGACGCTCTACACGCAGGTCTCCATCGACAGCCTGCTGCTGGCGCCGAAGATCGACATCCAGAAGACCGCGGGCTCGGACCTCGTGGTCGATCTGGTGCAGTTCGACACGGGCATCACCGGGCTCGAGGTCGACCCGATCCAAGACATCGTCATCAACTTCAACCTGTCGCTGCCCGCGCTGCTGCAGAACCTCGGCCTGGGGCCGTACAACTTCTCCTTCGCCCTCTCGCAGCTCATCGACCTGACGACGATCACCGACGCGATCCTCGACCCGATCACCTCTCAGCTGCTGCCCTTCGTCATCGATCTCATCGAGCCCTTCATCCAGGACTTCGTCGACGGAATCCTCAAGGATCTCCTGCTCGCCCTGCAGCTCGAGACCAGCATCGACCTGCCCGAGCTGCTCGGACCGAAGCCCGAACCCATCGCGCTCGACATCTACACGGACCTCACCAGCGTCCAGTTCACCGACGACGGTGGCCAGGTCGGGCTGAGCCTCGGCTTCTACGCGGACAAGGGCGTGACCCGCGAGCCGCTGGGCGCCATCCAGCGCGACGGCTGCCTGACCGGCACGGTCGCCGACTTCACCTACGGCTGGGACAACACGATCGGCGGCGCCATCAAGACCGACGCCATCAACTCCGCCCTCTTCGCGGTGTGGTGGTCGAGCTTCCTCAACGGACCCCTCGACTTCGGCGGCCTCCTCGGCGGCGGCGGCGGCGGCATCGGCGGGCTGCCCATCAACCTCGACGACCTGCTGCTGGACGTCGACTTCCTGCTGACGCCGATCATCAACGACTGCTCGGCCAAGGGCGGCATCATCACCGCCCAGATCGGCGACATGCACGCCTTCGTCTCCGGCGACCTGCTCGGCGCTCCGCTCGAGGCCGAGATCTACGTCGACCTCGCCATCCCGCTGGTCTTCAGCGGCGGCGCTGACGGCCTCAGCGTCACGGTCGGCCAGTTCGAGTTCTTCGACGTCGAGGTCATCAGCTCGACCGAGGACGTGCTCGGCCTCTTCGACGTGCGCGACCTCTTGGAGAACCAGCTCGGCGGCCTCCTGGGCAGCTTCCTGGCCGGCCAGACCTTCGGCCCCATCGCGCTGCCGGCCATCGACCTCGGCGGGCTGGTCCCCGGGCTGCCGGCCGGCCTGTCCTTCGAGCTTGGCGACCTCGACGTCACCAAGGACCAGGGCTACGTGGTCATCAGCGGCGACCTCAAGTAGGCGCTCGCTCCTCTCGCCGCCCGCTCACTGCGGCGGCGAGAGGGTCCCGAGCTGCAACGCGCCCTCGGTCGAGGTGGTCAGGGTCAGGTTGAAGGGCCGCCCGCGCTCTTTGCCCATGGCGAGCACGCCGGACAGCTCGATGACGCCGTAGCTTCCCCGGTGAAAGGGGGTCCCCGCCAGAGACTCGCAGGTCGCCTTCGCCTCGGCCGCGAAGCGCTCCATCACCTCGCGCGTCGACTGCGGCGGCAGGCTGTGGTTGGGCGACGCCGCGCGCACGTCAGCGACGCTGAGCAGCGGCAGCGTGTCGCAGCGACCGCTCGTCGAGGCCGCGAGGACCTGGTCCACCAAGGTCGCCAGCGCCTTCCCCGGGGCGTCCTCGCGCGTGGGCCCGCGCCGCTCGAGGAACGCCCGCATGGGCGCGGTCTGCCTGCGGAACCGGAGCACGCGCAGCTCGCCCTTGGCCACCCACAGCATCAACTCGGCCCGCGCGACCGGCACGATGCCGAACCAGGCGGTCGCGACCACGGTCACGCCGGTGAAGTGCGTGCGTGGCTCGGCCCCCTTTTTCGTAGGCAATCCCTGACGAATCTCGACCACGCTGGAGATCAGCTCGCCCCGATCCCGGGCCAGCGCCAGCAGGGCCGCCTGGGACGGCGTGTCGCGCTTCAGCGCGCCGCTGAGGTGGCCTGCCACGTCGCTGAGCCAGCTGGTCAGCGCGCTCACGGCGTCCCGCTCGAGGGGCACGGCGGTCGAGGCCGCGGGCTGGGCGGCCCGAGCGGACACCGTGAACAGGCAGGCGCAGAGCCCGAGGGTCGCGATCCGAGTCACCGGCAGCTCCTGAGGAGGGCAGGGAAGGGCGCCCGCGCGGAGGCGGCACGCGCGACCTGTCTACCCCTCGCGCCGCCCGAGATCCAGCCGACGACCCGCCCCCACCTACTCGAAGCGCACGTACTCCATGTCGAGGGGCTGGCCGTTGATCCCCTTGCGCGGCGGCGCGATCCAGCCCGCGACCTTGCCCGGCTCGTAGACCGGATGCATCAGCGACCGCACGTAGGCCTCGTCCTGCGGCGACGGCAGCCACTCGCCCGAGCGCGCCTTCCACGTCGCCTCGTCGATGAGCCGCCCGTCTGGCGTGAAGTGGTGCTCGGAGTAGATGCCGATGTGCCGGTGGAACTTCCGGTCGGGCATCGTCACGCGGTCCGAGAGGCCGGCCTGCTCCAGCGTGCGGTTCCAGCGGACCAGGGCCTTGGCGCAGTCGTCGAGGTAGGCCTGGCGCAGCACCTCGTTCATCGCGTTTCGCAGCGGCACTTCCTCGGACACGATGCGGTTGTCGACGACCCGCTCGATGGCGTGGACCTGCCCCAGGCACGCGTGCTCGTCGTAACGGTCCTCTTTCCAGCGCCCCTTGATGCCGGTCGCGAAATAATCCGCCGAGTTCGAGCTGATCTCGCCCCCGAAGAGGTCGATGGACAGTGACACCCACAGGAAGATGTAGCGCTGAATGATCTCGAGCGGAATCCCGCCGGCCGCCACGACGCCGTCGTCTCCGTGCTCGCGCATCAGCTCGGCGGTGCGCTGAATCACCCGGTCCACGCCCGTGTCGCCCACGAAGAGGTGGTGCGCCTCCTCGGTCAGCATGAAGCGGGTGGTGCGCGCCAGCGGGTCGAAGGCGCTCTCGGCCAGCGCTCCCAGCTGAAACTTGCCGTCCCGGTCGGTGAACATCGTGAAGCAGAAGAAGTGCAGCCAGTCGGTGATCGGGTAGTTGAAGGCCTGCAGGATGCGCGGGTGGTCCACGTCGCCGCTGCGCCGGTCGAGCAGCTCCTCGGCCTCTTCACGCCCGTCGCGCCCGAAATAGCTGTGCAGCAGGTAGACCATCGCCCAGAGGTGGCGGCCCTCCTCGACGTTGACCTGGAAGAGGTTTCGCAGGTCGTAGAGGCTCGGCGCGGTCTTGCCCAGCAGGCGCTGCTGCTCGACCGAGGCGGGCTCGGTGTCGGCCTGGGTGACGATGATGCGTCGCAATATGTTCCGGTACTCTCCCGGCACCGACTGCCACACCGCCTCGCCCTGATGGTCGCCGAACCCGATGGTGCGCTGCGTGTCCTGCGGCTCCAGGAAGATGCCCCAGCGGTACTCGGGCATGCGCACGTAGTCGTAGTTGGCCCAGCCGCCGGCGTGCACGCTGACCGCCGTGCGCAGGTACACGTCCGAGGTCTGGAAACCCTCCGGCCCCATGTCCTTCCACCAGTCGACGAAGCTCGGCTGCCAGTCGCACAGGGCGCGCTGCAAGCGCTTGTCGGAGCCCAGGTCGACGTTGTTCGGGATGCGCTCGTCGGTGATGTTTCCGGCCATGGGCGGCCTCCTTAGGCTAAGCGTCGGAATTCAGGTGCGAAACGACGGCGGGACGCGGGTTGGTCAGGTGCGACGCCAGTCGAAGCTCGGTCGCTTCGGGTCGCCGTAGAGGGTCAGCGCGCCCTCGTCGCCGACCGCGTTGGGGCGCTGGAAGATCCAGTTCTGCCACGCCGACAGGCGACCGAAGATCTTGGTCTCCAAGGTCTCGGGGCCGGCGAAGCGCAGGTTCTGCTCCATGCCGGTCAGGGCGTCCGGCGAGAGGCTGCGGCGCTCTTCGATGGCGATGCGGACGGTGTCTTCCCAGTCCAGGTCATCGGGGGCGTCGGTGACGAGGCCCATGGCGTCGGCCTCGGGCGTGTCCATGTGCTCGCCCAGCCGCTCCAAGAGCTCGGTCGCGCGACCCGGCTCGCCCAGAAAGCGGGTCTGCAGCCGCGTCAGCCCGTTCGCCATCGGGTAGGCGCCGCCGTTGAGCGCGGACAGGGCGATCTCCACGTGGCCGTCGGGGTCGTCGAGCATGTAGATGCGGTCGGCCAGCAGCGCCAACTCCAGCAGCGAGCCGGCGAAGGCGCTGCCCGGCTCGATGAGCGCGATGAGGCTTCGTGAGCTGTTCTCGACCCGCTTGAGCGTGCGGCGGATCAGGTGGCGCGCCTCACCAACCAGCCAGTCCGTAGCGAGCGATTCGAGGGTGGCGTCCAGCGCCAGCACCGTGTCCAGGTCGCCCTCGGTGCGCAGGATCCAGGTCCCGATCTCGGCCTCGTTGACCCGCATCCGGAGCACCGCGTCGTCCAGCTCGCGGAAGGCGCGAATCGGCCACCAGGCCGCGCCGAGCTCGCGTATGGCCGCCGGGTCCGACGGGCCAGCGTCTTCGGGTGCGCGCAGGGTCACGGTCGCCGTGCGCTCGTCTCGGTCGAAGACCACGGCGAGGTGACGGTAGGCGTAGCCCTCGTCGGTGACCTCGGGGTCGACCGGGTCCAGCGCGATGCCCCGATCGGGTCGCGCGTCGCCTTGGCCAGCCGCCAGGGTCCGGGCCGCCTCGGCGACCGCCTCGTCCCAGCGGGACAGCGGCGCCAGCGC
The DNA here is from genome assembly GCA_041389525.1 of Myxococcota bacterium. Lineage (GTDB taxonomy): Bacteria > Myxococcota_A > UBA9042 > PHBI01 > JACKFB01 > JACKFB01. The sequence goes on along the minus strand of JAWKRR010000028.1, from coordinate 1,205 downwards.
GTCGACGAATCCCCAGTCCACGGCGCGCTTGCCCTTGAGACCTTCGGCCGTGGTCGAGAAGAAGTCAGCGCGGTCGCGCCGGATCATCCGCTTGTCGACCAAGCGCGTCAGCCCGCCGGTGCCGGGCAGCACACCCAGCAGCGGGGTCTCGGGGAAGCTCACCGCCGAGCTGCGATCGTCCACCAGCATGATGTGGTCGCAGGCCAGCGCCAGCTCGTAGCCGCCGCCCGACGCGGTCCCGCGCAGCGCCGCGAGGCTCTTCAGCCCGGCCGTCTCCGACGCGTCCTCCAGGTTGCACCGGGTCTCGTTGGTGAACTTGCAGAAGTTCACCTTGAACGCGTGCGACGAGGCCGCGAGCATCCGGATGTTGGCGCCGGCGCAGAAGACACGGTCCTTGGCGCTGTCGATGACCAGGACGCGCACCTGGGGGTACTCGAAGCGAAGCCGCGTGATCGCGTCAGCCAGCTCGATGTCCACGCTCAGATCGTAGCTGTTGAGGACCAGCTCGTGCTGACCACCCAGCGACCCCTTCTCGTCGACGTCCATGGTCAGCGTGGCGATGTCGTCGGACACAGCGAGCCGCCAGTGGCGGTAGGTGTCCGGGTGACGCGTGAAGCTCTCGACCCGTGGCGATTCGGCGTGAGACATCCTGATCCTCCCAGTGCTTACGGGGATACTCGAAAGCGCCGCGGGTCGCAAGCAGCATACTGCATCGAATCGGGGCGGGTCGGCATTATAGTGCTTGCGGCTCGCAGGCCGCCGCCGCTACGCTGGCGCCATGGACGAACTGCTCACCGAGCTCGGTTCTCGCGTTCGCGGTCTGCGCCAAGCCCACGGTCTCACGGTGAAGGCGCTCTCGCAGGCCTCGGGACTGTCCGCGCGCTACCTCGTCGAGCTGGAGAACGGCCGCGGCAACATCTCGGTCGGGCGGCTTCATCAGCTCGCCGAGGCCCTGGGCGCCGATCTCGCGGGCCTGTTCCAATCGCGCCAGCCCCAAGACGAGCGCGTGGCTCGGCTCAGCGCGCGGCTCGCCCTGCTGGACTCCGCCGGCCTCGACCGGGCCGAGTCGCTGCTCGACTCCGTGCTCGCGGGACAACCCGCGCGCCCCCCGGTCCTGGCGCTGCTGGGCGTGCGCGGCGCCGGCAAGACCACGGTAGGCCGCGAGGTCGCCGCGACCCTGGGGCTGCCCTTCGTCGAGCTGGACG
>JAWKRR010000027.1:0-93940 GCA_041389525.1 Myxococcota bacterium | reverse complement strand
CCAGCACGAAGCGCCGGAAATACTCGCCCGCGTAGAAGAGGCTCTTGCCCAACGGCGTCTGGCCGGCCGCGCGCAGCTCGGGGTTCTCGTGGATGACGCAGCGGTCCTGGCCATCGACGGAGATGCAGTAGTTCACGCCGCAGTCGGTGCCCTGGGTGCAGGGCGCCGAACCCGGCTCTGGGACCGGCGAGATGGTCTCGCTAAAGTCGAGCCAGTCCTGAAGCTGCGAGGCGTTGCTGATGGAGGCCCGCCGCGGGAAGGGGACGAAGAGCACCTCGCTGAGGTTGTCGGAGAACCAGGTCCCCTCCGTGGTGTCGTGGGCTTGATCGTCGCCGCTCATGGTCCCGACGTGCTGATACCAGCCGTGATGGCACAGGGACGCGGAGACGGCGTAGCGCGTGTCCTCGATCTGCGGAAATCGCTGCAGCGCGTACTGCACGCCGATGCCCTGGGACTCCGCGAGCACCTCCGCGAAGGCGCGCTTGGACAGGGAGAAGAGGGTGCGCGGCTCACCGGGCGGGCCGTCGCAGGTAGGGAAATCCGACAGGCAGTTGATGGCGCTGCTCTCGCACTCCTTGGGGAAGCTCGCGGGGACCAGCGGCGCGTGCATGGAGCTGGACGTGTCGAAGATGACGAGCACGTTCTGTCGCACGGGCTGGCACTCGCCCTCGTAGCAGGCCTTCCCCGAGCTGCAAGGCACCTCGCCGACGTAGCCGGTCCCCGCCTCGTTGCAGACCCGCGTGTGGACCGCGCCGTTACAGCTCTGGACCAGGGGCTTGCAGATGGGCGCCTCGCAGGTGGCGCTGAGGGCGTTGCAGGTGGTCAGCGCCGGGCAGGGATCGGGGACCCAGAAGCCGCCGGTGAGGTTGCCGACGCCAGCGACGACGGGCTTGGGGCAGCGCTCGCGGGTGCCGTCGGCGGCGCAGCGGACCTGCTCGAAGACGCAGTCGACGCAGACCTGCGACGCGGCCTCGCAGCGCTGGTCGCCCAGACACGCCAACGCGCCGAATTTCGGGTCGCAGGCGATGAGGCCGGAGGCGTCGGATGTGTCGGCGGTGTCGGCCTGATCGGGGGATGTGTCCGCGATCTGCACGACGTCGGCGGTGTCGACCACGGGGGTGTCGCAGGCCACGGGGAAGACCGCGGCAGAGGCGACGGCGAGGACCACGGCGAGGGCGCGCGAGACGGGCAACGGGGCTCCTGGGGTGGTGGTCCGGCTCACGCGAGCCAGGGGGTGATGTCGAGGGAGGCGCCGCCGTGCTCCGGGGTCAGCTCCGACTCGAAGCGGACGAAGGCCGCGGCGGCGACCTCGGGAGGCGTGTGGTGGGCGGCGTCGGGGCCGATGGCGGCGTGCAGCATGTCTGTGGTGACCATTCCGGGAGCGATGGCGACGCTGATGATGCCGCGGGCGGCGTAGTCGGCGTGCAGGACCTTGGCCAGACCCTCGACCGCGTGTTTGGAGGCGCAGTAGGCGCCGTAGTTGGCGAGGCCGAAGCGGCCCAGACCGCTGGACAGCCAGAGCACAACGCTCCGCGGGCGGTCGAGCATTCCTACGACGATGGCGCGGGCCAGCGCGTGCTGGGCGTCGACGTTGACGGCCATGACCTCGGAGAAGATCTCGGGCGGTGTCTCGAGCAGCGGCTGCATGGGCCCGAGCATGCCGGCGTTGAGGATGAGGGTGCCGACGCCGCCGAGGGGGGCGGCCGCGGCGACGAGGCGCCGCCCGAGATCGGGCTCGCGGAGATCGCCGAACGCCGTGGCGACGCCTGGGCTCCCGAGGGCACGGGCCTCCTCGGCGACCGCGCTCGCGTCGGCCTCGGTGCGGGCGTGGAGGACCAGCGCGCGGCCGGCCTCCGCGAAGGCGCGGGCCATGGCGCGGCCGAGCCCGCGGTTGGCGCCGGTGATGAGGACTACGGAGGAGGTTTCGGGCGAAGTCGGTGTCGTCATGGACGAAGCAGTAGCACGCCGGCGCACTCGGTACGAAGGGTGTGCAGAGACTCGCAATAGGGGCTACAGCGACGGCGCGTCGCGACCGTAGTCCCCCACGATGTCCCCTTCTCGCATCACCATGCTGATCTGCGCGCTCGGCCTCGGGGCCTGCGTGGACTCCGCGATCAGCGGGGTTTTGCCTCCTATTGAGGACGCCACGGCGGACGGCTTGGCCGACGCGCGGCCCGACGACGGCGCCGACCTCGACGCCGAGACGGCGCTCGACGCGGAGACGGACCCCGGCGGCGACGGCGCGGCGGAGGTCGATGGGGACGCGGCGCCCGAGACGGACGCCGACTCGCAGATCGTGGGCGACCTCGAGACGGCGGACGCGCTCGACGCCGAGGTGACGCCCGAGATCGAGGCCGAGGTGGCGCCGGAGACCACGCCCGACGGCGACTCCGAGCTAACGCCCGAGATCCAGCCCGACCTCCTCACCGAGACCGAGGCGGAGCTCGACGCGGTGCCGGACTCCGAGCCGGACACCGAGGTGGACGCCGACATCGGACCGCCGGGCTGCGAGACCACCGCCCAGTGCGACGATCTGGATCCTTGCTCGGTCGACTCGTGCGAGGCCGGCACCTGCCGCCACGTCCGCGTCCCCGGCTGCTGCCTGGAGACGACCGACTGCGACGACGGCAACGCCTGCACGGGCGACGCGTGCCTGCTCCTGGGGCCCTTCGGCATCTGCCAGCACACGCCCCTGCCCGCCCCCGGCTGCTGCCTCAACGCCGCGGAGTGCCCGTCGGTGGCGTGCCAATCGGTGAGCTGCAGCAGCTTCCAGTGCCTCTACTCCGACACCGGTAACCCCGAGTGCTGCACCGTCGACGCCGACTGCCAGAACGGCAGCGTCTGCACCCTCGACACGTGCAAGGACGGGACCTGCGCGCACGTGCCGACCGGCGATCCGTCGTGCTGCAAGACCACCGCGTGGCTGGTCGAGGACTTCTCCGGGGAGGACCCGATGGTCTTCGACGACGGCAGCCCCTCGCGCTGGCAGCGGCTCGAGGGCTTCTCGACGAGCGAGCCGTGGGCGCTGCACTTCGGCGACCCCGAGACCGGCAGCTACGACACGGGCGAGCGCACCTTCGGCACCGCGCAGCTGCGAACGATCGAGGTCCCCCAAGGCAACGCCTGGCCGACCCTGCGCTTCCGAGTGTGGCTGGACATCGAGGCCGCCCCGACGCGAGACGACCTCAACGTGCGCTTGCTGGTCGGCAACAGCGCGTTCGAGGTCTGGAACAAGAGCAAGCTGGCGCCGGAGCAGTACGGCGTCTGGAACGACGTCTCGCTGGCGCTACCTCAGGCGGTGCAAGGCCAAGAGGTGCGAGTGCAGTTCAACTTCGACTCCATCGACGCAGTCAATAATGGCGGTCAGGGCGTGTACCTAGACGACATCGAACTAGGCAACATCTGCCCCTGAGGGGGGTGGAGGGGGCGCACGCGCCAGGACACGAAACGCCCAAACCCCTGCCAACCGTCGGGGTGCGCGCCGAGGTGGGTTCGTCCGCTAGGAGGCCCCGCAGCGGCCGGACCGAGTCGAAGTCCGCTACGTCGAGGTCCGCGCCCAAGGGGGCGACGACGCGGACGGGCCCGCATCGGCGTGCGCCCCCTCCTTCGTCAGCCGGCGATGACTAGGTCGCTGACGTAATTGCGGGCCTCGCTTTGAAGCCGCTCAAAGTCGCGGGTGTCGACCAGGGGGCGGAGGCCGTCGAGGGTGGTCTCCATGGGGGCTACGTAAGGCGACTGCAGGCGATAGAAGAGCTCGCGGGCGATGCAGAGGGCGCGGACCGAGGCGGGGTAGTCGAGCTGCGCGCGATAGACGAGGCCGAGCTGGGCTTGGGTGACCGCGATTCCCGGGACGTCGCCTAGCTGCTGCTCGATCTCGAGGGCCTTGGTGTAGGAGGTGTGGGCCGAGCCGTGGTCGCCTTGCCGCAGGTCCAGGTTGCCGAGCTCGTGGTAGCCGGCGGCGAGCCCCGAAAGATCAGCGAGCTCCTCTTTGATCGAGAGGCTGGCGGCCAGCAGGTCGCGCGCCTGGTCGTACATCTCCTTGCGCTGATGCAGGCGGGCTTGGTGGTGCAAGCTGCGGCTGAGGGCGAAGCGGTCGTTGTTGCGCTTCTCGATCTCGGCGGCGCGCTCGTACAGCAGCAGGGCCTCACGCAGCTCGTTGCGCTCTTCGAGGATGATGCCGATGCGGCGATAGCCCGAGGCGAGGCGGAGGTCGTCGCCCGCCTCCTCGTCGTGGCGCATGGCGCGGTCGAAGAAGCTGAAGGCGCCGTCGAGGTCGCCGTGCACGAAGCGGAGGCGGCCGATCATGTTGAGGGCGTCGGACACGCCGGGGTCGTCGCCGATGTGCTCGAAGACCGCCAGCGCCTGCTCGTACCACTCGAGGGCCACGCTGTGGTCGAAGCGCATCTCGCTGGCGGAGCCGAGCAGCACGTAGCACTCGGCGGTGGCCGGGCCGTTGTGCATGCCGCGAAAGCGCTTTGCGGCGCGGGCCAGCTCTTGGCGCGCGTGCTCGGTCTTGCGCTGGTCGAGCATCAATCGGCACGCGTCGATGATCTCCGCGCCCTCGTCGTCGCCCGCGGCCAGGGTCTTTCCCCAACGGCGCCCCGCCGGCGGCGCGGCCGAGGCGATGTAGGGCGGGACCTCGTCGCCTTCCATGAAGGGCGCGCCGGCCCAGGGGGCGAGGCCGTAGGTGTCGCCGGCGATCTCGTAGTCGTTGATCTGGATGTTGCCGAAGATCGACTCGACGCCGCCGCTCGCGCGCTCGATCGCGGCCTGCAGCGAGCGCACGCCGCCGCCCGGAGCCGCTACGCCGCCGCCGCGCGAGGCCGGCGAGGCGCCCGAAGTGGCGGGGACGAAGCGCGAGGCGACGTCTTGTATGGGCCACCCGATGAACTTGTCGCGGCTGCGCCAGAACTGCGGCGCGCCGCGGCTGAGGTCCTTGATCTCGTCGATCGTCAGCAGCAGCACCATCAGATAGGGCGCCATCACGTACTTGCGGCCGGCGACGCTGATCAGTTCGATGAAGCGCTCCAGGACCGCGCCGTCGCGCCCCCGGGGCAGCCCGTAAGCGAGAAAGCACGGGCCGCGCGGCGTGCTGGCGTGCATCACGTAGCCGAGGAGGTCCGGCGGATCGATCTCGGCGGCGGGCAGGGATTTCCACGGGAACGGCGCGCTGGTGCGCAGCAAGGTCTCGCGCGCGTGGTCGACCTCGCGCGGTCCGGTGCAGCGCAGCGCTACGAACCCGCGAACTTTCTGGGCATGAGCGGCGGCCAAGCTCTGGACGATTTCTTGTACGACCTCTTCGCTGGTCTGCTCGCTCATCGTTCGCTCCCGTAAGTTCCAACGGGGGCGAGCGTAGCCCAGGCGGGCTGCCGCTGCTATCGTCCACGGCCATGCTCGCCCGCCCCGCTGTAGCGTTGCAGTGTCACCGCGCCGCCCTCGTCGCCCTCGTCGCGCTCGTCGCGGCTGGCGGGTTCGCGGCGTGTGGCGGCTGCCGGTCGACGCCTCAGGGAGGCGACGTGGGCGCGCCTGCCGTGGGGGACGCGGCGGGCGAGGGGGCGGGCGCGGCGAGCTCGCGACGGCGACCGCGCGAGGAGGAGGGACGGCTGGAGCCGGAGGTGGCGCCGCGCGAGCTGTCCGACTACGACCGGGCGATGATCGAGGGCGACGCGGCGATCTACTCGGGGCGGTTCGATCGGGCGCGAGAGCAGTACCTGCGCGCGATGGAGCTTGCGCCCGACCGCACCTCGGCGGCGCTGGGTGCGCTGCGCACGATGGCGGTGGCGGGGCACGGCGAAGAGCGGGCGGGTATCGAGCAGCGCATCGAGATGAAGATCGCCGAGTATCGCGAGCGCCCCGAGACCATCGGAGCCTCGTGGTTGCTGAGCGCGCGTTTGGCGATCGCCCTGATGGAAGCTGGCGAATCGATGGATCGGGCGAGGCTGGCGGTGGAGAAGCTGCCCGATCTTGGCGTGGCGTGGCGGGTGCTGGGCGAGGCGGCCATGATCAACGAGCACTGGGGCCAGGCGGTCGACGCGTTTCGGCGGGCGGCGGCGCTGGGGCTGGGGGCGCAGTCGGGCACGTGGGAGCGGCTGGCGGACGCGCTGGACGAGCAAGGGGAGCAGGCGCAGGCGGCGCAGGCGGCGCGGCGGGCGCTGGAGCTGACCGGCGGTGACCGGCACGCGCGGCGGCGGCGCCTCAACCTGCTGGCGTCCATCGAGCACCACGCGGGCGACCTGGACGCGGCCGAGCGGGCGGTGCGCAACGCGTTGGCGCTGGGGGCGGACGACCCGGCGGTGCTGCACAACGCGGGGGTGATGGCGGAGGCGCGGGGCGACCAGGAGGGGGCGCTGCGGTATTTCAAGCGGGCGCTGACCGAGGTGCCGGTGCCGATGACGGCGTGGCGGATGGGGCACCTGCTGCTGGAGCTCGACCGGCGGCAGGACGCCGTGGAGGCCTTCACGCAGGCCGCGGCGCACCTGGACCGCTGGACGTGGCCGCGCTCGACGCGGTGGTGGCCGGCCTACGACGTCGGCAAGCTCTACGCGCACGCCAGCCAGCTTCGCGAGTCGATCGGGTGGTTCGAGGACGCGCTGCGAGAGGCGCGCTCGGCGCGGGCGATTCGCGAGGTGCAGAGTTGGCTGGCCTTCGCCCGCGTGCAGAGCGACCCGGACGCGCCGAAGCGGTCGCCCGAACAGCTTGATCCCATCGAGGTTCCCTGAGGCCAGCCGCCGGCCGCCCGACTCAAAATATGTGCGTTGGCCGGCGCGCCGCTGATACCGTCCGGGCACCCATGACCCGGGGAGAGAACTCCGTGACGACGACGCCCACGCAGAAGACCGAGACCTGGCAAGGCACCGACGACTACATCGCCTCCGACGAGCTTCGGCGCATCGTCGACGTCGCGGTGCGCCTCGGCCGCCCTCTCCTCATCAAGGGCGAACCCGGCACCGGGAAGACGCTGCTGGCGCGTTCGGTCGCGGCGGGCCTCGGGATGCCGCTGCTCACCTGGCATGTGAAGTCGACGACCAAGGCCAAGGACGGCCTCTACGTGTACGACACGGTGCAGCGCCTCTACGACAGTCGATTTCAGGACAAAGATGTCAATGATATCCGGCAGTACATTCGGATGGGGCCGCTGGGCGAGTCGTTCGCGGCCGAAAAGCGCGTGGTGCTGCTCATCGACGAAATAGACAAGGCGGACGTGGAGTTCCCCAACGACCTGCTCCACGAGCTGGACCAGATGAGCTTCACGATCCCCGAGACCGGCGACGGGATCGCGGCGAAGGAGCGGCCCGTCGTCATCATCACCTCCAACAGCGAGAAGGAGCTGCCGGACGCGTTCCTGCGCCGCGCCGTCTTCCACTACATCGCGTTCCCCGACCGCGCGCTGATGACCGAGATCGTGCAGGTGCACTTCCCGAACCTGGGGCAGGACCTGCTCGAGGTCGCGCTGACGGCGTTTTTCCGGCTGCGCGGGGTCGAGGGGCTGAGGAAGCGTCCGAGCACCAGCGAGCTCATCGACTGGATCGGGGCGCTGGTGGCCACGGGCGTGAACCCCGACCGGCTGCGCACGGAGCTGCCCTTTCTGGGGACCTTGCTCAAGCGCGAGCAGGACCTGGCGGTGGTGCTCCGCCAACGGAGCCGCTGACCATGAGCGCTGAGCGTCTGCTCTTCGGCGAGTTCTTCTTCGGCTTGCGCGACGCGGGTGTGCGGGTCGGGCTGTCGGAGTGGATGGCGCTGATGCAGGCGCTGGCCGAGGGGTACGTGCGCCCGGACCTGACGGATTTCTACCACGTGGCACGGGCGCTGCTGGTGAAGCACGAGGCGGCTTTCGACCTGTACGACCAGGTGTTTGCTGCGGTGTTCGCCGATGGGGCCATGCCGACCAGCCTCGCCGACGAGCTCTTGCGCTGGCTCGAGGACCCCAAGGCGCCGCCGATGCTCAGCCCGGAGGAGCTCGCCGCGCTGGAGGCCCTGCCGCTGGACAAACTGCGCGAGCTCTTCGAGCAGCGGCTCGAGGAACAGAACGAGCGGCATGACGGCGGCAACCGCTGGATCGGCACCGGCGGCACGTCGCCCTTCGGCCATGGCGGCAGAAACCCTGCGGGCGTGCGCGTGGGCGGCGGCGGAGGAGGGCGTTCCGCGATTCAGGTCGCTAGCGAGCGCCGATTTCGCGACTACCGAAACGATCGCATCCTCGACACCCGCGACATGGCGGTGGGGCTCAAGAAGCTGCGCCGCCTGACGCGCCACGAGGGCGAGCCCGAGCTCGACATCGACGAATCCATCGACGAGACCTCGCGAAATGCCGGCGAGCTGAGCCTCATCTTCCGCCCGCCGCGCCGCAATGAGGCGCGCGTGCTGCTGCTCATGGACGTGGGCGGCTCGATGGATCCCTACGCCCACCTCGTCGAGCGCCTCTTCTCGGCCGCCAGCGGGCTGAACCACTGGCGAAAGTTCGAGGCGTTCTCGTTTCACAACTGCCCCTACGAGAAGCTCTACTCGAACATCTGGGGCGGCGAGGCGGTGCCGACCGTCGACGTCCTGCGCGACCGCCCGCCCGAGACCTTCCTCATCATGGTGGGTGACGCCTCGATGGCCCCATCCGAGCTGACCAGCCAGAACGGCGCCATCGACTACTACCACCGCAACGAGACCCCAGGCCTCGTCTGGCTGCACCGCCTGCGCTCGCGCTTCCGGCGCGCGGTCTGGCTCAACCCGATGCCCGAGAATTGGTGGCGCGGGTACTCCATCGAGCTCATCGCCAGCGTCTTCCCGATGTTTCCGCTCAGCCTCGAGGGGCTGGACCGCTCGGTCGACGCGCTGGTGAAGGGCCGCACCCCCGACATCCCCGCGCTGGATCCGCGCGTGGTCAGCGGCCAGAACCGCACGTACTGACCGCGCCGCGGACCGACTCTACGAATCGGGGCGCGCCGGTAACCCGAGCGGCCCTCTGACCGTATCCACAGCCTGACGCGACCGCGAGGCCCCATGACGTCCAAGATGACTCGAGCGAAACGATGGCTGATCGTCGGCCTGACCCTGGCGCTGTGCACGCCGCAGGCTGCCCTGGCCCTCACCGACGACTCCGCCGCGGCCGGCGCCGCAGCCGCTGCCCCAGCCGCCGACGGCTCGCAGAAGCAGACCCCGCGCGTGACGGCGCGGCTGGTCAGCGACGCCGCGGCGCTCGTCCCGGGCAGCACGGTCCGAGTCGGCGTCGAGTTCACCATCGCCCGCGACTGGCACATGTACTGGATCTACCCAGGCGACGTGGGCCTGCCGACCGAGCTGCGCATGGAGGGCCCGGACGGCTTCGCCTTTGGCGAGGTGCACTGGCCGGTGCCGCACCGAATCGAGAGCAAAAACGGGCTGGTGAGCTACGGATACTCCGACCACCTCTTGGTCTTCTCCGACGTCCGGGTGCCCGAGGGCCTGCTTGAGGGCGAGCGGGTGAGCGTGACCGCGCACGCCCAGTGGCTCGTGTGCGCCGAGAACTGCATCCCCGGTGAGGCGGCGCTGACCCTGACGCTGCCGGTGCAGGGCGAGGCGCGGGCCAGTGAGGACGCGCCGAAGATCGAGGCGGCCGCGGCCACGGTCCCGGTGGCGTTGCCTCCCGACGTGCGCGTGCGCGGCGAGCTATCGCGCACCGGCGTGGCGCCCGGTGAGTCCTTCGAGGCCGTGTTCGTCATCGACAGCGTCGACGGGCGCCCGCTGACGACGGTCGACGTCTTCCCCGCGCCTGCGGACGGCCTGGACACCACCAGCGTGCTGACCGAGACCGCGGGGCCCAACGTCCCCCCGGGCGGGCTGCTGGTGCGCGTGGCCGGCGCGGCTTCGACGGACCCGGCGCGGACCGGCGACCGCCTGGGCGCGGTCCTGCGCGCCAAGCGGGGCGGCCAGCCCGTGGCGTGGGAGTTCTCGATGCCGATCCCGCGCCTCCCCGTCGGCGAGGTCGGTCAGGCCGTCCAGAGCTCGCTCTTCGCGACCGCGGCAGCCCAGCCGGGCGACCCGCCGCCCGCCACGCTGGCCGCCGCGCCGGTCGGCCCGCCCCCCTCCACCAGCGGCCCGACCCTCCTGACCATGCTGCTCTTCGCGCTGCTCGGCGGCCTCATCCTAAACATCATGCCCTGCGTGCTCCCGGTCCTCTCGATCAAGGTCCTGGGGCTGGTGCAGCAGGCCGAGGAGGAGCGCCGCACCATCTGGTACCACGGGGTCGCCTACACGGCCGGTATCCTCGTGTCCTTCGCGATCTTGGGCGCCATCCTCATCGCGGCCAAGGCGTCGGGCGAGGCGGTCGGCTGGGGCTTTCAGTTCCAGGAGCCCGCCTTCGTCGCCGGCATGGGCGCGCTCGTCTTCGCGTTCGGCCTCTCGCTCTTCGGCGTCTTCGAGGTCCAGATGCCCGGGGCTGGCGCTCTGGACGCCAAGACCGCCCACCACCACGGCTACACCGGCTCGTTCATGAACGGCGTGTTGGCCACGCTGCTCGCCACGCCGTGCACCGCGCCGTTCTTGGCCCCGGCCCTCGGCTTCGCGCTGGCCCAGCCCGCCGCCATCCTGATGGGCTTCTTGCTGACCATCGGCTTCGGCCTCGCCCTGCCCTTCCTGGTCCTCGCCGCCATCCCGGCGTGGGCGCGCCACCTCCCGAAGCCCGGCCCCTGGATGGGCACCTTCAAGAAGGCCATGGGCTTCCTGCTCATGGCGACCACCGTCTGGCTGGTGGACGTGCTCGCGGGGCAGTGGGATCGCGAGGCGATGACGCACTACCTCGCGTTCTTGACCGTGCTCGCCTTCGCCGCCTGGATCTACGGGCACTGGGGCGGCTACGGGTTTCCGCAGCGCACGCGGATGGCCGCGCTGGTCGTGGCCGCGGTCATCACCGTCGGCGGCGCCTTCGGGTTCTTGCGGCAGCCTCCGGCGGAGGCCGACGACATCGCGTGGCACGACTTCGCGACCGTGGACGTGGAGGCCCTGTCCGGCGAGGGCCAGACGGTCTTCATCGACTTCACCGCGGACTGGTGCGTGACCTGCAAAGTCTACGAGCGCACGGTCATCGACACCGCGAAGATCAAGGGCGCGCTGGCCCAGGGCTGCGTGACCTCGGTGCGCGCCGACTACACCAAAGAGGACCCGCAGATCACGCGCTGGCTCGAGCGCTTCAAGCGGCCCGGCGTCCCGATGTACCTGATCTTGCCGGCCGGCCGACCCCACGAGCCGGTGCTGCTGCCCGACGTGCTGACCGAGTCCTCGCTGCTCGAGGGGCTCAAGAAGGCCGGGCCGACGCAGGGTGCCGACTGCCCGACCTGAGCGAGCTGGCGCAAGCGGATACTGCTCCCCTCGACGGGCGTTACGCGCTAGGGTCCGCGCGCGCCGCAACGCAGCGAGCGCGTAGCGGGGAGGTTGAGTGTGCGCGCGGTAGTCATCACCGAACGGGGCGGGCCCGAGGTGCTCGCACTGCGAGATGTCCCCGAGCCTGAGCCCGGGCCCTTCGACCTGCTGGTGGACGTGGCGGCCTCGGCGCTCAACCGCGCCGACCTGCTGCAGCGGCGTGGGCTGTACCCGGCCCCCCCTGGATCGCCCGCGGACATCCCGGGGCTCGAGTTCGCAGGCACCGTCAGCGCGATCGGCGCCGCGGTCAGTCGGTTCGCGGTCGGCGACCGGGTCATGGGCATCGTCGGCGGCGGGGCGGCGGCCGAGCGGCTGGTCATCCACGAGCGCGAGGCCATGCGCGCGCCGGTGGGCCTGGCGCTCACCGAGGCGGCGGCCATCCCCGAGGCCTTCGCCACGGCCTTCGACGCGGCGGTGCTTCAGGGCGGGCTGGCCAGCGGGCAGTGGCTGGTGATCAACGCGGTGGGCAGCGGCGTGGGGACTGCGGCAGTTCAGATCGCGCGGGCCTTCGGCGCGCGCAGCATCGGGTCCAGCCGCACGGCGACCAAGCTTGGGTTGGCGCGGGGTCTGGGGCTCGACGTCGCGGTGGAAGGCGACTCGGCGGCGCTGCCGGCGGCGGTGCGTGACGCGACCGGCGGGGCGGGCGCCGCGGTGGCCGTGGACCTGGTGGGCGGGCCCGGGCTCAGCGCGATGCTCGAGTGTCTGCGGCCGACGGGGACCGTCGTGCTGGTCGGCCTCATGGGTGGGGTCGAGGCCCAGCTCTCCCTGGCGCGCCTGCTGCGCAACCGCCTCCGCATCGTCGGCACCGTGCTGCGCAGCCGCGGGATCGAAGAGAAGATCGCCCTGGCGCGCGCCGTCGAGGACCGCCTGGTGCCGCTCTTCGAGGGCAGCGGCCCGCGCCTGAAGCCCGTGGTGGACCGCGTGCTGCCCTGGGCCGACGTCGCCCAAGCCCACCGAGACCTCGAAGCCAACGCCAGCTTCGGAAAGATCGTGCTGGAGCATCGATGATTCGGCGCCTGCCGCCGCTCTCCGTGGCCGCCCGCCTGGCCCCGGCCCTCCTCCTCTGGGGGCTGTCGCTGCTCGCGCCGACCGCCGCGCGCGCCCTGGACCCCGCGCCGCCGACTCCCGCCGCGGCGGCGCCCGATGACGCCGACGACGAGGACGAGGACGGCGAGGACGCCCCCACCGCGGGCGCCGAAGCCCCTGAACCCGAAGAGGACCCCGCCAGCGCCGCGCCCGACGGCCCCGCCCCCTTGTCCGCCCTGGACCGCCACACCCTCGCCACCATCGCCGACAGCCTGCCTGCCCACGGCGTCGCCCCCATCACCGTGCCCGCCAACGACGACGACGACCGCGCCTGGCACGCGCTCGCCCGCCGCCTCGCGCTGGTCTTCGCCCCGCGCCGCCAACGCCACGGCGCGCGCCTCCGCGAGCTGCTCGCCACCCGTCCGCTGGGCCCCGCCCTCGAAGCGCTCGTCCCCCGCCACCGCCGCTACGTCGCGCTCATGCACGTCCTCGCCACCGAGCGCGACCTGCTGGCGGCCACCCCGCCCAAGGTTCCGCGCACCACCTACCGCGTGAAGGTCGGCGTCACCGCGCCCGAGGTGGGCCTGCTGCGCGAGCGCCTCCTCCTCGAGGGCTACGGCGACCCGGAGGTCACTGGCCGCCTCGTCAACTACTTCGACGGGCGGCTCAAGCGCGCGCTCTGGGCGTGGCAAAAAGACCACGATCTGCCAGTCACCGTCTGGCTGGATGAGCTGACTCGCGCCCGCCTGAACGACCCCTTCGCGGGCGGCGCCGAGGCCGTGCTGCTGGCGCTGGCCCGCTGGCGCGACATCGAGTTCCGCGTCGACTCGCCGCGCCAGATCATCGTGCACATCAACGCCCAGCGGCTCACCGCCGAGCGCGACGGCGCGGCCACCTTGACGATGCCTGTCAGCGTGGGCCGCGCGGACGCGGACAACCAGACGCCGATGCTCTCCAGCCGCGTCAACAAGGTCACCGCCCACCCGTCGTGGCGCGTGCCCCGCAGGATCGTCGAGGACGAGATGCAGCCGTCGGTGGAGGGGGAGCCCGACGCCCTGCGCGCGCGCGGCTACACCGTGGATATCAACTCGCGCGGCGACTGGAAGGTGACCCAGGCGGCTGGCCCGGACAACCCACTTGGCCGCGTGAAGTTCAGCCTCGTGGCCACCGGCGGCGTCTACCTGCACGACACCCCGAACGCCGATCAGTTCAAGAGCGCGCGCCGCAGCGTGTCGCACGGCTGCGTGCGGCTGCAGTCCGCGACGACCCTGGCCGAGTGGGTCTTGGAGGGCGAGAGCCGGGCCGAGTTCAACCGGGCCATGGCCGCCGCCACCACCCGCAGCTTCCGCCCCGATCCGCGGGTCGACGTGCATCTGGTCTATCAGACCCTCAGCGTGGCCCCGGACGGCCGCCTCGTGCGCTACCCGGACATCTACAAGCTCGACCCCGACGAGATCGCCAAGCTCGACGCGCGCCGGGTGCTGGCCGCCCGCCCCCGCCCTCCCCGGCCGCCCCCGCCGTCGATCGCAGCGAGCCCGGCGGCCCCTGTGGCCACTGCCCCCGCGGCGCCCGCACCCGCACCCGCACCCGCGCCCGCGCGGCCCCTCTACGGGCTGCGCTTCGCCGCGTTGGACGAGTCCGAGCGCACCGTCTCCCTCGACTCCCACGCCGGCCGCCTCACCGCGATCATGTTCGCCAGCGAGACCTGCGCGCCTTGCCACGACCTCGCCCCCGGCATCGTCGCCCTCGCCGCCGAGCTCGCGAAGACCGGCGAGACCCTCGACTTCCTCGCCATCGACGCCGAGCACGCCATCGGCGCTCCGCCCCGCGTGTGGGCCGAGCCGCTCCCCGCGCCGGTCTACCGCGTCCCCGAGCCCGTGCTGCGCGGCGCCTCCCCGCTTGGCACCATCGAGGTGCTCCCGACCCTGTGGATCGTCGGCCGCACGGGCGTGCCGCTCTACCGCTACGAGGGCGCCGGCCCCGCCGTGCTCGCCGCAATTCGCGAGGATCTACAACGCTATCTCGCCGCCGAAGCCGGCCTCCGCGCTCAGGGCGCGGCCCGCTCGTCCGACGACGCGTCGTCCAAGTCCACCCCGTAGCGCCGCGCCGTCTCGGTGAGGTAGCGGTCCACCTCGGCCGCGCCGCCGTCCCGCTGAATTCGGGCGAATCGGCTGCGGTACGTGGCGGCCAGGCTGACGCCGTCGACGCTCACGTCCCACGCGCCCCACCCGGACTCGCGGTGGACCAACCGGAAGGCCAGCGCCTTCTCCGCCCCGTCGCGCGCGCGCACCAGGGTCGCCACCACCGAGGCGCGGTCGCAGCTCAGCGCCGCCCGCCCGACCTCCAGGCGATGGTGACGCGGGTCCTGCAGCCGCTCGATGTATCGCCGCTCCAGCAGCACCTGCAGGCTCTGCCGCCAGCGGTCGCGCGTCACCGGATCCGCCGCCTTCCACGCATCGCCAAGCACACCCTGCGCGAAGGCGTCGACGTCGACGATGGACCGCGCGACGCTCTCCGCCCGCTTCTCACGCAGCGCCTCACCCGCGGGCCCTGGGAGGTCGGTGGCGTAGGCCTCACCCAGCCGCCTGAACAGGTCCTCGATCGCCTGGCGCGCCAATTCGGGGTCCTCCACGCAGATCGCCGCGGGCTGGGGTGTGGCCTCGGCCACCGGCTCGACCACCGACTCCGGGGGCGCCGCGGGAGGAGTCCGGGGGCGGCCCCACGCGTGAAACGAAATCAGCAGAACCAACATGGTGGCGGCGCAGCGGATGAGTCGGGGTGTGTGCTCCATTCACCACACACTACGGGATTGAACCTGTTCCACTCAATCGCAGACGCGCGCTCGCCCGCCTTTGGTCGCACGCCCCCCGTCGCCGCGTAGACAGCAGTCGACAGCGCTCGCAGGGATGGATAGCCTCCCGCGGATGAGCCCCCCGACCCAGCGGCCGGATCAGGAGTCAGCGGAGGGTACGGCCTCTGACACGCTCGACGCGCCTGAATCGAAGTCCGAGCTGATCGCGCCCGACTCCCAGGGCACGCCCGAATCGAAATCGGAGCAGACCGCGATCGCGGTGTCTGAGGCCCTGCTAGCGGAAGCGAGGCAGCCCACCCGCGTCGCCCCGACCCGCCGCTTCCCCGAGTACGAGGGCGGCGCGGACGGCGTCTACCTGTCGAACCCGGGCCGCATGCTCGCGCGCCTCGCCCTGAGCTGGCGGACCTTGCTGCACCTGGTCTTCCGCCGCGTGGCCTTCGACGAGCGCTACCAGCGCATGATCCGCGAGACCGCCCGCGACTCCGACGTGGTGTTCATCATGAACCACCACAGCCTGCTCGATTACCTCTACTTCAACTACGCGTTCCTGCGCTTCAAGCTGCCGCTGGTCTTCTTCGTCAACAGCATCTCGCTGCGCTGGATGCGTCCCCTGTGGCGCATCGCCCTGGCGAGTCTGCGCCGCCTCTTCGGCCGCCGCCCCAAGGTGATCCCCGACACCGACCTGCTCGCCTATGGCCTCGAGCGCGGGCGCCCGGCCCTGCTCTTCCTCAAGCGCCGCGGGCTGTGGCCGTGGTCTCCCGACCTGCACGCGGTCGAGTATCTCGAGACCGTCATCGAGGCCCAGCTCGCCCGCCAGCGCGACTGCGAAGGCCAGCCCGCCTGCGAGCCGCGTCCTCTCGTGGTCATCCCGCAGCTGCTGGTGTGGAGCCAGAACCCGAACCGATACCGCCGCACCATGAGCGATCTGGTGTTCGGCAACCCCGAGGCACCGGGCCGCGTCCGCAAGGCGCTGAGCTTCGTCATCAACCGCTCCCGGGCCTTCGTGCAGATGGGGCAGCCCATCGACCTCGGGCTGTTCATCGCGGAGCAGCCCGAAGATCTCTCGGTCGCCGAGCTGGCCAAGAAGCTCCGCTTCGCCTGCCTGCAGGCGCTCTCGGTCGAGGAGCGGGTCATCAAGGGCCCGATCCTCAAGGACGCCAAGCGAATCCGGGCCGAGATCCTGCGCACCCCCGAGATGCAGGCCGAGATCCGCCGCCTCGCCACCGAGAGCGACCGCTCGACCGACGAGATCACCAAGCAGGTCGACCGCTACCTCAACGAGATGGCCGCCGACTTCTCCATGGCCTACATCGAGGCCATGTGCCTCGGGCTGACGGTCCTCTTCGACCGCATGTACAGCGAGGTCATCGCCGACAGCGACGGGCTCGAGCGGGTGCGCGAGGCGGCCCGGACGGCGCCCCTGATCCTGCTTCCGTGCCACCGCAGCCACATCGATTACCTCGTCATCAGCTACCTGTTTTACGCAAACGGCCTCATCCCACCCCACATCGCCGCGGGCGATAACCTCAGCTTCTTCCCGGTCGGCCACATCTTTCGCCGCTCGGGCGCCTTCTTCATCCGCCGCAGCTTCAAGGAGAACCCGGCGTACCGGGCGACCTTCCGCCACTACCTACGCAAGCTGGTGCGCGAGGGCTACTGGATCGAGTTCTTCCCCGAGGGCGGCCGCTCGCGCACGGGCAAGATGCTGCCGCCGAAGTTCGGCGTGCTCTCGTCGATCCTCGACGCGGTCAAGGGCGGCGCGACCCAGGACGTCAAGCTGGTGCCGATCTACGTCGGCTACGAGCAGGTCATCGAGGAGCGCTCCTACACGCAGGAGCTGACGGGCGCTGAGAAAAAGAAGGAGAACATCACCGGGCTGCTGAAGACCACGAAGGTGCTGTGGTCGCGCTACGGCCGCCTCTACGTGCGATTCGGCGAGCCGCTGTCGGTGCGCGAGCAGATGGAGACCGACCAGGTCGCCGACCTGCCGACCGAGTCGCCGGAGTACCAGCTCTTCGTGCGGCGCATGGGCTACCGGGTGCTCGACGGCATCCAGGACGTGGCGCTGGTCACGCCGAGCGCTGTGACGGCGATGGCGCTGCTGACCCACCCGAAGCGCGGCGTGGGCAAAGAGGCGCTGCTGCGGCGCATCGGCTTCATCCTCGGCGTCGCCAGCCACAAGCAGGCCGCGCTGTCGAAGACGCTGGAGCACGCGCTGAAGATTCGGCGACCCGACGTGGCGCAAGCCATCGAGGAGGCGGAGAGCCAGAACCTGCCGACCGATGTGCTGGCCCTGGGCGCGGGCAGCCCCATCGCGCTGGCACGCGGGCTGGCGGTCGAGGAGGCGGTCTCGCCCGTGCTCGAGCGCTACGTCGGCGAGAAGTACGTCGAGGCCCGCAAGTTCGAGGACGGGCTGGTCTACACGCCGGTCGACGACCAGCGCATCAACCTCGACTTCTACAAGAACAACATCGTCCATCTGCTGGTGGCCGAGGGGATCCTCGCCGCGGCCATCCGCGCGACCTTGCACGACCGCGGCACCACCGAGCAGACCCTGCGCGACGCCGCCCACTTCCTGTCGCGCACCTTCAAGTACGAGTTCATCTACAACCCCGACCAGAGCTTCGACGCCAAGTTCGCGCAGACGCTGGCGTCCTTCGAGCGCGCGGGGTTGCTGGTGCGCGAGCTGGACGAGGTCGGCCCCGACCGGCTGATGGTCCCCAGCGAAGACGACCCGCGGACGGACACGCTGCTCTATCTGCACCAGGTCTGCGTGCCGTGGGTCGAGGCCTACTGGCTGCTAGCGACGGGGATCAGCGAGCTGGTCAGCGAGGAGATGCCCGAGAAGGAGCTGATGAAGAAGCTCCAGCGGCAGTCGCGGCGCCGCTTCCACGAGGGCGACGTGCGCTGCCTCGAGGCCGCGAGCTCGGTGACCTTCAAGCACGCGCTGGAAGCCTGCGTCGAGATGGGCTACGTCGCGCGGATCCGGCGAGGCCGCGAGAGCTTCATCGCGCGGGTGGCGGCGCGGGATGGGCAGGCGGAGCCGCTGGTCGGGCTGGCGAGCGAGCTGCACCGGTTCTTCGCGATTCCGTAGGCGGTTGCTGGGCGTTTCGCGTGTGTGCTCGGGTAGCTGGGAGCGCGATTTTTGCCACGGAGGCGCCGAGACACGGAGGGAGAGGAGGGGCGGAGGCGCTTCGGGCGGTCGAGGCGCGTTCGCACGCTTCTCCTGCCGGCTCCGTGCCTCCGTGCCTCCGTGGCCACTCCCCCAACGCCCTGACGCGCAGCGCGCGCCCTCTCAACGACGGGTCACCGGCTGGGCGGGCGGTCCCGTGGCCAATTCCCAACGCCCTGACGCGCAGCGCGCGCCCTCTCAGCGTCGCGTCACCGGCTTGGCGGGCGGTCGCGCAGCCACTGCCCCAGTCGCTCCATCCCCTCGTCGAGGCCGACGCGGGGGACGTAGCCGAGGCGGTCGCGGGCGGACGCGATGGAGTAGGTCGAGCGGCGGCAGATGTAGCGGATGGCGCTTGGCGTGAAGGGCACCGGGCCGCCTACGAGGCGACCGCCGAGGGCGAAGGCGTGGCCCAGCGCGGACGCGGCCGCCTCGGGCATGGAGGCCCGCGGTGGGGCGAGGCCAGCTGCCGCCGCCAGGCGCGTGAAGTAGTCGCGGTAGGTCGTCGTGTCGGTGCCGTCGTGGATCTGGAAGATGCCGCCCTCGATCTCGGGCGTGTTCAGCGCCAGCACGATGCCGTCGACCAGATTGTCGATCCAGCAGTGCGCGATGAGGCCGGCGCCGCCGCCGATGAGCACCGGCATCTTCTTTCGCATCAGCGAGAGCGGGCGCTCGACCCATGGCTTGCTGCGCGGGCCGTAGACGTCGCCGGGGCGGACGATGACGCCCTTGAGGCGGCCGCCGGCCATCGCGTGGCGCACCAGCTCCTCGCTGGCCGCCTTGGTGTCGAAGTAGGGCGAGCCGGTGTTCGGGTCCAGCGGCGTCCCCTCGCCGGCGTTCGGGCCGGGATCAAGACCCAGCGCCGCGATCGACGAGATGTGGACGAAGCGCTCGACCCCCACCGAGGCCGCTGCGTCCAGCATGTTCTGGGTGCCGGCGACGTTGACCTCCTGGAAGCGGTCGGGGTCGCCGCGCTCATCCACCAGCGCCGCGGCGTGCACGATGCGCCGCGGCTCCACCCGCCGGAGCACCTCCAGCACCGCGGCGCCGTCGGTGACGTCCATGCGCACCGTCGGCAGCTCGCCGGCCGCGATGTCGACGCCCTGAACCGTCAGCCCCTCTTTGCGCAGCCGCCGGACCAGCGCCTCGCCGATGAAGCCGGCCGCGCCGGTGACGACCACATCCACAGGGCCGCGCGCCGAACCATCACCGTACGGGTCGTTCATGCCCGCCACCATGCCCCGAACCCGGGCGGGCGCCAAGGGGGGAGAGAATCGGCGGCCCGGGGGAAGCTGCGGGGGCTTCTCGTTGTTGAGCGCCGATGGACCGCGTACCCTCCCCCACCGTGAGCGACCCGATCTCCCCACCGCGGATACGAGTGAACCCGCGCCGTCCGGGCGGCGTCTTGGGCGTGCTGCTGCGCTCGCTCTTCGCCTTGGCACTCTGGGGCGGGCTGGCCGCGTCCGTGCTGGTCCTCGGCGTCTACGCGCACTACGCCCGCGACCTGCCGCGCCTCGATGGCTTCGACGACCTCAGCTCGGCGGGCGTGACGACCTTCACGTCGGCGGACGGCCAGGTGGTCGGCGAGTGGTACCAGGAGCGCCGAATCCAGATGCGCTGGGACCAGCTGCCGCGTCAGCTCGTGCTCGCGGTGCTGGCCGCGGAGGACGCGCGCTACTTCAGCCACAGCGGCGTCGACTTCAAGGGCGTGGTCCGCGCCATGATCACGAACCTGAAGGCCGGCGACGTGCGCGAGGGCGCCAGCACCATCACCCAGCAGCTCGCCAAGGCCATCGTCGGCGCCGACAAGAGCTACGTCCGCAAGATCCGCGAGGCGATCCTGGCACGGCGGATGGAGGACCTCTACACCAAGCAGCAGATCCTCACCTGGTACTTGAACGCGGGCTTCTTGGGGCACGGCAGCTACGGGGTGCAGGCGGCGGCGCAGAACTATTTCCGCAAGGATCTCTGGGACTTGGACTTGGCCGAACACGCGATGATCGCGGGCTCGTTTCAGTCGCCGGGCCGGGTGAACGCCGCGGTGAACTTGCCGGCGGCGCGGCAGCGGATGGGGCACGTCCTCGCGCAGATGCAGCGTCGTGGCTGGATTACGACCGACGAGGCGAACGCGGCGCTCAAGAAGCAGCTCGTCGTCTACCCCATGCGCGACCCCCTGGGTGACCACGTCCCGGAGTACGCCGAAGCGGTGCGCCGCGACATCGTCCAGCGCTACGGAAGTGCAGATAAATCCTGGCTGGATCTCGGGCTGCGGGTGTCGCTCGCCGTGGACCCGGTGGTGCAGCGGATGGCGTCGAAGACCCTCGGCGAGGCGCTGGAGGACATCGCGCGCAAGCAGGGCTACCCGGGGCCCCTGGCGCGCATGGAGCGGGCGGCGTTCTTCGAGCGGGTCCACGGGCAGCTGCCCGCGGCCGGCCCGGTCGAGGGCGTGCGCTATCTGGGCCGGGTCGCGGAGGTGAAGGCGAAGGAGGCCACGGTCGAGCTGGGGCCTGACGCCAACGGGACGCTGAGCCTGGGGCGGACGCGCTGGGCGGTGCCCTACACCGAGCTGCCGCTGACCGCGAAGGGCGGGCGCGACCGGTCGAAGAACGTCTCGTTTGAAGGGAAGATCGACGCGCTGACCAAGGCGCTCGCCCCCGGTGACGTGGTGTGGGTGGAGGTGCTGCCGGCCAAGGACGGGGCCAACGCGCTGGACCTCATCCCGATCCCACGCATGGAGGGCGCCATCATCTCGCACATGCAGGTCGCGGGCGGCGTGGACGCGATGGTGGGGGCGTGGGACTTCGACCGCAGCCAGGTGGACCGAACCCACGCGATCCGGCAGACCGGCTCGACGATGAAGCCGATCGTGTACGCGAAGGCCTACGACTCGGGCCTGCCCCCGTCGGCGCTCTTCTCGGGGGCGCCCTTTCGCGAGGGGGGCTACAACCCGACCGGCGCGCGCTCCAAAGACGACATGATCGTGTGGAACGCCCTGGTGAAATCAGAGAACTCGGTGAGCCTGCGGGTGCTGCAAGACGTGCTGAAGCGCAGCGGGCTGGCGAGCTACCAGGAGTGGGGACGCAAGCTGGGCCTCGGGCGAACGCTGGAGGGTCACACCTCGGAGGTGCTGGGCGCGGACCAGACCCCCTTCGACATGGCGCACGCGTTTGGGGTGTTTGCCCTGCGGGGCATGGCGCCGCAGATGAACACGATTCGGAAGGTGGTCGACTCCGAGGGCCGCGTGCTCGAGCGCCACATCAGCCCGCTGGACGCATGGAGCACCACCAGCGAGGCGGTGACGGCCGTGTGGGAGGGCGTGGTGCGGCCGCGGCAGCGCGTGATCGAGGCGTCCACGGCCTACATCATCACTGCCAACCTGAACGAGGCGGTGACGCGCGGGACCGGCAAGCACGCCAAACTCGAGGGGCTGGAGGTCGCCGGGAAGACGGGCACCCTCCCCTACGACGTGTGGTTCGACGGGTACACGGACACGCGAACCGCTGTCGTGTGGATCGGCGCCGATCTCCGCGAACGCCCCGTGGGTCGCTCGGAGAAGTCGAACAAGATTTACGGCGGCGACGCGGCCGCGCCAGCGTGGCAGGCCTTCATGGACGCCGTGCGCCCCTCGCGAAATTACGGCTCGCTGGTGCAGAAGCCGCCGGCCGACGTGGTGTGGCTGCAGGTCGACGCGGCGACGGGGCTGCTCGGCTGCGACGGCAAGGGCCAGCGCGTGCCCCACAAGAAGGGGACCGAGCCCGCCGACTGCGCAATCAACGCCCAATCTCCCGAGAACGTCTTGGACGCCGAGACCGAGTTCTGAGGCTGGGCCGTGCCGCGCCCGCGTCGCGCCCGAGTCGCGAGCGCGGGGCCGGCGCCGCGGAGTTGGCGTCGGCAAGACAACCGCTGCTTGCTGGCCCCCACGCGGCACCGTATGATTCGCCGCCGCTGCCGGCGCGGAGATGAAGGCCATCTCGCCGCGCTGGCCGTCGGCGGCACGTCCGAGGTCATCCTCGGGAGACAGACGATGTTCGGCCTGGGAACCTGGGAGTTGGCGCTCATTCTAGTCGCCGCACTGATTTTCATCGGCCCGAACAAGCTCCCCGACCTCGCCCGCAATCTCGGGAAGGGCATGCGGGAGATGCGACGGGCGATGGCTGGCTTTGAGCGCGAGGTCAACGAGGCGTCGCGCCTGGATGAGGCCGCGACCGACGCGAAGGACGCTGCCAAGGCCGACGCGAAGGGCGCCGACGGCGACAAGGGCGCCGGCGAGAGAGCCGCCGCGCCCGCGCCAGGCGCCGCGCCCGAAGGCCGCGTCGAGCGCGGCGCGCCGACCAGCCCTGCCACGACCTCCAACGCGGGCGCGTCCAGCGCGGCCCCCGACGCCGAGTCCAAAGACGCGTGAGTGAAGTCGGCGTCATGTCGTTTCGCGAGCATCTCGCGGAGCTGAGGAGCCGGCTGATCCGCGTCGCGGCGATCGTCACCATCGGCTTCTTCATCTGCTGGTCGTGGCGAATCGAGCTGTTCGGCTTCCTCTCGGGCCCCATCGCGCGTGCCCTCGCCGACAACGGCGTCTACCACTTCCAGGCGATCGAGCTCACCGAGAGCATCATGGTCTACATCAAGACCTCGCTCGTCGCGGCCGCCGTCCTGACCAGCCCCTTCACCTTCTGGCAGCTCTGGTCCTTCGTCAGCCCGGGCCTGCTCGAAAATGAACGGCGATTCATCGTCCCGGTGACGGTCTTCACCGTCATCTTCTTCCTCATCGGCTGCGCCTTCGCCTACGAGGTCATCCTCCCCTTCATCACCGACTGGCTTGTGAAGCTGACGCTGGAGGGCGGCCAGGCGGACGTCGTCGTCACCCTGCAGAACGCCTACTCCACATCCTTCATATTCCTGCTGATCTTCGGCCTGGTCTTCGAGCTGCCGCTGGTCATCTTCTTCCTCGCGCTCTTCGGCATCGTCACCCACAAGAGCCTCCTCGGCTTCTTCCGCTATTTCGTCGTCATCTCCTTCATCGTCGGCGCCATCCTCACGCCGCCCGATCCGATGAGTCAGGTGCTGATGGCGGTGCCGCTCAACGTGCTCTACGCCTTCGGGATCCTCGTCGCGTGGGGCGTGGACCGCTCCCGCGACGACACCGGCAAGGCCACGGCCGCCGGGGCCACGCTGACCCGCGTCTTCGGGGCGTCGCTGCTGCTGCTCGGCTTGGCCGGCTTCCTGGTCGTCACCTTCGTGCGCAGCCTCCCCGAAAAAGAGCTGAGCGCCCTGCTGCCCCAGGAGATCTCCTGGTTCGTGGGGGCCAACCCCGCGGTCATCGAGGAGGGCCGCCTGCTCACCGCCGAGGTGCGAGCCGAGCTGGCCAGGTCGCCCTGGCTCCAGGCGCTGGCCGAGGCCGGCGTGAAGGTCTCCGACGTGCGCGAGGCCGGATTCGCGGGCACCGCCGAGGGCGTGCGGGTCATCATGGTGCGCTCCGAGGGCCTGGGCCTGCGCGCCGCCACCGTGGGCGCCGCCTTGCCCGAGGGCGCCATCGCGACGCGGGTCGACGACGACACCGTGGCCATCGGGGACCCAGCGCTCGCCGACAGCGTCGCGGCCGTCGCGAACGGCGTCACCGAGGGCAGCCGCACCGACGAGGACGAGGCCCGCCTCCTCGCGGCCCTGCGCACCAGCGGCCCGGTGTTTGCGTGGCTGCCAAACCCCAGCGCGCACCCGGGCGCCTTGCTCGCCAAGGGCATCGCCGACGAGGTCGCCGCGGCCGGGGCCTGGCTGCGCGCCGGCGATAACCCGCGAATCTCACTGGTGTTTCACGCACCGGACCGCGCGACGGCGGACGAGCTGGAGACCCACCTCGACGTCCTGCGCAGCCAAGGTCCGGCGCGCGCCGAGAGCCCGCGCGAGGCGGCCCTCGCCAAGGCCCTGCTGGCCCTCACCCGCGAGGTGAAGACCCTCGCCCCCGCCGCTCGCGCCGCCGAACTCGAGGCCATCGAGGCCCAGCTCGGCACCCTCGAGGTCGCCCGCCCGATGCTGGAGCTGCCCGGCCTGACCGCCCTCGGCACCCGCGCGACCGGCTGGGCGCTGCGCCGCGACGACCTCCGCGTCTCCCTGACCGCGGACCTGGACCTCGACGGCCTGCTCGTCGTCCTCCAGCCCCTGACCGAGGCCCTGTCGGTCGGCTCTGGCGGAGCCGGCGGGCCCGGCGAGACCGGCGAGTCCCCCGGGGCCGCTCAGTGAACGCCGCCCACGCGGCCGGCTTGGCGCTCCTCGCCTACCTCATCGGCTACTTCGTCTACAGCCGCTTCCTGGCCCGCCGCGTCTTCGGCCTCCGCGAGGACGCCGTCACGCCCGCCCACGCGCTCAACGACGGCGTCGACTACGTCCCCACGCGCCGCGCCGTCCTCTTCGGCCACCACTACGCCTCCATCGCCGGCCTCTCCCCGGTCCTCGGCCCCGCCGTCGCCGTCATCTGGGGCTGGGCCCCAGCCCTGACCTGGGTCGTCCTCGGCGCGCTCCTCATCGGCTGCGTCCACGACTTCGGCGCGCTGGTCCTCAGCGTCCGCGCCCGCGGCGTCTCCATCGGCAAGGTCGCCGAGGGCATCATCGGCAAGCGCGCCAAGACGCTCTTCCACCTCATCATCTTCTTCCTCGTCGCCCTCGGCATGGGCGTCTTCGTCTACGTGATCGCCTTCCTCTTCCGACCGGCCGCCGGCGCCGAAGACCCCGCCATCCACTTCCCCCAGGCCGTCCTGCCCTCCGCCGGCCTCATGCTCATCGCCGCCGCCGTCGGCTGGCTCGGCTACCGACGCAACATCTCCTGGAAGCTCCTCGCCCCCATCGGCTTCCTGCTGCTGCTGGTCCTGGTCGGCGTCAGCGTGGACGAGCGAGTGCTCGCCGCCATAGGCACCGCCGATCCCGAGGTCGCCCCGGGCCAGCTCGGCTGGAGCCTCATCCTCCTCGCCTACGCCTTCGCCGCGGCCGTCCTCCCCGTCTGGAGCCTGCTGCAACCTCGCGATTTCCTGAACAGCCTGCTCCTCTACGTCGGTCTCGGCGGGCTGTTCGCCGGCATCTTCGTCCTCCAGCCCACCTTCGTCGCCCCGGCCCTGCGCCCCGACCCCGAGGGCGCCCCGAGCCTCTTCCCCTTCGTCTTCATCGTCATCGCGTGCGGCGCGGCCTCGGGCTTTCACAGCCTCGTCTCCAGCGGCACCACCGCCAAACAGCTCGACCGCGAGACCGACGCCCGCCTCATCGGCTACGGCGGCATGATCGGCGAGTCCCTCCTCGGCCTCATCGCCGTCCTCGCCACCACCGCCGGCATCCTCAGCGCCGACGAGTGGTCCACCCAGTACGCCACCTGGGACAGCGTCAAGGGCCTCGGCGCCCAGGTCGGCGCCTTCATCCACGGCTCCTCGACCTTCCTCGAGGCCCTCGGCGTCAGCCGCTACGTCGCCGCGAGCTTCATCTCGCTGATCGTCGTCAGCTACGCCCTGACCTCGCTGGACTCGGCCACCCGCCTCCTCCGCTACAACCTTGAGGAGATGGCCGAGACCGCCGGCATCGGCTTCATGAAGAACCGCTACGTGTCGGCCGCGCTCGCCGTCGGCGCCATCGCGCTCTTCGCGTTCCTGAAGCTCGACGGAAAGCCCGCGGGCCTCGCACTCTGGGCGCTCTTCGGCACCACCAACCAGCTCCTCGCGGGCCTCGCCCTCCTCGCCATCACCCTCTACCTCATGCGCCGCGGCCGCATCTGGCTGGTCACCGCCATCCCGATGGTGCTGCTGCTCAGCGTGACCCTGTGGGCCATGGTCGTGAACATCGTGCAGTTCTACGACGACGGCGCCTGGCTGCTCCTCGGCGTCGGCAGCCTGCTCTTCGTCTTGGGAGTCTGGCTGGTCATCGAGGCCGCGATCTCGGTCTGGCGCTTCAAAAAAAGCGGCTCGCGGATCGAGGGCCTCGACATCGTCCTCGCGAACTAGCCGCCCTCACGGCGCGCGCCTCGACGCCAAGTCCGACGTCGACAAAGCGCGAGCGCGGCGGCTCACGGGGAGCGGTATTTTAACCACGGAGGCACGGAGACACGGAGGAGCACGGAGGGGGGCTTTTTTTTTGCCGGCTCCGTGCCGTCTCCGTGTTCTCCGTGTCTCCGTGGCTAATTCACGACGCCGTCCACTCCTCGCTAAGGGGGCGGAGGCGGCTTGGGAGGGCGGTTTTTACCACGGAGACACAGAGACACGGAGAGGCCCTGGCGCAATCGCTGAGCCCCGCCGAAGCGATAGGGATTCAGATATGGACTCGCCAGCGCCCGTCCGTACCCGGTGCCAACCCCTACCCTCCGTGCCTCCGTGGTCCCCTGCGCCCGCCGCCCCGCTCTGCGCCCCCAGAGCCACCCGCCCCCTCCGTGACCTCCGTGCCCCCTCCGTGCCTCCGTGGTAAACCAGCGGCCTCCCGACCAGCAACCGCCCCCCCCTGTTCGGCGCGACAGCCTCAGATGACCAGCGTCTCCCGGTACTGACCGAAGACCCGCTTCATCGTGCCGGCGATCTCGCCCAGGGTGCAGCGGTCGCGCACGGCCTGGACGATCAGCGGCATCAGGTTCTCGTCGGTCCGCGCCGCCGCCTCCAGCGCGTCCAGGGCCGCCTTGGCCGCTGCGCTGTCGCGACGCGCCTTGAGCGCTGCCACCCGCTCGCACTGCTGCCGCTCGCCCTCGGGGTCGATGCGCTGAAGCTCGGGCCGGACGCCCTGCTCGACCTGGTAGACGTTGACGCCCACCACCTCGATGTCGCCCGAGTCCACGCCCTTCTGGTAGCGGTACGCGGTGTCGAGGATCTGCTGCTGTATCCAGCCCGCCTCGATGGCCCGGACCACGCCCCCCATCTCGTCGATGCGGTCGATGATCGCCCGGGCGCCGTTCTCGATGTGGTCGGTCAGCGCTTCCACCGCATAGCTGCCCGCGAGCGGGTCGATGAAGTCGGCGACGCCGGACTCGCTGGCGATGACCTGCTGGGTCTTGAGCGCGATCTGCGCCGCCCGCTCGCTGGGCAAGCCCAGCGCCTCGTCGAGGCTGTTGGTGTGCAGCGACTGGGTCCCGCCCAAGACGGCCGCCAGCGCCTGGATCGTCACCCGCGCCACGTTGTTGTCGGGCTGCTGCGCGGTGAGCGACGAGCCCGCGGTCTGCGTGTGAAAGCGCAGGCGCCGGTTGTCGTCGGTGCAGTCGGGGTAGCGTTCGGCCAAGAGGCGCCCCCACAGGCGCCGCGCGGCGCGGAACTTGCCGACCTCCTCGAGGAAGCCGTTGTGGACGTTGAAAAAGAAGGCCAGGCGCCCGGCGAACTCGTTGATCTCGAGCCCGGCGTCGATGGCGGCCTTCACATAGGCCAGCCCGTTGGCCAGCGTGAACGCGACCTCCTGCACCGCGTCGCAGCCGGCCTCGCGGATGTGGTAGCCGCTGATGGAGATGGTGTTCCACTTCGGCAGCGCGTCTTTGCAGTAGGCGAAGACGTCGGTCACCAGGCGCAGGCTGGGCTGAGCCGGGTAGATGTAGGTCCCGCGGGCGATGTACTCCTTGAGCACGTCGTTCTGGATGGTCCCGCGCAGCTTCGCCGCGCTGATGCCCCGCTCCTCGGCGCAGACCTGGTACAGCGCCAGCAGGATGGGCGCGGTCGCGTTGATGGTCATCGAGGTCGAGACTTTGTCGAGCGGGATCTGGTCGAAGAGGACGTGCATGTCCTCGATGGAGTCGATGGCCACGCCGACCTTGCCGACCTCGCCCGCCGACAGGGGATCGGTGGAGTCCAGGCCCATCTGGGTCGGCAGGTCGAAGGCGACGCTCAGCCCTTTGCCGCCTGCGTCCAGCAGCATCCGGTAGCGCTCGTTGGACTCGGCGGCGGTCCCGAAGCCGGCGTACTGGCGCATGGTCCACAGGCGCCCGCGATACATCGTCGCCTGCACGCCGCGAGTGAACGGCGGTTCACCGGGATAGCCCAGGTCGGTCTCCAGCCGAACGCTGGTCTCGCCCGCGTCCTCTGGCCCGTAGAGCGGCTCGATGGCCGTGCCGTCGGAGAGCAGGAACTCGCTCTTGCGGAGGCCCGAGGCCTCGGCCTGCGCGTCGTAGCCCGCCGTCCGCCACGCGGTGTCCTTCTCACTCGGCATCGCCGATCTCCATCAGCACGGCGTCGGCTTCCACCGAGTCGCCCGCGCCCACATGCACGGCCGTCACGACGCCCGCCCGCCCGGCTTTCACCTCGTTCTCCATCTTCATCGCCTCGATGATGAGCAGCGGCTGCCCGGCCTCGACCGCGGTCCCAAGCGGCGCGAGCACCTTCACCACAAGCCCGGGCATCGAGACCGTCACGCGCCCGTCGTCGGCCTCCTCGACGCCGGCACCCAGCCACGCGTCCCGCTCGGAGACCACGCGGACCTCGACGCGGGCTGCGCCGATGACCGCCGTGACCGCGCCGTGGGCGCCGGGGGCCATGCGGGTCGGCACGCTGCGCCCGTCCTCCATGATCAGGTGCGCGCCCGAGATCGGGCCCGCGACGTGCTGAAATCGAAGCTCGCGTGTGGGCTCGCCCTCGCGCTCGACGCGGGCGACGACGCCGGCCTCGTCGCTGGACACGATCTCCACGGTGGCCTCTGCACCGCCAACCCATGTGACGAAACGCGCGCCCATCACAATCCCCCGCCGAGCTGTCGCCGAAGTCCTTCCAGAGCCCACGGCGACCACTCCGCCGCGGCACCCGCCTCGACGCGCGTGGGCGCCTGCGCCATGGCGCCCAAGGCCGCCAGCACCCGCGCCAGATCCTCGGTCTCCTCGTCCACGTCAGGCGGCGTGACGCGCGGGATCTCGGTCAGCAGCCCCGTGGTGTAGCGGCCCGCTCGGAAGGGCGCGCTCTGTAGGATGTGCCGGAGCTGCGGCAGGTTGGTGTGGATGCCTTCGACCACGTACTCGCGCAGGGCGGCGAGGCAGCGCTCGATGGCCGCGTCTCGGGTCCGCGCCGAGACGATCAGCTTGGCCAGCATCGGATCGTAGAGACTCGACACTTCGCTGCCGGCCTCGACGCCGTCGTCCACCCGGACGCCAGGACCCTGCGGCGTGCGATAAGCGGTCAGCACGCCGGGCGAGGGTCGGTCGTTCTCGTAGGGATCTTCGGCGTAGAGGCGCACCTCGATGGCGTGGCGGCGGGCGACCATCTCGTCCTGGGTGAAGGGCAGCGGGTGTCCCGCGGCGACCAGGAGCTGCGCGTCCACGAGGTCGACGCCGAAGGCCTCCTCGGTCGCGCAGTGCTCGACCTGGAGCCGCGTGTTCATCTCGAGGAAGTAGAAGTTCTCGGCCTGATCGACGAGGCACTCGACGGTCCCGGCCCCCTCGTAGCCGACGGCGCGGGCGGCCTGAACGGCCATCTCGCCCATCTGTCGGCGCGTCTCGGGGGAGAGGTTGGGGGCTGGCGATTCTTCGACCACCTTCTGGTGGCGGCGCTGCACCGAGCACTCGCGATCGCCGACGTAGACCGTGTGGCCGTGGCGGTCGCTGACCACCTGCACCTCGATGTGGCGCGGGCCGACGATGGCCTTCTCGACGTAGACGGCGTCGCTTCCGAACGACGAGCGGGCCTCGCGCTGGGCGCCCTCGAAGGCCGCGACGAGCTGGGCGGGATCCGCGACGACGCGCATCCCCTTGCCGCCACCGCCCGCGGCCGCCTTGAGCATCACGGGGAAGCCGACCTCGGCGCTGACTCGGGCGAGCTCGTCCAGATCGGTGATGGGCTTGGCGGTGCCCGGGACCACCGGGACGCCCGCGGCGATCATGGTCTGACGCGCGAGGGTCTTCTCGCCCATCAGCTCCATCGCCTCAGGGGGCGGGCCGATGAAGACGACGCCGGCGGCCTCGCACTCGCGACGAAATCCCGCGTTTTCGCTGAGGAATCCGTAGCCGGGGTGGATGGCCTCGGCGCCGGCGCGCTTGGCCACCGCGAGGATCTTGTCGCCGCGCAGGTAGCTCTCGCGGGACGGCGGCGGCCCGATGCACCAGGCCTCGTCGGCCATGCGCACGTGCAGCGCGCCGCGGTCGGCCTCGGAGTAGACGGCGACGGTTCGGATGCCGCGCGCCCGGCACGCCCGGATGACCCGGCACGCGATCTCACCGCGGTTGGCGATGAGCACCTTCGAAAAGAGCGGCGGCGTCACACCCTCACCTCCCTCTGGGGATAACGCCCGCGGGTCTAACTCGCGAGCCCGGCGGCACGCAAGCACGACGGTCCCCCGAGTGGCCTCCGGGGGCCACCGCGCGAGGGGGCGGGCCGCGCTCTGAGGGGGCGACTCCGCGCTGGGCATCGGTCGGGGCGGGGTGCTACACGGAGGGCGCGACACCCCCAGGCTCTCCCAGACTTGGTCCGACCGGCTGTGCCCATGATCCACGCGTCCGAACACCAACGCCCCGGCCTCGCGAACCCGCCCGGCGCGCGCGCCTCCCTGGCGCACACCGAGCACCTGCTGGTGCACCTCGCGGGCGAGCTGCACACCAAGAGCGCGCGGACGCGGCGACGGTTTCGCGGGCTGCTCGTCGCGAACCTGCGCGCGGCCCTCGCGGTGCGGCAACCGGACGCCGTGGTGCTCAGCGACGGCACGCGGATGCACGTGCTGGCGCGCGACCTCGACGACGCGGCCGCCGTCGCCAGGGACCTCTTCGGCGTGCACCGCGTCGAGCGGGTCTTCCCCATCCCCTACACCGATCTGGAGGGGCTGGCCGATGCGATCGCCGCGCGGGCGACCGAGCGCGTGCGTGGCCGCACCTTCGCCGTGCGCGTCCACCGCCGCGGCACCCAGAGCTGGACCTCCATCGACGCCGGCCGGGTCATCGGGGGCCGCCTAGTCGAAGCCAGCCGCGGCGTCGACCTGAAGCACCCCGAGGTCGAGGTGCGCGTCGATATCCCCGACGAGATCGCTTACCTGGTCGAGGGCGCGCAGCCCGGGCCCGCGGGGCTGCCGGTCGGCGCTCAGGAGCGCACGATGACGCTGCTCTCGGGCGGCTTCGACTCGGCGGTGGCGGCGTGGCTGCTGCTGCGGCGGGGTAGCCCCGTCGAGTTCGTCCACTTTCGGCTGGAGTGCTCGGCCAGCGAGCACGCGATGCTGGTCGCCCAGACGCTGGCCGAGCGCTGGTGCCACGGCTACGAGCCGGTGCTGTGGATGATCGACTTCCAGCCGATCAAAGAGGTGCTGCTGACCTGCGTCGATCCCTTGCTACGGCAGGTGATCCTGAAGCAGCTGATGGTGGCGACGGCGGACGCGATGGCCGACCGGCTGGGCATCCACGCGCTGGTCACGGGCGACGCGGTCGGGCAGGTCTCGAGCCAGACCATCAGCCACCTCGCGGCCATCGACGACTACGCGAGCCGCGCGGTGCTGAGGCCCCTGGCGGGCGCCTTGAAAGAGGAGATCATCGAGCGGGCGCGCCAGATCGGGACCGCCGCCATCTCGGCGCGCGCCAACGAGGTCTGCGATCTCTCGAGCGGTCCGGTGGCCGTCTCCGCGCGGTGGGCGAGGCTGGAGCGGACCCACAAGCGCCTGCCACCGGATCTGGTGGAGCAAGCGCTGGCGACGGCGAGGGTCATCGCGCTGGCCGATTGGCTTCCGGGGTCCGAGCTGATCCCGGTCGTCCACGATCCGCCCGAGGGGGTGCCGATCTGCGTCGCCACCAAAGCGCTGCCCGCGGAAGGGCCCGTGGCGCTGCAGGGCGCGCAGGCCGCGGCCATCGCGTCGCGTCTGGCCCGCGAGGGGCGCCAGGTTTGGGTGGTGCTCAGGCCGGGTAAGCCGGACGAGGAGTCCTCATGAGCCAGACCCCGCAGGGCTGGTCGCGCGGCGTGTTGCCGGCGCTGGCCGTGGTTGTGCTGCTCGCGGCCGGCTGCAAGAGCGACACGCGGATGGCGACCCACCAGTCCACGACCGCGTCGCCCCGACCTGACGCCGCGGGTGCGCTCGCCTTGCCGCCCCCGGCGAAGGGAGCGGCGGCGCCGCTTGCGGTGGTGACGCTCTTCACCGACTTCGAGTGTCCCTACTGCCGCGAGATGGCGCCGGCGATGACGCGGCTCGTGGAGACCTGGCCCGACGCGGTTCAGGTCCAGTTCCGCCATATGCCCTTGAGCTTTCACGGGCTCGCAGAGGCGGCAGCCCGCGCCTCGGTGGCCGCCCAGCTCCAGGGCCGCTTCGCCGAGATGCACGACCTCCTCTTTCGCCGCCAGTCCGAGTGGTCTGCCCTCGCCGACGTGGCCGCGCTCGAGGCCTGGACGCTGCGCGAGGCCTCCGCGTTGGGCATGGACGGCGCCCGCTTCGCCGTGGACATGGCGGCGCCGGAGACCGCCGCGCGGGTCGAGGCCGACGCCGCCAAAGGGCGCGCCCTCGAGCTTCCCGGCACGCCGAGCGTCCTGGTCGGCGCGCGCCTCGCCGACGCGACCGCGGGGATCGAGGGGATCCTGAACCTGGTGCGCGACGAGGTCGCGCGCGGTCAGACGCGACTGGGCGAGGGGGTGTCGCGCCCGGATGTACCCGCCGCGTTGGCCTTGGCCGAATCCTCAAATTCACGCGTCGCGGACTGGCTGATCCGCGATCTCCCGATGCCCGATCCCGCAGCGGACGACGCGGCAGACGACCCCGCCGGCGCCAGCAACGCCTCGCCGCTCAAGACCAACGACGACCCAGGCCGCGCCGTCCCCGAGCAGCGCTGGGAGGTGCCGGTGCGCGCGGACGACCCGGCCCGTGGACCCCAGCGGGCGCCGGTGACCCTCGTCCTCTTCGAAGACGTGCAGTGCCCGTTCTGCGCGGCGTTCGTACCCACCCTGGACCGCCTCCTCGAGCGCTACCCCAAGACCGTCCGCCTCGTGGTCAAGCACCTCCCCCTGCCCTTTCACCCCGCCGCGCGCCCGGCCGCCCTGGCCTTGGAGTGCGCGCGCCAGCGAGACCAGTTCTGGCCTCTGCACGACCGGCTGGTGGCCAACCGTGACCGCCTGTCCCCCGGCGCCATCGTGGAGCACAGCGCCGCCCTGGGCCTCACCGACGACGCGTTCGCGCGCTGCCTCGTCGCCCCCGAGACCGCAGCCCGCGTCGACGAGGACATCGCCCTGGCCGAGCGCGTCGGCGCCCGCGGCACCCCGGTCCTCTATATCAATGGTCGGAAGATGGCCGGCAGCCGCCCCCTCCCGGAGCTCTCGGCCCTCATCGACGCCGAGCTAGAGCACGCCAAACGCGTCGCCCGCGACACGCTGGACCCCTACCCGGCCATCATCGCGGGGGCCGCGGCGCTGAACCCGCTGGCCCAGCAGGCGGTCGAGCTGAACCTCGCCGACGCGCCCCGGCGCGGGCCCGCCGACGCGACCGTGCGGCTGGTGCTCTTCAACGACCTCGCCTGCGCCCCCTGCCGCGTGGTGGGGCGGGCCGTCGCCGACCAAGCCACCGCGGCGCCCGCGCCCGGCGAGGCGACCATCTCAGTGCACGTCCGCCCCTTCATCCCCCAGGGCGACGCGTCCGCCGATCTTGCAGCCCGCGCCGTCTTCTGCGCGGGCCGCCAGGCGCTGTTCTGGCCGGTCCACGACGCGCTAAATCGGCTGGGCGTGACCGTGCGCGACGACGTGCTGGCCGCCGCGAAAGAGGCCGGCGCCGACGTCGACGCGCTGGGCGCCTGCCTCGACGACGCCACCACCGACACCGCGGTCGCGCGCGCCACGGCCGAGGCGAAGTCTTTGGGCGTGGACCAGGCGCCGACCCTCTTCGTGGACGGCCGCCGCTACGACGGCTCGCTGGGCTTTGGGCCGCGGGCCTTGCACCGCCTCATTCGCGCGGGCGAGTAGCGTTTCGACTCGCGTTCGCTCCGCCCGAAATCATGGCTTCAGACTTGATTTCCTCCGGCCGATGAGTCATGGTACGCGACGCTTTGGGCACCCGAGATCGGGGCCAGGTCGGCGGAACTTCCGCCAGGTCGCGCGGCCCATGGGCACGCGCGGCGAATCGAGGATTGGTCCGGAGTTTGTGTCAGATGGTCGACGGCGATACAGGCGCTTACCCGCCGAGTATCAAGCCGTAGTAGCCCTGAAGTCCTCCCCTGCTTGGTGAGCGTCTTCGGTCGGCCGCTACGGTCAACTCAGGATGCACAAGAGCAGGAGGTGGTCCGATGACCATCCAGGCGACGCGAGCTCTGCTGCTTCGTAACCTACTCCGTTCAGGCGACCCCTCACGCCTGGCGCGCCTTTTGGATCGGCTCCACGCCGACGATCTCGCGCGCCTCGTCGACGGGCTGGAGCCCCATGAACGGCGTCGTGTTGCGATGGTGTTGCTCGATGATGAACGAGTGGCACGCACCGTGGGGGCGCTCCCGAAGCGCACCTTGGACGCGCTGCTGTCGGTGGCGACAGCGGACGCACGAGACCGCGTGGTGGCGCTGAGCCGCCCCGCGCCGAAGCCGGCGAGCGAACGGGGGCTGTTCTCGGCCCTCCGCCTGCGCCGCCTCTTCAGCTGAGCCGATGACCCGAGGTGACGCTCAACGGCTGACCCCGCGTTCAGCCGTTGAGCGGATCCACGCCGAATCGGCGCAGGATCTCGAGCAGTTTCATCATGGGCAGCCCGACGATCGCCGTGTCATCGGCGGTCTCGGGGTCGGCTTCGACGCGCTCGAAGAGGGCCACGCCGGTGCGTTCGAGCATGTACGAGCCGGCGCACCAGAGCGGCTGGTCGAGCTCGACGTAGCGGGCGATCTGCGCGGGGCTTAGCGCGCGCATGGTCATGCGGTGGGTGTCCAGGGCGACCGCGACGTCCCCAGACCTGGTGTCGCGCACCGCCACCGCCGTGAGCAGGAGGTGGGTGCGCCCGGCCAGCCGCGCGAGCTGGGCGCGGGCGCGTTCGGCGGTCCCCGGCTTGCCCATCACCTCGCCGTCGAGGTCCAGGGCCTGGTCCGACCCGATGACCAGCGCGTCGTCTGCCACCACGGCCTCCGCCTTGGCGACGGCCAGGGCCCGCACCATGGCGTCGGGCGCCATGTGGCGGAGTGCGTCCTCGTCCACGCCCGGCGACGCCACGTCGAAGGGCAAGCCCAGCCGCTCGAGCAGGGCGCGGCGGTAGGGGCTGGAGCTGGCGAGGATGAGGCGGCGCGGGGACGGCATCGCGGCATCCTAAGGCACCGGGCCTCCGCTTCGCCACCGAGTCAACCCCGCCGGGACCTCAGCGCGCGGCGATTCGGCCCGTCGCCCCCTGCCCGCCCACCTCGCGCCGCCGCGGCGTCGCTTGCGTCGCGCGGGCGCCTCGCTACGATGGGAGCCGCTCAACTCTCGGCAGACGAGGCCTCCATGGGCAAGAAGACGACCCTCTACGATCTCATCATCGTCCCGCAGTCCCGGGAGACCAACGTCGGAGAGGGCGCTGCGGACTCGCTGATCCGCGTGCTGGCCACCCCGAAGCTCATCGTCCCCACGAGCGAGGCGCTGGCCGAGACGTGGTGCGAGGTCTACTTCAAGCCAGGGCCGACCTCCCACCAGCTCTTCGTTCGAGGCGGGTCCGACGGCGACGAGCCGGTCTTCGACGAGGGCGTCGTGCGCTGGGGCTCCTCCACCGAAGACGTCGACTTCGCCGGCGTCGTGGGCGAGGTGCACTTCTACGTCGAGATCCGCGGCGTCCGCTACGACCACTTCGCCGCCAGCCTCATCGCCAAGCTGAAGGACATCCTCTTCGTGCCGGTCCACACCTTCGCGCGCCCCCACGCCGGGCCGCGGCCGCACCGCGAGGTCCCCGAGGGCGAGGAGCGCACCGACAAGCGGCGAAAGCGCAACCCCGGCGGCGGCTTCGCTGGGACGCGAGTCGAAGAGCTTTAGAGCGATGCGCGACACCATCTGCCCCGATTGCCTTGCGCGGGTCGCCGCGGACGCGGAGGCGTGCCGAAGCTGCGGGTTGGCGCAGCCCGAGGGTGGGTGGTCCGAAGATCTGCTGCTGGGCATGGTGGTGGGCGAGCGCTACAAGCTCGAGAAGCGCCTCGGCGAGGGCGGGATGGGCACGGTGTAC
The DNA here is from genome assembly GCA_041389525.1 of Myxococcota bacterium. Classification (GTDB taxonomy): domain Bacteria; phylum Myxococcota_A; class UBA9042; order PHBI01; family JACKFB01; genus JACKFB01. The sequence continues at coordinate 57,524 of JAWKRR010000027.1, read as the reverse complement.
CGCGCCCATCGGACGGGGCGATTGGGCGGCGAGGTCGCCATCAAGGTCCTCTCGCCCGCGCTGTCGAAGACCGTGGCCGCCAAGCGCTTTGAGCGTGAGGCCCGCGTCGTCGGACAGCTCTCCAGCCCGCACATCGTGCGCGTCCACGACTTCGACCAGTTCGTGTGGCCGCGCACCGGGCAGACCCTCTACTACCTCGCCATGGAGCTGGTGCGGGGGAGCACGCTCGGCGCGCTGATGGCCGGCGGCGGACAGCTAAATTTCCTATGGGTCATCGACATCTTGCGCCAGACCGCGCTGGGCCTGGACGAGGCGCACAAGGCCGGCATCGTTCACCGCGACCTCAAGCCGGCGAACCTGATGGTCGTGCAGCAGCACGGCGCGACCCACGTGAAGATCCTGGACTTCGGGGTCGCCGGCCTCTTCGCCACCGAGGGCGAACGCTCCGAGAGCGATCTCGAGCGCCTGACGCGCACCGGCTACATCACGGGCACGCCGGACTACATGGCGCCCGAGCAGGCCCTGGGTCGCAACGACGTGGGTCCCGCCGCCGACATGTACTCCCTGGGCGTCATCGCGTGGCGGATGCTGGCGGGGACCCTGCCCTTCACGGGCCAGACCACCATGGAGGTGCTGACGCGGCGGGTCGCCGAGGACGCGCCGCCCCTGGCGACCGTGTGTCCGCCGCCCGCGCTGCCGCCGAGCGTCTACGCGATGGTGGACCGACTCTTGGCCCGCCGCCCGGCCGACCGCTACCCCAACGCCGCCGCGCTGCTGGACGACCTGGCCGCGTTCCCGGTCGTCGATGCCGCCCCCGACGTGATGCCGGACCCGACCCATCTCGAGCGGGCCGCCGTGCTGACCCCCGCCTCGCTCATGGCCCAGACCGGCGTCCAGCAGGACGCCCCGACCGGCGAGGCGACCGGCTCACCGCCCTCGCTGAGCGACGAGCCCTCGCTCAAGCAGAGCCGTGCTGGGCTGGTCATCGCCTTGCTCGCCCTGGTCCTGGTGGCCGGAGGCGGGCTCTTCGCGTGGTATCACCTAAGTCAGCGAGGCGATGACGCGCCGACGACCGAGAACGCGGCGGCGGCCCAGCCAGCGCCCACGGTGGGCTCGCCGACGACGCCCGCCCTCGCCGAGGCCGACCCGCCCGCGGAGGCGCCGCCCGAGATCCCTCTCCCGGAGCCCATCGCGCTGCCCGCGGCGCTGGCTGGGCCGCGGCCGCCGCTCCCGGCGCCCTTTGGCGAGGCGTGGACCGCCGATTTGTCAGGTGTGACCGTGCAGATCGCGCTGGCCGACCCGCGCCCCAGCGCCGACGCCGAGCTCCCGCTGCTGATCACGGTCGGGCGGGGCAGCGAGGTCACGCGGCTCGCGGCGGTGACGCTGGCCGCGGGCGACGCCGACGAGGCCCGGGCCCGCGGGCGGGACGACGACGGCCGCGCGCTCATCGCGTTGCCGGCGGCGAAGGGGCTGGCGGCCCGCCCCTTCGTCCTCACCGCGGTGCTGGCCGACGGCGACTACCGACGGCTGGCGCTGAGCTACGACCCGGCCTCGGGACGCCTCTCGCCGCCCCGCTAGAGGTCTGCCCCCGAGCGGGCTAGAAGATCGGCGGGCACTCGTTCGGCGACGGCGTCTCCTCGATGACCCAGACCTGAAGCCCGGTGCGCAGGAGCGAGCTGTTCGCCTGCGCGTCGTCGACGTGGGGCAGCGCGTAGGGCAGCCCGTCGGGGTCCTTGAACTTGTCGGCGTTCGTCCCGCCGTAGACCACCGCGTCCACCGGCAGCGAGTCCGCCTTGATGTCGGCAGCCTTCAGGTGGAAGAGGCCGATGGCGTCCGCGGTCGCGCCCGAGTTCTGGAGGTCCGGGTTGAAGTCCTTCGCCTGTCCGTAGACGGGTTGGCCGTTGTTGGCGTTGCCGTTGGGACCGCCGACCACGAAGCACTCGCCCGGGCCGATGATGCCGGCGAGCTGGTAGGTGGCGGCGTTGTAGGTGACGCCGCCGTGGCCCAGGGACCAGCCGGCCAGATCCACCGGCGCGGTCGACCCGTTGTAGAGGCGCACCCACTCGAGGCCGGTGTCCTCGCCGGTGACGTCGTAGAGGACCTCGGCGAGCAAGAGGCCGACCGGCGGGGCCGCGACCACCTCGAAGGGCAGCGAGTACACGCCCGAGGTCGTGGTGGCGGTCAGCGTGTCGAGGCCGGCGTTGGCGCCCGCCATCAGGACCAGCTCGACCGAGAACGCGCCCTCGGGGACGTTCACCGACGCGGGGGCGTCGACGATGGCGTTCGTGGTGGCGATCTCGATGTCGAGCCCGCCCGGCGGCGCCGGCGCGTCGAGGAAGAGCTCGACGGTGGTGCTGGTCTCGATGAGGATCGTCAGGGGGTCGGGCTCGATCGCGATGACCTGCGGCAGGTTGTTGAGCGAGCGGACCTCAACACCCGCGGTCGCCGTGACGCCGCCGAGGTCTCCCGTGATGACGATGGGCGTGCCGGTGAGGGCGCTGACGGAGTCGAATCGCAGCTCGGCGAAGGACTCGCCCGTCAGCACGGTCGCGCCGCCGCCCACCACGGTCAGGTTGATGGGGTCGGCGCTTGTGACCGGCACGAAGGTGTCGGTGAGGGCCGGGCCGGTCAGGCGCACGCGCAGCGGCGGCGCGGCGGCGACGTCGGTGGAGTTCTCGTAGACGGTGCCGAGGGCGGGCTCGATGGCGAAGAACTTGGGCGCCCCGAAGACGACGTCGGCCGCCGAACGCGGCTGCAGCTTGTTGCGGTCCCAGGAGAGGCGGAGGACGCCGGTGATGGACGCGAACTTCTGGCCTGACTGGGGCTGGGGATCGATGGCGAAGAGCGCGTCGTCGACCGGCAGGCCGGGGCTGCCCGGGGCCGCGGCCGGGAGGTCGCTCACGTCGAACTCACCGGCGACGGTCTCGCCGGTCTGGCCGGCGGGGGAGGCGTCGACCACGGTGAGATCCGCGACCTTCACCAGCACGCCCTCGAGGGCCTTGGCGTCCTTGCCGCCCACACGCACGTCGGCGGTCTTGACCGCCAGGGGGGCGGGCAGCGTCGCGCTCGCATCGACCACGGTGTAGACGGCCGAATCGAGCTGAATCTGGCCGTGGAAGAGCGAGACCTTGCCGGTGACGTCGACGCGGGCGCCGACCGGGGGCAGCGCGCCGTTGGGGTAGAAGACGAAGAGGCCGGAGTTTGGCGCGCCGGCCCAGCCAGCGCTGGCCGGGTCCACCGAGAGGAAGAAGCTGCGGTCGCCGGCCGCGGTGACCAGGGCGCCGACCAGCGAGACGGACTCGCCGATGGCGGCGGCGCCGCTCTTCACGTCGTAGATCGAGCGCGGACAGGGCTGGCCCGCGGGGTTGGGGTCGAGGGGGCAGCCGTCGCAGGCGTCGCCGACCTGGTCGTCGTCACCGTCCTTCTGGTCGGCGTTGGGCACGCTGGGGCAGTTGTCGAGGGCGTTTGCGATGCCGTCGCTGTCGAGATCCTGAGGGTCTACCGAGGAGCAGGCGGTGGTGTCGGCGTCGAAGGGGCAGGGATCGCAGGCGTCGCCGTCGCCGTCGGCGTCGACGTCGGGCTGGGCCAGGCCGTCGAGGGGGCGCGGGGGGTTGAAGACGCTGGGGCAGTTGTCGACCGAGTCGGCGAACCCGTCGCCGTCGGCGTCGTTGGCGGAGGCGACGCCGGTGAACTCGCCGGGCCGGAAGGGGGTGCAGCTCGGCTCACCCGGGGGGACGCCGCAGAAGAACATCTCGTAGGTGTCAGCCTCGACCTCGCCCTTGAGCGTGGCGTAGGACTTGCCGATCTCGCGGGTCGCGCAGATGCGTTTTGCGCGGGTGCAGACGTCGAGGGTCTCGCAGTCGCTGGCTTTGGCGAGCCCAGCGACGGCGGGCGCGTCGCCGTAGAGCACGAGGCCGCCGCGCAGGACCAGGACGACGTCGTCCACCTCGGCGTCGAGGATGGCCTTGTAGCCGGCGCTCTCGGTCGCGTCGAAGACCGCGATGTCCGCGACCTTGCCCACGGTCAGGCTGCCCAGGACGTCGCCGAAACCGAGCAGCTCGGCCGCGGACGAGGTGGCCATCGCGATGAGGTCGGCGTCGGAGAAGTAGCTGTCCCAGTAGCTCTCGTTCCAGCTGCGGGCGCAGGCCAGCTCGCGCAGCATCGTGGCCGATCCCGACGCGGTCCAGTCGGTGCCCAGCGCGACCAGCGCGCCCAGCCGGTCGTACATCGGGGCGTCGGCCGTGAACCCGTAGAGCGACGTGTTCGTGCGGGGCGACCAGACCAGCCCCGCGCCCTCCCCGACGACCATCGCGATGTCGGCGGCGGTCAGGCCGATGCCGTGGATCATCGCCGTGGTCGGGAAGATCAGGTCGACGCCGCCGGTCTTGGTGCCGGAGCCGCAGTGGATCTCGTTTTGTGCGGAGCCTTCGATGCCTTCGGCGAAGTGCGGGACGTAGGCCACCTGCGCCGCGGCGACGCTGGCGTCGTCGAACTTGTACGCCGAGCAGGTCAGCGGCAGCGACTTGGCGCCCGAGTCGCCGAGCGGGAAGGTGCTGTAGTCGGCGGCGGCGTGGGTGAGCCCCTCGAGGCGGTTGTCGCGGTCGAGGTTTCGCTGGAAGCCCACCTCCGCGCCTGAGCCGAAGAGGCTGGTCGCGCCGCCCATCACTTGGCGCATCTCGCCCCAGGCGTCGCCGAGGGCGTGGCTGTTCTGCTTGACCGGCAGGGCCTTGAACCCGTTGAGGCCCTTGCGCCACTCGTGGCGGTGCGTGTAGCGGATGGTGCCGTGGTCCACGGGCTTCATCTGCGTGAAGGTGATGTGGTCGTGGGCGTTGATGAGGCCGGGCGAGATCACGGTGCCGGGGCAGCTGATCTGGGTGGCGCCGGGGGCCTTCGCGGCGCAGTCGCAGCCGACGCAGGTGATCTTGTCGCCGACGACCAGGAGCTGACCGCCGGGGAGCAGCCCGTTCGGGAGGACCAGATCGCCGAGGATCAGCGTGGTCGCGTTTCCGGCGGTCACCGTGCAGGTGCCGGGCGTCCCCGCAAGCGGCTCGCCGCACGCCGGGAGCGGGACGTTGGTGTCGGTCTGGGTGTCGGTGGTGGCGTCGGGCGTCGCGTCCGCGCCCCCGTCCGAGGCGCCGTCGGTGCCGGAATCGGAGATCGCGTCGGGCGCCGCGTCCGAGCCGCCGTCGGAGATCGCGTCCGGTCCGGAGTCCGAGATCGCGTCGGTCTGCGTGTCCGGCCCGCCGTCTGGGCCGCCGTCAGCCCCGCCGTCGATCCCAGCGTCAGGCCCAGTCGTCAGGCCCAGCGTCGGCCCCACCGTCCGGACCGGCGTCCGGGCCGCCGTCAGCGCCCGCGTCCGAGCCGCCGTCCGAGATCGCATCCGCCACCGCGTCGGCCGTCCCGCCGTATCCCTCCCCGCCGCAAGCTCCGGCCGTCAGCGCGAGCGCGACGAGCCCAAGAACGACCGCGACCCTCAGGGAAACGACACCAAACGACTGATTCGACCGACACATACGCAGGACCTCGAAAGTACGCCGGCGACCTACCGCCGGGCTGGCGGGTTCTAGCAGAACGGAGGGCTCGCGCCCAAGGGGCAAGCACCACCCCGGGACACCGCGCGCCCGTTTCGCCGCGCCGCACAAGCCCTACCGCCGCACCGCCACAGCACCCACCGCCAACTCCCTTTCGGATTCGCGGGGACAGCGCGCTATGCTGCGATCTGTACTTGAGGATCCGTGTGAGGCGCGCGTGAGCGAACTCTTCGATGAACGACCGCGGCTCGCTGACGACGTGCACGTCCGCGAATCCGTCGTGGGCCCCATGCTCTTTCGCCGGAAGGAGCGCCAGAGCTTCGTGCTCTCGCAGACCGAGATGGCCGCCGTGGCCTGCATGGACGGCTCGCTCACCATGGAAGCCATCGCCGCCAAGGTGCTGATTCGCCACGGCCGCACCAGCTACGCCGGGCTCGTGCAGCTCTACCAAACCCTGGCCGCCGCCGGCTTTCTCACCGATCCCGTCCCCCGCCTGGGCGTCCTCGGCGGGCGCGTCCGCATCAGCTGGCTGCTCGACCTCCCCGTCCTCCCCGTCCCTGGCCTCGGCCGCGCCGCCCCCCCGCTCCCCAGCCGCGCGACGCGCCCCACCGTCCTCGCCGTCGTGGCGCTCATCGCCGCCCTCCTCTGCGTCCCCGCCCTGCTCGCCCTGCTCCGCGACCCCACCGCCAGCGTCATGGTCGCCGGCAGCTGGGAAGCCGCCGTCCTCGCGCTCTACGGCAGCGCGCTCTTCGCCAGCCTCTGCCGCGCCGCATGCCGCGCCGCCTGGCTGCGAGCCCACGACGTCCACCCCACCCCCTTCCACGGCGGCCTCCGCCTCCGAAACGGCCTCCTCGCCTTCGCCACCATGGACCCCGCCGAGCACCTGCGCCCCCCCGCCGAGCGCGCCTCCCTCGGCCGCGCCGGCCTCCTCGGCCTCCTCGTCTCCGCCGGCGTCCTCGGCGTCGCCTCGGTCCTCCTCCCCCCCGCCTTCGCCAGCGCCGCCCCCTACGCCCTGGTCCCCTGGCTGGTCGTCTTCCTCGAGCTCTGCCCCTTCGTCCCCACCGCCGACGGCGCGCGCCTCCTCGCGCCCTGCTCCCACACCCCCGAAGCCCGCGCCGCCCTCCTCGCCCCCATCATGCGCCGCAGCCCTCGCGTCTCCCTCCCCACCCTGCTCCGAAGCGACCGCGTCCTCGCCTTCTCCGCCCTCTGGCTGGTCATCGCCGTCTCCCTCCTCCTCGGAGCGCCCGGCCCCGCCACCTCTGCCTGGGCCTCCCACCTCGGCGGCTCCGAGAGCCTCCCCATCCGCATCGCTGGCGCCATCCCCTTCGTCGCCTGGGCCGCCCTGGGCGTCGGCGGCTGCGTCTTCGGCGTCCTCAGCGTCACCCGCCGCGTCCTCTTGGCCCTGGAGCTGCACCGCGGCCTCAGCTCCGCCCCGCGCCCCAGCGTCCCCGATGAGGAGGCCGACCGCGTCCTGCTCTCCATGCCTCCCCTGGGCGTGCTGCCCCAGACCCGCCGCCGTGGCGAGGCCGAGCGCCTCGTCACCCGCGTCGTCCGCGAGGGCGAGAACGTCGGCCACGACGCCGCCCCGGCCCTCTACGCGGTGGCGGCCGGCACCTTCCGCCTCGTCTGCCCCGGCGCCGCCGCCATCACCTTCGGCCCGGGCGACGTCTTCTTGGGCCGGATGCGCGCCCTCGGCGCAGACGAGGACGCCGACGTGGTCGCCGAGACCGCCGGCCGCCTCCGCGTGCTGGGCGCCGACGCCGTCGACCGCCTGCTGGGCGAGATCCCCGAGGCCCGCGGCGCCCTGTCCGAGACCCTGCTCTCCCGCGCCGCCCTGCGCTCCTGCGCGCCCTTCGCCGGCCTCCCCGCCCACGCCTTCGAGACCCTGCTCGCCCGCGCCGACTCGATGGTCGTCGGGCCCGAGGGCGTCATCCGCAGCGAACCGCACGCCCCGCCCACCCTCTTCCTGGTCCGCCGCGGTGAGGTGCGGGAGACCAGCCCGGCCCCCCACGGCGCGACCGCCGGACCCGGCGATTTGCTAGGTCTGGACTCGCTATTTGACGGTTCCCTGGCCGAGCAGGGCTGGGTCGCGACCACCCGCTGCCACCTCCTCCGAATCCCGGTGCGCGGCCTGGCCGACGTCCTGCAGCGCGCGGCGGGCGTGGGCCTCGCCCTGGAGGCCCGAACCCTGGCGCGGGCGACGGCTCCCCGGCCCCCGGCACACGCCGCGGCAGGGTCCAGCGATTCCCGTTGACTCGACGGATCGGTCGCCACCAATTTGAAGTCCCCGGGGGCCGCTACGGACGTGCCGAGCCGCCGGACAGCTTCCCCTCGTCGGGGCGCCGGACCCACCTCCGGCGCCGCGAATTTTCGGACGGTTCCGCGTTGGCTTCACCCTGGCCGAGGATTGCGGGTCTCGCCGTTTCGGCCTTCCTCGCTGCGACGCTGGGGCTCGCGGCCTGCGAAGGCTCGGCGGCCGATGGGGACCTCGACGACGGGCGCGACGTCGCCCTGTCCGACGACGGGGGAAGGCAAGATCTCGGGCTGTGGTTCGATGCCGACGCAGGGGACTCGGGCTCGCCCGACTTGCAGCCCGAGATCCAGCCCGCCGACCTCGAAGAGCCCGACGACTCGCCTCAACCCGACGGCGAGGACACCGACGCCGAGCCCGGCGATGCCACCCAAGCCGACGGCGACACGCTCAGCGACGCCGTCGACGACGGGGGACCCGACGCGGTCGTCCCGACCACCGAGTGCGATCCCGAGCAGCAGAACTGCCCGAACAGCGACACGTTCTATTGCTCGACCAAGGGCAAGTGCCTCGCGCACCCGACCCTCGGTCTGTGCCCGGTGACCTGGAAGTTCATCAAGCCAGCCGCCCTCCCGGAGGTCCCGCTGCCCGCCGTCGTGGACTCGCCGACCGAGGCGGAGATCACGCCGCGAAGCGCGCTCACCGCGCCGGGGACGAGCTGCGCGGAGCACCCGAACGCGCTGCCCTACCTCAAGTGGGCCGAAGAGCACCGCCTCGTTCCGACACCGACCGCCTGGCCGGAGACCCTCGCCGCGCTGCTCACCGCCAGCACGCCCGCGGACCTGGTGTGCCCCTCGACCTTCGTGCACCTGCGCAGCTGGTTTCTGCGCCAGAGCGGCGCCGACCTCGCCCTCGCGGGGTTGGCGCAGTCCACGGTGGTGGCGCAGACCTTCAGCGGCTGGACCAAGGGCGAGGGCTACCTGTGGACGCGCGTTCGCTTCGAGGTGCCCGAGCTCGGGCCGAGCACGGGGCTGCTGGCGGTCCCCGCGGGCGAGGGCCCGTTCCCGGGGGTGCTGCTGCTGCACGGCCACTTCAGCAGCGCCGACGAGTCGTTCCTCGAGCAGGCCGGCGCGAACATGGCGCGGGCGGGGATGGTGGTGTTCGCGCCCGACAGCCGCTCGTATCAAGCGCGAATCGGCGGGGCGTCGTGCGAGGCGGCCATCGCGCGGAGCCTGTGGGACCAGGTCGCGATGCCGCTGATCGGCCTGCAGCTGCGCGAGGAGCTGAGCGCGCTGGCCTACCTGCGGGCGCGCCCGGAGGTCGACCCGACGCGGATCGGCGTGAACTCGCACTCCGGCGGTGCGCAGCGCGCGATGGCGGTGGGGTTGGCGGTGCCGAGCGTGCGGGTGGTGGCGCGCGACGACGACTTCAGCTCGCGGCTCTACTGGCCGTGCGAAGCCCAGAGCGGCCCCGAGTGCGAGCTGCAGCCGCATTGCACGGTGGTCCCGGCGATCACCGAGCCGGTCCGCGACGCGCTGCAGCGCCAGAGTGCGGTGCCCTTCGTCCAGGCGACGCGCCCCTATCAGTCGGAGCTGAGCCCGGAGGCTGCGACGGCGCTGGCGGCGCTCTTCGCGGACCTGCTGAGCCCGTAGGCGGCCGGCTCAGCTGGCGGGCGGTGCCGGTGGCTCGTCGAAGCGGACGGTGACGCGGGCGCCCAGGTCCAGCTCCAGGCGCTCGGCGGCGTGCCCGTCGCGGACGGCGATCTCGAGCCAGCCGTCGCTGCCGATGAGCGCGACGAGGTGGCCGGGGGGCGCGTGGCCGTAGGCGTCGGCGACTGGGACGGGGCGGCCGGCGATCTCGACGCGCCAGGCGGCCGGGGGGGCGAGGTGAGTGAGGTCTGAGCGGCCGATGTTGGTGACGAGGTTGCCGAAGTGGTCGATGGACACGACCTCGCCGATGAGGCGGCCGTCGTCGAGGGCGCGGACGGCGGGGAGCGCGAGGGCGAGGGGGGTGACCGGCGGGCCGACGGCGGAGGGGAGGAGGCGGCCGGTGGCGAGGGCGGCGGCGGTGGGGGCGAAGATGTCGCGACCGTGGAAGGTCGGCGCGGGCGAGGCAGGGAGCCAGGGGTGGGCTTCGATTCGCCAGGCGCCGTCTGCGCCGCCGAGGGCGCCGGTGACCCAGTCGAAGAGGCCGTTGTCGGGGCCGACGAAGGCGTGGCCGCCCGCGAGCAGGGCCAGGGGCGCGCGGTCGGTGCCGACGCCGGGGTCGACGACGGCGAGGTGGACGGTGCCCGGTGGGAAGTGGGGGGCGGCGCGCCGGAGGGCCACAGCACCTCCGCGCACGTCCTGGGGGGCGATGCCGTGGGCGATGTCGACGCAGCGGAGGGGGCCGGAGGGGCCGGTGGCGGCGGCGAGGATGCCGCGCATCGCGCCGACGTAGCCGTCGCGGAAGCCGAAATCGGTGGTCAGCGTCACGATGCCGCAGGGCTCGAATCCGGGCGGGGACGACGCGGGGCGCTCAGAGGGTGTCGAGGTGTTCTCCGGCCGGCCCGCTGGATTACGTCTTTTCAGGGACTTACGCGCGTCGGTTTCTTGCGCTGGGCCAGCGCCCTCCGCGCCTAAGTCCCTGAAAGACGTCGCTGGCGCGATGCTCGGTCCGAATACCTCCATACCCTCTTACCCATCGGTGTACATGAGGCCCGCGACCGCGCCGGTCATCATGGCGGCGAGGGTGCCGCCGATCATGGCGCGCATGCCGAGGCGGGCGAGGTCGTGGCGGCGCGAGGGGGCGATGCCGCCGATGCCGCCGATCTGAATGCCGATGCTGGCGAAGTTGGCGAAGCCGCAGAGGGCGTAGGAGGTGATGACGGCGGAGCGGGGGCTGAGGGCCTGGGCGGTCGATTGGAGCTCGCCCAGGTGGAGAAAGGCGATGAGCTCGGTGAGGACGAGCTTCTCGCCGAGGAGCATGCCGACGGTGCGGGCCTCGTCCCAGGGGATGCCCATGAGCATGGCCATGGGAGCGAAGAGCCAGCCGAAGAGGATCTGGAGCGAGAGGGTCAGGCCGAGGAGCGAGCCGAGGAAGCCGATGATGGCGTTGAACATGGCGATGACGGCGACGAAGACGAGGAGCATGGCGCCGATGTTGAGGGCGAGGGTGAGGCCTTCGAGGGTGCCGCGGGCGAGGGCGTCGATGCCGTTGACGTCGAGGCGCTCGAGGCTGAGCTCGGTCCGGCCCATGGTCTTGGGGGTGCTGGTCTCGGGGACCATGAGTTTGGCGATGGCGAGGGCGGCGGGGGCGCTCATGATGCTGGCGGTGACGAGGTGGCCGGCGATGCCCTCGATGTGGCTGAGCACGCCGACGTAGATCGCCATGACGCCGCCGGCGATGGTCGCGAAGCCGCCGACCATGACGGCGTTGAGCTCGGAGCGCGTCATGGTCTCGACGAAGGGGCGGATGACGAGGGGGGCCTCGGTCTGGCCGACGAAGATGTTGGCGGCGGCCGACAGGCTCTCGGCGCCGCTGGTGCCCATGGTGCGCTGCATCAGGCGGGCGAAGAGCTTCACGAGCCACTGCATCAGGCCGTAGTGGTAGAGCAGGGCCATGAGGGCTGAGAAGAAGACGACGGTGGGCAGGATCCAGAAGGCCAGCGTCTTCACGGGCGGCGAGATGTGGCCGATGTAGGTGACGGTCTCGCGGGCGCCCTCGTGGATGACGGTGATGTCGTGGGGCTGGATGGTCTGGAAGACGAAGTCGCTGCCGGCCTCGGAGAAGGACAGCAGCTTGCGGACGCCGGTGTCGACGCCTTGGAAGAGGAGCTGGCCGGCGTCGGGTAGCAGGATGACGACGCCGAGGGCGAGCTGGAGCGCGATGCCCCAGAGCACGGGACGCCAGCGGACGGCGCGGCGGTCGGTGGAGAGCAGCCACGCGACCAGCACGAGGCCGCAGAGACCGGCAGCGGAGAGGATGCGTTCCACGCCGTCGCTGATAGCACGCGCGCGAGGAGGTGCCTACGGCGCCCCCGACCTCGTCGGCGAGGTGCCCCTAGCCCCCCGCAAACGCAGGGGGGACGGCTGCCCAACCCATCACCGGGGGCTCGCCGAAGTCGCTGTTTTCACTCGCGTTTGAAAATAGTTGCGCACGGCTGGCACCCCTCCTCGTCACTTATTCTATGTCGCCCAACGTCGGGTCGACATCAGGAGAGCTGACCACGGAGAGGCCGAATCCACGCCTCCCGCCGGAGGAGAAACCACCATGTCCGAGGCCCGCCGCATTCTACCCGGTACTACCTACCTGCTGACTCGCCGCTGCATGGGGCGCTGCTACCTGCTGACGCCCGATGCGCGGGGTGAAATGACGATGATCATCGGCTACTGCTTGGCGCTCGCTGCGGCGCGGCACGGGATCCTCGTCCACGCCTCGGTCGCGCTAGGCAACCACTGGCACCTCGTGGTGACCGACGTGCGCGGCACTCTGCCAGTGTTCCTCCGAGACGCGCACTCCTTCATCGCGCGGTGCGTCAACGATGTGCGCGGGCGGACCGAGAACGTCTGGGCGGTACGGCAGCCCTCGGCCGTCGTCCTGCTCGACCGCGGCGCGGTCTGGGACAAGTTGGTGTATTGCTTGGCCAACGCGACGTCGTCTGGACTCGTCGCCAGTCACAGCGCCTGGCCCGGCTTCCACACGCGCCCGGGCGACCTCATCGAGGCGCCGCGAGTCTACCGCCGCCCGTCCCACTACTTCGGCGCCCGCTCACGGCGAGTTCCCAAAGAGATCGCGCTGCACATCACGAAGCCGCCCTGCCTCGCCCACCTCAGCGACGCCGAGTACGCGACCGAACTCACGCGCCGCCTTCGAGCGAAGGAGGAGGAGCTCCGCCGTCAGGCCAAACACGCCAAGCGGCGCTTCCGCGGCGTCGCGGCCATCTTGTCTCAGAGCCCCTTCAGCCGCCCCGTGGGCGACGTCCCGGGGCCGCGCTCGGCGCTCAACCCCCGCGTCGCCGCCGAGGACAAGGAGACGCGGATCGCCCACCTGGGCCTCCTCGCCGATTTCCGGCGCCTGTACGCCCGAGCCCGCGACCTCTGGCGCCAGGGCCACCGCGACACTCTGTTCCCCCCGGGCACCTACCAGGTGGTCCACCTCCACGGCGCGTGCGTCATGCAAGCGCCGACCTAGCAGCCCCACCCCGACTGCCCGACCCGCCATCCCCGCCTCCCTCAACCCCGCAACCGCCGGCCGATGCCGCGTTGCGTCCAAGACACCACTCTCACGCTCCCGCCCCGCCCCGTCCCGCCGTCCTCTCCCCGATGAATCGCCATTCACTCCCGTCGCCCCCGATCCCCCCCGACGCCGAGCAGGCAAAACGCCCCCCAGCGCACCGCACGGCCCAAAGCCATCCCTTTCATTTCCACGACTTACACGCGAAACGCCAAAATACTCATCATTCCAGCCACTTAGGCGAGCCCCTGGTTGGGTTCGAGTGGGCGGTCGAGGGCGCCCGGCCGGAGGCGGGACCACGTTCAGGGAGTGAACCGCTGCTGCCAGAGCTCGAGCAACACCAACGCGAAGAGCTGTCTGCCGGCGACGAAGGGGTGCTCGTCAGCGGCGGCGAGCAGCGCGGCCACCGCGGCTGGATTGAAGAGGCCGCGGTGGGCAACGCGCTCCGGGGAGAGCAGGTCGCGCGCGAGGGCGGGCCACCGGGGACCGAAGAGCGAGAGGGGGACGCGCACAGGGCCTTTGGGGCGACGGGCGAGGCGCGGGGGGAGGCGGCCCTCGGCGACGCGGCGCAGGAGGCGCTTCTCGGTCGGTGGGTACGGCGCGACCTTGTACTCGCGCGGGAGGGGCAGGACGGCCTGGACCACGGCGTCGTCGAGGAACGGGTAGCGCGTCTCGAGCCCCCAGGCCATGGCGATTCGGTTCTCGCGGCCCAGGTGGTAGGCGGGGAGCCAGTCCGTCAGATCTCGGTCGATCAGGTGGTCGAGGGTGGCTCTCGGATCGGATGGCTCGGCGCGGGCTGGCGACTCGGGAGCCGCGCGCCGGAGCGTCGCTGCGCTGACGACCTCGGCGAAGTCCGGCGTGTACAGCCCCCCACGCGCCTCGCCGTCGAAGAGTGACGTGATCCCCGACAAGCGAGCCTCGAGCGTGTCCCCCGTCAGCGCGGTGGCGACGCGCTGGCGAGCCGCGGGGGCCGACAGCGCGCCGGGATAGGGGCCGAGATTTCGCGTCAGCGCGGCCGGCGCGCGACGCAAGGCCCAGGCCGCCGCCGACGCGAGGTGAGGGTGAAGCGCCGCGCGGTCCAGCAGCTGCTGGTGCGGATAGCTCCCGAACAGCTCGTCGGCGCCCTCACCGCACAGCACCGCCTTCACGTGGCGCGACGCCTCCCGCGCCAGCGCCCACAGCCCGATCAGGTCGGCGTTCGCGACCGGCTCCTCCATCGCCCCGACGATCGCCGGCAACGCGTCCAAGTCGTCGGGGACGAGCTGAACCGGGTGCCACGGCCCGCCGGATTCACGCGCGGCCAGCTCGGCGAAGCTCAGCTCGTCCTCCGCCGGGTCGAAGCCGTGGGAAAACGCAGGCCGTCCCGGGTGCGACCGCCCGGCACACGCCGCGATGACCGACGAGTCGAGGCCCCCGGAGAGGTACAGCCCCACCGGCGCATCACCGTGCCGCAGCCGCAGCGCCGTCGCCTCATCGAGCGCCCGCCCGAGATCCTCAGTCGCCTCGGCCAACCCTCCCGCCGGAGCCGCTCCCGAACCCGACGCTGGCGGGCGATACCACCGCTCGAACTCGCCTCGCCCCTCCCGGTCGAGCCACACGCGCGCCCCCGCCGGCACCGGCACCACGCCCTCGAAGAGGCTGCGCTCCGCGCCCACATGCCGCTGGTCGAGGTAGTGGTCCAGCGCCGCCGGATTGAGCCGCGCGGCGAACTCCGGCAGCGCACACAGCGCCTTGACCTCCGACGCCACGGCGACCCGATGCCGACCGCGCCACATCACCGCCGGCGCGATACCGAACCTGTCGCGCGCCACCAGCATCCGCCCGCGCTCGGCGTCCCACAGCGCGAACGCGAAGAAGCCCCGCAGCCGGTGCACCACGTCGGGTCCCCACGCGCGGTAGCCGTGGATGATGACCTCGATGTCGCACGCCGTCGCAAAGCGCGCCCCAGCACCGCTCAGCTCGTCGCGCAGCGCCCGGTGATTGTAGATCTCCGCGTTCGCGACCAGCGCGAGCGGCCCGTCCAGCATGGGCTGGGCCCCATCCGACGGCGACACGATGGCCAGCCGCGCCGCGCCCACGGCCACTCCGCGCTCGCGGAACACCCCGCGACCGTCGGGCCCACGGTGCCGCATCGCGTCCACCATCGCGTCGATGGCCTCGCCGGCCCCGGGCCCCAGCACGCCGGCGATCCCGCACACCTCAGGGCCTGGGCGGCGAGAGGTACGTTGAGCCCGCGACGAGGCGCTTGCCCCGCGCGCACTCGAACTCCGAGGCCCTCGCCCGCGGCTGCGACGACTCGCCGGGGTGCGGGCTCGCGAGCGCCCGCCGCGCGTTCGGCGCGGCCACGTTCATACGGCCCCTCACTGCGGCCGGCGCTGCAGCGCGTTCTGGTGACGCGGCCGCCACCACCGCACCAGCGTCTGCAGCGGCGGGGCCTCCCGGTGCTCGCGCCACCACCGCCACGCGTCGATCACCCCGTCGATGTTGGCCCGCGCCGCGGTGAAGCCCAGCTCGTCGCGCGCCCGCTCGGTGTCCAGCACGAAGTGATTCGCCGCGATACGGTACTGCTCGGGTACCAGCGGCCCCACCCGCAGATGGTGCAGCAGCGCGAAGGTCCGCAGCGCCAAGCGCGGCGGCACCGGGATCACCCTCGAGCGGCTCCCCGCCAGCCGAAAGAGCGCGTGCAGATCGTCGCGCAGCAGCCGGTCCACCTGCGACCCGATGTTGTAAATCCGCCCCGGCGCACCGCGCTCAGCGACGACCTCCAGCGCGCGTACCAGGTCGTCGACCGCCGTAAACTGGAAACGGAAATCGCCGCCGCGCGGCAGGGGCAGAGGCAACCCCAACTCCATGAACGCGAAGAAGGTCGCGAAGATCCCCGCGCGACCCGCGCCGACCACCACCCGCGGGCGGATGATGCTGACGTCGTAGCCGTCATCCGCCTGGCGCAGGCACGCCTCCTCAGCCGCCGCCTTGCTCCGGCTGTAGGCGCACGCCGGCCGCAGCGGGTGGTCCTCGCGGACCGGCTCCGCGTCCGGGCGGCCGTAGACCGTGCTCGACGACAGGTGGACGACCTTGCGCGCCCCCGCTCGCCGCGCCAGTCGCAGCACCCGCTCGGTCCCCGCGATGTTGGTGTCGACGTAGGTCGAGTCGGGCGCGCGGGCGATGGCCGGCAGCGCCGCCAGGTGAAAGACCACCTCGGCGCCGGTGAAGGCCCGCGCGAGGCTGTGTCCACCCCCCAAATCAGCAGTCACGAACTCGCGAATCGGCAGCTCGACCGAGGGCGGAAACCGGTCGGTCCCGACCACCTCGTGCCCGGCCTCGGCGAGCGCCTTGACCAGCGCCGTCCCGATGAATCCGCTGGCGCCGGTGACCGCTACGCGCACGCCTGCGTCACCCTTCGCGCGAGAAGGTCTGGCCCTGCGTCCTCGCCCAGGCGACCGAACGGCGCATACCCTCGTCCAGACTGACCCAGGGCCGATAACCCAGCTCGGCCTCGGCGCGGTCGATGGCGCAGGCGATGTCCTCGGCCATCTCGCCCGCGACGTGGACCTCCGTCCAATACACGCCAGCCCGCTGCAGCACCGCATCCGCCACAGCGCAGAGCCGACTCACCACCGCCGGCAGCTTGCGCGGGCTCGGCCGCGGCACGCCCAGCGCGTCGGCGATGGCGTTGTAGATGTCCACCGTTCGATACGGCTCTTTGTCGGCGATCCAATACGTTCGGCCATTGGCCTCAGGCACCGTAGCCGCCAGCATCAGCGCGTGGGTCAAGTGGTCGACGTAGGTGAGGCTGCGCAGGTTGCCGCCCTGGCCGAACATCACCGGGTTTCCCTTGGCGATCATCCCGAAGAACCGCGACTGACGACCGGCCTGGTGCGGGCCGTAGTACCAGCAGCCACGCAGGCACACGCCCTCGATTCGGCCCGCCGCGACCGCCCCGTTGACGAGATCCTCGGCCGCCGCCTTGCTCCGCCCGTAGGCCATGTACGGCGCGACGCCATCGTCCTCGCGAAAAGGCCGCCCGAGATCGGTGGAGGTCCCGGCCACACTGTTCGAGCTCATCAGCACGAAGCGCTTCGCCCCCGCCTTGATCGCCGCCTCGAGCAGGTTCTTGGTCCCGCCCGTATTGATGGCCATCAGCTCGTCGATGCCGCGCCACGTCGGGTGGATGATCGCGGCCAGGTGCAGGACCACGTCCGCACCCTCGACGGCCTTCTCGACCGCGCGAGGGTCCCGGATGTCGCCGTAGACCACGCGCGTATGCGCTGGTCGCACCACCGGCGGCTCAAACCCGGGCTGAACCAGGAGCGTGAGGCTCTCGACGGCAGGCAACGCGGGCGCGTTCGGATCGCCGAAGCCCTCCGCCAGCACCTCCGTCAGCCGACTGCCCAACCAGCCGGGCGCCCCCGTGACACAAAGCTTCATGGCGACGAGAGATGCCACGCCCGCCCGGCGCCCGTCAACGACGCACCGGCAATAGGTCAGGGCAATCGCGCTCGACCAACCCCCGCGTCACGCAGAAACCCGCCCGCGATTGCCCCACGCCCTAACCCGTTCGCGCGAGGATCTCGTCGGCGGCCCGCTGCCCGGACTGCACGGCGCCATCCATGAAGCCGGCCCACTCGGTGGCGCTCTCGGTGCCTGCGAGGTGGACGCGGCCGATGGGCTCGCGCAGGGCCGTGCCGCAGGTGGTCAGCGCGCCCGCGGTCCCGATGCCGACCGAGCAGCCGCGCGCCCAGGGATCGGCCATCCAGTCGTGCTCGATGACCTCGGTGGGCGACAGCGCCTCGGGCCCGAAAAACCCAGCCAGCGCCTGGGTAACCGCCGCCTCCCGAGCCGCCGGGCCGCGGTCGGCCATCCCGCGCGCCGCGTCCCCCAACAGGAAGCTCATCAGCACGCCAGGGCCGTCGTCGGCGCCCCCCACATCGAAGGCCAAGCTGACCGGGCCGTCGCCCGTGACCACCTCGCCGGACCACCCCGCCGCCCGCCAAAACGGCCGCGAGTACGCCGTGACCACCTTGATGGACGCGCCGATCGGCAGCCGCTGGCACAGCTGGTCGCGCACCGACGGCACCTCAGGCTCGAACGCGATCCGGCTGGCCAGGTGCGGCGGAACCGCGAGCACCGCATGCCCCGCCTCAAACTCCCCGCCGACGGTGCGCACGCGTACGCCCCGCTCATCTTGCGCGATGGCGACCACCGGCTCGCCGAAACGCACGGCGCCACCTGGGTTCTCGGCGACCTCCGCCGCCAGCCGGTCGCTCAGCTGCTGCGCGCCGCCCACGAACCGGCTCTCCTGCGCGCCGCCCTCCACCTCGCACAGCGGCATGATCCCGCCAGCGCAGCGCACGTACCAAAGGAAGTACAAGAGCGAGACCTCGCGCGGCTCCGAGCTGAAGATCGCCCGAACCGCCCCGGCCATCGTGTCGCGGGCGCCGCGGGTCCGCACCTCGCGATCCAGGTACGCCCCGACCGTCAACGCGTCCCACACCCGCGCCTTCGGTGCCGTGTGCGGCGCCCCGACCGGCACCGCGCGCGCCATCCGGTCGATGCGGCTGATCGCCCGCTGCAGCTCGACGAGCGCCACGAAGTTCAGCGCCGGGATGGTCCCCCGATACGCCCGCATCTGCGAGCCGACCTGCATCAGGCTCTTCCCGGCCGACCGCTGCGCCTCCACCGCCACGCCCAGCTCCGCCGCCAGCGCCAGCACCCGCCGCTGCGTCGGCCCGATCCACGTCCCGCCCACGTCGACCACGCCGCCCGCAAAGGGCCGCGTAAACGTGCGCCCCCCGGCCCGCTCGCGCGCCTCGAGGACCGTCACGCTGCGCCCGGCCCGCAGCAACCGCCGCGCCGCGACCAGCCCCGCCAACCCCGCTCCGACGACGACGACATCGCTTGCCATGACCCCACAGATACCACGGAGGTTGGCGGTCCCGCGCGTTTCGTCGCAGCATGACCGCCGCCGCCCCCCGGAGCCTGCAATGTTGCGCCGTTTCGTCCTCGCCGCCCTCCTCAGCCTCGCCGCCGCCTGCGGTCAGGTCAGCCGCGAGGACGCCGAGGACGCCCTGGACCAAGCCGCACTCGCCGTTCAAGCCCACGCCCTCATGGCCACGGTCGTCGAGCTGGGAAAAGCCACCGAGGCCGGAGTCCCAGTCGAGTCCGCCGCCACCAACCTGGGCGCGGCCATCGGGCGACGCGTCACCTGCGCCACCACCACCGTGACCGGCGACACCGTCCTGGTGGACTTCGGCACCGCGGCGCGCCCCTGCACTTACAGCGGCCACACCCTCTCAGGCTGCGCCCAGCTCCGCGTCCTAGAGTCCACCGCCGACACCGTCGTCATCGACCACTACTGGCTGACCGGCTCACGCACCGACTGCCATGAAGACGACTTCAGCGACGGCGCGATGACCGTGGACGGCACCGCGACCGTGACCTGGGTGGTCGCCACCAAGCGCCGCGAGATCGTCCAACACGACATCGTCTGGCGCGAGAACACCAGCAGCCGCACCAGCTCCGCCACCGGCGCCCTGGCCGAGACGGACCTCGCCCCACCGACCGGCGTGCGCGTCGACGGCACCCAGACCTGGATGACCGAGGGCGCCTCCTGGCAGCTCGACAGCTCCGACGTCGCCCTCGCCTTCGACGACTACCTGCCCTCCGCCGGCACCCACGTCGTGACCAACCCGTCCGGCGCCCGCATCACCATCCGCTACACCCGCAGCGACCCGGCCCTGACCCGCGTCGACGTCAGCGGCGGCGGCAGCGACTTCTCCTTCGACGTCTACGAGCCGTAGGGCCCCCTCGCGACTACAGATCCGTCAGGTTCAGCCCGGCGGTGTAGCCGTAGGACACGTCGCGGTCGTAGCCATAGGCGACCACCCCCACCGGCTGCGTGGCCGACAGCCGGTGTACCCCGTCGGTCACCTTCAAGCGCGCCACCCGGAAGCCCGTCGCCCCGATCGCCTCGAAGTTGCCCGCCGGCACCGTCAGCCCGTCCAGCGTCACCGCCGCGCCGTCCGGCGCCACGATGTTGATGAAGTCATCCTGGTACTTGTCCGGCGACAGGAAGACGTAGTCCTTCCGAAACTGCTCGGTCGGCGCGATCGTGATGAGCGCAGGGTCCCCGACCGCCGTGCAGTAGCACTGACCGACCTCGAAGCAGGTGCAGGTGTGTCCGCCCGGGCACCCCTGGGGACTCCCCGCCACGGCGCACTGCGGGGCGAAACAGACCTTCTGCGTGAGGGTCGCCTGCACGCAGCCGTGCCCGGGGTGGCAGTCCTGGTCGACCTTGCACGCCGTCCCCTCCGGCGTCTTCAGGATCTCCTGCGAGCTGGCCAGGTACTGCGCGACCGCGAAGGGCTTATCCGAGCTCACCTTGAAGTCAGCCTTCGTGACGATCTCCACCCACTCGCCCCGACCGATGGTACGCGGCGCCGACACGCTCGCCGGCTCAAAGGTCAGCACCGTGCCATCCTCCGCGCCCACGAAGCGCCAGTAGTCCGACTCCAGCCCGCGGGCGAAGGACTTGGTCGCCAGATAGCTGCGCCCCCACGACCGCGTCGGGAACATCTGCTGCTCGAGGTGGTCCGCGCAGCACTGCGTCGACGTCACCGCCGCCTCGTGCCCGCCAAACACCGCCACCGGCTTATCCGACGCGATGACCGTGCCCGTCAGGTCGCCCGCGTCCTGGTCGCTCTTGATGTTCAACAGCTGGTAGGGCTGCAGCGTGTACTCGTAGGCAGCCCCCTGGTTCATCGCCTGCAAGCCGCCCCCCGCCAGCGTCCGCGCCCGCGGCGTCACCACCACCTTGGTCTCCACCCCCGGCGCGACGATCGTGATCTCGCCGCGATAAGGCGCCGTGCAGAGCGTCTCGGAGCCCTGGGTCTGGCAGACCCCGCCCGGCAGCGTCTTGCAGAAGTTCGCGCAGGTCTGTCCTAGCGGGACGTCGATGGCGCCGAGGAACTGCCGCCGGCTGATGACGATGTACTCGTTGCTGTAGGTGTTCGCCGGGATGAGCAGCGACGCGTCATTCGAGAACACGTCCACGTTGTCCAGCGGGTTGAACTGGTACGCGATGATCGGCGACGTCGACTGAATCCGGAACGCGTTGTAGCCGAGCTTTGGCCCGTTCGGCTCGCGCCGCGGCAGCGCGAAGACGTGCAGGTCCCCGGGCGCGACCGTCGCCTTCCCCACCTCGGCGGGGCTGCTGGCCGGATCGTCTTTTATCGTGATGGTGACGATGGAATTGGTGGTCGACAGGTTCGACACGATCACCGCGAAGGGGCTGGCCTGCGCCTGCGGGTGGTTGTCCATGTCCACGGCCCAGTAGTCGCAGCCGCTGTTGGACTTGAACTTGATGTCTCCCGAGCACGGCGACACGCAGGCGCCGACCGCGCAGGTCTCGCCGGCCACGCTGCAGTCGGCCGCAAACGCCCACACGCCCGCGTCGGTGCACGACTCGGCCACCTGACCCGTGCAGCGCTTCTGCCCGGGGAAGCACGTCACGCACGCGCCCTGGGCGCAGACATCGCCGCCAGAGCAGACCTGCACCTCGTCGTAGGTGCTGCCGTCCGCGCGGCACTGCATCACCGCCGCCGTGCCCTTGCAGATCTTCTGGTTCGGCGTGCACCCCTGGCACTTGCCGCTGACGCACTGCCCGCCCGTGCAGAAGAACGAGTCCCAGTCGCTGCCGGTCGCGTTGCAGGTCAGCTGAGACTGGCCGCTGCACCGCGTCTCGCCCGGCGTGCAGGCCGCCGCGACGCAGGCCCCGTTGGTGCAGCTGACTCCCGCGGCGCAGTGGGTGGCGTCGAGGCACTCGAAGCAGAGGTTGGTGACCCCGCAGTGCGGCGTGCCCACAGGGCAGTCGAGGTCGGTGGTGCACCCGGGCGTCGTCGAGATGGTGTCGGTGACCGGAGCCACGTCCGTCTCGAGGCCGATGGGCGTCCCGTCCAGCGTCGTGAAGATGCCGCCATCGGAGACGATGACGTCGGGCCGCTGAAAGGTGGTGCCGCCACCGCCAGACGAAGAGCAGGCCGCCACGCAAGTTGCGGCGAGCGCGGCGAAGGCCAGCGCGAGGGTCGAGCGGAGCAGCTGAGGGTTCATGGCGACCGTCCGGGGGCTGGCGTGGGCCTGATTCGGGGCCGAAGCGCGCGCCCACACCGATTGGAGTAGCACCACGCCTGCGGGTGCAACAAGTTCTTGTTTTCTAACCAAATTCGTCACTCGGTGCCACTTTCGCAGCGATCGGTGGTGACCGCGCAGCGCCCCGCCGCGCATGACTCCGCGGTGCATGACAGCCCATCGTCGCAAGCGACCGCCACATGCGAGCACACGCCGCCGTCACAACGATCCAGCGTGCAGGGGTCGCCGTCGTCGCAGCCCCCCGCGAGGACGCAGGCCGCACCGCAGCCGGCGTTCACCACGCCGACGATCTCGAAGCCCCGGACCAGGGGGCCGCCGCCGGCGAGGGCGGGCGCGTCGGCCTCGAAGACCAGCGAGATCGCGGCGCTGCCGGGCGGGCCGAGCGGGATGTCCACGCTGACCGGCGCCACGGCGCTGCCCAGGCTCGCGCTGAGCGCCCACAGCCGCGTGCCGCCTCGGAACACCGCCAGGTGGTCGACGAAGGCGTCGGCGTCGTCCAACTGGAGGCTGAAGGTCAGGCGCAGCGTGGCCTCGGAGGGCAGTTCGAGATCGGTCCAGCGCAGCACGGCCAAGACCGGGGCGCCGCCGTAGTCGGAGACCGGCCCCACGTCGTCGGCGAGCCGCACGCCCTCCGAGGTGATGGCCCACCCGAGCCCGCCGTTGGGGGAGAGCAGCTCGATCTCGGGCTGTGGTGCCTCGAGATCCAGCGCCGCCGCCACGTAGTCCGCGGCCACCAGCGTCTCAAAGCTGCACAGCTCCGGCTCGTTCACCGTGGCGTCCGGCGGGGCCGCGCACGCGTCGACTGTGCACGGGTCCCCGTCGTCACAGCCCACGGCGACCAGCGAACACAGGGCGCTGCCGTCACACGGCGCGTCGGCGCAGGGCTCGCCGGGGAGGCACACGACCTCGGTGATCTCGCAGGCCTGGGCGACGCAGCGCTCCGTGGTGCAGGGGTCGCCGTCCTCGCACTGCCCGTCGATGACGCAGGGCCGAAAGGTCGCGCAGGCCTTGTCGACTGCCTTCCATTGTATGGGGCCGACGGCGACGCCTCCGACGAACTCGGGCTCGCCGACCGCGCGGAACTTCAGGGTGAGCGGGGTCGAGGGCGGCGTGGTCCCGGGCAGCGCGATCTGCACGGTGTGGACGCCGGCTGCGCTGGCCTGAAAGACCGGTTTGCCGCCCAGGTGCACCTCGAAGCGGTCGCCCGTGAGGCCCGCCTCGACCGTGGCCAGGGCCACCTGAAAGCTCAGCGCGCGCCCGAGCCCACCGCCGATCGGCAGGGGCAGCGTCGCCGTCCCGTTCGCCGACAGCCCGCCGATCCCTACGTCCCGCGGCATGTAGAGCACGGGCCCGCCCAGGCTCGACAGGGGCTCGGGGAGGCTGGCCGCCTGAAACACCGCCCAGGTCGGCGCGCCGATGGGCTGCTGAGTCTGCCACGCGCCCAGGGGATTCGCCCCTGCCCAGCTCTCGATCAGCGAGGTGGTGACTGGCGATCCGAGGGTCACGCACCCGCCGGGCCCGCACCCGTCGATGGTGCAGGGGTTCGCGTCGTCGCAGGGGTTCGGGACCGTGAGGCAGATGCCGCCGTCGCAGTAGTCCAGCGTGCATGGGTCCTGGTCGTCGCACGCGACCGGCACCCAGCCGCACTTTCCGCTGGGCAAGCAGCGGGGCGACAGGCAGGCGTCGGCGGGGGGACAGCCGGCGTCGATCACGCAGGCGGCGCCGAGGCAAGCGGCCGGCGCGGCGGCCTCGAGCCGCACCGCGTCGAGCCACGCGCCGCCCGCGAGCACCCCTGGCCCTCCCTTGGCGACAAAGCGAAACGAGGCGACCACGCTGGCGCCGGCCAGGTCGAGGACGGGCACCCGAAAGGTCTCGAAGCCCGCGGTCTGATGGACCGAGAGCCTCAGCGCGCCGTTGATCCGGACCTCGACCCGGGCGGGGAACGACGGCACCGCGGTCACGCGCAGGTCGAAGACGAGCTGGGCCGTGTCGCTGCTGGCCGGGACCGTCATCTTCACGATGGCGGTGGCGTCGCTGTTCGCCCCGCCGTACCCCAGCGGCGAGGCCTGGGGATTGCCGCCATAGAGGCTGAACGCGCCCTCGGTCGCGTCTGCGGTCGACTTCACCGTCCAGCCGTGGCCGCCAGGCTGAGCGACGATGGTCGCGGGCGCGTCGCCGGGCTCGAACCCGGTGACGGCGACCACGGTGAGAGGCGGGATGGCCTCGTGACGGCAGACGGCGCCGTCACAGCGGTCGTCGGTGCAGGGGTCGCCGTCGTCGCAGGAGGCCGGGTCGCAGGGCGGCGGGCCCAGGTCGGCGGCGTCGGCCGTGCCGTCGTGGGCGACGTCGGGTGCGGCGTCATCCACGATCGTCGCGTCGGGTAGCAGGTCCAGCGCGTCCACGCCGTCGTCTCCCGCGTCCGCCGGCGACTGCGCGTCGGTGTCGGCCACGCTCTCGGCGGCATCGACGGCGTCGCCCGCGGTCTCCGGCTCGAGGTCCGCGGGAGCGTCAGTGGCGATCTCGAGGTCCAGCCCGATCTCGAGCGGTGATGCGTCGATTCGCCCGCTCTCGTCTGGGTTCGCGACGTCGGCGACCGCCCCGTCGAGGCCGGCGTCGAGGTCGAGTTCGCCCCCCGCCGTCGCCCCGCCGCAGCCCCCGAGGCACAGCAACGCGCACACCCATGCCCACTTCCCCATGGGCCGCATTCTACGCCGAGCAGCGGGGATCAATGCGAGTGGCCGGGATCGGTTTTCTGGACAGCAGGTTGGTGCGCCGTGACCCTTGGCTCGCAATACCGAGCGGTGGTGTACCCGCCGCTTCGTCAGGAGGAAAGTCACTATGAGCGCTGCGGTACCCACGTCTCCCACCGAAGATGCGTCCCGCGCCGACAGTCGACTCGTGGTGGTGCCCCCGGCCCCGCCGATCCTCCCTGAGCTGTATCCCGTCGGCGAAGGCGGCGAGCTGACCGAGGCGCTGCGCGACCAGCTGGCGCGCATCTCGCGCCACTATGCGCGGGACGTCGGCGACCTGCGACAGCAGCTAGCGACCGCGCGCGCCAACGAGGATCTCGCCCGGCGCCAGGCCGAGCGGGCGGAGAGCGAGGCCTGCGAGGCGCGCGACGAGGCCCACGGGCTGCGGCGGGTCCTGGCCGTCACCCAGCTCCACCTCGAGGACGCCCGCGACCGCCACGACACCCTGGCCTCCGCGCTCGACATCCCCTGGTATCGCATGATGCAGCGCCGCGCCGCCCTGCGTCAGGTGCGCCGCCTCAGCGTCGACAGCCGAGACTAGGCGCCCTCTGGGGTTGCGCGCTCGCTGACGTGGGCGCGCCTGTGCCTTCGCGGCGCGTCGGAGCATCCACCGCGGGCGGCGGATTGGGTTTGAGCGGCCTTCTCGGAATGCGGTCCGCGCTTTCCGGGTTTTTCGGGGCTGGTGGCCGAGCGGCCTGAGATCGCATCTGCGTCTCGGCAGGCACGTCGCCTCCGGAGGCTCCGGTGCTCTCGAATCCGGTCGACGTCGCCCGCGCTCGCCGCCTGCTGCAGGCTCGCGGGTATCGGGTGGCCACGCGACACGACGCGTGGTGGGATTGCCTCGTCACCGGCCACGGCGAGCGCTGGCTCGGCCACGGCGTCGACGAGGACGCGGCGGTGCTGGACGCGCTGCGGGCGCTGGCGCCCTCGCGCGCGGCCTGGGACGCGGTGTTCGAGCAGGCCACCGCGGCGCCGACCCGCGGGGACGGCGTGGCGGCGACGGCAGAGCCTGAGGCCGCGAGCGCGCGCGGTGGCGTCGCCGGGGTCCGAGCGGGCCTCGACGCCGCTCCTCCTCCAGACGCCGAGGCGAACCCGGCGCCCGCGGTCGAGGCGGAAGCGGAGCCAGCGCCGCCCGAACCAGACGACGCCCTCCCCCCTCGCGCCGCCGCACCCGGCGCGGCCTCGCCCCCGCCCGCCGCGCCGGAGGTGGTGCAGCCCGCTGGCGCCTTGCCCACGGCGGAGGAGATCGATGAGGCGGTCGACGAGCTGACGATGCTCGAGCGGCGCATCCTCGACGCCCAGCCCGAGGTCGCGCTCATGACCGCTGAGCTCCAGCGGCTGCACTTCCTCACCTGGATCTGCCGCGCCCGGGCCGTGCAGTTTCGCCTCTCCGACGACCTCCGCGTCGAGCGCGCCGCCGGGTCCATCGCGCGGATCCTGGGGATCCTGGGCAAGCGGTGGTGGCCCGGCAACGTCAGCGCCCTGCAGATGCGCGCGACGCCCCTGGACGCGGGCGCCGAGCTGGGGCTCCCCGGCGGCGGCCACCTCCACGACTGGATCGAGGCGGCCGACCGCGCCGAGGAGCAGCTGGCGGCGCGCTTGGACAGCCTCGGCGACGGGCGGCACGACGACTACGGCTGGGCCGACCAGGGCGCGCTGGCGCCGGCGCCCAACGACATCGCGGGCCTCATGCGCGAGAGCGTCGCGACCCTGGAGCGTGTGCTCGGCCCCCTGGATCGCGCGCCGGCTCGCGAGGCTCGAGCGCGGGTCCAGGCTGACGGCGCCGCCGTGGTCGCCGAGCTGCTGCGAGTCGCGCGCGCGCTGCGTTGGCTGCGCGGCCACGCCCCCGACCCCGAGGAGTGGGCGGCCGCGTTTGGTCGGCTGCGGTGGATCTCGAGTCAGCTTCGCGGCGACCCGGCGGCGGCGCTGCGCGAGGTGCTGGAGTCGGAGTTCCGGCCCCCGATGAGCTGGGCGCAGGCCCTGGGGCAGGACCCGGGCCGCAAGCGGATGCGGCGACGGCGACGCGACACCCTGAGCGGGGTCACGGGGCTGCGCGACGTGGGCGACGACGCGCTCATCGCGTGGCTGCTGGAGGCCTTCGAGCTGGGGACCGAGATGCCCAACCCGCGGCTCGCCGGGCTGCTTTACCCGGTGCGCGACCGAATCGGCGCGCTGGAGTTGGACGCCCTGCCCGACTCGAATCGCCGCGTCCGCAAGCGCTTGGCCGACTTGAAGAAGCGGCTGCAGGTCATCGGCTCCGACGAGGCCGAGTCGATCATCCGCAGCGTCGAACGCGAGGCAGCGGAGGACGGCCCGGCGGAGTCGGAGTCGCAAAAGAGGCAGGCGCCACCTGAGGAAAAGGTGAACGCCATCGACCTCCTGGCCGAGCGCGTGCGTCGGCAGACCCGCGGTCGCAAGGCGCTCTTCGTCTCCAACCGCGAGGATCCCGAGCTCAAGGCCCGGCTCGAGACGCTGCTGGATCTCGAGCTGACCTGGTCGGTCATCGACCCCCGCCGCATCCAGGCCAAGCGCGACGCGGTGGTGCAAGGCAGCTTCGACTTCGTCCTGAGCGCCACGGGCTTTCAGGGCCACAACGTGGACGCGGCGCTCTACCGCGCGGCGCGCTCCGCGGGGATCCCGTACGTGCGGGTCAACCGCGGGCGGCCTGTCACCTGCGTGCGCTCGCTGGCCCGCGAGCTGGGGCTGGAGGCGGCGAAAGAGGCGGCATAGGCCCGCGCGGCCGGCGGCCGCTCTCCGCACCTCGGCTCACACCAGCTTGATCTGGCCCTTCACCAGCGGGCCCCGCTTGCCGATGAGCGCCCCCGCCGCCCGCGATCGCAGCACGCTCGCCGTCTCGTCGTGAGGCCAGTGGGTCAGGCAGATGTTGAACTGGGCGACGGCGGTCCCGTGGTCGCCGGCCCGGTAGGCGGCGAGGCCGGCCACGAAAGCGGGCAGCGAGCGCGTCTTGGCCTCGATGGCCTCGTCGGTGTCGGCGCTGAAGGCCTCGAACACCTCGATGGCTTCGCGACGGCCGTACACGCGGGCGGGGCCGAAGGAGCGCATCCGGAACTGCTCAGGCTCGCGGAGCCGCCCCACCACCTCGCCGGAGAGCAAGACCGGCGCGCTGAGCCCCTTGGTCGCGCCCTGCAGGCGGGACGCGGTGTTGACGGTGTCGCCGATGGCCGTGAGATCGATGCGGTCGGATGCCCCGAGGGCGCCGAGCATCACGGGGCCAGCGTGCAGCCCGGTCCCCACGTCCAGGCGGGCGCCACGCAAGGTGCCCTGCTCGGCGTCGCTCATCTCGCGCGCCGCGCGGGTCAGCTCGACCGCGGCGCGCACGGCACCGTCGGCCTCGCCGGGAAAGAGCGCCATCACCGCGTCGCCGACGAACTTGTCCACGAAGCCGCCACCGCGCTCGATAATCGGCGTGATGCGGCCCAGGTAGCGGTTGAGCAGCGCGAACCCGAGCTCCACGTCCAGATCCTCGAACAGCTTGGTAAATCCTCGCAGATCGGCGAAGAGCACCGTGATGTCTCGGGTCACCGCGTCGCCGACGTTCACGTCCATGACGCGGTCGCGGTGCAGGGTGCGGACGAACTCGGTCGGCACGAAGCGCGCGAAGGAGCGGACCATCTCGCGCGACTCCTCGAAGAGCCGGGCGTTCTCGATGCTGATGGCGGCTTGGCTTCCCAGCAGCTCGACCATGCGCGCGCTCGACGGGGTGAAGGCGCGGGAGGCGAGCTCGTTCTCCAGGTAGATGATGGCGCTGCAGGCGCCGAGATGGACGATGGGGGCGCACAGGACGCTGCGAGGATGGCCCCCGTCGACGGCCGTGGCGGCGGCGAAGCGGGCGTCGGCCCCCGTGTCGGCTACCAGCAGGCTCTCGCCGGTCCGGACGACGTAGCGCACGGCGGCGCGCGGCAGCTCGTGGCACTGGACCAGCGGCGTGCCGGCGTCGACCACGCGATGCCCGTCGGCGGTCTCTGAGGCCCGGACCACGAGGCCCTCAGGATCGTCCATCACCACCATGCCGCAGGTCGCGCCCGCGCTCTGCACCAGCGCCGCCATCACCTGCTCCAGCAGCGTGTCCAGGCGGATCTCACTGGAGAGCGCCTGGCTGACGCGCAACAGCGCGGCCAGGTCCAGGTCCTCGCCGACGCCGCCGATGGCGCTCGTCGTCGCGCTGGTGTCCAGGCGCCGCGTGCGCGCCCGCCCCCGCCGGTCCCCGACGCCCAGCAAGGTCGTGAACTCCTCGCTGAGGTGCCGCGCCTTCCCCGCCGCGCCCCAACGCTGCCAGCCGTAGATCGCCTCCCGCGCGTAGGCTCTGGCCACCGTGGCCCGGCCCTGCCTCATGTGAAAGCGGGCCGCGAGCTCGTTGGCCAGCGGCTCCTCGCCCGCGAGCCCCTGCTCCCGCGCGAGCGCCACCGCGCGGTCGTAAGCCTCCATGGCCGCGAGCACGTCTCCCGCGGCCCCAAGCAGCTCGGCGTCGAGCAGGGCCAAGCGGTGGGCGTGGTTCGCAGGCGCGGACTGCGCGTAGGGCACAAGCTGCGCGCGGCGAGCGGCGGCGCGCTCCACGTGGGACGCCCGCGCGTCGGGCTCAGCGAGGCGAGCCAGCCCGAGATCCACCAGCCCGTCGTAGAAGGCGAAGGTCGGGACGTGCAGCGTGGCCGCGGCGCCATCTTGGAAGCCAGCGCCGGCCGCTGAGACCCGCGCGGCGCCCTCGAGATCGCCGAAGAGGTAGCGCACCATCACGCGGCAGGTCGTGGTCAAGAACGCCGCACCGCGAAAGCCCGTCGCCTCCAGCCCAACCATGGCCTCGGCGGCGTCGTAGGCCGCCCCGACCAGCCGGGCCGGCTCCCGCGCCTCGCCGCGCAGGTTGGCCACGAGCTGCGCGAAGGGCTCGTGGCAGCTCAGCGCCGCCTGCTGCCCGTACTGCCGGATCGCCTGTCCGTAGCGCTCGAATCGGGCGGCGACGTCGGCCAGGGGCAGCCCCCCGTAGAGCGAGAAGACGCAGTGGTTGTGGGCCGCCCAGCAGCCGAACTCCAGGTCGCCGCTCGCCACACCGGAGGCGAAGACGTCTGGCAGCACGTCCGCGGAGTCCCTCACGCGGTCCGTGAACACGCGCACGTGGGTGTTGAAGACGTGGCGAACGCGCGTGGATTGGGCCTGGCCTTCCCAGCGCTCCAGCAGGTCGACCGCCGCTCGGCCGAGGGGGTAGGCGCGCTCGAACTGCTCGCCGGCGGCCAGCACGAGGGCGAAGAGCACGAGCCCGTAGGGCGACGACTTCGACGCGCCGCGGTCCGCCGTGCTGCGGACCAGCTCGGCCGCGATGATGGGCACCAGACGGGGGACGGCGAGGTAGGCCGCGGAGCTGATGCCGACGAGGATCTCGCGGGCGACGGCCTGCTGCGGGTCTTCGAGCTCAGGGAGGCCGAGGAGATCGCGGTCGGAGAGGCCCGCGAGCGCGCCGAGCGCCCCGCCGATGGCGTTGCCGACGTCGGCGTCCGAGGGTTCGCGCGGGAGCCGGACGCCGAGCTCGTCGAGGGCGTCGAGGGCCGCCATCACGCCGGCGCGGTGTTCGTTTCGGGCGACGAAGGCGTGGATCCGGACGAGCTCGCCCCGCATGCGGTCGAGCAGCCCGCGCGCGTGGCCTCGGATCGCGAGGACGCGGGCCTCCATCGCGGCGTGGTCGCCGTGCAGGTACGCGGCCTCCGCTGCGCGGGTGAAGAGCGCGAGGGTCTGCGGGTAGCGGCGGTCCCAGGCCTCGCCGCCGCAGCACGCGACCGCCCGCGCGAGGAAGTAGTGGGCGGCGTCGTAGCCGGCGCTCTCCAGCGCGCGCCGGCCGGCCTCCGCGGCCATCTCGATGAAGCGCTCGCGCTCGGACTCGCTCTCGATGAAGCGCGCGCCCTGGTCGAGGTGTTCGACGATCTCGAAGAGGCGCGCGGAGCGCTGGGCCTCCGTGCAGCGCGCCAGCATCAGGCGGCCCAGGCGGGCGTGGGTCCTGGCGGTGGCCGCGGGATCGGCGCCCTTTCCGACGGCGTGGACCACGCGGTCATGGGCGAAGCGAAACCGGAAGTCCGGGACGGCGGCGTCGGGCAGGGCGGCCTTGGCGTCATGCCAATAGTCGTCGTCCAGGGGCACGACGAGGGCCTGCTCGATGGCCGGCGCGAGATCGGCCTGGAGCGTGTGGCGATCGATGCCGAGCGCGGCCGCGAGCAGGCCCAACTCGAAGGTGCCGCCGCAGCAGACGGCGGCGGCGAGGGCTGTGCGGGTGCGCTCGGGCAGCGAACCCAGGCGCGCCGCGAGGAACTCCAGCACGTTGTCGGTGTAGCCGCTCGCGCCGATGGCCTCGATGTCCCAGGTCCAGCGCCCCGCGGCCGGGTCCGCCCGCAGCAGGCCGTCCTCGGTCAGGGTCTGGAGAAAGCGGCCCAAGAAGAACGGGTTGCCGCCGGTCTTCTGGGTCGCGAGGGTCGCCAGGGGCGCCGTGTGCTGGGGCGGCTGGCGCAAGAGCTCCGACAGCCAGGGGGCGACCTGCGCCTCGTGGAGGGGGCCGAGGGTGATCTCGTGCAGGGTCGCACCGCCGGCGCGGATGGCGTCGAGGCTCACCCCGAGCGGGTGCACCGCGTCCACCTCGCTGTCGCGGTAGGCCCCGAGCAGCAAGATGTGGGGCGCGTCGGGGTCGAGCGCCAGGGACTGCAGGAGCGCGAGGGTCGGCCGGTCGGCCCACTGGAGGTCGTCGATGAAGAGGGCGAAGGGGCGCGAGGGACCGGCGAGGGCGCGGACGAAGCGGCGGAGCACCTCGCGGAAGCGGTTCTCGGCCTCGGCGGGCGTGGCCTCGTCGAGCTCGGGCTGCGCGCCCAGGATCAGCTCGAAGTCAGGCAGCACCTGGGTGAGCGCGCGCCCGTTTCGGCCGACCGCCTCCAGGATCACCGCGCGCCAGGCGTCCGCGACGGCGGGGCTCTGCGCCAGCACGGTCTGCACGAAGCCGCGCAGGGCGGCGATGACCGGCGCGTAGGGCGCCTCGCGCTCCAGGGCCTCGGCTTTTCCCGTGAGGAAGATGCCTCGCCCGGCGGCCATCCACCGCCCCGCCTCACCGATGAGCGAGCTCTTGCCGATGCCCGCTCGGCCTCGCACGACGTAGAACTCCGACGCGCCCGCAGACACGCGGCGGCACGCGTCCTCGAGCTGCCGCAGCTCCTCCTCGCGGCCGTGGAGGCGCTCGGAGACCGGAAGCTGCAGCGGCAGGTCCCGCTGGCCCAGGGCGACGTCCGAGAGCGAGTCGCCGCCGTGGAGGCGCTCGAGGCAGAGGAGGAGATCGTGCCGGAGGCCGCCGGCGCTCTGGTAGCGGTCCTCGGCGCGCTTGGCGAGCAGGCGCATGATGAGGTCGGCGAGGCGCTCGGGGATCTCGCCGCAGAGGGCGTCCGGGCGCGTCGGGGTGCGGGCGATGTGCGCGTGGACGAGCTCGGCGGCGTCGTCGCTCTCGAAGGGGGGGCGGCCGCAGAGCAGCCGAAACAGCGTCGCGCCAAGCGAGTAGAGGTCGGTGCGGCTGTCGATGGAGCGGTTCATTCGCCCGGTCTGCTCGGGCGCCATGTAGAGCGGCGTGCCCTCGAAGAGCGCCACCTGGGCCGAGGCCGGCGTGTAGCGTGGGAGCAGGCTGGCGATGCCGAAGTCGATGAGCTCGACCTCAAAAGTGGCAGGCTGCAGCACGATATTCGAGGGGGTGATGTCCTTGTGGACGATGCCCAGGGAGTGCACGCGCTCCAGGGCCGAGGCGATGGCGATCCCCACGCGGAGCGCCTCGCGCAGGGTGGGCCGGTGGCGCGCGTACATCAGGTCCAGCGCGCGGGCGCCGCCGTCGGCCATGACCAAGCGCGCGATGCCGTCGGCGGACTCGAAGTCGAGGACTGTCGGCACGCCCGGACCCGCGGCGGCGGTCTGGAGGTCGCGCTCGCGGCGGAAGCGCGTGAGGCTCTCCACCGTGGGGTAGCGCTCACGGAACTCTTTGATCACCACGGCTTGGCCGTCGCACTCCCGCCGTGCGCGGTACACCGTGCAGGAGGATCCGTCGTGGATCCGCTCGACGAGTTGATAGGGCAAGGGGAGGTCCCCCGCGCGGACAGACGGGTGCAGACGAGCTTGGGGGT
The DNA here is from genome assembly GCA_041389525.1 of Myxococcota bacterium. GTDB lineage: Bacteria > Myxococcota_A > UBA9042 > PHBI01 > JACKFB01 > JACKFB01. The sequence goes on along the minus strand of JAWKRR010000027.1, from coordinate 24,487 downwards.
CTGTCCGCTCGCTTTGCTGAGGTAGGTGAAGCCGGAGGATACCGCAGTGCGGGAGGAGACGGTATCGCGGCGACGGGTCAGCGGATCACCGCGGCGGCGAGATCCTTGCGGCAGTAGCGAACCCGGCGGGCCCGTGGGCGTCGGTGTCCCGCCCGCGACGCCCGGCGCGACCGAGCGAGCTCAGAGCAGCGTGGCGGCGTCGTCGTAGAGCAGCATCTGCAGGAGGAAGCTGCCGATGACGCGCTCCTGCTCGGGCTCGAGGCGCAAGAACGCCAGGGAGACCTCGTAGTTGGTGCCCTCGGGCCCCTCCTCGTCGGGCTCGGTGCGCACGATCGCCGCCGTGGTCGTGACCTCGTGGAAGTCGACCTCGCCCTCGCGATTGGACAGCGGCAGCGACAGCGTCAGCTCGAACCGATCGAAGAGGTCGAAGTAAGCCGGGAAGTTGGCGCGCATCCCCGACAGGCACACGTCCAAGGTCATGCCGTGCAGCGGCGGCTGGTCGGCGGAGACCGCCAGGCTCACAGGGAAACTCAGCCGGATGCGCGGGTAGACGCGCCGCTCGGTTTGCGGGCGACGCGGCCAGTTGTGCACGGGGCGCCGGGTATGCTGCATCGGGCCGAGACCTCCCACCGGGTCGGCGCCCATCGTGCCGTAAGGGCCCCGCGGCCCGCAATAGGGGCGCCGGCTCGGCGCGGGGGGCAATCGCGTCGGAAGCTGTGCGTGCTTCGCGAGGTTGAGCGTGCGCGATTGCCCGCTATCAGCTTTCAGCGGTCAGCGCTCAGCCGATCGGTGCAGCCCGAGCGCATGGTCCTGACCTCGGACCCGCGCACGCGGCCGCCAGGCTAAGGGCTGAAGGCTGAGAGCTGAAAGCCAACGGCGGGCCATCGCCGCTCTGAGCCTGCCGTTCCACACGAGATTTCGTGCGATTGCCCTGAGGCCCGCCCGCTCCCACACCGCGCCCTCTAGTGCAGGGCCTCGATGATGACGTCGTCGTCCAGCTCCTCCTCCAGGAAGGTGCGCAGACGCGTCTTCACCCGGGCCTCGAGCTGGCGAACTCGCTCTTTGCTCACGCCGAAGCGGTTGCCGAGGTCCTCGAGTCGCACGGGGTCTTCGGCCTGCAACCGCTCGTCCCAGATGGCCTGCTCGCGCACGTCGAGGCGCTCGCGGAACTTGGCGAACGCGGACTGCAGGGCCTCGTGGACTTCGCCCCCACGCGCCGCCGACTCGGGATCCATGAAGGTGTCGCCCGCGTAGGTGTCGCCGCGGGTACGTCCGTCCTCGTCGCCGAACACGGGGACGTCGAAGCTGATCATCCGCTGGTCGAGGATCGGCGCGAGCTCGGTGACGTCTTCGGGCTGCACGCCCACCCGCTCGGCCAGCAGCTTGGGCGTGGCCTCCAGCCCCTCGGACTGGAGCTGGCGACGCTCACGGTCCAGCCGCCAGAAGAGCTTGCGCGCGGCCCGCGACCCGGCGTGCACCAGGTGCTTGTTCTCCTGGATGAACGCGAGGATGCGGGCGCGAATCCAAAAGCGCGCGTAGCTCGGAAAGGGCACGCCGCGGTCGGCGTCGAACTTGCGGATCGCCTCGGCGAGCCCGACGTTTCCTTCCGAGACGAGGTCCATCACGTCGGCCCACTGACGCCGAAACTGAAAGGCGATCTTCACGACCAGCCGCAGGTTCGACGCGACGAGGCGGGCCGCGGCCTGCTTGTCGCCGTGCTGCTGATAGCGCTCGGCGAGCAGGGTCTGCTCCTCGATCGGCAGGATCTCGACGTCCTGCAGGCGCGCCAGATACACGTTCAGCGCGTTGAGGCGCTCAGGGAGGCGCCGCTCGCGCACGACGGGCAGCGTGGAGCCCGTGCGGACGTCGACCACGACCCCGTCGTCCTCGGCCGAGTCGTCGTCATCCGTCTCGTCGCCGTCCTCGCCATCCTCGCCGTCCAGGCTCAGCAGGACGTCCAGGTCGGCGTCGTCGGGCTCGGCGTCCTCGTCGCTGACCGGCTCGGCCACGACCTCGGTCACGCCCTTCGACCCGCTCGCCGGGGCCTTCGCCACGCGATTCGCCGGAGCCTTCGACCCTTTTGCGCGCTGATTCTTCGGACGCTGAGCCATCAGGACCCTTGTGTAGCCGGCGCGACCCCGGCCGTCGCCGGTTCGCTCGCCTTGACCTGTAGGCCGCCCGTGCTTCCCGTCATGCGAGGACGGGATGAACGCAGCTCCGCAGGGGCGCAACGGGCGCTTCTGTAGCGCACCAGCCGGGGGGGAGGCAACCCCCAGGCACCACAGCCCGAGATCGTACCCGACCGCGGGCACGGTAGCGTCGCCCTGCGCCCATCGCACCGGCATCCGACCGACCTGACACCGAGGAAAACCCATGGATCTCCAGAAGTTTACTACGAAGTCCCGTGAGGCCCTGACCGACGCGCAGGCCAACGCGGTGCGCTGGGGGCACACCCAGGTCGACGCCGAGCACCTGCTCCACGCGCTGCTGGTCCAGGAAGGCGGGCTGGTGCCGCGCATCTTCGAGCGCATGGGCACCGACGCCGCGCCGGTGGCCGCCGCGCTGGAGCGTGACCTGGCCAAGCGCCCCTCGGTCAGCGGTCCCGGGGTGACGCCGGGGACGATCGCGCTGACCCAGCGCTTGTCGAAGATCCTGGTCGCGGCGCACGACGAGGCCGAGCGGCTGAAGGACGAGTACGTCTCCGTCGAGCACCTGCTGATGGCGCTGACCGGCGAGCCGCGGGCGACCTTCGTGGGCGACCTGTTGGCCAGCCATCAGATCGACCGCGCGCGGGTGACCGAGGCGATGACGGCGATTCGCGGCAACCAGCGCGTCACGAGTGCGGACCCCGAGCAGTCCTACGAGGCGCTCGAGAAGTACGGGCGCGACCTGTGCGCCGAGTCGCGGGCGGGGCGGCTGTCGCCGGTGATCGGCCGCGACGAGGAGATCCGGCGGGTCATCCGCATCCTGTCGCGACGCACGAAGAACAATCCGGTGCTGGTGGGCGAGCCGGGCGTCGGGAAGACGGCGATCGTCGAGGGGCTGGCGCACCGAATCGTGCGCGGCGACGTGCCTGAGAGCCTGAGGGACCGAACCCTCTTCGCGCTGGATATGGGCGCGCTCATCGCGGGGGCCAAGTACCGCGGCGAGTTCGAGGAGCGGCTGAAGGCGGTGCTCAAGGAGGTCAAGGCCGCCGAGGGGCGCGTCATCCTCTTCATCGACGAGCTCCATACGATCGTTGGCGCGGGCAAGAGCGAGGGCGCGATGGACGCCGGCAATCTGCTCAAGCCCATGCTGGCGCGCGGCGAGCTGCACTGCGTGGGCGCGACGACCCTGGACGAGTACCGGAAGTACATCGAGAAGGACAAGGCGCTGGAGCGGCGCTTCCAGCCGGTGAAGGTCGAGCCGCCCTCGGTCGAGGACACCGTGTCGATTCTGCGCGGCGTCAAAGAGATGTTCGAGGTGCACCACGGGGTGCAGATCCGCGACAGCGCGCTGGTGGCGGCGGCGAAGCTGGCGGACCGGTACATCACCGACCGCTTCTTGCCGGACAAGGCCATCGACCTGGTCGACGAGGCGGCGGCGACGATTCACACCGAGATCACCTCGATGCCGGCGGAGCTGGAGCAGGTCACGCGGCGGGTGACGATGCTGAAGATCGAGGAGCAGTCGCTGCTCAGGGAGAAGGACAAGGCGTCCAAGGAGCGGCTGAAGGTGCTGCAGCAGGAGCTGGCGAGCCTCGAGGAGGTCGAGCGCGGGCTGAGCGATCAGTACGAGAGCGAGAAGCGGGCCATCGAGGTGGTCCAGAAGAGCAAGGAGGCGCTGCAGCAGGCGCGGCACGACCTCGAGCGGGCGCAGCGGTCGGGGGACTTCGAGGCGGCGTCGAAGCTGCAGCACGGGCAGATCCCGCGGCTGGAGGAGGAGATCGCCGAGCACGAGGAGCGGATGAAGGCGCGCGGGACGGGGCTCTTGCGCGAGGAGGTGACCGAGGAGGAGATCGCCCAGGTGGTGAGCCGCTGGACGGGCGTGCCGGTGTCGAAGCTGCTCGAGGGCGAGCGGCAGAAGCTGCTGGAGTTGCCTGAGATCCTGCATCGGCGCGTCATCGGGCAGGACGAGGCGGTCGAGGCGGTCGCCGACGCGGTGCTGCGCTCGCGGGCCGGGCTGCGCGACCCCAATCGGCCCATCGGGAGCTTCTTGTTCCTGGGGCCGACCGGCGTGGGCAAGACCGAGCTTGCGCGCACCCTGGCCGAGGCGCTCTTCGACGACCAGGACACGATGGTGCGCATCGACATGTCCGAGTACATGGAGAAGCACGCGGTGAGCCGCCTCATCGGCGCGCCGCCCGGGTACGTGGGCTACGACGAGGGCGGGCAGCTCACCGAGGCCGTGCGGCGGCGGCCCTACGCCGTGCTGCTCTTCGACGAGATCGAGAAGGCGCATCCGGACGTCTTCAACGTGCTGCTGCAGCTGCTCGACGACGGGCGGCTCACGGACAGCCAGGGGCGGACGGTGTCGTTCAAGAACACCGTGGTCATCATGACCTCGAACATCGGCTCGCACTCGCTGCTCGAAGGGATCAGCAAGGACGGCCAGATCGAGGAGAGCGCGAGGGTCGAGGTGATGGCGGCGCTGCGGCAGCATTTCCGGCCGGAGTTCCTCAACCGCATCGACGAGACCGTGCTGTTCAAGCCGCTGACTCGCAAGGAGACGCGGCGCATCGTGGCGCTCCTGCTGGAGCAGACCAACCGCTGGCTGCTGGACCGGGGCGTCACCCTGGTGGCCACGGACGCCGCCTTGGACCTCATCGCGGAGGGCGGCTACGACCCGACCTACGGCGCCCGGCCGCTCAAGCGCTACCTGCAGCGGCATGTGGAGACGGTGCTCGGTCGCAAGATCATCGGCGGCGGGGTGCCCGACGGCAGCCGCGTGACCGTGGACGTCGAAAACGGCGAACTCAGCTTCGGAGTAGCCCCGGGGGCGGCCAGCTGATGCGCGAGCGGCGTGGATCGAACCCTGCTGCGGAAAACGTCTCAAGAATGACGGCCGATGGGCCGTTGTCCTTCGCGAACCGGTCCAACGCCCCGCGGGTGCGGGCGTGCCGGATTCGAGAGACGTTCAGCAGTTTGGGAGGCCGCCTTGAACACCAGGAAGACTTTCGTCAATCTCTTCGCCGCAGCATCGCTCTGCGGCTCACCATTCATTGGTCTCGGCGCGTGCGCCGATTCCCCGACCGCCGGGCCCTCGCAGTCCCTGGACGACGACGGGATCGGGCTTAGCGCCGCAGAACTCGGCGCGGTCTTGGCCTCGTGCTCGTCGACCGGCTCGAGCGGCTACGACCCCGCGACCAAGATCCTGACGCTGACCTTGGGCGGCGGCGTGACCGAGGTGGTCATCGCGGTCCCCAACAAGCAGATCGCCGTGAACCACAATCCCTGCGTCGATTCGAGCGGCGTGCCACTGACGACGACCTCCGTGAAGAAGATCGTCGTCACTGGCACTTCGGGCGACGACGAGGTGATCATCGACGCGGCCCCCGGCAGCTTCGGCACCATCTTCTCGACCCAGGGCGGAATCTCCGTCGACATGGCCGGCGGGACCGGCGACGCGTTCAAGGTTCGGGGCAGCTCGGGCGCGGACAAGTGGTCCGTCGGCACCGACGGCACCGACCACTTCTTCGAGCTCTCGGGCGACAAGAACGCGGACGTGTGGGTTGTGGGCGCTGAGTCCTACGTCGTCGCGCTCGGCGACGGAAACGACACGTTCACCGGAGCGGGCGGCGCCATCTCGGCCGCCCACCTGGTGACGGGCGTGACCACATTGCTGCCCGCGACGGCCGCCATCACCGTGAACGGCGGGGCCGGCAACGACATCATCCAGGGTGGTGACGGCGACGACGTCCTCAACGGCAGCGACGGCGACGACATCTTCAAGTCGGCCGAGACCGACGACGGCTCGGACACCATGGCCGGCGGCGCTGGCACCGACACCGTGGACTACGGCGCGCGCCTGCTCAACCTGACGGTCACGCTCGACGGCGTGGGCAACGACGGCTTGAGCGGCGAGCTCGACAACGTCGGCGTCGACGTCGAGAACATCATCGGCGGCAAGGGTGACGACGCCCTGACCGGCAGCAACATCAGCAACAAGATCCAGGGCGGCGACGGCGACGACACGCTCTCGGGCGGCACCGGCAACGGCGACTGCAGCCTGGACGTCGACATCCTCGAGGGCGGCGCTGGCGACGACATCTTCAGCCAGGGCGCGGCGGCGGACTGCGGCGACTCCATGGTCGGCGGCACGGGCACGGACATCGTGACCTACGCATCGCGCACGAACGCGCTGATCATCGACATCGACAACACGGCCGATGACGGCGAGGTCGGCGAGAACGACAACGTCAAGAGCGACATCGAGCATGTCATTGGTGGCGGCGGCAACGACACCATCACGGGCAGCGCGAACGCCGACATCATCGACGGCGGGCTGGGCAACGACATCTTGAACGGCGGCGCGGGCGACGACACCTTCATCGAGGGCGCGGTCACCAACGGCGGCGACGTCATCAACGGCGGCACCGGCCGCGACACCGTGGACTACTCGCTGCGCACGGCGGCGTTGACTGTGACGCTGTGCGTGGACACCGCGGCGGCCACGGGTGACTCGACGGTCGGCGACTGTGCGGTGCACAACGACGGGCTCGCGGCCGAGGCCGACCAGCTCATCAACGTCGAGGGCGTGCAGGCTGGCTCGGGCGACGACACCATCACCGGCGCGAGCTCGGACGACACCCTCGAGGGTGGCGCCGGCGACGACACCATCTCGGGCGGTGGCGGTGCGGACAGCATCTTCGGTGACGACGACGACGACACCCTCTCGGGTGACGGCGGCGACGACTACATCGACGGCGGCGCGGGTACGGACACCGGCGACGGCGGCGCGGGCGACGGCGACATCTGCACCCAGGTGACCGCCACGAACTGCGAGCTCTAAGGATCGGACGACGCTTGCGGGGTCTGGACATCTGGCCCCGCAGGCTCGACCCGAGTCGAGTCGAGCAGTTCCCTGTTGAGAGTGCGAGAGCCCGCCAGCGGCCGGTGGGCTCTCGCTTTCGCGCGTTCACAGACCGCGCGTTCCCCCAGAAAACGCAGACCGCACCTAGCCGCTTTGGAGCCGACCCATGCCACGACACCCCCGGACACGAGCCACGCAGGCAAGCGCAATCTTGGCCGTGGTGACGCTGCTCTCGCCGGCGGCGCTGGCCTACGACTGGATCCTCGCGCCGACCTCCGAGCTGCCCATGCGCTGGTTTCGTGAGGACGTCACCGTGACGGTGAGCACCTCGGAGCCGGCCGAGGTCCCGTGGTTCAAGCTGCGCGACCGGACCATCCTGGCCTTCGACGCCTGGAACGACATCGCGGACTGCCGCCTGCCCCTGATCGAGGTGGTGGGGACCACGAAGTCGCAGTCGATCACGACGCCGAAGAGCCTCGACGCCGAGCCGGACAACGTCGTGGTGTTCATCAAGACCGCGGCGAAGTGGGCCACGCTGCCCGGCGCCTCACCGTCGACGATCGCGCTGACTTTCATCTCGCACGTGCCCTCGACCGGCGAGATCATCGACGCCGACATCGCGTTCAACGACGCCGGCTTCAAGTTCACCGTCGCGGACAAGGGCGAGGAGCTTGGCGTGGACCTGCTCAGCGCCATCACCCACGAGGCGGGCCACTTCCTGGGCATGGGCCACAGCGACGACGTCGAGGCGACGATGTACGCGGACTACGGCCTGCGTGGCGACGACAAGATCGCGGCGCGCACGTTGGCCCAGGACGACATCGACGGGGTCTGCGCGCTCTACGAGGACGCGCCGATTCGCCCTGTGGGCGGCGAGGAGACCGAGGTCCCGCCCCCGGTGATCGCCGCTGATGACGCAGGCTGCGCGGGGGCCGGTGGGGCCGGCGATGGGCTGCTTGGGTGGCTGGGCGGGCTGGCTTTACTCACCCTAGCGCGGCGACGGATCCGCGGCGCGGTGGGCCTGAGCGCGAGGCGGAACCTCGCGGCCGCGCCGATCACGCGCTGAGGCGCGGCCCACGGCCGCCAAGAGGCGGCCCGCGCTCAGAAGCACGCGCCCGCGCTGGAGCCGCGCTCAAAGCTGACCTGGCCTGACCGCGCGCAGCCGGTGGCGCAGCTCTCGAAAGGCGAGTCGCACGCGCTGGCGCTGCCGCCGCAGCGATCGACGCAGACCTCGCGAATCGCCCGGCACACCGCGGCGCAGCCTGGCTCGCCGAGGCCCGGACCCAGCGCCTTGGCCCGAGCGCGCAGCGCGGCGGCGAGGGACTCCACCAAGCGGCTGACCTCCCCCGCCGACGGCCCGCGCTCGTCTGCGGCCGCGGCGGCCAGGCGCTGCGCCAGCGCCGGATCGTCGACCAGGGCGAGCTCAGCGTGGCGCACCCCGGCCAGCATCCTGGCGGCCTCGTCCCGGGCGGCCGCGTCGGTGCCCCGCAGCGCGGGGCGCAGCTCACGCAGGGCCGCATCCAACGCCGAGGCGGCCGCCGCGCTGGCCAGCCCCTCGACCCCCGGCTCCGTCGGCAGGCCGGCGCCGGCAAACTCGTCCAGCAGGTCCGCCGCCGACTCGCCGCGGCCCGCCAGCGCGAGCGCCGCCGCGACGGTGAGCACCGCCCCGCGCACCGCCGCCGTCGCCGCCGCCGCGCGGTTCTCACGCGCCGTCCCCGCACGGGGCAGCGCGTCGAATCGCCCGGCCAGCGCGATCCCGAGCGCCTCGAGCGCGGCCACCTCTTCGGGCGCCCAGCTCCGGCGCGGCTCGAGCAGATGCAGGCCGACAAGCGCCGTGACCTCCTGCGCCGCGCCCGCCAGCCCCGGCGTGGCGAGCAGGCCGCCAGAGGCCACCGGCTGAGCGAGCGCCTTCACGGGCTCCGCCGCCTCGCCCCGGGCCAACGCGGCCTCAAACGCCTTCGCCCGCGCCGCGGCGACCCGCGCCTCGAGCCGCTCCAGGCCAACCCAGTCCACGCCGGTCCGGCGCAGCGGCTGCAGCAACGCCGACGCCTCGTCCGCCCCTCCGTCGCCGAGCGCGTCGGCGACTCTGACGGAGAACGCCTCCACCGTGACCCGTGGGTGGGCGAAGACACCCCGCCCCGCCGCCACGAAGAGAGTGTCGCCCTCGAGCGCCGCGCCGGCGACACCTTCCGGCCCGGCCGCGACCTCCCCCGCCGCCTCCACGACACCCGCCGCGTCCACGACGAGGGCCACCGGCGGGGCCCCCTCGGCCACGAAGAGCCAGCTCCCACCGAGAGAAAACCAGCGTCCCTGGGCGGGGGCGCCCTTGGGCAGCCCCGGCCTCCCCTCCGCGCCCGGGACCCGCGACGGACCGCGCGCAGGCGGCCCGTCGATGAGCCGCCCCGTCGCCAGCTCCACAGCCCGCGCCGCCCCCGACTCCACCAGATAGGCGACGCCCCCCTCCACCGTGACGGCGCGGAGGTCGCGCACCCGCAACGTGCTGCGCCAGCGCGGCTTGCCGTCCTCAAGCCCCAGCAGCCCGAGCCGACCGTCCGCGCCCTCGCCGGCGACCACCGCGATCCCTTCCGCGCTCGCGTGGACGACCCGCTCCTCGCAGTCACCGCGCCCCGAGCACCCGAGATCGCGCTTCCACAGCCGGCGCCCGCTGCTGCGCTCCAGGACCTCCAACCCCGCTCCGATCAACACGACCCGCTCCCCGATCCGCTCGACGCGATCGAGGTCACCGCGCGATGCGCTGGTGTTCCACACGGTCTCGCCGGTCGCGACGCGCAGGCCCGCGACCCCCAGGCGCAGGTCCGACACCAGCAGGAGCCCGCCCCCGACGTCCAGCCACCGCACCTCGCCCACCGGCGACGCGTAGAAGCGCGGCGCGTCGAGCACGCGCGTCGCTGTCGAAGACGCGGGGACACGCGCGGTGGCCGCCGTCGCGAACGCTGTCGCCACGCAGAGCAGCGCGAACCCGAGCACCCGCGCCTTGCGAGCGCCCGCCCCGGCTGGCAGTGTCCGCCTTTCGCCGCCCGCCACGCCGCCCACGGCGCCAGCGCGCACCACGCTCACGCTCGAAACCGGGCGAGGGGAGACGCCACCCTCATGGCTGAACGGCCCGCCGCCATCACCGCCCCCCCAGACTCCGTCGCAGAGCTGCGCGCCGCGCTGCTGCACGACCCGCCGCGGATCCCCAGCAAGTACTTCTACGACCGCCGTGGCTGCGAGCTCTTCGAGGCGATTACTCACACGCCGGAGTACTACCAGACGCGCACGGAACTGGCGATGCTGGCCGAGCACGCCGACGCGCTGCTCGCACCCGTCGCCCCTCGCGAGCTCGCCGAGATCGGCTCGGGCTCCGGCCGCAAGACCCGCCATCTCCTCGACGCGCTCGTCCGCTCGGGCCGCGGCCGCGCCTGCACCCTCTTCGACATCGCGCCGGACTTCCTCGACCCCTCGGTCGCCGAGCTGAGCGCTGAGTACCCGAGCCTCGCCGTCCGCGGCGTGGTCGGCGACTTCGCCCACGAGCTATCCCGCCTCGGGCCGGGCGGCGAGCGCCTGCTCGTGCTGCTCGCCGGCACCTTCGGCAACTTCTCCCGCCTCGACGCCAGCGCGTTTCTCGCCGACGTCACCGCCATCCTCGCCCCCACCGACGGGTTCCTGCTCGGCGTCGACCTGGTCAAGGACGCCGCGCGCCTGGAGGCGGCCTACGACGACGCCCAGGGCGTCACCGCCGCCTTCAACCTCAACATTCTGGACGTGCTGAACTCCCGCTTCGGCGCCGACTTCCACCCCTCCCACTTCCTCCACCGCGCGCTCTACAACGCCGACGCCGCCCGCATCGAGATGCGCCTGCGCGCCCGCCGCCCGACCCAGGCCTACGTCGCCGCCACGGACACCCGCCTGACCTTCGACGAGGGCGACGAGATCCTCACCGAGCTCAGCTGCAAGTACACGCGCCAGAGCCTCGAGGCCCTCGCCGCCCCCGCCGGCCTCACGATGACCCGCTGGGTCACCGACCCCGAGGAGCTCTTCGCCCTCGCGCTGCTGCGACCATCCACCGCGGAGCCCCAAGCGTGACGCCCGCCGAAGCCCGAGACGCCCTGCGCGACGCCTGGTCTCGCACCGACCAGATCTTCGACATGCTGACCCCGGAGGCGTGGCGCGCCCGCCCGATCCCGCTTCGCCACCCCTTCGTCTTCTACCTGGGCCACCTGCCCGCCTTCGCCTTCAACCAGGTGGGCCGCGGCGTCCTCACCCTCCCCTCGTTTCAGCCCGAGTTCGACGCGCTGTTCGAGCGCGGCATCGACCCCCTGGACGAGGCGGCCGCGGCCGAGTTCAGCGTCGCCGAGTGGCCGCCGGCCGAGCAGATCCTCGCCTACCGCGACCGCGTCCGCGCCACCCTGCTCGAGACCGTCGACGCCGTGGCCGCCCGCTCGGCCGGCGACCCCCTGGCGGCCGGCCTCCGCATTCACCACGTCGTCCTCGAGCACGAGCTGATGCACCAGGAGACCCTCCTTTATATGGTGCAGGCCCTGCCCTCGTCGTTGAAGCGACGCCAGCCCGAGATCCCGCAGCCCGCCACCGGCCCCGCCCCCGCCACCGACCGCATCAGCATCCCCGCGGGCCGCGTCCGCCTCGGCGTCGACCTGGGCGCCCTCCCCTTCGCCTGGGACGCCGAGACGGGCCACGCCGACCTCGACGTCCCCGCCTTCGCCATCGACAATTTACCAGTCACCGTCGGGCGATTCGCCGAGTTCGTGGACGCCGGCGGCTACTCCGACCACCGCTTCTGGCGCCCCGAGGCGTGGTCGTGGCGGCAGCGCGCAGGCCTGGAACACCCCTCCGGATGGCGCCGACACGAGCACGGCAGTTTCGAGGTCGCCTGGCTGCTCGGCCACCTCCCGCTGTCCGAGGCCGCGAGCTGGCCGGCCCAAGTCAGCCAGGGCGAGGCCGCCGCCTACGCCCGCTGGCGCAAGGCCCGACTCCCCACCGAGGCCGAGCTCCACCGCGCCGCCTTCACCACCCCCGACGGCCAGACCCGCTCCTACCCGTGGGGCTCTGCACCACCCGACCCCAGCCGCGGCAGCTTCGACTTCAACCGATTCAGCCCCGCCCCGGTCGGCTCCACGCCCCAGGGTCAGAGCGCGTGGGGCGTCGAGGAGCTGGTCGGCAACGGCTGGGAGCACACCTCGACGATCTTCGCGCCGCACCCGGGCTTTGAGGCCTGGATTCGCACGTATCCGGCCTACGCCAGCGACTTCTTCGACGGCCAGCACACGGTCGTCTTCGGCGCCTCGTGGGCCACGCACGCGCGCCTGCTGCGGCCCAGCTTCCGGAACTGGTACCAGCGCCAATACCCCTATCCTTTCACGGCGTTTCGCTGCGTCTACCCCGAGGTCCCCTGATGCGCATCGTCTCCTGGAACGTCAACGGCCTCCGCGCGTGCGGCAGCAAGGGTTTCGCCGATTGGCTCGCGGGCTGCGGCGCCGATGTCGTCGGACTCCAAGAGGTCCGCGCCCGCCCCGACCAGCTCACCCCCGACCTCGCCGCACCCGAGGGCTGGCACGTCGAGGCCAACCCCGCCGAGCGCGCCGGCTACAGCGGCGTGAGCCTGCTCAGCCGGCGAGCACCCCAGGACGTCCACAGCAGCCTGGACAATCCCGAGTTCGACGTCGAGGGGCGATTTCAGCAGGCGCGCTTCGGTGACGTCGTGGTCGTGAACGGCTATTTCCCGAATGGAAACGGCAAGAACAGGGACCTCAGCCGCATCCCCTACAAGCTGGACTTCTACCGCGCGCTCTTTGACCGCCTCGAGCCGCTGCGTGCCGCCGGGACGCCGATCGTGGTGATGGGCGACTTCAACACGGCCCATCGGCCCATCGACCTCGCGCGGCCCAAGGACAATGAGAAGACGTCGGGGTTTCGGCCCGAAGAGCGCGAGGAGCTGGACCGCTGGCTGCGCTCGGGCTGGACCGACACCTTCCGCCACGTCCACGGCGACGTTGAGGGCGCGTACACGTGGTGGAGCCAGCGCGGCGGCTGTCGCGAGCGAAACGTGGGGTGGCGCATCGACTACGTGCTGGCCTCGCCGGGCGCGATGGCGCGGCTGCGCGACGCGTTCATCTGGCCCGAGGTCATGGGCTCAGACCACTGCCCGCTGGGCGTCGAGCTGAGCGATTAGTCAGCCGCGGGCTGGCGTTTCGCAACGATCGAACAGGGTGGTCAGCTCGCGGAGCCGGGAGGCTGTCGCCGGGTTGAAGGCGTCGCCGCGGACGCGCCAGCTCCAGTTGCCGTGAGCGAGGCCGGGCACGTTCATGCGCGCGTCGCCGCCCAGACCCAGGACGTCCTGAAGCGGCACGACCGCGGTGTCGGCGACCGAGCCCAGCGCCGCGCGGCACATGACGTCGGCGATGTCGGAGCCGTCGGTCCGCAGGTAGCGCCGGACGTGATCTCGGACGGGCTCGCTGGCGTGCTGCCACCAGCCCACGGTGGTGTCGTTGTCGTGGGTGCCGCTGTAGACCACGCAGTTGGTGACGTGGTTGTGGGGCAGGTAGGCGTTGTCGGCGCCGCCCCCGAAGGCGAAGTGCAGCACTTTCATGCCGGGGAAGCCCACCGCGTCCAGCAGGGCGTGGACCTCGGGGCCGACGATCCCCAGGTCTTCGGCGATGATCGGCGAGTCGCCGATGCTCGACGCCAGCGCGTCGAAGAGCGCGCGGCCGGGCCCGTCGACCCACCGCCCGCCGCGCGCGTCCGGAGCGCCCGCCGGGACCTCCCAGTAGGCGGCGAAGGCGCGGAAGTGGTCGATGCGCACGATGTCGACCTGCTCGAAGGTGCGGGCGAGGCGGCGGCGCCAGAAGCCGTAGCCGTCGCGCGCCATCTGCTCCCAGTCGTAGAGCGGGTTTCCCCAGAGCTGGCCCGTCTCGCTGAAGTAATCGGGCGGCACCCCGGCGACGGCGCGCGGCGAGCCGTCGGGGTGTAGCTGGAACTGGTCGCGGGCGGCCCACACGTCCACGCTGTCCAGGTCGACGTAGATGGGGAGGTCGCCGATCACGCGGACGCCGCGGGCGTGGGCGTGGGCTCGCAGGGCGTCCCACTGGCGGGCGACGAGGAACTGCAGCGCGACCTCGTGGTCGACGGCGGCGGCGTGGGTGCGGCGGGCCTCGGCGAGGGCGGTGGCGTCGCGGTCGCGGATGGGGGCGGGCCAGGCCCACCACGGGGCGCCGCCGTACACGCCGCGCAACGCGAGAAATAGCGAGGCGTCATCTACCCAATCGGAGGTGCGGCGGAACGCGGCGAGGGCGGCCGCGAGGGGGTGGTCGGCGCCGCTCAGCAGCCGCTCGGTCGCGGCGCGCAGCAGCGGGGCCTTGAAGGCGGCCGAGGCGTCGAAGTCGGCGCGATCGGGGCTCAGGCGCGGCGCGGGCGGCACGCTGTCGAGCAGGCCGTCTCGGACCAGCTCGCGCGGGTCGATGAGGCGCGGGTCCATGGCGAGGGCCGCGGGCGTCGCGTAAGGCGAGTGGCCAGCGCCGGGCGGCACCAGCGGCAACACCTGCCACCGCCCTACGCCGGCGTCGCCCAGCCAGTCGACGAAGGCGCGCGCCTCGGCCCCCAGCTCGCCGATGCCGTGGGGGCCGGGGAGTGAGGTCGGGTGCAGCAGGACGCCCGCGGTTCGGGTGCGGGGAGCGGGGTTCGGCATGGTTCCTCGTCGGGGCGTCGTCGAATCGGGCTCGGGCGAGACTAGCGCGATCGGGCCCCAAACGTCTCGGAACCTGCCGGCGCGGCGCCGCCCCTACACCCGCCGCGGCGCGCGCGCGGTCCGCGTCGGGAGTGCTCAAGCTTTGGCCGCCGCCTGCCGAAGGAACGGGGGGACCTCGCACGGGAGAACCGATGAACGCACGCACCACATTCTCAGCTATCACCGGGGCTCTGGCCCTCGTCGTGGCCATCGCGCCGACCAGCTCGGCGACCAACTCCCCGTCGGCCCTGGCCACCGCCGAGGTCAACGAGGTCTCCGCGACCAGCTCCAGCGGCGAAGGGGAGGCCTCGCGGCTCACCGACGGGCGGCTCGGCTCGGCGTGGATCGCCGGCCCCGGACGCGGCGCTGGCGAGGAGCTGACCCTGCGGTTTCAGGCGACGCGCTACCTGTCGCGCCTGGACATTCACCCGGGCTTCGGCCGCGACAACCGGACCTTCGGCGCCCACGCCCGTCCGACGCGGCTGCGCGTGACGTGGCCTGGCGGCGCGCAGGTGCTCGAGCTGGCCGACTCGCGGCGCACGCAGACCTTCGAGCTCTTCCCCCTGGCCCGCACCGACGTGCTCACGATCACCGTCGAGGCCGTCGTGGGTCCGGTCGAGGCGGGCGTCGCCATCAGCGAGGTCATGGCCTACGAGCCCGTCGACGTGCTCGGGGTGGACCAGGGTCTGCGCGAGCAGATCTCGAGCTTGGTGAGCAGCCTCGGCGACCGCCAGCGCAGCGCCGAAGCCGGCGAGCGCTTGGTGGAGCTCGGCGTCGCGGCGGTCCCGTGGGTGTCGGACCTCGCCCGGCAGGCGGACGCGGACAGCGGCGGTGTGGCCCTGCGCATCCTCTTCCGCGTCGACCCCAGCCGCGCCCGCGACGTCAGCCTCGAGCTGCTGCGCACTCGCTCCGCGCAGCAGACCGCCATCGTGCTGTCGGCCCTCGGCGGGATGGACGCGCGCGGCCTGGAGTCAGCGCTGCTGCACGCCGCCCGCGAGCTCGCCGACACCGAGCCGTCGCTGGCCGCCGCAGCCACCGACGCCCTCGCCAGCACCGGCGACTCCCGCGCGCTGCTGCTGCTCGCCCGTGGACTGGCGTCCGAGGAGCCGGCCCAGGTCAACGTCGCCGTCACCCGGCTGCCGGCGTTCGGCGCCCCCGGCCGCGAGATCGCCGCACGCCTCTTGCAGAACCCGTCGGAGCTGACCCGCCGCGCCGCCCTCGTGACCCTCGGCGGGTTCGCCGACGACGCCCAGGCTGTCACCGCCATCGCCCCCTTCACCCAGGACGCGTCGCACGCTACGGCCCTCGCCGCGGTCCGCGCCCTCGGCCGCATGCGCAGCGAGGCCGCCCGCATCGAGCTGTCCAAGCTCGCCCACGCCAAGGACTCGTGGCTGGTCCGCGCCGCCGTCCCCGCGCTCGTCGCCCACGGCAAGGACGCGATGCCGGTCCTCTGGGAGATGCTCGCGGAGAACGACCCCGCCCTGCAGGCCACCGTCTTCGACGAGCTCGCCCGCGCCAACACCCCCGAGGTGCGCGCCCGCCTGATCGCCGAGATGCTCGGCGATCTTCAGTCGCCCTGGCACGCCCGCACCGTCCGCACCCTCGCCGCCCACGGCGTCCAGGGCGTCGAGGCCCTGCTGATCCATCTCCGCGAGAAGCCCGACGACGCCTCGCTGGCCGCGTCCTACCTGCGCCGCGTCGCCACCGTCGCCGCCCCCGCAGCCTCGCTCATGCTGACCGACCTCGCGCCCGACCGCAGCCTCGACGAGCTCCGCGTCGTCCTCCTGGAGACCATCGCCGAGGCCCGCTACGCGCAGGCCGCCGGCGCCGTCGCCGAGCTCTACCAGGCGGTCGAATCCTCCGAGCGCACCCGCCGCGCCGCCCTCGCCGCCATGGGTTCGCTGCCCTCGGACCTCACCCGTGACCTCGCCGTCGCCGCGATGGACCACCCAAACCCGCAGATCTCCATCCTCGGACGCGAAGCCGCCGCCCGCCTCGGCGACCCGCGCGCCACCCTCAAGATCATGGCGATGCTGGAGTCGCTACGCCCGTCCGAGTGGCCCAATGACGCCGTCGAGGCCCTGGGCGTGCTCCGCGCGGACGGCGCGCTCTCCCTCTTCGCCCGTCACTTCCCCTCGGCCAGCCGCGGCCTCAAGCTCGCCATCCTGCGCGCCAGCCATTCCATCGGCGGACACGACGCCGTCTCCATTCTCGTGGAGGGGACGATCAACTCCGACGTCGCCGTCGCGAGCCTCGCCCGCAACCTGTTGGGCCGCACCAACTGAGGCACGACGCGGAGGCTTGGAATCGAGTCCACCGCGGGCTAAAACCTCCGCATGCCTGCTCGACCCCACGCCTCCCAGACCATCGCCGCCCTCAGCGCCCAGGTCTTCACGCCGCTGCGAGACCGCATCGCAGCGCACCAAGGCCCGCTGCACCACCTCGAGATCGGCGATAGTTACCTTGATCCGCCGCTGATGGCGCAATGCGAGAATCTTCGCACCGCGGACATCGAGGACCTCTGCCGCTACGCGCCCGTCCAGGGCCTGCCCGAGCTCCTCGACGCCGCAGTCGCCAAGGTCAAGCGCCGCACGGGCCTGAGCATCGACCGCGCCCACGTGCAGGTCGTCTCAGGCGCCACCGCGGGCCTGATGACGCTGTGCCAGGCCCTGCTCGATCCCGGCGACGAGGTCCTGCTGCCGGCGCCCTTCTGGCCGCTCTTCCCCGGCATCGTGGCCTGCCGCGGCGCCCGCGCGGTCCAGATCCCGCTTTACGACCGCCTGGACTGCTCGGCCGCGGAGGCCGAGGCCCTCTTCGAGGCCGCCTGCACCGAGCGCACCGCCGCCATCTACCTGAACTCGCCGCACAACCCCACCGGCCGCACCCTGCCGGCCCACGTGCTCGAGGCCGCCATCACCGTCGCCCGCCGCCACGACCTCTGGGTGTTCAGCGACGAGGTCTACGAGGACCTCTACTTCGGCGACACCGCCCCAGCGCCGGTCTGGACCCACCCCGACCTGCGCGACCGCGCCTTCGCCATCCACAGCATGTCCAAGGGCTATGCGATGGCCGGCGCCCGCGTCGGCTTCATCCACGGCCCGCCCGACGGGATGGCCGCCGTCCGCGCCGCCCAGACCTTCACCACCTACTGCGCGCCGCGCCCCATGCAGGTCGCCGCCGCCCGCGCGCTCAACGAGGGCGACGCCTGGCTCCAGCGCGCCCGCGCCAGCTACCACCAGGCCGCCGACCGCGCGACCACCGCCCTGGGCCTCCCGCCCGTCGACGGCGGCACCTTCCTCTTCTTCGACGTCTCCAAGCTCGTGGGCGGGGCCCGGGACTGCACCCCCTTCCTCGAGCGTTGTATCGACGCGGGCGTCGTGCTGACCCCCGGCGCCGCCTCCGGTGACGCCTACGCGACCTGGGTTCGCGTCTGTTTCTCCTCGCTCCCGCCCGACCCATTCTCAGACGCCATCGACATCCTCGACCGCGTCATGAACCGCTGATCCCCGGAGTCGACCCCATGCGCAGCCTCGCCCTCGCCCTGCTCGTCACCACCCTGGCCGCGACCCAGGCGCACGCCGCCGTCACCCCCATCGCCCAGGAGTATCGATTCCAGCGCGTCGACACCTCCGACGTCACCGGCGAGGACCGCGCGATGCTCTCCGGTCAGGAGGTGTGGGCCGCGCCCTGCTTCTTCGAGGCCGAGGCCTTCCACGACACCAAGGCCTTCGCGCTGATGGTGCACATCAAAGACGGCGTGCGCACCGCGTACATCGGCGGCATCACCACCGCGCTGGCGCCCTTCGACTACAGCGCGCTGGCCGAGACCGGGCGCCCCATCCTCGAGCCCGAGGGGCAGTCGGTTCAGTGCGTGCGCCTGCCCAACTCGCTGCGGATGGGCGCGATGGTCATGCCCTTCCGGCTCGAGGGCGAGCAGAAGACGCGCTACGCCCTGATTCGCGTGAAGCTGAAGGGTCGCGAGGCACCCGAGGCCGCCCTGGTCGGCACCTACCAGAGCAGCGCCGAGGCCGTGCGCCAGACGCCCAGCGTGGTCCCCGAGTGGGACGACCGGCTCCCAGCGACCTGGGTTGGCTTCCTCAAGCCGAACGTGGGCGAGGTGTGCCTGCGGACCGACTGCCCGCGCTAGCGCCCTGGCCGAGCCCGCCCTACCCCACCGCGAAGTGGATGAAGCGTACTCCACCGGGTGGGGCACGCAGACCCCTATGAGCTCTCGATTTTCGCAGTGAGTATCAGGGTTTGCGGACGCCGGATCGCCGTGCTAGAGACCGCGCCACACGGTCGCAGGCCGGCGCGGTCCTCAGGTGGCACGCGCGATGCAGACCGCAACACGCACACCGGGCGCCCCCGCGTGGCCTCCCCTGGCAACTTTGCCTCGCCACGGCCCGCCGCCGGTACCCGCCACGGAGCCCCAAGCCATGAGCACCCCCGCGAACCCGATCCCGCCTCACTCCGGCAAGCTCCTCGTCCTCACGCCCGGCATGGGCGCGGTGGCGACGACCTTCATCGCCGGCGTCGAGGCCATCCGCCAAGGCAACGCCCACCCCGTCGGCTCGGTCACGCAGATGCAGACCATCCGCCTCGGCCACCGCTCGGAGAACCGCAACCCGCTGATCCGCGACTTCGTGCCGCTCGCACCCCTGAGCGACCTGGCCTTCGCGGGCTGGGACGTCTACCCGGACGACGCCTACGACGCGGCCGCCCGCGCCCAGGTGCTCAACCCGCAGGACCTCACGCCGCTCGCCGACTTCCTGCACACGGTCAAGCCCATGCAGGCCGCCTTCGACCCGGCCTACGTCAAGCGCCTCAGCGGCCCCAACGTGAAGGCCGCGACCGGCAAGCGCGCCCTGGCCGAGGCGCTGCGCAAGGACATCCGCGACGCCATGGCCAAGGCCGGCGCCACCCGCGCGGTCATGGTCTGGTGCGGATCGACCGAGATCTACCTCCGCCCCGCCGCCTGCCACGCCAGCATCGAGACCTTCGAGGCCGGCCTCGACGCCAACGACGAGGCCATCGCCCCGTCGCAGCTCTACGCCTACGCCGCCATCATGGAGGGCGTGCCTTACGCCAACGGCGCGCCGAACCTGTCCGCCGACTCGCCGGCCCTCGAGCAGCTCGCCATCGAGAAGGGCGTCCCCATCGCCGGCAAGGACTTCAAGACCGGCCAGACGCTCATGAAGACCATCCTCGCCCCGGGCTTCAAGGCCCGCATGTTGGCGATCACGGGCTGGTTCTCCACCAACATCCTGGGCAACCGCGACGGCGAGATCCTCGACGATCCCGACAGCTTCAAGGCCAAAGAGGTCACCAAGGCGGGCGTGCTCGACACGATCCTCCAGCCGGAGCTCTACCCGCACCTCTACAAGGACCTCTACCACAAGGTCCGCATCAACTATTACCCGCCGCGCGGCGACGCCAAAGAGGGCTGGGACAACATCGACATCCGCGGGTGGCTCGACTACCCGATGCAGATCAAGGTCGATTTCCTGTGCCGGGACTCCATCCTCGCCGCCCCGATCGTCCTGGATCTGGCGCTCTTCTTGGACCTGGCGAAGCGCTCGGGGCGAAAGGGCATCCAGGAGTGGCTCTCCTTCTACTTCAAGAGCCCCCACACCCAGGAGGGCCACGTGCAGGAGCACGACCTCTTCATCCAGCATGTGCGCCTGAAGAACACCCTGCGCGTGATGGGCGGCGAGCGCCCCGTGACCCATCTCGACGAGCACGAGGAGTAGGCGATGACGATGCACCGCATTAACGGCCACGGCGGCGGGCGCACGGGCGTCATCCTGGCCGCGGGCTTCGGCTCGCGCCTCCAGGGCGTCAGCGCAGCGACCTCGTTGAAGCCGCTGACCAGCGTGGCCGGGACGCCGCTCCTGGTGCGCGCCATTCGCAGCCTCGAGGTCGCGGGCTGCGGCCGCGTGGTCGTGGTGACGGGCTTTGGCGCCGAGAACGTGGAGAGCCAGGTACGCCGCGCTCACCGCGGCACGGCCGAGCTGATCTTCGCGGAGAACGCGCGCTACGACCTGAAGAACGGCGTCTCCGTGCTGACCGCCGCGCCGCACGTCCCGGGCGAGTTCATCTTGATGATGGCGGACCACGTCGTCGGCGACGAGGTGATGGTCCTCGCCGGCGCGCACGCCCCGGTCGACAACGGCGCGACGCTGCTGGTCGACTACAAGCTCGAGACGATCTTCGACATGGACGACGCGACCAAGGTCCTCAGCAACGGCGACCAGATCCGCGCCATCGGCAAGATGATCGCCGAGTACGACTGCGTCGACACCGGCGTCTTCGTCTGCACCGCGGGCCTGATGGCCGCGCTCGAGTCGGTCTACGAGAACACAGGCGACGCCTCGCTGTCTGAGGGCGTGCAGGCCCTCGCCGACACCGGCCGCATGCGGATCCTCGATATCGGCGACGGCTTCTGGCAGGACGTCGACACGCCGGAGATGCTGGCCCACGCGGAGCGCGTGCTGGCCGCCCAGGAAGGCATGGCCAAGGCCGCCGGGTTCTGATCACGCGCCTTCGTTGAGCGCGCCGCGGGCTCGTCGCGGGGTTGGAGTAGCCGTACTCCAACCCCACGCGCGCTATGCCGACCGCACCGGCTCCGTGATATATCTCCGCCATGTCGAAGCAATCGCCTGTTCGCGTAGGAATCTGCGGCATCACGGCCTACACAGGCCAAGAGGCGGCGCGTTTGGTCGCCGGCCACCCCGGGATGGAGGTGGTCACCGCGTCCAGCGACGGCATGGCCGGCCGCCGCCTCAACATGCTGGACCGCGACCTGGGCGAGCAGGGCTCGGCCATGGTGGTCGGCCACGGCGACGCGGTGTCTGCAGCCCGAGATCTGGGCTGCGACCTCGTGCTCATCGCCGCCACGCCCGAGCTCGCCGTCAAGCTGGTGCCCGGCTTTCGCGACGCGAACATCCGCGTGGTCGACATGTCGGGCGCGCACCGCCTGACGGACCCAGCGCTTCACATGAGCGCCTACGGGCTCGACAACCGCGACGAGGCCCACGCGGCCCAGGCGGTCTACGGCCTGACCGAGTGGGCAGGCGCCAGCTTGGAAAAAGCGCCCCTGGTGGCCAACCCGGGCGGGTTCCCCACCGCGATTCTGTTGGCGCTCTTGCCCCTGTGTGAGGCCGGGCTGGTCGACCTCTCGAGCGTCATCGTGGACGGCAAGTTCGGCACCACCGGCGCCGGCCGCAGCGCGCGGATCCCGCTGCTCTACAGCGAGATGTTCGGCAACTTCTACATGGACCTCGTCGGCCCCAACCGGCACGTCCCCGAGATCGACCAAGCCCTGCGCCGCCAAGGCCACAAGGCCCCCGGCATCACGTTCGTCGCGCATCTGCTGCCGGTCCCCCGCGGCATCTACGCGACCATCTACCTGCGCGTGCCCGGCGAGACCGACGCCCGCGCCGCCGCCGAGTCGGTCGCCAGAGCGCTGGCCGCCCGCTACGAGAGCTCAGCGTTCATCGAGGTCCTCGACCGCCCCGAGGAGGTCCACCTGGACCACGTCGTCGGCACCAACCGCTGCCGCCTCGCAGCCACCGCCGACCCCCACGGCGGCCGCGTCGTCGTCGTCGCGGCGCTCGACAACCTCGTGAAGGGCGGCGCCGGCCAAGCGCTGCAAAACGCCAACCGCATGTTCGGCCTCGACGAGACGGCGGGCTTGGCCCTCCGCAGCTTCGGCCGCCCGTAGCGCCGATTCAGTCCCGCCGCCGCGGTGAGTCCGCCCCAACCTACGTGCCAGCGTCAACGTAATCTATTTTCGATTGGCATGGCTAAACGAAATGCACGCTTTTCGCGAGGATGGATACGAGAAGCTTTGTTCTTGAGTTGGCATGGATCTATGGATTCCGAACTCCGAAGAACGCTGCTCTTCACCAACCCGTGGCTGGCGAATCCCGCGTCGGGAGTGGCCGCGAGGCGCCGCTTCCTGCCACCGCAGGTGCTGCACCGCCGTGCCGCGGCGCGCCTTGAACGGTCGGCACGAGACGCCTCCCGGGCCCATCTCGTGGTCGGTCCCCGCCAATCGGGCAAGAGCACGCTGGTGTGGAGCGTGCTGGGCGAGAAGCCAGACGTGCTCTATCTGAACTGCGAAGAGGCGGTCGTCCGCGCGTGGTGCAAATCCCCGGCCGCCTTCATCGAGGAGGCGTCGGCGTTTTTGCCAGAAGGGGGCAGCCTATTTCTCGAAGAAGCGCAATGGCTCGACGAAGCGGGGCTGTTCATCAAACGGGTGGTGGACCACCGGACCTCGTGAAACCTCTTCGTCACCTGCGGCGCCTCATTTCACCTGATGTCGCGAACACGGGAGTCGCTCGCCGGCCGCGCGACGCGCCACTACGTCTGGCCGCTGACCCTGGACGAAGCGACCGCCGAGGACGCGGAAGAGGCGCCGGGCGTCAGGCGCGAGCTGCGGCGGCGCGCGCTGAACCGGATGTTGCTCTGGGGCGGCTACCCCGCGGTGTGGACCTCCGACGAGCCCGAGGCCGTGCTTCACGAACTCGTGAGCGCGTTCGTTCTCCGCGATGCGTCCGACCGCTTTCGCATCGACCGCCCCGACGCCCTCCGCCTGATGCTGGGTCTGTGCGCCGGGCAGATCGGCGAACTCGTGCGCTACTCCGAGGCGGCTTCGCCCCGCTGGACGCGCGCGTCGACGTCGGTCACCTGCTCGAGGGTTGGGTGTTCAGCGAGCTACACAAGCGCTTCCCGGAGCCCGGCGCGGTGCGCTACTGGCGAACCAAAAACGGCGCCGAGGTCGACTTCATCCTCGAGCCGCGGCCTGGCGAGCGGGTCGCCATCGAGGTCAAAGCCAGCGGCGTGGGCGCGCGATTCAACCTGTCGCGAGCCGCCCGCAGCTTCATCGAGGCCTACCAGCCCACAGACTTCCTGCTGGTCCATCGCGGCGAGGCGCACGAAGCGCTCGAAGGCAGCACGCGGGTCCGCTGGCTGCCAGCCGAGCTCTTGCCCGAGGCGCTGGACGCGTTCCTGACACCAGGAGACACCTAGCCGCGCGGCGGACGGTCCGCCCAGCGCCTCCTCGGCTCAGCCTCGCGAGGGACCTCGAGGCGGGGTGCGCCTTCCGGAGTTCACGGAGGCGAGGGTTTCCAGAAAGGCCCGCAGCGCGCGGTCGGCGAAGGGACGGAAGCGATCGAGGACGCGCGCGGGTGTCTCGCCGGGCGTGAAGATAAAGACCTCGCGGATGGCCAGGGCGACCCGGCCGTTTGCGACCATCGCGGGCACGAAGATCCACGGTTCGGGCCAGACACGAGGGATTGACCCTGGTCACGTCGGACCGCGCGATTCAGGCCTACGAGCTCGACTGGCTCTGGTAGCCGCTTGGTGGTCAGTCGCCGCTGACGAGCGCGCCTGAGGTTTTGATGGCGGCGATGACGGGGGCTTCGACCGCTTCGCACTGGCCGTCGCCGTCGGCGATCTGCAGGACGCCGTTGAGAAGGGGGAGGTCTCCGGCGGTGGCGCAGGCGGCCAGCGGGAGGCTCGCGAACCACTGGCTGGGGTCGAGTCGCGCGACGAGTGCTTTCACGGTGTCGGGGGCCGCGATGAGGGCCGCGGACTCGAAGGACGCTTCGCCTTCGAAGGCTAGACGCATCCCGTAGAATGTGGCGTGGGTGCCCGCGGGGGCTTTGCCGGTGACCGCGACGGTGGCGTCATCGAGCGGGCTGCCGGAGGGGACCACCCCGAGGGCCGCGT